>JBBASA010000004.1:17846-118442 GCA_040399515.1 Cyanobium sp. | reverse complement strand
AACCACACCCCCTGCAGCACCGGCCAACGCTCCCTCAGGGCTTCCGCAGCCAGGCCCGCCGCGACCAGCAGCTGTTGGCGCCGTTCCTCCACAGCCCCCTGCTCCTGGGCCCAGCGTCGCTGCAAATGCTGGTGATGGAGATCGACGGCAGCCATAGGAAAACGTTAAGGGAGTGCGAGCGCTGTGGCTGGTGAAGTGGTGGTGGATCGAGCGCGGCATCGGCCGCCGGCGTGAGGTGGATCCGGCCTTTGCTCAGGAGCTGGCTGCCCTTGGCCATGACCAGTGCTCTTCGCTTCATCCAGCTGCAAAGCGAAGGTCGGTGTAAAGGAAATCATCGCCCTTGAACAGCAGTGGTTCGTCAAGAAACCTGGCCAGGGCATAGGAAAAGCAATCGCCAAGATTCAGCCCAGCGCGATGACGACCCTTGCCATAGAGGGCAAAAGCCTTGCGCGCCAATTCCCCCTGCTCACGATTGAAGCTCACGATCTCCACTTGGGCCGTACGGAGGAAGAGCTCAAGATCGGCATGGCCTTCGCTCCCAAACCGTGCTTGCAACACGATCGAGAGTTCCACAAATGTTGCTGCAGAAAGAGAGCAACGCTCTGCAGCAACGATCAAGGCGTTGAACCTTCGCCGTTCCGGCTCATTTTGAAGAATGGCCAGAATGGCTGAGGAATCGATCACCATCAGGAGGGCAAGCCCATGGCGTCGTATCCGCAGATCTCATCCGCGTTGCGCTGATCAAGGAGGGGAAGCGCCGCACAGTGCAAGGCAATCCGGTCGAGGCGATCGAGCCGGCTCGCCTGCTGATCTGCCTCACCATTCCGTTCGCGACGAAGCCGATGCAATCGTTCCTTCAGGGCCAAGATCACCGCCTCTGTCTTGGTCTCACCCGTCAGGGTCGCGACCTCGGCGGCCAGACGGTTGGCTTCTTCGTTGCGGATGTTGAGAGCCACAGCCCAAGGCGTGTAGACAATCCATTAAACAGTGTAGACACACAGGCCACAGGTATGAGTGCCCCCTTCACCCACCAGAGCGTGTTGGCCGCGGAGGTGCTGGAGGCCTTTGCGGCCTTGCCGCCCGCGCCGGATGGAGGCCCGCCCCGGCTGATCGACTGCACCCTGGGGGGAGGCGGCCATAGCGACCTGCTGCTGGCGGCCCATCCCAATCTGAAGGTGATCGGCCTCGACCAGGACCCCACGGCGCGGGCCGCCACCGCCGAGCGGCTGGCCCCCTGGGGGGAGCGGGTGCTGATCGTGGCCAGCAACTTCGCCGCCTTCAGTCCGGAAGAGCCGGTGCAGGGGGTGCTGGCGGATCTGGGGGTGAGCAGCCCCCAGCTGGATCGCTCAGAGAGGGGCTTCAGTTTCCTGGCGGAAGGACCGATCGACATGCGCATGAACCCGGAAGCGGGGGAAACGGCCGCTGCTCTGCTCGATCGGCTGGAGGAGGGGGAGTTGGCGGATCTGCTCTATGGGCTAGGGGAGGAGCGCCTCTCCAGGCGCATTGCTCGCCGCCTGGTGGCGGAGCGGGCCAACCGCCCCTGGCAAGAGCGCAGCACCGCCGAATTGGCCTACGCCATTGCTGGCTGCTATCCCCCCAAAGCTCGCCATGGCCGGATCCATCCCGCCACCCGCAGCTTCCAGGCCCTGCGCATCGCCGTGAACGACGAACTGGGCGCGCTGGAGCGGCTCCTCCAACAGGCCCCGGATTGGCTGGTGCCGGGCGGCCTGCTGGCGATCATCAGCTTCCATTCCCTCGAGGATCGGCGGGTGAAGCAGGCCTTCCTGGAGGATCCCCGGCTGGAGCGGCTCACCCGAAAGCCCATCAGCGCCGGAGAAGAGGAGGTGGAGGCCAATCCCCGCAGCCGCTCAGCGAAGCTGCGGCTGGCGCGGCGGGTGTGAGGGCCCATCCTCCGGATCCACCGGCAAGCCCCGGGCCCCCAGGGCCAGCCGGCGAGCGAGGAGCAGCAAGGGATAGAGCCTGCGGGTCCGCCCCCCATCAGCCATCAGCGGCGCCAACACCTGGAGCAGCGCTGCGCTGGGCTCCATGCGGGCGCAGAGCCAGGTGATGGCCTCGGCGCCATGCCACACCTGGTTGCCATCCATCACCATGGCCCCATCCCGCAGGTGGTAGCCCCGCCGGGCCAGAGCCCGGCGCAGCTCCGCGTCGCTACGACCATCCCGGATCACCAGGCCCGGGATGCCGCTGCGGAGTTCGCTCAGTTCGGCGAAGTGGCGGCAAAAGGGGCAACCGCCGTCAAACACCAACATCGGAGGGGGCCCTGGATCGCCACTCCTGCGCGCCAGAGCTGCCTGCCCAGTCCCCTCCATGGGTTGCCCCCCTTGCCATGCCGCTCCAGACTGGCGCAACCGCCCCGGAGCTGCGGGACGGGCGAGCGGATCGAGCGGCCGCCCCGTGCCAGTCTCAAGCCCCCACCGGCCCTGTGCCCCATGCCCACCCCGCCCGGGATCGCCGGCCACGAGCAAGCCACCCTGAGCTTGGTGCAGCACGCCAGCCCCGTCTTCCTGCCCCACATCAATGTGCAGCTGGAGCTGATCCAGTCGGCCTTTGCCTGTGCGCTGCACATGCACCAGCCCACGATCCCGGCGGGCCAGGAGGGGGCCCTGATCTCCCACCTTCAATACATGGAGGAGCACAGCGGCGAGGGCGACAACCACAACGCCCCGGCCTTCGCCGAGTGCTACCGCCGCATGGGCGCCCTCATCCCCCAACTGATTGAGGAGGGCTGTAACCCGCGGATCATGCTGGATTACTCCGGCAATCTGCTCTGGGGATTCCAGCAGATGGGCCGGGACGACATCCTCGAGCCCCTGAGGCG
The DNA here is from genome assembly GCA_040399515.1 of Cyanobium sp. Taxonomy (GTDB): domain Bacteria; phylum Cyanobacteriota; class Cyanobacteriia; order PCC-6307; family Cyanobiaceae; genus Cyanobium. Next base: position 115,603 of record JBBASA010000004.1, on the reverse strand, counting down.
ACTGGCCTGCGACTCCCGCTATCAGCCCCATGTGGAGTGGCTGGGCACCCTGTGGAGCCATGCCGTGGTGCCCTCCACCCCCATCCCCGACCTGAAGCTGCAGATGCTGGCCTGGCAACAGCATTTCGCCGACATCTTCGGCCCGAAAGCCCTGCAACGGGTGAAGGGCTTTTCCCCGCCGGAGATGCACCTGCCCAACCATCCCGACACCCTTTATGAATATGTGAAAGCCCTCCGGGAATGTGGCTACCGCTGGTTGCTGGTGCAGGAGCACAGCGTGGAGCAAACGGATGGCTCTCCCCTGCGCCAGGAGCAGAAGGTGATCCCCAACCAGCTGGTGGCGCGCAATTCCCAGGGGGAAACGGCCACGATTCTGGCGTTGATCAAAACCCAGGGCTCCGACACCAAATTGGTGGGGCAGATGCAGCCCTACTACGAAGCCCTGGGGCTGGGGAAGCAGCAGGTGGGCGGAAGGATGGTGCCTTCCTTGGTGACCCAGATCGCCGATGGGGAAAACGGCGGGGTGATGATGAACGAATTCCCACCGGCCTTTGTTCAGGCCCACCACAAGATCGCTGCCCAGGGGGGAGGCACCACGGGCACGGTGGCGATGAATGGCACCGAGTATCTCGAGCTGCTGGAGGCCGCCGGGGTGCAGAACAACGATTACCCCACGATCCAGGCGGTGCACCAACACAAGGTGTGGCAAAAGGTGGGCAGCCAGCCCACCCCCGAGGCCACCGCAGCGGCCATCGCCGATTTAGAGGCCAGCGATCCCCACTTCTCCATGGAGGGGGCCTCCTGGACCAACAACCTCAGCTGGGTAGAGGGCTACGGCAACGTGCTCGAACCCATGAACCAGCTCAGTGCCCACTTTCACCAGGTGTTTGATCCCCTGGTGGCGCAGGATCCCGCCATCACCCAAACACCCCGTTATCAAGATGCCCTGCTCCACCTGCTCCTGCTGGAAACCAGCTGCTTCCGCTATTGGGGCCAGGGCCGCTGGACCGACTACGCCCGGGAGATTCACCGGCGGGGGGGGGCGGCCATCGCCGCTAGCGCTGCTACCTGTTGAGAGAGATCTCCACCAGCCATCACACGTCGTTCTTCTTCGCTCATAAGCCAAAAAAGATTGCAAGCGCCCAGGCTTTGATTAATACGAAAGTGGTGCCGTAGTCGCATGCAGACTGGATTGGTAGGCGGAACTCAGCTCGGGTTCTTTAAGAACAAGCAGTCGACTGCCAAGAAGCAGACCAAACGGGAGAAGATCCCGGCACAAATCGAGGACTACCTGGATCCCTCACGGCGTTCAACACTGTTGACCAGCCAGATTCTGACCACTTTGTCTTGCCGCGGCTGCTGAGCGCCTGCAGTCACCAACCGCCATCCCCCTGAGCACCACCCAGGCCCGCAGCACCTCCGCGACAGACCAGGCCTGGGCGATGCAGCCCCGGGGCCAGTGGGGCGCATCGCCATCGAAGATCTCGCTGATGCTGCCCACGCCGGCCGTGCTCAGGTGATGGCCCACCGCCTCCAGCAGCCGCAGAGCCCCCTCCGGGTCCCCATACACCCGGGCATGGGCCAGGGCATAGGGGCCCAGCCACCAGCCCCACACCGTGCCCTGGTGGTAGGCCCGGTCCCGGGTCAGGGGGCCGCCGCCGTAGTGGCCCTGGTAAGCGGGGTGGCGGGGATCAAGGCTGCGCAAGCCCACCGGGGTGAGCAGCTGCTGGCCGCACACCGCCACCACCTGCCGGGCCTGTTCGCCGGAGAGCAACCCATCCGTGAGGGCCACCGCCAGGAGCTGATTGGGCCGCAATGCCTCCTCATGGGTGCCATCGGGGCCATCCAGCACGTCAAAGCAGTAGCCCAGGGCTCCATTCCAGAAGCGCTGGAAGCCCCGCCGGGCTTCTTCCGCCAGGGCCCCATAGCCCTCGCTTCGTTCCCCGCAAAGCTCGGCAAAGTGCACCATGGTGCGCAGGGCACAACACCAGAGCGCATTCACCTCCACCGGCTTGCCGATCCGAGGAGTGATCACCTCCCCATTCACCTTCGCATCCATCCAGGTGAGCTGCAGGCCCTGCTCCCCGGCCCGCAGCAGGCCATCGGCCGGATCGCGGCTGATGCCGTGGCGCGTGCCCTGGCAGTGGGCCTCCACGATCTCCTCAAGCTTGGGGAACAGCTCTCGAATCAGGGCGTCATCGCCCGTGGCCTGGTGGTATTGGCGCAGGGCTTCGACGTACCAGAGGGTGGCGTCAACTGTGTTGTAGTCGCCCTCCCCCAACGTCTCCCTGCCCTCGGGAAAACGGTTGGGCAGCATGCCCTGGCTGACGAACCGGCCATAGGTGCGCAGGATCTGGGCGGCGATGGCGGCACGGCCCGTCACCAGGGTGAGGCCCGGCAGGCTGATCATGGTGTCGCGCCCCCAATCGCCGAACCAGGGGAAGCCCGCCAGGATCGTCTGGCCGGCTTCCCGGGCCACCACAAACTGATCGGCGGCCAACACCAGCTGGGTCACCCAGGGCGGCGCCGCCTCCTCCAGCCCTGGCTGGGCCTGCCGCCACCGATCCAGAAGCACGGCGTCGTGGGCGCGGCGCTCCTGCAGGGCCCGCTCCCCGTCCAGCAGGGGCTCACACTCCGTGCTGGCCACCACCGTGAGGGTGAGCTGCTCCGCACTCAGGCACACCTGGATCCGGGCGGCCCGCAGATGGTCGTCCCGGCTGGGCAGACCCCGCTCCTCCTCCGCCGGCAGGGCAAAGCCCCCGCACCACTCTCCGGGGCTCGCCAGCGTGGTGGAGCCCCGATCGCTCAGCACCACAAAGGGCGGCGCCCCCGTTCCCTGGGGCACCATGCACACGCCATGGGGCACGGCTTGAAGGGAGATCTCCGGACGGGGGATGCCCCCGTGGTGGGAGCGGCTGTTCACCAGGGCCGTGAGGCAGAGCTGCACCGGCGCACTGGCTTGCAGCAGCCGATAGAGCACGGTGGTGGTGTGGGCGCCGCTCTGCATCCAGAGGCGTTTTTCCAGCAGGGCATCGCCCAGGGCATAGCGCCAGGTGGGCACGGTGCCCTCAAGGGCAAAGGACACCATCCAGGGGTGGCCTAGGGGAATGGATCGCCCACCCACCTCCACCACCTCCTCCAAGGCGGCCACCAGCAGGGTGCGCTCGCAGGGATCGGCGGGAGCCCGAAGGGCCGCCAGCAGCAGGCCGTGGTAGGCCCGGGTGCGGGTTCCGGCCACGGTGCCGCTGCCGTAGCTGCCCAGCCCATTGGTGATTAACCACTCCCGCTCCTCGGCCCTGGCCAGATCCCCCGTGATCTCACTGCCGAAGCTGATCGCTTGGCTCAGGCCCATCACCATCTCCAACCTTCCCCAGTCGCAAAGCCCCACCTGGTCTATACCTGGAACCAGACTCCTCGACGCCATGACCTCCTCTGCCCCTCCCATCGACATCGGCATCCCCGCCGAGCAGCGGCAGACCATCGCCGAGGGCTTGGGGCGCGTGTTGGCCGACAGCACCGTGCTTTACAGCAAAACCCACGGCTTCCACTGGAACGTGACGGGCCCGATGTTCAACACGCTCCACCTGATGTTCATGGAGCAATACACCGAGCTCTGGACCGCCCTCGACAGCATCGCCGAGCGGATCCGCTCCCTCGGCTTCCCCGCTCCCTACGGAGCAGGCGCCATCTCCCGCCTGGCCTCGATTGCCGAAAGCCAGGGCCAACCCGCCGCCCTGGACATGGTGCGGGAGCTGGTGGGGGGCCATGAGGCGGTGGCCCGCACCATCCGCTCGGTGTTTCGCCTGGCGGAGGAGGCCAACGACCAGCCCACGGCCGATCTGCTCACCCAGCGGCTGCAGATTCACGAAAAAACGGCCTGGATGCTGCGCAGCCTGCTGGAGGGCTGAGCCTTTAAGGGCAGTTAGCGCCAGCCATTGGCCTGCATCAGGGCAACGGCTTCCCGGTTGCGGGCCCCCATGGCCTGAATCGAGACGCCGTCGTCAGTGAACGGCCCCCAGCTGTTGAGGATGGCGTTGCCGCCAAACCCCTTGAGGGGAAACTCGTTATTGGCGGCTGCATAGCCCTTGCCGCCACTGGCTGAAGCCAGAAATTCGATCAGCTTGGTGGCCGCCGCGGGCTTTTTGGAGCTCCGGGTTACCCCCGCCCCGGTGACATTCACATGGGCCGGGGTGGGGAACACCACCTTCACGTTGGCTGCCAGGGTCTTGTCCGCCGCGCCGCTCTCCCCCGCCAGCATCCGGGCGACGTAGTAGGAGTTCACCACCCCAACGGCACACTCGCCTTTCGCCACCGCCCGGGCCAGGGGCACATCGGCGGTGAAAAAGGGTTGGCGGGGATTGCGGTTGGCCACCATGCCCTGGATCCAATCCCGGGTGGCCCCTTCGCCACGCAGGATGAGCTGATCGGCCACCAGAGACTGGTTGTAGACACTGCGGCTGTCGCGCAGGCAGAGCTGTCCCTTGAAGGCCGGTTGCGCCAGATCGGCGTAGGTGCGGATCGTGGCGGGATCCACCTGTTTCGGGTTGACGATCACCACCCGCACCCGGCGGGTCAGGGCGGTCCAGCGGTTCTGGGGATCGCGGAGGTTGGCGGGCACATCCCGTTGCAGGGCCGCCGAGCGCACCGGCTGAAAGAGCCCCATCCGGGCCGCCTTCTCGAGCCGGGCCGCATCCACCAGCACCAGCACATCGGCCGGGCTCTGGGCCCCTTCCTGGCGCAGCCGCTCAATCAGGGCGTCATCCTTGCCCTCCAGCAGCTTCACGCGGATGCCGGTGCGGGCGGTGAACTGCTTGTAGAGGGCCTGGTCGCTGTTGTAGTGGCGGCCGGAGTAGACGCCGATTTCCGTGGCCTGGGCCTGGGAGAGCCCCCGCACCAGGGCCACCACGGCTCCCGCGGCGAGGAGCCCAAAGCCAACCAGCAGTGGGGCGGACAGGGAGGATGGGGATCGGGTCACAGTCGTCCGAGAAAGGCTGGCGAGGCCAGATTCAGCCCAAGGTAGAAACCGGCCTTGGAGAGGGCTTGGGCAAATGCTGCCAAGCGATGTGACATTTGCTACTCCATTACAGCTGCAATTGAGAATCGCTTGCAAAAGACCGCCTCCATCTTCTAAGTTGCGAACCATTCGCAAGACGGTCGTGTTGGCTCAGGCCACCCATCGCTCCTCCTCCGCCCCTGGGATTCCCATCCAGCTCCAGATGGGCCAATCCGTGCTTCTTGACCCAGGACTGCGCCCCACAGGCGCTTGCCTGGAGGTGCTTGAAGGCATCGCACGGGTGTATTGCCCTTGTGAAGAAACCGAGGGCATGACCATCGCCTTTCTCCAGGCCGGCGACCAACTGCGCACCGACCGCCTCTGCAGCGAAGGGGTGTGCGTGGAGGCCCTCACCCCCCTGAGCTTCTGCCGCCATGGCCTCAGCGTGGAGGGGGTGGGGTTCGACGCGGTGAACGAATGGACACTTCAACTGTTGCGGATCCGCCATCTGGGCAACGCCGAAACCCGGTTGCACGCCCTGCTTGCTTTGCTGGTGCGCCGACTGGGCCGGCGCTGCGGGCCCTGGTGCGATCTCCCCTTCCGGCTCACCCACGAACGCATCGCCGAACTGATCGGCACCACCCGGGTCACCACCACCCGCCTCCTCTCCCGCTTCCGCAACGCCAACCTGCTGCTCGTGCCAGCCGGTGAGGCCGGACTGCGTCTAGCGCCCTCTCTGGTGGAATCGGCGCCCCTGGCCGAGGGCTAGCGCTTCGCGGCCCGCAGCCCCCCTCCAGCAGCGATCAGCACCAGCAGGGGAACCTCGCCCGCCACCAGATAAGGGGTGAGCCGCCAGCTGGCCGGCACGGTGAATAGCCCCGTGTCCGGACGCCCAGGGGGAAGGGCTGCCGCCACCCGCCCTGAGGGATCCACCAGCAGGCTGGGGCCCGTGTTGGCCACACTCACCAACCACCGGCCGTTTTCTAGGGCGCGCAACTGGGCCAGGGCCTGGAACTGGCTCTGCAGGGCCAGGGGATAGGGGTCGAGATTGGCCGTGGCCAGCAACCACCTGGCCCCCCTGCGGCTGGCCTCCGCCAAAGCCTGGCCATCGGCGATCTCGTAGCAGATCGCCACACCGATCGCCCCCCCCGGGCGGGGCAACAGGCGGGAAGGGGCGCCCCCCTCAATGCCCCCCACGGCGGAAAGGCCACTCCAGCGGAAGAGCGGGGCCAACGGCACCCACTCCCCAAGGGGCACCACCCGGTGCTTATCCACCCAACTGGAAGGCGCGGTGGCCTGGGGAGAAAAGCGCAACACGGCACTGTGCACGCTGGCCCCACTCCGGCGGAACCCCCCACTGAGCACCTCCACCGGAGCAGGACCGGGCAGGGGCTGGCCCAGGGCCAGGGCTCCCTCGGGCATCACCACCGTGGCGCCGCTGGGCCGGGCTTCCACCATGGCCGAGGCGAGCAGGCGCAGGAGGCGCTCCTGCTGGGCGGGAAGGAATTTCTCGCGGGTGGGAATGGCTGGCTGCACCACCAGCACGGGCTCGGGGGCCTGGGGAGTGGAGCCATCTGGCTGGATCTGGGCCGCATGGGCTGCCTGCCCGCCCCGGGCCGTTGCTCCCGCCAAGTGGACCAGCAGCAGCGCCGTCAGCAGGGCCAGCCCCCAGCGCCACTGCCAGGAGCGGGCCACCCTCCACACCCCCCACCCAAGGAGCACCTGAACGGCCGCCAACCCCCCGGTGCCCACCAGGGCCGCCAGGCCCGCCAGCCAGGGATCCCCCGGCAAGGGGGAGGCGCCAAGGCCGATCCAGAACAGGGGGCCCTTGGCCAGCAGCACCTCCCCCCCCCCAAAAAGCCCGGCGGCCAGGAGGGACGTGCTCAGTCGCCCGGGATCCAGGAGGCGCACAAGGCCCATCCACGCTGCCACCAGAGCGCCCCCGAAGGCAGCGCACAGCAGCCAGAGCAACAGGCAGAGGGGAAGGCTCAGGGGGAGGGGCACCCCCACCCAGTCGAGGGGGTGCAAGGCGGGCAACCAGCGATGGCTGATCAGCACGGCCCCAAACCCCCAGAGCCCCCCGCAGGCCACCCCCTGCGGAGAACCGGCCAAGGCCCAGAGCACACCCAGACAGGGCCAGAGCAGCCAGGGCCAGCCAAGGGGAGGCAGGGACAGGCCCGCCAGGGTGCCGGCAGCCAGCGCCAGGAGCAGCCTCAGGCGCCGGTCATTCCCCATGGTCATGACCCCGTGGCGTTGCCATTCTCGGAGCGGCTCCTATCCAAACCAACCTCACCATGGACCAGGGCAACCTGTTACAGATGCTCCTCCTTCGGGGCCTCGGCACCACCACCCTGGTGGCCGACCGCCTCCGCTATGTCACCCAGGAATGGGTGCAGAGCGGGAGGCTGGACCCCACCCATGCCTCGGCCCTTATGGACGATGTACTTAAGGCCGTGCGCGGCGAGACACCGGAGGTGGAGCAGCAGGCCGAGCGCCAGCTCGAGCGCAACCGGGACCAGCTTCTGCAGGACCTGGGTCTGGCCCGCCAAAGGGAACTGGATGAACTGCGGGGACGCATCGATCGCCTGGAAAGCCAGTTGCGCCAGGCTCAGAGCAGGGCCGACTGGACCGACGGGCTGAGCTGAGCCCAGCCCTGGCAGAATCCACTGGACTGCACAGACGTTGTGGGCCCACGTATGCGCGACATTCTGATCAGCGTTGGCGTTTGCCTCGCTTGCCTCACGGTGGCGATCATCAGCCAGCTGGTGAACCCTTCTTTGGTGGAGGCTGCGCCTCCTGAAGCCACCACGCTGGCCGCGGCAGCCTCAGCCACCCTCAACCGGGCCGAGCCTGGAGCTGGCCCATCCACCGCGGCCCGTGCCGCGGTGGCCTCGCCTCTGGAACTGGACCCCGACGACGCCAACCCCTCTCTCTTTGCGATGGCTCCCATGGATGACCCCACCCTCGCCCAGGCCAATGCCCTTGGAGGCGAGATGGCTGCTCCCAAGCCGCGCATCACCGCCAGTGGCCTGGAGATCACCGATCTGGTGGTGGGTGAGGGGGAGGAGGCCAAAGCCGGTCAAACGGTGAGCGTCAACTACCGCGGCACATTGACCAACGGCAAGGAATTCGACAGCAGCTACGGCCGGGGCCCCTTCAGTTTTCCCCTTGGGGCGGGCCGGGTGATCAAGGGCTGGGATGAGGGCGTGGCGGGCATGCGGGTGGGAGGCAAGCGCAAGCTCGTGATCCCCTCCGATCTGGCCTATGGCTCCCGCGGAGCCGGTGGGGTGATCCCCCCCGATGCCACCCTTCTCTTTGAGGTGGAGCTGCTGAAGGTCGGCAACTAACAGGTGGGATTTGATCGTTAAGATGCCCCAGCCGTCCGGTCTGTCCGGGCCCTCACCTGCACGCTTCCCTTTCCATGGCGCACCAGCTGCCCGCCCTGCCCTACGGCCTCGATGCGCTCGAGCCCCACATCTCCCGCTCCACCCTCGAGTTTCACCACGGCAAGCACCACGCGGCCTACGTCACCAACCTGAACAACCTGGTGGCCGGCACCGACCTCGAAGGCAAATCCCTCGACCAAACGATTCTTGCGGTGTCCGGTGATGCCAGCAAAGCCGGGGTCTTCAACAATGCGGCCCAGGTGTGGAACCACACCTTCTACTGGCAGGGCATGAAGCCCGGTGGCGGTGGCGCCCCCAGTGGGGATCTGGCCGCCAAGATCGATGCAGATTTCGGCAGCTTTGACGCCTTCAAAGAGCAGTTCAAAACCGCTGGAGCCACCCAGTTCGGCAGCGGCTGGGCCTGGTTGGTGCTCGACAATGGCACCCTGAAGATCACCAAGACCGGCAACGCCGACCTGCCCCTGGCCCTGGCCCATGGGCAGAAGGCCCTCCTCACCATGGATGTGTGGGAGCACGCCTACTACCTCGACTATCAGAACCGCCGGCCGGATTACATGAGCACCTTCCTCGACAAGCTGGTGAACTGGGATTTCGTGGCCGCCAACCTGGCCGCCGCCTGAGTTTTCCCTGTCTGGTCCCCAGCTCCCCTGGCGTTTCGGCCCCCTGGCCCGGAACGCCATTTTTTTTTGGTCCACCCCTTAGGGCTCTCCGATGTTTGTGCTCAGCAAGCTGCTTCCCCTGCTCGTGCTCCCCCTGGGGCTGGCCCTGCTGCTCCTGGGGTGGGCCCTGGCCCGGCGGCGCTGGGCTCTGGTGCAGGCGGCCTTCGCCCTGCTCTGGCTGTTGGCCACCCCTCTCATCGGCCAGGGGCTCTGGCGGCTGATGGAGCGGCCCTGGCAGCCCCTGCGGCCCCAGGCCATGCCGAATGCCTCCGCCATTGTGGTGCTCGGCGGCGGGCGCCATCCCGCCCCGGGCCAGCTGCGCCGCACGGAGTGGGTGGATGCGGATCGCTTCTTCGGAGGGCTGGAGCTCTTCCAGGCGGGCAAAGCCCCCCTGCTGTTGTTCACGGGTGGGGCCATCAGCCTGGAGAGGGGCGTGCCCACGGAAGGGGAGGTGCACCGCCAGCAGGCCCTCGCCCTGGGCCTGCCCGCCCAGGCCCTCGCCGTCACCCCCTATGTGCGCAACACGGCGGAAGAAGCCGAGGCCGTGGCCGCCCAGCTGCCCAAGGGAAGCCGGGTGCTGCTTGTCACCTCAGCGTTCCACATGGCCCGGGCCAGGGCTCTCTTTGCCCGCCAGGGGCTGGCGGTGGTGCCCTATCCGGTCGACTTCCAGGCGCGGGGGAACTGGGCTGGCTCCGTGCTCCGCGACTTCCGCTACTGGTTCCCCTCTGCTGAGGGGCTGGAGGACAGCAGCCGGGCCCTGCGGGAAGCCCTGGGCCGACTGATCAGCAGAAGCTAGGAGGCCTTTCTCGGCTCGCCCACCACCACGGCTTCCGGGGGAATCCACATGGCATCCCCAAAGGAAAAGAAGCGATACCCCATGCGAATGGCCTCCCCGTAGAGGGCCAGGAGCCGCTCCCGACCAATCAGGGCACTGACGAGCAGCAACAGGGAACTCTTGGGCAGATGGAAATTGGTGAGAAGGCCCTGCACCACCTGGAAGCGGAAGCCCGGTTGGATCACCAGGTTCACCGGGCCCCGATAGGGCCGCAGCTGCCCCCCATGGAGCGCGGCCACCCCCTCCAGGCTGCGCACGCTGGTGGTGCCCACCGCCACCACCCGCCCGCCCCGCAGGCGCGCCGCCTCCACGGCAGCCACCAGCGCCGGCGTCACCTCCACCCACTCGCTGTGCAACTCCAGTCCTTCCAGCCGTTCCTGCTCCAGGGGCCGGAAGGTGCCCAGCCCCACGTGCAGCGTCACCGTGGCCCGCAGCACACCCCTCTCCTGGAGGCGCTGCAGGAGGGCATCGCTGAGGTGCAATCCGGCAGTGGGGGCAGCGACGGCGCCGGGCTGGGTCGCATAGCGCGTTTGGTAGCGATCGCCCTCCACCCCTTCCGTCCCGTGGATGTAGGGAGGCAGGGGGATGGATCCATAGCGCTGGAGGAAGGGCTCGAGGCTGGGGGCATCCCCCAAGCCCGGCGGGAAGCGAACCACCCGCCCCCCGGATTCGGCGTGGGTGCCCACCACCTGGAGCGGCACGGGCAGATCATCCTGGCCTTGAGGGGGATCCAGCACCAACACTTCCCCAAGCTTGACCCGCTTGGCCGGCTTGAGCAGGCAGAGCCAATCGCACCCTTCCCCCTGGGGCCAGGGCTCCAGCACCAACACCTCCACTGCTCCGCCACTGGAGCGCCGGGCTTGCAGCCGGGCCTGCAGCACCCGGGTGTCGTTCACCACCATCAGATCTCCCGGCCGGAGCTCCTCGGCCCAATCCCACACCTGGCGGTGACAGGCTCCCTCGCCCGGCTCCACGATCAGCAGGCGGGCGCTGTGACGGGGCTCCACCGGCCTCTGGGCGATGGCCTCCGGGGGCAGGGGGTAGTCGTAGCTGGAGAGCAGCCAGTCCTCAGGGGAGGTCATGAATCTGCTGGCCGGTTCAGAGGGCCAGGCTCTCAGGATTGGTTTCGATCAGCTGGGCAAGCTCCTTCAGGAAAGCTGCCGCATGGGCGCCGTAGATCACCCGGTGGTCGCAGGTGAGGTTCACCTGCATCTGGCGGCCCACCCGGATGGAGCCATCCTTGGCGGCGATCACCGCAGGCAGGGACGCGGCCACCGCCAGGATCGCCCCTGAGCCGGGCGGCAGGATGGCATCGAAGCGATCCACCCCAAACATCCCCAGATTGGAGAGGGTGATGGTGCCCGTGCTGTATTCCTCGGGTTTGAGCTGCTTGCTGCGGGCCCGGCTCACCAGATCAGCCCAATTGCGGGAGAGGCTATAGAGATCGATCCGATCCGCCTGGGCGAGAACGGGGGTGATGAGGCCTCCATCTTCCATGGCCACCGCCACCGCCACATTCACCGCTGAGGGGTAGGCCATGCCGGCCTCGCTGTAGGCCGCATTCATCTGGGGATGGCGGGCCACGGCAACCGCCACGGCCTTCGCCAGCAGGGCCGTCATCGTGACGCCCTTGCCCTTCACCTGCTTATAGAAGGCATCCAGCTTGTCGGTGGTGATGGTGTAGCCCACGTGAAAGCAGGGCACCGAGAGGCTGGCCACCATGTTGCGGTTCACCGCCTGCTGCAAGGTGTTGAAGGAGGCGGTTTCTCCGGGCCTGCCGAAGGCTTCACCGGCCGGGGCGGCTGCCGGAGCCGAACTTCCATTGCCCCCGACAGCCAGCTGGGCAGGAGCCGAACCCTCCGCCACCCGGGGCAGGCTCACCGGCTGGCCAGCGGCCCGCTCCACATCTTCCGCCTGAATGCGGCCATGGGGACCGCTGCCCCGCAGACCCACCAGTTGCACACCCAATTGGGACGCCAGTTTCTTCGCCCGGGGGGTGGCCACCACGCGACCATCGGCGACGGCAGGGGCCGGCGGCGCCACCAAAGCAGGCGCAGGCGGGGCAGGCGCCACGGGGGCGGCCACCGGCGCGGGCGCCAACGGGGCAGGGGGGGGTGGGCCCGCCGCAGGAGCTGCAGGAGCTGGGGCCGCAGCGGCGGCGGCCTGGGCCTGGGCCTGCACATTGACAATCTCGGCCTCGCTCTCGGCGATCAGGCCAATGGTGTCGCCCACGGGAGCGGTGCCGCCGGCCTCAACCAGCACCACGGCGAGGTAGCCCTCCTGGAACGACTCCACATCCATGTCCGCCTTGTCGGACTCCACCACGAGCACGGATTCCCCGCGCTCCACCCGGTCGCCGGGTTTCTTCAGCCACTGCACGATCTTGCCCTCGGTCATGGTGGAACTGAGGGCGGGCATAAAGATGTCGTGGGTGGCCACTGGGCGTGCTGCCGCGCAGGAACAGCGATCCTACGCAGCACCCTGCACCAGGGTCTGTGCGCAAGTGCTCAGGACTCAGCCGATCCCCTCCAGGGCTTCCACCACCCCATCCCGCACCAGCACGGAGGCCTGCATCTTCTGCACCAGGTTGTCGCCGAGGCGCACCTCCGTCAGGCTCTCCAGCTGCCCCTGGTCGACCACCTGCTCAAACTCGAGCTGACGCACCTGCTGCTGCTGCTCGAGCACCTGGCGTTTCTGCTCCTCCAGTTCGGCCCGCTTAGCCCCCACCTGCTGCTGGATAGAGCCCACCTGCTCCTGCACCCGGGGATCCAATGGGTTGAAGCTTTGGCTGCGCACCTCATTGATCACCCGCTGGCCCTCCTGCTCCAGCTGGGCCAACTGCCCATCCAGGTTGCTCAGGGCATTGCTGAGTTCACGCTCCGCATCTTCCTTCCAGCGCGGCGTCACCACGGCACGGATGGTGATGGCACGTTTGATCGTGAAGGACTCGGCCATGGGAACAGGAAGAATCGGAGAAGGGATCAACCTTCACCGTAGAGGGAGGCGATCGCCGCCGCATCCCTGGCGGCGATACGATCCCGGCGCTGCTTGAGGGTCTGGGTCAGCAGCCCGTTGTCCATGGTGAAGGGCTCCACCAGGGCCACCCCCCCCAGTCGCTCATCCGGCCGGGATCCAGGCCGGCCCGCCAGCAGCCGGTTGCATTCCCTGGCGAGGGCCTTGGCCAGGGCTGGATCCAGGCTGGCCAAAGTGCCCTCCGCTGTGAGGGAAGGCTCCGGGAGGCCCTGGCTGCGGGCCCATTGCATCAGGGGTTCGGCCTTGGGCACCAGCAGGGCTCCGAGCTGCTTGCGGTCCTGCCCCACCAGCATCACCTGCTCGAAAAGGGGGCATTCCACCAAGGCCTCCTCCAGGGGACCGGGTTCGATGTTCTCGCCACTGCTGAGCACGATGGTGTCCTTGGCACGGCCCGTGAGCACCAGACAGCCATCAGGCAGAAGCCGGCCCAAGTCTCCGGTGTCGAACCAACCCTCCCCATCCAGCACCTTGGCCGTGGCCTCCGGTTTCTGGTGATAGCCCGCCATCACCTGGGGCCCCCGGGCCAACACCAACCCCGACTCCCCGATCCGCAGGGTGGTGCGGCTTTCCGGATGCACGATCCGCAGGGCCGTTCCCGGCAGGGGCTGGCCCGCACTGCCCCGCCGGTTGCACCAGGGGCGGCGGCAGCTGAGCACGGGGCTGGTTTCCGTGAGGCCATACCCGACGAGCAGCTCGATGCCAATCGCCTCAAAAAAGCCATCCACATGAATCGCCAGGGCCCCACCGCCGCTGATGGCGGTGCTCAGCTCCCCCCCCACCAGCTGCTGACGCACCTTGGGCCAGAGGGCCTTGGCGGCCAGGCCATGGAGGGGGGCCCGCAGCAGAGCTTCCCCGGCCGCCTTCAGGCGACGGGGGGCGGGCTCGGGCGCCAGGGTGAGGTCGAGGGCCGTGCGACGGGCGCGATGGAAGGCCCGGCTGTTGGCCAGGGCGCGGCCCAGCAGGCGCTGCCGGGAGGCCGGCATGGCCGCGAGCGCATCCTCGAAACCCGAGAGCAGGGCCTCCCAAAGGCGGGGCACGCTGATCAGGTATTGGGGCTTCACCTTCTGCAGATCGGCCTTGAGGTGGCGCAGGGTTGTATAGGTCTGCCGGCAGCCACAGGAGAGCAGGAAGTATTCGGCGGTGCGCTCATAGGCATGCCAGATGGGCAGCACACTCAGCACCCGATCGCCGGGGGAGGGGGCCACGGCCACGCCGAGGGTGCGGAGCTGGTGGAGCAGGTTGCCCTGGCTGAGGGGCACGCCCTTGGGCTGGCCCGTGGTGCCGGAGGTGTAGAGCAGGGTGGCCAGCCGGGCCTCTCCCCCCACGGGCAGGGGCGGGGTGGGAGAGGTCGCACCGACCTCCACCAAGCCATCCCAATCCAGGCTGGCCCGCCCGCCCTCCACGGCGGCGGGTGGGCCCTCCAACACCAGCACGAAGCGGAGCCGCTGCAACTGCTCTGGGGCCAGATCCAGCTTGCGGAAGAGGGCGGCCGACTCCACCACCAGGGCCACGGCGCCGCAATCTTGAAGGATGTACCGCAGTTCTTCCGGGGGTGCACTGCTGCCCCGCACCGCATCGGCGGCCCCCGCCCGCATCAGTCCCTGGTCGGTGATCATCCAGCGGGGGCTGTTCTCCGCAAAGAGCGCCACCACATCGCCCGTTTGCACTCCCAGGGCGGCAAAAGCTCCAGCCGCCCGCTCGATGGCCTCCCCCAGCTCCCGGTAGGTCAGGAGCATCGGGGACGTGGCATGGCTGTCTTCCAGGGCCACCGCATCCCCATGGCGACGGGCCAGCACGGGCCAGAGCTGCTCCAGCCCCTCCACCCCGGCCCAAGCGTCTCGACGGGCAAGTGCGGCCCGATCCCCATCGGAGCCCGTCCAGTGGATCTCAGCAGGGACAACGGACATGGGAGCGCGGCTCGGCCCGCCCATGGTTACAGCTCATCCAGGACTTCGGTGGGGTCGGGTGGACGCAGCTCCAGGCCAAACTCTTGGCGGAAGGCCTCCAGCAGCAGGGGCCGCACCGTGTCGACCTTCAGGCCAGGCCGCCACTGGCTGAGACGGCCAACGGGGCGATCCTGCAAGCCGCAGGGAACGATGGCCGCAAAGGTGTCCAGGTCGCAGCACACATTCAGCGCCAGGCCGTGCTGGCTGATCCAGCGTTTGGCTCCCACCCCGATCGCCGCCACCTTGGCGCCCTCCAGCCACACCCCGGTGAGCCCCTCCAGGCGCTCGCCCCGGAGATCCAGCGCTGCCAGGGTGCGGATCACCACCCCTTCCAGGGCCCGCAAAAAGGTGTGCAGATCGGCCCCGTGCCGCTGGAGCTGGAGCACGGGGTAGAGCACCAGCTGGCCCGGGAGATGGTGGGTCACCTCCCCGCCCCGATCAATACGGAACAGCGGCAGGGGCGGGGAGGAGGGATCAAAGCGCAGATGGGCTTCGCTGGCGCCGCGGCCCAGGGTGTAGCAGGGTTCGTGCTCCAGCAGCAGCACGGCGTCGGGGCCCGCCGGATCCCTCAGCAGCCGCTGCTGCAGCTCCTGTTGCCAAGCCCAGGCGCG
Organism: Cyanobium sp.; assembly: GCA_040399515.1. Taxonomy (GTDB): domain Bacteria; phylum Cyanobacteriota; class Cyanobacteriia; order PCC-6307; family Cyanobiaceae; genus Cyanobium. The sequence continues at coordinate 100,119 of JBBASA010000004.1, read as the reverse complement.
GGGAAAAAACACCGGCCCGCTGGGTTCAAAAAGAATTGCGCTGCCCTTGGGTGCCATGGCTCAGTCTCACTACTGTGGCAACAACCCACCCAGTGGGCCGATCCAAACCGGACGCACGCCACCGCCATGAAACTTCTGATTCACGGTCGCAACCTCGACATCACTCCCGCTATTCGCGAGTACACCGAAACCAAGCTCTCGCGCGCTATCAACCATTTTGAAGATCTGGTGAAGGAGGCCGATGTGCATCTTTCGGTCGCCCGCAATCCACGGGTTCCCCAGCAGACGGCAGAAGTGACGATGTTTGCCAATGGGGTGGTGATCCGGGCCCAGGAGCGCAGTGAAAATCTCTACGCCAGCATCGACATGGTGGCCAGCAAACTGGCCCGCCAGCTCAATCGCCATAAAGATCGCCTGCAGGGACGCCTGCAAGGACCGGTGCATCGCTCAGCCGCCGCGGAAGAGGCCGGGGCCGCCAACCTTCCCCAACCGGGCCACCCCCTTACGGAGGGACTGGAGCCCAACCTCCCCCATCGGGGGGTGCGGCGCAAGTACTACAACATGGCACCGATGACGCTGGATGAGGCTCTGCACCAGCTGGAGATCATCGACCACGACTTCTACGTGTTCCGGGATTCGGACAGCCAGCAGATTCATGTGGTGTATCGGCGCAATCATGGTGGCTTCGGCGTGATCCAAGCCAAGGACGCATGAGGGAGGAGTTTCCCGATCTGCCACCCCTCATCGACCATGCCCTGCTGGATCCCCACCATGGCCTGGAGGCCCTGCGGAGCTGCTGCGACGAGGCCACCCACTACGGCTTTGCCGGGGTGTGTGTGGCCTCCCGCTGGGTGGGCGCCGCCCGGGAGCGGCTGGGGCCCCGCAACAAGGTGAGGGTGGTGGCGGTGATCGGTTTCCCCTTTGGCGCCTTCCCGCCTGCCGTCAAGCGGGCTGAGGCGGAAGCCGCCCTGGAGAGTGGCGCGGATGAACTCGATGTGGTGCCGGATTTCGGCGCCCTCACCGATGGTGACAGCCGCACCCTCCTGGCCGACCTGGCCCCGATCGTGGAACTGGGGCTACCGGTGAAGGTGATTCTCGAACAGGGGCGGCTGGGGGAGCAAGCCCTGGGCCTTCTCGTGGAGGTCAGCATCGATGCGGGGGCACGCTTCCTCAAAACCGGCAGCGGGTTTGGCCCCCCGGTCAGCCCCGCCCAGGTGGGTCGTTTGCGGGAGATGGCCCGAGGACGGGCGGCCGTGAAAGCGGCTGGAGGCATCAGCACCCTGGAGCAGGTGCAGGCCCTGGTGGAGGCCGGTGCGGAGCGGCTGGGCACTAGCCGGGGCGTGGCCCTGATGCAGGCGCTCACCGCCAGCGCTCGCTGAATCCATGGGAAGCGAACGGGTTCTCGAGGGGGTGGCCCTGCGCTGCTCAGCCCTGGGGGAAAGCGATCGGCTTCTGACCCTGCTCACCGAGGAGGATGGGCTCATCCGTCTGGCCGTTCCAGGAGCCCGCAAACCTCGCAGCAAGCTGGCAACGGCCCTGCCCCTGGCCCACCTGCGGCTGCAGGTGGGGGGATCCAACCTGTTGCGGGTGCGGCAGCTCACCCTGGTGCGCAGCTTCAGCGGTCTGGGGGAACGGCTGGAAACCCTCTCGGCCGCCCAGTCTCTGGCGGAACTCTGTCTGCAGATGGTGCCCACCGGTGCCCCATCGTCGGGATGGCCCGCCATGCTGCTGGTACATCTGGGTCGGCTGGAGACCATCGTGCTGGACGTCCAAGAGCGGGTGGAAGCCCTGGCCGTGGCCGTGCAGGGCAGCCTCCACCTGCTGGCCCTCGGGGGCTACGCCCTCCCCCTGCAGCAATGCGCACGCCAGGGCACGGCCCTGGATCCGCCCGTGGGCAATTGGAACTGGCGCTGCAGCCTGCTTCCGGGGGAGGGGTTGGCCACTGGGGCCGTGCCGGGGGCCGCCATGCTGCTGAATGCCTCGGAGCTGGCCCTGTTGCAGCGCCTCATGCGGCCCGGGCTGCCCCGCACCAAGGATGGCCGCCTGATGGGGCCCGAAACGGTCTGGCTCCGCCTGCTGGAACTGATGGCCCTGTGGTGTGAGGAAAACCTGGAGCGCTCCCCACGAGCGTTCAGACTGCTGCGAGCCAGTGTGGAAGAGATGCCTTCCCCAGCCCCATGAAGGATCCGGGCGTGCCCCAGCTTGCCGAGCCCCCAGCCAACATCCCTCCCCTGCCGCCGGGGGAGACGGGCCTTGGCGCCGTGCTGGCGCGACCCAACTTCCGTCGGCTGTGGATCGGGCAGATCTTCTCCCAGCTGGCAGACAAGTTTTACATCGTGTTGATGGTGTTTCTGATCGCCCAGTACTGGGTGCCAGACAACCTGGGCGGAAACACCCCCCTGGCGGAGGCTGCGGCCGCGATCCGCATCAACCTGGAGAGCCGGGCCCAGGTGATCACCCTTCTGGCCACGGGCATCTATGTGGCCAACACCATTCCCGCGGTGTTGTTGGGCACAGTGGCGGGAGTCTGGGCGGATCGCTGGCCTAAACGGTCCGTGATGGTGGCCTCCAATGCCCTCCGGGCCGTCCTCGTGCTGCTGGCTCCCCTGGCCCTGGTGCCCGGGCCCCAGTGGCTGGGGCTCAGCTGGGGCTATTGGGCCCTGGTGTTGATGACTCTGGCCGAATCGGCCCTCACCCAGTTTTTCGCGCCTGCCGAACAGGCCTCCATCCCCCTGCTGGTGCCCCCCCACCAGCTGCTGGCTGCGAATTCGGTCTATCAGGCCACCAGCATGGCGGCCACGATCGTGGGGTTTGCCCTCGGGGACCCGATCCTGCGGCTGCTGCGGAACGGCCTCGGGGCCCTCGGGGTGGACAACGGAGAGTTCTGGCTCCTCCCCCTCTGCTACGGCCTGGCCGCCGTGGCGATCATGGGCATCCAGCTGGATGAACCCCCCCGGCAAATGCGCCGGGTGTCGATCTGGCAGGAAATCGGAGAAGGTCTCACGGTGCTGCGGGAGCGGGCCACGGTGCGCACGGCCATGTTGCAGCTGGTGTTGCTCTATAGCCTTCTGGCAGCGCTCTACGTGCTGGCGATCAGCCTGGCGGCAGCCATCGAATCCCTCGGACCCACGGGGTTTGGCACCCTGCTCGCCATGAGTGGGATCGGTCTGGCCCTCGGGGCGCTCACCATGGCCCAGCTCGGGGAGCGCTTCAGCCGCAAACTCCTGGCCACCACGGGGCTGGGCACCATCGCCTTCAGCCTCGTGCTCCTCGGCCAGCTGCGGGGCAACCTGGTGCTCACCCTGCTCCTCTGCGTTCTCCTGGGTCTGGGGGCCGCCCTGCTGGCGATTCCCGCCCAGACCACCATTCAGGTGGACACCCCGGAGGAGCAGCGGGGCAAGGTGTTCGGCCTGCAGAACAACCTGATCAACATCGCCCTCAGCCTCCCTCTGGCCCTGGCGGGCACCGTGGTGAGCCGCTATGGACTGCTGCCGGTGCTCTGGGGGTTGGCGGCCATTGCCCTAATCGCAGCCCTGAGCGAGCAACCCTGGAGACCCTCCTGACGGCTCCACTGCTAACTTCAGACAGATTGAGTTCATGCGGTGACGCACATCGCCTGGCTGGGTAAGAAATCTCCCTTCTGCGGCAACGTCACCTACAGCCTGGCCACCACGGATGCCCTGCGCCAGAGGGGACATCAGGTGAATTTCATCCACTTCGACACTCCTGCAACCGCCGCCCTCGGACGGCAGGAGACTCTCCCCACCCCAGTCGTTGCCGTAGGAAGCAAGACCACCGGTGAGCTGCGGGCGGAGAGCCCGGAAGTAGCTCTCTCCTATCTGGTGAAATCGCAGGTCTACACGATTCCATCTCCAGGGGCCCTGAGGGAGTTGCGGGAATCCTTGGAGCGGCTGCGGCCCGATGTGGTGCACGCCAGCCTCACCCTCTCCCCTCTGGATTTCCGTCTCCCCGAGCTCTGCCAGCAACTGGGTGTGCCCCTGGTGGCCACCTTCCACCCCGCCTTCGATGCCAACCTGCGCAACATCACCGCAGGCACCCAGCAGCTCACCTACCAGGTGTACGCCCCGTCCCTGGCCCGCTACGACCGGGTGATCGTGTTTTCCGAGCTGCAGGCCGATCTGCTGGAGCGGCTCGGCGTGCCCCAGGAGCGGCTGGCCGTGATCCCCAATGGGGTGGACATCGACACCTGGGCTCCGGCAGGTGCGGCGGTGCAAAGCGAACTGACCGAGCTGGCGCAACGCTTTGGCCGGCGCCGGGTGTTTCTCTACATGGGCCGCCTCTCCACGGAAAAAAACGTGGAAGCCCTGCTGAAGGCCTGGCGTCTGGTGCAGCCGAAGGGCTGCGTGTTGTTGATCGTCGGAGATGGCCCCCTGCGGAGCGCCCTGCAGAACAACGATGAGGATGTGATCTGGTGGGGTTATGAAGCCGATCTCAAGCGCCGGGTGGCCCTGCTTCAGATCGCTGAGGTGTTTCTGCTGCCTTCCCTGGTGGAGGGGCTCTCCCTTGCCCTGCTGGAGGCCATGGCCTGCGGCAAGGCCTGCGTGGCCACCGATGCGGGTGCCGATGGGGAGGCACTGGAGGGGGGAGCCGGCATCGTGATCAGCACCCAGGGGGTGACCACCCAGCTGCGCACTCTGTTGCCGGTGTTGCGGGACCAGCCCGTGCTCACCGCCGAACTGGGCCGCCGGGCCCGGGCCCGGGTATTGGAGCGCTACACCCTCAGCAGCAACATCGACGCCATTGAGAAACTCTATGGCGACCTGACCCACCATCCGGCTGCCGCGGCCTAGATCGGGTCCTGCCCCCCCCCGGGTGGCCCGTCACTCAGTAGCGCTCGGGCACGGGGCGGCGCCACTCCAGGGGAACCCCCGCCGCGGCCAGCTCCCTCGCCCTGGCCTCCAGCAGGCGGCGATCCAGCCGCCAAAGCCGGTAGAGGCCTGCCTGCCCGAGCTCGACGGGGGCCAGATCCCGCCAATGGGTCGATTGGGCCGTGCGTTCATCGATCACCACCAACACGGTTGGCTGGCTCTGGGAGGAGCTGGGCTCCAGGCCCTGACGCCGCTCCTGGTTGAGCCGATCACTGAGGTTGCGCAGGGCCGAGGGCTGGATGCCCTCATAGATCACCACCCGACGGCTGTAGTAATGCAAGGAGGGCTTGAGAATGCCCACCATGGCCAGGGGTTCCCCGGGTCGGGCCTGACGCTGGATGGTGGCGGCCAGGGTGCGCACGGGCTCTCCCCGCAGCCGATCTCCCAGGCCCCAGCTGGGCAGGAGGGCGAGTGGCACGAACAGCACCAGGGGCAGCTGCAGCGCCAGCAACCGGCCCCGGGAGGAGGACACCAGCCAACCGAGAAGGGCCGCAGCCAGCCAGCACACTCCAGCCACCGGGAGGCGACCGGAGCGGATCAGCTCGGCCGGCAGGGTGGGGAGTTCCGGATCGCGGATCAGGAACACCAGCCAAGGCCCGGAAAAGAACACCGCCGCAATAAAGGCGGTGAGCAGGAGGGTGGCCCACCAGGCCCAGCGGCTGGCCCGATCCGGCCCGCCCTTCCCTCCCGGGGCGGCAGGAACCCTGGCAGCCAGCGCAATGAGGACGGCCGCCGCGGGCACGGCCGGCAACCAGTAGCTGGGCAGTTTCGTGGAAGCGGCGGTGAAGAACCCCAGCACGGCCAGGAGCCAGCAGGCGCAGAACCGCCCCAGGGAGAGAGGAGCCGGAACCGGGCGGGGGGCGCGGCCCCATCCCAAGGGGCCGATCGCCCTGGCCAGCCCCAGCAGCAGCAGGGGGGTGAAGGGCAGACTGGCGATGAGCAGCACGGGGACAAAAAACCACCAGGGCTGGAGGTGGTGGTTCACCACCGAGGTGAACCGCTGCAGATTGTGGTAGCCAAAAAAGCTGTCCCAGAAGGGTTTGCCCTCCTTGGCCAGAGCGAGGCCGTACCAGGGCCCAGCCACCAGGGCGGTGAGCAGCAGGCCCCGCAGGGGCTGGAGGGATCGGATCAGGGTCTGGAGATCGGCCTGCAGCCCTGCGAAGAGCCCCAGCGTGAGCGCCACAAGCACCAGCGCCACCGGGCCCTTGGTGAGAACGGCGAGCCCCAGCAGCGCCCAGGCCGGCCACCACGCCCCACCGGCGGCGGCGTAGCGACGCCAGAAGCAGAGCAGGGCCAGGGCCACGAGGGCGGTGAAGAGGGCATCGCTCACCGGCGTGCGTCCCCAGAGCAACACCAGAGGCGAGAGGGCAAAGGCCAAGGCAGCCTCGATGGGCAGCATGGGGAAGGCTCCCTGGTGGGGCTGGGTGGGGCGTTCCCCGGCCCTCTGGGGCCAGTGCAGGAGCGTGTCCGCCAGGCCGAGCATCACGGCCACAGAGGCCAGGGCGGAGGGCAGGGCGGCGGCCCAGGAGCCGAGGGGATTCCAGAGGGCCTGGCCCGGGAGGGCGTACAGCGCTCCCATGAGCCAGTACACCAGCGGGGGCTTGTCGTAGCGGGGCAGGCCGTTCACCCGGGGAATCAGCCAGTCGCCGGTTTCCGCCATGGCCCGGGCTGCTGCGGCAAACAGGGGCGGGGTTTCATCCACCAGCCCGGTGCTGCCCAGATTCCACACGAAAATCAGCAAGCCAAGGACCAGGGTGATCACCCCCACCCAAGCTCGCTGGCGCCGAGGGAAGGCCCCTGGCTGCGTTGGGGCCGAGCCGGTGGGGGGACGGACGGAATCGGGTTGCGTCAAGTCAGGCGAAAGAACGGCTTCGGCATGTCTTTAGGTGTTGATCCTGGCGCACCCCCCGCCATCGGGTGCCCTCATCTGCCTTCCAAACGTTCCTAAGCAGGCGGGCCCATCCGCAGGGCCTCAGTCACGGCATCAATGCAGCGCTGAGCCCGCCGTTTGGCGATGTCCTGGGTGCGGGCTCCCATCAGATAGTCCCTCAGAGCCTGAGGCGACGCAATCGGCGCCAGCAGGGAGGCATGGCGGGCGCTCAGGGCGGGATCCGAAAGGAGAAGGGTCACCAAACCTTTCCTCCAGAGCGCCTCGCCTGGCTGCCCGGGACCGAACAGGTGCTGCTCCAGGCTGGCCAACAGCTGCTGCTTGAGGACGGCAAGCTGCTCAGATTTCAGGCGGCGGCTGTTGGGAAGCCCGCCGGCGGGGGTTTGCTCCACACTCCAGCTCAGGCCCGTGCCGGGCAGCCCCACCGTGGCCCGGGGACCTCCGGCTCGGGCCACCGGAACGTTGAGACTGGCCCCAGGCCCCCCCAGGGAAATGGAGCTCAGGCCCGCTTTGCTGAAGTTGAAGCGCAAGGGGCCCAGACGGGTGGAGTGGCGGAAACGAAAGCCCATCAGGCAGAACCGGGGCTCGCCATGGCCGCCCTTCCGAAGCGCACCATCCCTAGGCCGGTGATGTACATCCAGAGGCCATACACAGCAGCCGGCACCGCCATCTCGGGATTCCCCAGCAGTCCGGCCGTGATGGCAATCGCCAGAGTGCAATTTTGAATGCCCACCTCGATCGCCAGGCAGATCTGTTGGGCCACCGGCAGACCCAGAAGCCGCCCGGTGAGGTAGCCCGCCAGGGTGGCGAGCCCATTGAGCAGAACCACGGCCAGGCCCACCTTGAGGATGAATTCAGGCAGACTGCCGCCCTCCTTGATCAGCACCAGAAGGATGATCACGCCCAGGAGAGTGGCGGCCAGGCGGCTCACCTGGGCTTCCAGCCGCAGGGCCAACGCAGGAAACCGCTGCCTCAGGGTCATGCCGAGGGCCGTGGGGACAAGGGTGATCAGCAGGATCTGCACCATGGTGGTGCCGATGGGCAGGCTGATCTGGGCCTCCGTGCCCATGAGAATGCGAAGGGTCTGATTCGCCAGCACCGGAATGGTCACCACGGTGATCAGGCTGCTGATGGCGGTGAGGCTCACCGAGAGAGCCACATCGCCCTTGGCCAGATAGGTGATCAGATTCGAGGAGGGCCCACCGGGGCAGATGGCCAACACCATCAGCCCCACGGCGATGGGGGCCGGCATGGGAAGGATCCACACGATCAGGGCCCCGATCAGGGGCAAGAGCACCAGCTGGGCGAGGGTGCCGGCGGCAGCGGCTTTGGGATCCCGGCCGATCCGCCGGAAGTCTTCCGGCACAAGGCCTAACCCCATGCCCAGCATCACGCTCGCCAGGGCTAGAGGCAACAAAACACTTGTGAGAAAACTGCTCTGCACGGGGTGGCTGCCGATCCAGGCTGCCGCAGATGAACTGCGGGCACATGACCCTAGAGGATGGATAGTCCGCGCTGCGGTCTGGGCCGTTAGCCGGTGCCCGTGCGGGCAATGTCGAGCACGTCGGCCATGGAGCGGATCTGGTCCATCGTGTCCTGCAGCTGGCCGTCGCTGCTCAACTCCACCCGCAGGTCGATGCGGGCGGGTTTGCCGGGGGTGGTGCGCACCCGGGCATCGCTCACGTTGATACGGTGATCGGAGAGGCGGGTAAGGATGTCCTTCAGCACGCCCACCCGGTCGAGCACCTCGATGCGCAGCTGGACCGGGTAACGCCGGCGCTGCTCCTCCGCCGCGGCCAGGTTCCAGTTCACGGGCAGCCGCCGTTCCCCAGGCACCTGGGAGAGGTTGCTGCAATCCTGTCGGTGGATCGTGATGCCGTGGTTGCCCAGTGCCACCGTGCCCACGATGGGCGCTCCGGGCAAGGGGCTGCAACACCCCCCCAGTCGGTACTCCAGCCCCTCCAAGCCGAGGATCGGGCTGCCCGACACAGGAGTGGAAGGCGCGGTGGCGGCGGCGGCGGCCACCGCCGCGGCCACCGCCTCATTGCTGGGGGGCGGGGTGGCGCTGGCCGCCGCCAGCCGGATCTCTTCCCGCAGGCGGTTCACCACCTGCTGCAGGGTGACACCCCCAAAGCCCAGGGAAGCCAGCAGGTCGTCCGTGCCCACCAGGTTGCAGCGACGGGCCACCCGGGCCATGGCTTCGCCTTTCAGCAGGGCATCGAAGCCCTCCCGGCCCAGCTCCCGCTCCAGCATCTCCGTTCCCCGGAGGATGTTGTCTTCCCGGTGGCTGCGCTTGTACCAGGCCCGGATGCGGTTGCGGGCGGTAGGGGTGGCGACGAAATTCAGCCAATCCAGGCTGGGATGGGCGGCCTTGCCCGTAATCACCTGCACGAAATCCCCATTCTGGAGCTGGGTGGCCAGGGGGCAGAGGCGATCGTTGATTCTCACCCCCTGGCAATGGTTGCCCACTTCGGAGTGAATGCGATAAGCGAAATCCACAGCCGTGGATCCCTTTCGCAACCCCACCACATCCCCCTTTGGGGTGAACACGAACACCTCCTCATCGAAGAGGTCTTCCTTGATGGAGGCCAGATAGTCGCTGCTGTCTTCCGAGCCCCCATCCTTCTGCCAATCCACCAGTTGCCGCAACCAGTTGAAGCGCTCTGCATCGCCCGCGGCCGGGGAGCCCCCTTCCTTATATTTCCAGTGGGCGGCGATGCCGAATTCCGCCACTTGGTGCATTTCGCTGGTGCGGATCTGCACTTCAATCGGGCGGTGACGGCCGATGACGGCGGTGTGCAGCGACTGGTAACCGTTGGGTTTGGGCAGGCCGATGTAATCCTTGAAACGGCCAGGGATGGGCCGGAACGTGTCGTGCACGACGGCCAGAGCTCGGTAGCAACTCTCCACCGAAGGGCAGAGGATGCGCACGGCAGCGATGTCGTAGAGCTCGTGGAAAGCCTTTTGCTGCCGCTGCATCTTGCTCCAGATGCCATAAAGGTGCTTGGGGCGGCCGTGCACCTGACACTCCCCCAGACCCACGGCCTGGAGGCGATCCCGCAGCAGACCGGCGGTCACCGAGAGCCGTTCTTCCCGCTCGCTGCGCTTGGTGGCCACCGACTGCTGGATCTCGCGGAAGGCCTCGGGCTCGAGGATCTTGAAGGCCAGATCCTCCAGTTCCCATTTGAACCGGCCGATGCCGAGCCGGTTGGCCAGGGGCGCATAGATCTCCCGGGTTTCCCTGGCGATGCGCTGCTGCTTCTCGGGTTTAAGGGCCCCGAGGGTGCGCATGTTGTGGAGCCGATCCGCCAGCTTCACCAGCACCACCCGGATGTCGCTGGCCATGGCCAGAAACATGCGCCGCAGGTTTTCCGCCTGGGCCTCGGTGTGGTTGGTGAAATGAATCCCCCCAAGCTTGGTGACTCCCTCCACTAGGGCCCTCACTTCGCTGCCGAAACGGGCCTCCACCTCCCCCGGCGTCACCTGGGTGTCTTCCACCACGTCGTGCAGGAAGCCAGCGGCGATCACGGCCGCACTGGCACCGATATCCCGCAGCAGATCCGCCACGGCAATGGGATGGACGATATAGGGCTCCCCGGTGGCCCGGAACTGGCCCTCGTGTAGCTGGAAGGCGAAATCAAAGGCCGAAGCCAGCAGGGCTTCCGTATCGGTGGGGCAGCTGTCGCCCGAGCCCGGGGGCACATGCCGCACGCATTCCTGCAGCCACTCGGGCAGGGGCACGCCGTAGTCGGCCGGCTCATGGATCAGGGTGCGGCGCAGGGGGGGGGGATCGGGAGGGGCTGCCGTCGCAGGCGGAGGCCCGTGGCCTTCCTCTGAATCCTCACTGGCGCACTCGGCCTTTGGAGCGATCCGTTCGGGGACGGTCCTGAGCATCGACCTCCTCGCGCTTGCCCCATGGTAGTCAGCTCGCAACCCCTCGGGGCGGCGCTGGAGCAGCAGGTGCGGGGCCAGGAGAAGGATCTGGCGGAGCTCATCCGAATCGACGCCGATCTCAACCGCCGGGATGCCGCCCGGCTGGCCGCCGCTGGGCGGCTCCGGGACACCGCCCTGGCGAAGCTGGAGGACGACCGGCGCCATTACGACCGTCTGTGGCGGGTGTACGGCCAGAAAGTGCCTGGTTCCAAGCACCTCGCCCGCCGCGAGGTGATGGCACCCCTGACCCAGGAGGTGGCAGCCAAAGAGGATCGGGCCATAAATTTAACCAGGTCATGCAATTGAACAAGGATGAGGCCGAACTGCGCATCCGGGAGCAGCAGGCGATCGATGCCTGGGAAGCGGTGAAGCTGGCGATCGACACCGAGACCAAGCGCCGCTTTCTTAACAATGATGTGCGCCGCACCCTGAAGGTCACTGAGGCCCGCCTGACATGGTCGCCTCCTCTGGAATCCACCGCCGCTCACGGGCGTTTTTCAGCGAGCCCCCCCCATCCCTGGCTTAGGGGGCAGGGCAGGCCAAGCTGGAGCGAGTTTTCCCGCCCCCATGGCGCCAGCCCTCGCCCCTGAACCTTCTCCGGTTCTTGATCTGCGCCAGCTGAGGGTGCGCTACCCAGGCGCCCCCAACCCCACCCTGGATGGGTTGGACCTGCGTCTCGGGCGGGGCGACCGGATGGCCCTGGTGGGGCCCTCCGGGTGCGGGAAGAGCACGGTGGCCCGGGCAGTGCTGCAGCTCCTGCCCCCGGGAAGTGTCTGCGAGGGCACCCTGCTGCTGGCGGGGCAGGATCCCCGCCAGCTGGATCAGACCGCCCTACGCAGGCTGCGGGGCGAGGCCGTGGGACTGGTGTTTCAGGACCCCATGACCCGATTGAACCCCCTCCTAACGGTGGGGGAACATTTGCGGGACACCCTGACCGCCCACCGGCCCGCTGGGCGCGCCCAGCTGCGGGCCCAAGTGGAGGAGCTCCTGGCCCGGGTCGGCATCGAACCGGCCCGCTACAGCAGTTACCCCCATGAATTCACCGGCGGCATGCGGCAGCGGGTGGCCATCGCCCTGGCCATGGCCCTCAACCCTCCGCTGGTGATCGCTGACGAACCCACCACCAGCCTGGATGTGGCGGTGACGATGCAGGTGATGGCGGAACTCTGCGACCTCTGCCAGGAGGCCGGCAGTGCCCTGCTCCTGATCACCCATGATCTGGCCATGGCCGGCCGTTGGTGTGAGCGCATCGGCGTGCTCGATGGGGGGGTGCTGGTGGAGGAGGGAGCGAGCCAGCAGGTGCTCACGACCCCCGCGTCCGGTATGGGGCGACGGCTGGTGCAGGCCGCCCGAGAGCGAGAGGGTCGCCAGAGCGAGGCACCCACCGAAGCGCCCGTGGTGCTTGAGCTGGAGGAGCTGCGCAGCTGGCATGCCCTCCCCTCTCCTCCCTGGGCTCCCCGTTGGCTCAAGGCCGTGGATGGGGTCAGCCTCACCCTGCATGGGGGGGAAACCATCGGGGTGGTGGGGGCCTCCGGTTGCGGCAAGAGCACCCTCTGTCGCGCCCTCATGGGGCTGGCTCCCGTACGGGGCGGTGCGGTGCGGCTTTTGGGGCAGGATCTGCGCCACCTGCGGGGGGAGGCCCTGCGGCAGGCCCGCCGCCAGCTGCAGATGGTGTTTCAGGATCCGCTGGCCTGCCTCAATCCCCAGATGTCCGTAGGCGAAGCGGTAGCCGACCCGCTTCTGATTCACGGGCTGGCGGGGCGGGCAGAAGCCCGGCAGCTGGCTCGGGACCAACTGGCGGCGGTGGGCCTGGATCCTCCGGAAACCTTTGAACACCGCCGGCCCCGCCAGCTCTCGGGAGGCCAGCAGCAGCGGGTGGCCATTGCCCGGGCCCTGATCCTCCAGCCCCGCGTGCTGCTCTGCGACGAGAGCGTGAGCATGCTGGATGCGGAAGTGCAGGCGGAGGTGTTGGCCCTGCTGCGGGCCCTGCAGCAACAGCTGGGCCTGGGGATGGTGTTCATCACCCACGACCTCTCGGTGGCCAGCGGCTTCTGCCACCGGGTGATCGTGCTGGAGGGAGGCCGGATTGTGGAGGAGGGGCCTGGCTCCGCCTTGCTGAGCCAGCCGCGGGCCCCCATTACCCGCACCCTGGTGGAGGCCTGTCCCAGGTTGCCCGCCGCCTCTTAAATCCTTAGCCCTTGAGCCCAGGCAGCAACCAGCCCCTTACATTGCGGGCCAGGCCCGATCCAGCACCGCGCCGTCCCCATGCTCAAAAAGTTCCTCTTGTCGGCACGGCTGCTGTTGGTGGTTCCCGTCTTCGGGCTCCTGGCCGCCAGCGTGGCCCTATTTGCCAAGGGGCTGCGGCTGGTGCTGGAACAATTGGACAACGCCGTGCTTGCCCCCGCGGAAGGCCATGACCTTCCCTCCTTTGAAGTGAGCGTGCTGGAGGGAATCAACCTGCTCCTGGTGGGGGCTGGATGCCTGGTGCTGGCGTTGGGGATGTTTTCCCTCTTCATCAAACCCCTCCCCCTGCCCAGTGCCATGAGGGCCGAGAGCTTCCACAGCCTCAAGGGCCAATTTGCCAATTTTGTGATTATTGCCATGGCGGTCTCCTTTCTCGAGAGCCTTAGCAATCTCCAGGGCATGATGCGCGATCCAAACAGCTCCGGCAGCGAGATCTTCTTCGCCGGTGCGGGCATGGCCGTGGTGACCCTGGCGCTTCTCGCCTTCAAATACTGGGGAGGGGAGACCACTCCTCCAGAAGCCAGTAGGTCCCAACGGGACAGGACCCTTCTTAAGCGCATAGGTTAGGAGCCCTCCATGCCAGCAGATTCACGGATGCCTGTCTCAACATCCCCGGCATCGGCCCCTCGGGCCAAGGAGGCCAGAGGCCGTTGGAGCCGGGCCGGGATGGTGCTGGCGGGGTGGATCAGTGCCCTCCTGCCCCTGGCCCCCCTGTCTCCGGCCCACGCCCTGGAGGAGATCGTGGCCTATCTCCCCTTGCTGGAAACGCGCTTCACCCTGAAGGTGAGTGAGCTGAAGAGCCCGGATGCCCTGCGCAATGGCAACAGCGACCTGGCCGAGCTAGATCGGGCCACCAATGGCGCCCTGGGGAGGGAACTCTGGGAGGTGCTGAACCAGCCGGTGCCCCTGAGCATCAGCAACATCGTCGATGGCTCGATCGGGTCGCCCCTGGTGGAGCAGGCCATGCTGGTGCTCTCCTCCTTCGGGCAGGTGGAAGGTCAGCCAACGGATCTGAGTGGGGAAACTCTCCGCCTGGCTCTGGAACGGGCCTCCGTGAACGGGAAGCCCACCCTGCTGGAGCTGATCGCGGCCCTTCCCGGCCAGCGGCTCAGCTTGGACCTCACCCAGGCCAAGGTGATCGCCCAGCGCATGCTCATCCAGCGCGATGAGGCAGAGCGGCTGCTCGCCACCTTGCCACCGGCCCCTGCCCCGGCGGCCATACCCGTGTCTGCCGGCGCCGTCCCCACCATCCGCACGGTGCAGGTGCCCGTCGCCCACCGCAAAGATCCCCTGGCCCTGGTGGTCGTCGAACCGCAAACCCCAGGAAACGGCCGGTTGGTGCTGATCTCCCATGGTCTCTGGGATTCTCCCAAAAGCTTCCTCGGTTGGGGCAAGCTCCTTGCCAGCCGGGGCTACACGGTGATCCTGCCCCGTCATCCGGGGAGCGACAGCAGCCAGCAGCGGGCTGTGCTCGAGGGCAAGGCTCCGCCTCCCTCCCCCAAGGAGCTGGCGCTCAGGCCCATGGATGTCGGGGCTGCGATCGATCAGGCGAACACCTTGGGATTGCGCTCCAAGGTGAACAACGAGCAGGTGGTGGTGTTGGGCCACTCCTGGGGGGGCACCACGGTGATCCAGCTGGCAGGGGTGCGCCCCATGGCAGGCAAATTGCTGGACCGCTGCGACGAGGTGCAGGACCCCAACCGTAACCTCAGCTGGACCTTGCAATGCAGCTGGCTGCAGGGGGTGAACCAGGCCGCCATCACCGATCGGCGCGTGATCGCCGTGGCGGCCGTGAGTCCGCCGTCATCGCTCCTGTTCCCCCGCGGAGCAGGCCTGGAGATGAGCGGACGGGTGCTGGTGGTGAGCGGCAGCCGCGATTGGGTGGTGCCCCCCGATCCGGAAGCCATCGACCCCATGCGCTTGGCCCACCGGCGGGGCAACCAGTTGGTGCTTGTCAACGGAGGCGACCACTTCAACCTTCGACCTGAAGAACGGGCCGATGGCGGCGTACTGGGCAGCCTCCTGCTGGCCTGGGCCGATGCGGCCTTCGCCGCCGGGGAGGCTGCCCGGCCCGCCCCAGACGCCTCGCCATTGCTGAAGAGGGGAGCCTGGGGCAACACAGAGATGCCGATGGTGGACGCCACGGGGCACCTGGGACAGTGAGTTGTGCGATCCAAACCGTGTATTAAAAAGAGATAAAAAATGACCGAAATGGGTGCCTTAAAAATTGCAATATTGATGATGCAAAAGAACGAAATTTCTCTATTGCAGCCGTTCCTTCGTTATCACGAATTCCTTTTCGGCGGAGCATCGCTTTTTATTTTTGACAATGGCTCGACGGATCCAGATGTCATTTCCGAATTGAAGGCTGCCGAGGAAAGAGGAATACGAATTGATTGGGACCATACCGGCCCAAAAAGCTTCGAAGAAAAGGGCAATATCTTTGCGTCATTGATCCAGCACCTCGACCAGACCGATCCGCACGACTTCTATTTCCCACTGGATTGCGATGAATTCATTGCCTGCCTGACCCCCGAGGGCGTTTCCATGAACCGGGGAGAGATTGACCGCGCCCTATTGCCTTTCAAGGACAGCCCCTCCACCTTGCGCATAAGCCATAAGTATTGGGCCAATCCCCTGCATCGCAACCGCTACAAAATTTCAACCTATAGCCCGAAATGCTTTTTCGCCAAAGGTAGCTGCAAATTCCTCGATCACGGCTTTCATAATGCCAAAGCACTAACCGACATTCCGGACGAAACAACTCCGATCGTTTACTACGAGTTTCATTACAAAACATATCGCCTGCATCAACTCAATAGCGTTGCGAAACTGACTCCTTATCTTTCAGATTATAGCCGAAGAGGCCTCCAACACTTCGTTCACCGCGAGTACCACAATCACCATTGCGCTAAAGATCTTTTGCTGAGCAAATACGACTATTTATCTCTGTTTTCGATTAGCAATTATCCCATTAAAGACATCTCCTTTCTTAGCATAATTGAGCAATTAAAAGTTGATAAACATTTGTTATTTGAGCGTGTGCCCCCTTCCGGAATTCGTCTGTGGCTGGTCTGGCTGAAGCTCCGTGGCAACGTCAGTGACGTTCGGACAACCCTTCAGGAGCGTTGGGAAGATGGGCTTCACTTATCTCGACGCATCTTGCGTCGACTCATCAGCGGGCCGTAGACCCCGCCAGGAGTTCCTGGAAGAAGCGATCAGCCCGCTGAATGGCCTCCTCCCAGTTGTCGATCTCACTGCGGCCGGAAGCCCTTGTGGGCTTGAAGCTGTGGTCGCCGTTGGGGATCCACTCCACTCGCACCTGGGGCGAGAGGGGGTAGGTGGTCACCTCGTCCCTCCGGCCGAAGGGGTCGCGCTCCCCCTGCAGGATCAGGGTGGGGGCTGCCAGGGCCGCCAAATGGTCGGTGCGCAGCTGGTTGGGGCGGCCTGGTGGGTGGAAGGGATACCCCAGACAGAGGCAGCCCCGCACCCCCTGAGGAGCAAGCTCATCCACCAACAGGCTGGCCACCCGCCCGCCTAGAGACTTGCCTCCGACGATCAACGGTCCCTGGGCGGCGGCTTCAGCTACCAGCGCGCGAAAACAGTCCAGTAGCTTCGCCAGGCCATCCGGAGCCGCCTTGCGGCCGCTGAGCCGCTGGCGGGCCATGTATGGAAACTCGAAGCGCAGCACCCGCCACCCTCGCCCTGCCAGCCCGGTGGCAATGGCCGCCATGAAGGGGCTGTCCATCGGCGCCCCAGCCCCATGGGCCAACACCAGGGTGGCCGGGGCATCGGCGGGGCCATCGATCAGGAGGGACACCGAGGTTGGTTGGGGTGTGTCGGAAATCAATCTCCACTGCCCAGCGCGTAGCTGAGCACCGCCGACCATTTGCTGCGCGCCGCCTCCGCGTTGCACCAGATGTCGCGGGCACATTCACTAGCCAGCTTGCCCATCTTGCGCCGGGTGTCGTAGTCGGCCAGGCGCAGGCAGGCCTCATGGGCTTCCTCCCGGTCGTCCCAAAGAAAGCCCGTGCGTTCCGACCAGATCATGTTGGGAAAGTTCCACTTGTTGGGCGCCACTACGGGCAAGCCCATGAGCTGGGCCTCCACGATGGCCCGGCTCTGATTTTCGACGAATTCCCGATTGCAGTTGTAGAGGAACACATCAATCGACCAGAGGAATTCCTGTGTCAAGGTCGCTCCAGGACGGAGCAGCTCCCAGCGGTCGGTGAAGTTGAACCAGGAGTAGGTCTTCTCCTGTTCCTCACCCCAGCCCATGATCCGATAGCGGGCCTCCATGCCCTGGGTCACCTCCTCGTAGAAGAGGGGGAACCTCTTGGAAAACTTCAGCCAATCATCTCTGCTCACCTTGCCAAACACCGTGAAGGGCCGCTCGATCCGCTCCACAAAAGGCCAGTTGGAACCGTCAAAGTAATTTTCCAGGATGGCCGTTTTCTGGTCGTCCCTAGCGTCCAGCACCGCATCGATCAGGGCGCTGCGGTGAAAGGGGGAAGTAAAGAGGCAGCAATCTACCTTGCCTTCTTCGATCGCCTCCAGCTCCTCATCCGTGTGCCACATCATGTCGTTCGACCAGAGGAAGGTCAGCTCCTTGTCTCTGATGAAATCAATGCGCTCCCGCTCGGAGAAGAGCCTGAAATTACAGTTGGCATAGGCAAACCCTTCGATCCTCTCCGGAAGAGCTTCCGGCATGCAGTAGGTCACTCCCAAGGCATCGAGGTAGTCGGTGTTCTCCTTCTCCTGCAGGCGAAAAGCGTCGTTGGGGATGCAGGTGATGCGGAAATGATCCTTGAGCAGGATCAACAGCTCTTTCAGCCTGGTATCTGCCCCTCCCATGTCAGAGATCCACTGAAAGATGTAAAGGTCTGTCTTCATGCCCCGCAGCCTGACGTTCAACCCTAGGTCGTGTAAGGGGCAATGGACAGGGGGAGCGCAAAGGCCCGTGCCCTAACGATTGGTAGGGAAGAGGGCCTGAACCTGGAGGCGGATCGTCACATCGCCCAGCAGCTCCTCACCAAGCACCTCGGGTTTGGCCACATTCCAGAACGCCTGGAGGGAAGCGTTGAACGGTTGGGTGCCCACGCGAAAGAGCCGGCCAAAGCCCCCACCGATGGGAACGGTCCAGCCGTTCCCGTTTTCGGAGGTCCAGTCGGCCGTGAGGATAGGAGAACTGGTGAGATACCAGCCGGAAGGCAGGTTGTAGTTCAGGAAGGGTTGGATGAGCATGGCATTGACATCCCGGCCGCCCTTGCCGGCAAACGACCAGATGTTGTTGACCAGAACCCCTGCAACCCAGGGCCCCTTGGTGTAAACCGCCACCCCCGCCGGACCGGCGCTCCAGCGTTGACTGCTCAGCTGCACATCCGTGGCGGAGGGAATCACCAGCGTGGGTCCAAACCCCACCATCAGGTTGCCCCCCGTGCGGGGCACCAGAAACAGGGTGGGGTTGATGTCGCCGATGCCGATCACATCGGTTTCCCCGGCCAGGGGGCGATGGGTGACCGGCACGATCGTGCGGCTGATCAGGGTCAGGTTGTTGTTCAGGGGGAACGGGACCACCGGCTGCACATTCCAGACGTTGAAGGTGCGGTTGGGTTGAGCTTTGGGGTCGATCGCCCGGGGGGCCCATTGGGTGCCCGGCACGCTGTTCCACTGAATCGGAAAGCTGATCAGGTTGGCAACGGGGTTTTGGGCCTGTTTGGCTAGGGCCTCACTGTTACCCTGGCTCGCCTCTTCTTCCAGAACCGACTCGGAATCCGGATCGGAACCGGGGGGTGGGCTGGGTGTGGCGCCATCGGGGATGGCCGCCAGCTCAAGGGGGGAGCAATCAAATTCAGCGCCAGAATCTAGGCAGTGAGGTGCCCCCTGACTTACCTGGGGATTGGTGAGCAGCCCGGCGACCAGAACTCCAGAGGCAAGAAAAAGTGAGTTATAGCTGGGGCGCATCAGGAGAATCAGTAGCAGATAACCTAGCTAAACAGACACGATTGATGGTGGCAATGATGAATTTCAAAGCGGATTAATCACTGGCCCAGAAAAGGTTTCCTCATTCTTTCGCGACCTTCACCCCCTTCCAAAAGGCCACCCGACCCTTGATGTCGTTCGCGGCGGCTTTGGGTTCGGGATAAAACCAGGCGGCGTTGGCGTTCACCTGGTCATTCACAAGCACATCGTAGTAATGGGCCTCCCCTTTCCAGCCGCATACCGTACGGTGGCTGGAGGGCCGGAAACACTCTTTCTGCAGGGCTTCAGGGGGGAAGTAGGCATTTCCTTCCACGGTGACAATGTCGTCGCTGCGAGCGATGACGACTCCATTCCAGCTGGCTTGCATGAGCGTGCTTCTTCTCGCCGCCATCATGGCGGAGTGGCGTGAGCAACCGCGAACAGGGGCCTAAGTCGTGTCAAGCGCTACAGCCCCACCACGAAATCGCCGTTAAAACCTCTTCAAAGATCAAGATCTCACCTGTCCTTCGTTCTCACACCTCAGCAGTTACCCCCGCCGTCTCCGCATCATGACTTCCGAACAAGCCGCACAACTGATCGACAACACTCTTGATCTTGTGCATCAACGGTTGCAGGATCTCGAGGCCAACGCCCAGGTGCATGACCACCAAGCCTTGGCGGAGGAATTCCGAGAATGGCGCCATCCCATCGGTGGTCATATTGATCTAATGGTGTTTCCGGGCCTGGCGGGTTCCTGAGTTCCTTGCAACAACAAATATGTTGGAGGTACCAATAATGATCATTCGCAATATGCAGGCGATCAATCATTTCCTTATTTGGTGCGCGCACCTCAAGCGGGTTCGGGATTCCTCCCATCCATAGGGGCTGGGTCCACACCTCTTGAAGCGATTTGCTGACAAGAGCTGAGGCTCTGGCTAGAGAGTGCTTGGACTCCATCTGCCCGGGTATGCCCCTGCAGCTCCGAACACCCCGTTTTGCCGCCGCCGCTGGCCTGCTGGCGGCTCCCCTGCTCGCCTTTCCAGGGGCCCTGCGCGCGGAAACGCTCTATACCCTGGAGAGCTTCTGCAGTGTCGACGGCACGGATGCGGTGCCCTGCCGCATTGAGGCCATGAACAGCGGCGACACCACCGAGTACCTCCACCGGCTGAGCAACAAGGAGGTGCGGTTCCGGGTGAGCGACACGCCCTATACCCGCATTGAGCTGTGGGATGGCGAACGCAAGAGCTGGCGCAGTGCGCGCAACGCCGCTGCCTTTTTTGAGCTGAATGCCCTCTGCCTGGATGGCACGAGCTTCTGCGCCATCAACCCCAACTACCTGAACAGCGTGCGTCAGGACCTGGGGCGGGCCGTGAATGGCCGGAGCGTGCTGGAGGTGCACTTCGGCAAGGACGGGCGCATTGACGCCAGCTGCTACGACGCCGGCTGCCCCGACGGGGGCCAGATCACCAAAACACCCTGAGGCGCCATGCGACAGCTTGCCCCTCTTCTGGCCCTTGCCCTGGCTCTCCCCCCGGCCCATGCCGGGGGCCTGATGCCGTTTCCTGCCCCCGAGCTGGCCACCAACCATCCCCAGCCCGGGGAGGCCCCAGCCCCCTCCCTTCTCCTGGCCCGGGGTCGGGGAGGTGGCGGGGGTGGACGGCACATGGGGGGTAGGGGCTCCAGGGGGCGAACCGGACTGGGAAACCGTCAGGGCAGCTTCGACCGCGGCAATCGCCGGCCCACAGGGGGCTGGAGCAACCGCCTAGGGGATGGTGATCGGGGCCGGCGCGACTTTGATCGGGCCCGCAACCAGCTCGGCAACCGCATGGGCAACGTGGATCGCGACCGAATCCGCCGCTCCGTGGACCGGGGCGACTGGGACCGGGCCCGGGATCAGTGGCGTGAGGGGGTGGGCCGGATCGACCGCGATCGGGTGCAGCGCAGCTTTGATCGGGTGGACAAACGGTGGGACCGGGTGCGGGATGACGTTCGTCGGGAATGGCGCGACGACTGGCGCGACAACGTGCGGGCTGTGGATCGGAGGGTCGATCGTCTCCGGCGCTGGGACAACGACTGGCCAGGCTGGGCGCGGCCGGGCTGGCAACTGGCCCGCCCCTGGGGCTACGGCTGGTATGGCAACTCGATCAATCCGCCCTGGGGCTGGTGGAGCGCCCGATCGGTCGCCTGGGGGGTGGGCAGCTTGGCCACGGCAGCCGTGATCACCAACTCCGTGAACCAGGCAATCGCCGCCAGCCAGCCCACGATCGTGGTGCAGGACGCGGGCTATACCCTCTATTACAACAGCGTGGAACCCACCGGCGATCAGAGCATCAGCTTCACCGCCGCCACGGGCGACACCCCCTTCGAAGCCACGGGCGACTGCCAGAAAGGGGAGCTCAACGGCCGGGAACCGGCCCTGGCCGCCCAGGCCCAGTTGCTGAATGCGGCCTGCCAGGTGGCGTTTGGAAGCTGAGGTCTGGTCATTGCCCCAGCGAGGGCGATGAGTCCAACGGATCCCCTTCTGCAGGTGGGGGTGTTTGTGGCCTCCCTGGTGGCCAACCTGCTCTCAGCCCTGGCGGGGGGCGGCGCCGGACTGGTGCAGCTGCCGGTGTTGATTCTTTTGGGGCTGAGCTTTCCCCTGGCTCTGGCCACCCACAAGGTGGCCAGCGTGGCCCTGGGCATCGGCGCCACGATGCGCCACTGGCGGGAGCGCTCGCTGAATCCCCGCCTGGCAGCCTTCATCCTGGCCTGCGGATTGCCGGGGGTAGTGGTGGGGACTCGGGTGGTGTTGGCCCTCCCGCCCAGACTGTGCACCCTGCTCCTGGGCCTGCTGACGATCGGCCTGGGGCTCTACTCCATCGCGCACCCAACGCTGGGAATGGAGGTGGAGAGGCGCGAACTCACGAAGGGCCGATTGGTGATCGGCGGGATGGTGCTCTTTGCCATCGGCGTGCTCAATGGCTCCCTCACCTCAGGCACCGGCCTGTTCGTGACCCTTTGGCTGGTGCGCTGGTTCGGGCTGGATTACGGCCGGGCCGTGGCCTACACCTTGATTCTGGTGGGATTGTTCTGGAACGGGGCCGGAGCCATCACCCTGGGGCAACAGGGCCAGATCGCCTGGGCCTGGCTGCCGATGCTGCTGGCGGGTTCGATCGCCGGCGGCTATCTCGGCGCCCATCTGGCCATTGCCAAGGGCAGCCAACTGGTGAAGCGATCCTTTGAGGTGTTGGCGCTGCTGATGGGGAGCTCCCTGCTTTGGAAGAGCTTTTGAGGGAATGGGCCCATCAGCCCATCACCTCAAGCTGGGGCCTCAGAATTCAAAGAGCCAACTGAGCGTCGCCGCCCCATGCCCAATCTGTTCTCTCCCCTGCGCGTGGGCCCCCTGGAGCTGGCGAATCGCATCTGGATGGCGCCCCTCACGCGCTGCCGGGCGGAGGACAACCATGTGCCCGGCCCCCTGATGGCGGAGTACTACGCCCAGCGGGCCAGCGCTGGGTTGATCATCGCCGAGGCCACCATGGTGATGGAGGGGAATTCCGCCTTCTGGCATGAGCCCGGCATCCACAACCAGGCCCAGATCGACGGCTGGCGGCTCACCACCGAGGCGGTGCACCGCCAAGGCGGTCGGATCGTGCTCCAGATCTGGCACGGCGGCCGCGCCTGCCATCCCCTGCTGAACGGCGGCCGCCTACCGGTGGCTCCCAGCGCCATCGCCATCACCGGCGAGGAGGTGCCCACCCCGGAGGGCAGGCAGCCCTACACCCTGCCCCGCGAACTGCCCGATGGGGAGATCCCGGCCATTGTGGAAGGATTCCGCCAGGCGGCCCGCAACGCCATGGCCGCCGGCTTCGATGGGGTGGAGGTGCATGGTGCCAACGGCTACTTGCTCGACCAGTTCCTGCGTGACGGCACCAACCACCGCAGCGGCCCCTACGGCGGCCCGGTCGACCACCGGGCCCGGCTGCTGCTGGAGGTGCTGGCGGCGGTGGCGGACGAAACGCCGCTGATGGGCCTGCGCCTCTCACCCCTCAACAGCTACAACGACATTGCCGACAGCGATCCGATCGGTCTGATTACCTGGCTGGCCCAGCGGCTCAACGACCTGCCCCTGGCCTATCTGCACCTGATGCGCGCCGATTTCCTCGGCCGCCAGCAGGGGGATGTGGTCGGCCCCGTGCGCGAGCACTACCGGGGGGTGCTGGTGGCCAACATGGGCTACACCGCCGCTGAGGCCGACGCCGCCATCGCCGCTGGCGCCGCAGATGCGGTGGCCTTCGGCACAGCGTTTCTGGCCAACCCCGACCTGCCGGAACGGCTGCGCCGCAGCGCCCCGCTTAACGAAGCCGATCCGGCTACCTTCTACACCCCCGGCCCCGTCGGTTACACCGACTATCCGACCCTGGCCGGCCAACCATGAGCAAGCGGGGGCAGGGTCAGCCGTGGCGGGCCCGTCCACCCTTCAGCAACTCGGAGGTGGTGGCGTCGTAGACCGCCTGGGCTTCGGCGTCGCTTTGGCCCACGCAGGTCATGCCGAGCTTGCCGTATTCCGAAAGGCAGCCCAGGAGGTGAAACACACTGCCCCGCAGCCGGGCCTGGTCGTAGTGCAGGTCTGCCTCGGCGACGATGTCGATCAGGTCCATCGGCAGGAGGCCGCGCAGATCGGGATCTGTGAAGTTGTCTGTGGCGCAGTAGTGGAGGGGCTGGCCGGTGGGGGAGAGGAACAGACCGGTGGCGGGATCCAGGGCGCCCGTGGTAATGGCCCGCAGGGCCATCATCGGGTGGGTGGTACCCCCCTGGCGGAGGTTGATCTCGATGGCTTGCAGGTCCCAGCGGTCGCCAAAGCGGCGAGCCAACACGTCCACAGCAAAGCGTTCCAAAGCCCCCTCCGCTGCCAGGGCCTGGCCGATCGCCTCCCCCATGCGCATCAACTCCACCCGGTAGGCGTCGGCGGCAGGAAAGGCGCAGCCCAGGTAGGTTTGGCCACTGGGACCCCCCAGGATCTGCTCGTGGGTGGAGATCACCTCCACCCGGCCACCGGGGTGGATCAGGCCCTGAACGCTGGGGGAGGTGAGGGCGTCGCCCCCCTCCAGCCAGGCCTCCACCAGGGCGCCCTGCTGGGCCAGTAACTCCCGCCACTGGGAAGAAGGCATGGGCAGGGTGTCCAGGGCCTGCCGCAACACCCGCCGCCGCTCGGCGCCGCTGCGCTCCGACAGGGCCAGGGGCTCCAGCTCCAAGGGCGCATTGCCCTCACCGCTGATGCCCTCATTGAGCTTCACCACACAGCGACGCAGGTGGGGATTGCGTTCCCAAAGCTCCGCCGCCACCTCAGCCAGGTCGTCTAGCTGGTGCACCAGGGCGCTGCCATCGGGATGGGGGAGGCCGCAGCGGGCAAAGAGCTCCCGGCTGCCCGCCTTGCTGCCCCAGTGGCGCAGGGCTGGATCGGTACCGAGCAGGGGCACCTGCAGCCGCACCGACAGCTCCTTCTCGAGCTCCGTCACCACGTAGCAGGCGATAAAACTCTTGCCCGGGCGCAGCTGTTCGGCGATGCGGGCCAGCAGGGCGGGGCGCTCCAGCAGCTTGGCGGCGAGGGGCCTCGACGAGCCGTCGTCGGTGTCGAAGAGCTGGAGGCGGCGGCGGGCGTGGGCGGTGGGCACGCCCGGCAGGAGCTCCAGCACCGCATCCACCACCAGATCGGGCAACAGCTTGCTGGTGACGTAAACCATGCGCACCCCCGGATCCCGCAGGCGAATCAGGGAAAAGAGCTGGCGCTCTTCGTAGTGCACCGACCCGGTGATCAGGTCGAGCTCGGCCGGATCCACCGAGAGGGAGGGCACCATGAGCAGGTCGACATCCAAGGTGCTGCCGCCATGCTCCTGGCCCCAGGCCGGTTGGAGCTGACGCTGCAGGTCTTGAAAGCTCAGGGACATGGGGAGAGGGGAGCGTCCAGATCGAGCATGGCGTAGGGAGAGGGAACCTGCAGCCTGGAACGCACAGCCAGGGGGAACATGGCGAGGGCGAAGAGGGCCACCACCGCCAGCTGGGGGAGCGGGGGAAGCAGGGGACGGGCCGTGGGGGTGCCCAACCAGGCGAGCAGGCTGAGGCCGGCCAGATACACAAACCACTAGAGGGAGCCCCCCAGCTCCACATGGCGGCCCCGGCGCAGGATCACGAACAGCAGGGCGGGCAGCAGCACAAGGGGCACCGCCAGCCGCACCACACAATCGCCCAGCTGGCCAGCACGAAAGTGAGGGGGCACAGCAGCGGCGCCCAGGGCAGGCGGAAGGGGCGATCTCAACACCTCACCCGCACCACGTCGCGGGTGAGCCAGGGGAGGCTGGAGCCCAGGTATTGCACGGTGGCCAGCACTTCGATGGCGGGGATGGCGACGTAGCCCAACCAGGACGCCCAGCCCCCCAGAAACCCCGCTGCCCGGCCATGGGTGAGGAGGGGAATCTGGGCCAGGGCGCCGGAGCTGCTCACCAGGCCCCCCAGCTCGGCGAACACCAGGGCGATCAGGAAGCTCATCAGGCCCCCGAGCAGCCAGCTGAGCAGGCTGGCGCCAGCGGCCAACTGGGCCGAGAGGTAGGGGGCGAACAGCCAGCCGGAGCCAATGGTGCTGGTCACCACCGCCATCAGGAGGCTGAAGAGCTATAGGCGGCGTTGCAGATCGGGCATCGAGCACCGTGCCAGCTGATGAACCAAGGATCAGCTACCAAAGTTTGCCATCGTTTGATTCGAGCCCCAATACAGCGAGAGCTTGTTCAGCCATTCGGGCTGATAGGCACTCGTGAAGGAAAGGATCTCACCCTTGGCATTTGCCGTTTTGGTCCAATAGTTGACACCACGATTGTCAATCAACGCTTTTTGCAACTGCTGCAATTGCAAAGGAACATCTGGCGTGAGATTTGGCGTGCTCAGGATGAATCCCATCCAGTTATCCACGCCCTCGAGGTCGGACACCTCAAAAGGAACCAGATGCAGCCTTACAGGATATCGGCCATTGTGGAACCCCCAACCCTTCCAAAGGAGCTCCTTCGTGGCCGGCTGCTTTCTATCCTTATAGCCTATCGTGTAAAGACCGTCAGACTCCCACTTCCACAACTCAACATACTCCTGAAAGGTGAGGACAACTTCATTTTTGCCGTTGCAGGAAACCTTCTTGACGGTTGAGAGAGGAAACAACTTCCGATAGGGGCTTTCATTACCGAAGAAACCATTCATATAAAATCCATACGTTCCCCACTTTGGCTCGGCCGCCATGAGGTAGAACCCGCTGCAATCAAGTGCCAACACTGGATAGAACTTGATGGCGTCGCAATACACCGTAGGAACACTGACCTGATTCGTGTAGGGAGGGGTCGTGCCAAGCGGCAACAGCTTCGGCGTGAACCACACGTACTTGCCACCTGCGGTGGAACTCGACTGCCGATCACCAGACCCAACGCGGTAATAGATGCCATCACCACCATAAGAACTATTCTGTGCAATCTCCATATATCCACCAAAGCCCACCCTGTTGGCTTCAAACAACCAGGCATAGTCCCGATATGTCATGAAGATCTTCTGTTCCTGAGCACCCCAGGAGCCAATAAGTTCATCCAATGAGCCTGGTGTATCTAATCCAGCCGTTTCACGGAGTTTGTTAGATAAACCAGCAAAGACATAGGCTATTCCAGTCCAGTCAGTTGCCGAGCCTTTATCGAAAACAGCAGCCATGGAGTACATGCGGCTGATATTGGCGGTCTCATTGGCTGCCGTGATAAACGACAGAAGGCGAGTGAGCCGATCAATCTGCTTCTGATCCTCGAAGGGAGAATCCAATGAGAAACCAGGCAGGACATCTTCCCAGCGTGTGATTCTTACGCCAACAACCTCATTGCTCTGCCGCATCGATTCCCAATACATATTATTATCTGAAGCATCAGAATTTGGGGTAACAGCTTTCAATCCACCGCTGGATCGCAGCAGAGATTCTTGGCTACGATCGGGCAATAGTGCACTCACCCTGCCCGCCGTGAAGTCTGCTGATGACACATCCGGCTTGGATGCGGTTTGCGAGAGTTGCTGGATGGATTGACGATTGCGGGCCGCTTGATCGGCGGCAATGATTGATTCGCCTGGGCTGGGTACCGCTGTTGAAACATTGGACGCTTTTTCAAGATCCTTTGTATTTTTTATCGCATCATAGTCTGCTGCAGCCTTCTCCTTCTTCGACGACTCCAATGGCTCAGGCGCGATCGGTGCAGGCGGATTTAACGGAAGATCCATCCTGGGAACTGGTGGAGCGCTTGTGAGAGACGTATCCCAGAGCTGATCAAACGATTTATTTTTAAATGTATTCTCAAATTCCTGCGCATAGACTGTATACTGATTACCGCCATAACTTGATGATTTAACTTCAAACTGGGAATTGCGATAATTTTCTTTTGTCGTCTGGCCGTAGCCCGCGCCAACAGACGTCGATGCACCAACTTTTGAATAATTCACACTGGCTTTAACATCAAATTGACTTTCAGCACTGCCTGAAGTCTTAATGAACTGCCCGATAACGCTAGCGGCGCCACCGATCAGCACACCACTCACGAAGCCGACACCATAGTTTTGTTGGAACTTCTCTTTAGCATTGAAATAGTCTTGTGCTTTTGCTGTCAGTTCGGGCGTTGGCTGGCCTGGGTCAATGCCAGGCTGCCGCAGAAGCTCAACAACCTGCCTCGCACAAGCCAGAACATGAAAGAGCAACGAGTTATCGGCCTGCATCGATGTACTCAAGCAAGCAATAAACTGCTCTGGAGTAAGATAATCCCACTGGATCGAGCAACTTTTATTGGTGCCAACAGCGATGGAATTGAGGCTGATTGTCTGGCTATCCAGCGCGGACGACTGGCCATAGCTCGTGTCAAGTGTGACCTTCACACTCGACACAAATGGAACTCCATACTGACCGGCCGCCGACAGAGATCCATAGTGACTTGACGCAATACTACTGTATGTAGATGATCCGGAAACACTCTTAAAGAGTGATTGCACCGAAGACTCCTTGATATAATTGCCAAGGCACCGCAACCGGAACACATCGCGATCCTTGGCGATGGAGCCGTCGGCCATCAGCACAGATCCGATGCGAACACCCGCGAAGGGAAGCGAAAGCATTTTAATTGGATGAGTTTATTTTAACGCTAGACAAATTCTGCTTTTCCCTCACTTGTCCTCCATGATCCCTTAAGAGATGGAGATTGTGCATGGGCGAATCAGCACAAGATCGCTCGCAAAAGGGAAGGACAATCAACTTTTACGACGAGTTTTGCCACGTCAAGGACCCTAACTGGCCTTGAAGCCTCCGCTGGCACACTCCTCCTGATGGGTGACGGTCACGGGCGGCTTAGGCGTCGCCCCCATCGACAACAACAAAAAACCACCGATGAAACACAGATCCAAACGACGCCGAAAGGCACCCATCAGCAGGCCATCAGGTGGACCAGTTTTCGTGTCGCCAGAGGACCAAAAGCGGATGTCGCTTGACAACCACCACGATGTCAAAGAAATCGGGCGGATACTGGCCAAACCTGGGGAAGGGGCTTGCCCTCCACCACGGGGCCGCACATGAAGGTCTGGAAGATGGTGAGAAACACACTGGCGTTGGTAGGCACCCGGCCCCTCTTGCGCAGGTCATCGGGTTCGATGCGCACCAGGGCGTTGTCTTCAAAGGCGGCAAAGCCGGTGAAGTCGTTGAAGGCCTGATCGGCCAGGGTGTTGCGATCCGCCAGAAAGAGAATGCGGGGCGGGCGGGTGGGCTCTCCGGAAAGGTTCCAGCGGGCCTGGAACAGCTATCTGAAAGGCGATGGAGGTTTTGCCCGTGCCGGTGGCCAGGGTGAGCAGGATGCGTTGCGCGCCGGTGGCGATCGCCTCCAGGGCGCGCGACACGGCGATGTCCTGGTAGAAGCGGATCGTCCAGTTGCCGCTTTTGTCGGCATAGGGGATGGCGGCGAAGCGATCGCGCCAGGCGTTTTCCTGGCAAAAGGTGCGCGCCCAGAGATCCTGCGGGGTAAGAAAAGCCTTCACAGGGCCTTCCTCACCGCTGGCCATGTCGATGGCATACACCCCCAGCCCATTGCTGGCATAGGTGAAGCGAAGGCGGAGCTTGCCGGCGTAATCCTTGGCATGGGCGACGCCTTCCGTGAGCGGGGCGGTGTCGGGCTTGGCCTCCACCACGGTCAGCTGGGTGTTGCGGTAGGTGAGCACGTAGTCGGCGGTGAGCGGCTTGCCGCGGCGGCCGCCGCCCTCGAGCCGCCCCGGGGTGATCGACCACTCGCGCCGGATGCGGCTGCCCTCCACCACACCCAGCCAGCAGCGGCCAGCAATGGATCGATCAGCTCAGCGCGGGTGTCGGCCTCGTTCTTGGGAGTAGGGGGGCCACGTGATCGAGGAGCTCGGCGCAGAGGTGGTTCCAGGCGGCTCTGTCGAGGTTCAAGGCCTGGTAGGCCAGCTTTGGACTCAGATCCCCTGTCTCCTCAAACCTTGAGTGGCTCGCCAGCCAGGCATCCGGCACCGTCACCAGCAGGTCGAGGTCGGAATCGGGCCGTTCGCTGCCGCGGGCGCGGGAGCCGGATCTCGGCCGCGATTGTGCGCAGCAGGCGCTCATCCACCAAGTAGGAATAGCTGGAGGGGCGTGAAGATACGGCCATTGGATTAGTCTGGCGCATCCATCACGGCAGTTCCAGCCATCCCCGCAACGCCAGATCCAGATCCATCAGCACATCGGGCTCCAGCTGCCCCACCACCTCTCCCAGCGCCTGGACCGGCACGGTGAAGAGCTTGTCGAGCATCAGCTGGGAGAGCTTGCGCAAACCATTGCGCGGCGAAGGCTCGACAGGGATCCGCACCAAGGGGGCTTGCCGAATGGTGCTGGTGAGGGGGCACAGGGTGACGCTGGGATGGGCCTGAAGCCAGCGATCCGCCTGCACGACAACAGCTGGTCTGGGCTTGCCTGAGTAAGCCCCTGAGCTGGCCACGGTCACCACCGTGCCGCGGCACAGAGCTGCAGGTGTCATGCGGTCCAGTCGCTCCAGTCGGGCAGCTGCTCACTCCAGTGGGCCGGCTCAACCTGGGCGAGGTGCGCTGATTGGCGACGGGCCTCGGCCGCATCGCCATAGCGGCTCAGGTACTGGCTGATGGCCTCGCGGATGCACGCGCTGCGGGTCTTGCCCAACTGCTGGGCCAGCTGATCCAACCGCCGCTCCAGTTCGGGTTCGACGCGAACACCCAGGGCCATGGCCTCGCCTGTGGAACGGATTGTTCAACGCTAGCGCGGATCGGGAGCCGGGGGGCTTCTGCCTGCCTACGGGGCAAACATCTCCAGCAGCACGGCATCGGCGCCATTTCACGGGCGCTGGATCACGAACGCGAGGTTGGGCTGAGCGTGCGCGGTGAACTGCGATATGTGGTGATGGAAGCCGATGCTTATCAGCGCCTACGGGAGTGCGAGCTGGAAATCGCGCTGCAGGAAGCCCGCGCCGATCTCGCCGCCGGGCGTGTCGTCCACGAATCGGTCGACGACCACCTCAAGCGCCTGGATGCCATGGCCATCGGCCCTGAAGACGAGCTGCAAAAGACGCAGA
Organism: Cyanobium sp.; assembly: GCA_040399515.1. Lineage (GTDB taxonomy): Bacteria > Cyanobacteriota > Cyanobacteriia > PCC-6307 > Cyanobiaceae > Cyanobium. Next base: position 69,589 of record JBBASA010000004.1, on the reverse strand, counting down.
TGCAGCCTTGAGTTGGTCGTTGGTGTTCACCGAGCGGTACAACCGCCATGCCGTTCGTTTTCTGCGGCGCCATCCCGAGACGCGCCGGTGGGAGGGTTAGATCCAGCTGGCGGACGGGGGGCAGCGGAGGCTTTAGGAGATGGAGAGGCTGGTCTGACGGTCTGCCCCAAAACCGGGTGCTGGAGCTGGCTGAGCACCGGCCTGGACGCTTCCCCGCTCACCACCGCCAAGGCAATCCCGGCGCAAATGCCACCAGCCAGCTGGAACACGCCTCTGCCCTCAGGCCTGTCTCGACCCACGCCCGTTGGACTGCTGCTGCATCCAATTCTGGCCCCCAGCCACACTGAAGGCCATCCCCACCAGGAGCCCCGGTTGCTGGCCGCCACCTCCGACACCATTGCCGCCATCGCCACCGCCGTTGCCCCGGGGCAGGGCGGCGTGGCGATCGTGCGGCTCTCCGGGCCCCGGGCCGAAGCGATCGGCCGCCAGCTGTTCCAGGCGCCGGGCCAGCAGGTGTGGGACAGCCACCGGGTGCTCTATGGCCACGTGGTGGATCCCGCCACGGGGGAGCGGGTGGATGAGGCCCTGCTGCTGCTGATGCGCGCCCCCCGCAGCTTCACCCGGGAAGACGTGGTGGAGCTCCACTGCCATGGCGGCCTGGTGGTGGTGCGCCGGGTGCTGGAGCTGGTGTTTGCCGCCGGGGCCAGGCCCGCCGAAGCCGGTGAATTCAGCCTGCGGGCCGTGCTCAACGGCCGCCTGGATCTCACCCGGGCCGAGGCCATCGGCCAGCTGGTGGCGGCCCGCAGCCGGCGCGCGGCTCAGCTCGCCATGGCGGGTCTGGATGGGGGCCTGCAGGAGCGCATCCAGCTCCTGCGGGCCGGCCTGCTGGATCAGCTCAGCGAGCTCGAGGCCCGCATCGACTTCGAGGACGACCTGCCCCCCCTCGACCCTGCCGCCGTGGTGGAGGCGCTGGGCCACACCCAGGCCGCCCTTCAGCAGCTGGTGGCGGAAGCCCAGCAGGGGGAGCTGCTGCGGGAGGGGCTGCGGGTGGCCATCGTGGGCCGGCCCAACGTGGGCAAGAGCAGCCTGCTCAACCTGCTCAGCCAGCGGGAGCGGGCCATCGTGACCGACCTGCCCGGCACCACCCGCGACCTGCTTGAAAGCGAGCTGGTGCTCGACGGCGTGCCCCTCACCCTGCTCGACACCGCCGGCATTCGCCCCACCAGCGATCCGGTGGAGCGGCTCGGCATCGCCCGCAGCCAGGCCGCCCTCGCCGCCGCCGATGTGGTGCTGCTGCTCTTCGATCTGGGGGAAGGCTTTACTGAGGCCGACCAGGCTCTGCGCAACCAGGTGCCCCCCGAGGTGCCCCTGCTGCTGGTGGGCAACAAGCGGGATCGGCTCGCCCCCGGCGCTGCCGCCACGCCCGCTGAGGTGAGCCTCTGCGCCCTCAGCGGCGAGGGGCGGCAGGAGCTGGCCGCCGCGTTGCTGAAGCGCTGCGGCGGCGCCGGGCTCCAGGGCCTGCAGGTGGCCCTCAACGGCCGCCAGCGGGAGCTGGCCGCCGCCGCCGCCACCGCCCTTGGCCGCAGCCTGCAGGCCGCCGCAGGCGGCCTGCCCTGGGACTTCTGGACCATCGACCTGCGGGAGGCCATCGGCCGCCTGGGGGAGATCACCGGAGACGACGTGAGCGAAGCCGTGCTGGAGCGGGTGTTCGCCCGCTTCTGCATCGGCAAATGAGCCCTACTCCACCTTCGCGGCGATCGGCATGCGCCAGCCGCTGCCGAAGGCCCGCCCGCTCACCTTCAGCACCGGTGCCGCCTGCCGCCGCTTGAATTCCGCCCGCTGCACCAGCCGGATCACCCGCGCCACTAGGGCCGGATCCATCCCCTCCCCCACCAGCTCCTCCGGCGTGGCCAGCCGCTCCACCAGGCCCTTGAGCACTGGATCCAGCTCTTCATAAGAGGGCAGGGAATCGCTGTCGCGCTGATCGGGGCGCAGCTCGGCGCTGGGCTCCTTGCGCAGGATCGCCTCGCCGATCAGGTGGCCGTTGGCGGGCAGGCCGAGGGAGGCGCGGCAGGCGGCGGCGGCGGGGCTGTCGATCCAGGCGCAGAGCCGAAACACCGATGTCTTGTAGAGGTCGCCGATCACCGCCAGGCCGCCGTTCATGTCGCCATAGAGGGTGCAATAGCCCACCGCCAGCTCCGACTTGTTGCCCGTGGCCAGCAGCAGCTGGCCCTGCTGATTCGCCACCGCCATCAGCAGGCTGCCCCGGATGCGCGATTGCAGATTTTCCGCCGGCAGCCCCGCCGGCGGCCCCGCCAGCACCGGCGCCAGCGCCCCATCAAAGGCACCCATCACCGGCGCGATCGGCACCGTGTGGGTGGCCATCCCCAGGCGGCTCGCCAGGGCCAAAGAATCGTCGATGGAACCCGGCGAACTCCAGGGCGACGGCATGAGCAGGGCCCCCACCCTCTCGGCCCCGAGGGCGCCGCAGGCGATCACCGCCACCAGGGCTGAATCAATGCCGCCGCTGAGGCCCAGCAAGGCCTGGCCAAAGCCGCACTTGCGCGCGTAATCCCGCACCCCCAGGCACAGCACCCGCAGCAACTCCTCCTCGTTGGCCAGCTCCGGCACCAGCAGCCCACTGGCCAGAGGCAACGGCGCGCTCGCATCCCAGATCCCCAGATCCTCCCGGGCGCAGGCCAGCTGGCACACCACGCTGCCGGCCGCATTCACCACGAAACTGCCGCCGTCAAACACCAGCTCGTCGTTGCCTCCCACCTGGTTGACATAGAGCACAGGAGCGCTCAACCGCGCCGCGGCTCGGGCCGCCAATCGGCGACGCAATCCCGCCTTTCCTTGACCGAACGGCGACGCCGAGAGGTTGAGCAGCAGATCCACCCCATGGGGCAGCAACTCCGCCACCGGATCCGCGCCCGCCAGCCGGTGCCCCTGCAGGTCTTCCTCCACCCAGAGGTCTTCGCAGATGGTGAGGCCCAGGCGCCAGAGGCGCCCCTCCACCTGCAGCTCCAGCACCGACGCCGCGTCCCCGGGGCGGAAGTAGCGGCGTTCATCGAATACGTCGTAGCTGGGGAGCAGCCGCTTGCGGCAGACGATCCGCCAGCCGCTGCGCTCCACCAGGGCGACGGCGTTGTAGAGCGCCGGATGGCCGCCGCCGGCCATGGGTTCAGCCACCCCCACCAGCACCGCCAGGTTGTCGGGCAGGTCTGCCGCCAGCCGATCGAGCACCCGCTCCTGGCGCCCCAGCAGGGCCTGCCGCAGCAGCAGATCGCGGGGGGGATAGCCCCACAGGGAGAGCTCGGGGGTGAGCACCAGCCGGGCCCCCTGTCCCGCCGCCGCCCGGCAGGCCGCCAGCAGGCGATCACCGTTGCCATCCAGATCGCCCACCAAGGCATCGAGCTGGGCCAGAGCAATCCGCATGGATCAGGACGGGGCGGGGGTGGAGGGCAGACCGTAGAGCCCGTGGCGCCGCAGCAGGGGCCAGAGCTCCTCGGGCACCTGGGCCGGATCCGGGGGCTGGCCCGCCTCGCCCCGCACCCGGGAGCTGGCCGTGGCGGGCACGGGCAGGGCCAGCACCTCCACCTGGGCCCCCAGGGCCCGCAACCGCTCCAGATCGCTCTCCTCCAGGGTCCAGCCCTGCCGCGGCGCCACCGCCACCTCCAGCCCCGCCAGCAGGCGGCTCGCCTCGCGCCAGCTGGGCATCTGGGGCACCAGATCGCTCCCCACCACAAACACCGGCCTGGCCCCGGGCCAGCGCTGGCGGGCCCGCTCCAGGGTGGCGATCGCCCAGGGGCTGCTGAGCTCCTGCACCAGCTCCAGGCGGGGATCGCCAATGGCCTCCACCAGAGCCTCCAGCAGGGCGATGCGCACCTCCAGGGGGGCTTGCCGAGGCTTCATTGGATTGTCGCTGGCCCAGGTGGCCACCTTCGGGAAATGGGCCAGGAGCCCCTGCAGCAGGGCCCGGTGGCCCAGAGTGGGCGGGTCGGCACTGGTGCCAAAGAGGGCAATGCGGCTCACGGCTGCCCAGGGCCGCGCCGGCCCCGGCCCCGCTTGCGGCCCCGGTCGGTCCAGCCCGCCAGCCAGCGGCGGGTGTCGGGATCTTCCGCCGCCAACCGGCGCAGCAGGGCCGCCGGATGGCCCGCCGCCGTGCGGCTCTGCATCAGGGCCTGGGCCGCCAGCCGGCCCGTGCGCCGCGTGGTGTGCACCGCCAAGGCCGCCTGGGCCATGGCCACCGGCGCCGCCGGCGCAAGCGACAGGCCCGCGCTCAGGGGGGCCGCCAGCAGCAGGGCCTGGCGCACCCCCCCCAGCAGGGCCTGCAGCCCTAGCTGGGTGCCCCCCAGCAGAGCGTTCTGGCTGCCCACGTTGAAGAGCAGGCGGCGGGCTCCGCTGCGGGTCATGGGCAGGCCGTAGATCTGGCAGAGCTGCATCACCAGGGCGCTGTCGCACACCACTCCACCCGCAAGATCCAAACCCATCACGGGGTTGAGGGCCACCCCCGCGGCCTTGGCGGCCGCATACCGGCTGATCAGGCTGCGGGCCTGACGCCGGCCCTGGCGCATTCGGCAGCGGTAGAGCTCATCGGAAAAGGCATCCGCCGCCCGTAGGGCATTGAGGGCCAACAGCCGCTCCCCCTCCTCCCCCAGCAGGCTCATCAGGGCTTGGCGCAAGGGGCCGATCCGGGGGGGCGCGGCCGTGCTGCGCACACGGCCATCCGCCAACACCTTCGCCTCCCGGGGGGCAGCCGCCACGGCCAGGGGCTCCAGGTGGGCGGCAGCGGCGGGCAGGCGGCGCCGCAGGCTCTCCAGCAGCTCCGGCAGCTCCTCCGCCGGCCAGCAATCGCTGCGGTTGAGCACCAACAGCACGGGCTTGCCCTCCGCCAGCAGCCGCTCCACCACCTCTGCCTCCACCCGGGTGAGGTCGCTGTCCACCACCAGCAGCACCAGATCGGCCCCCAGGGCTACCCGGCGGGCCAGCCGCTCACGGGCCGGGGCGGCCACCTCGTCGATGCCCGGGGTGTCCACCAGATCCACCCCGGCCAGGCCAGGAATCTCCACCGGCCAGCCCCGCTCCTGCTGGCGGCGGGTGCAGCCATGGGCCACATCGGTGGCAAAGGCCTCCTGGCCCAGGAGCGCATTGAGCAGGCTGCTCTTGCCCACCCCCACCCGTCCCAGCACCGCCACCTTGGGCCGGCACCCCTGGAGCCGCTCCAGCTGGCGATCCAGGCCGGCCAGCTCGGGTCCCAACACCTCCCGCTCCCGGGGGGTGAGCTCCAGGGCCCGACGCCAGCGGCTGAGCAGCTGCAGCGCCCGCTCGCCCATCGGCGGCGCGGCAGGCCTGGGAAGGGGTGGAGAGGGCCCAGGGACGGCCGGCACGGTGATCAGATGGCAACCTCCGTATTTAATCGGTAGATGCCCCGCTGTGCCGTTGCGCCTTTCCGCCCATGGCTCCATCCCTGGCCACCCCAGCCCGCCCCTCCCGTCTGCCTGAGGAGGTGTTCGCCGATCGGCGGGATCGCTTCCTGCACCGCCTCGGCTCCGCCGCGGCCGTGATTCCGGCGGCCCCGCTGCGCACCCACCACGCCGATGTGGAGCACAGCTTCCGACAAGACAGCGATTTCTGGTACCTCACGGGCTTCGATGAACCCGACGCCGTGGCCCTCTTCCTCCCCCACCGGCCCGAGAACCCCTTCGTGCTCTTCGTGGCCCCCCGGGAGCCGAGCGCCGAGGTGTGGAATGGCTTTCGCTGGGGCTGTGAGGGGGCCGTGGCCCACTTCGGCGCCAACCTCGCCCACCCCCTGAGCGAACTGGCGGAACGGCTGCCCCAGTATCTGCAGGGGGCGGAGGGCATTGCCTTCCGAGTAGGCCGCCACCCCAAGGTGGAACCCCTGGTGCTCCAAACCTGGGCCCAGCAGCTGGATCGGGCGCCCCGCAGCGGCGCGGCCGCCCTGGGGCTGGTGGCCCCCTGCCCGATCCTCCACGAGCTCCGCCTACGCAAGAGCGAGGAGGAAGTGGAGCTGATGCGTCAGGCCGCCCTCATCTCCGCCGAGGCCCATGAGCTGGCCCGCAGCGTGGCCCGCCCCGGGCTCAGCGAACGCCAGGTGCAGGCCGTGATCGAACAACACTTCCTAGAGCAGGGCGCCCGGGGGCCGGCCTACGGCTCCATCGTGGCCGGCGGCGACAACGCCTGCGTGCTCCACTACACCGCCAACAACGCCCCTCTGCAGGATGGCGACCTGCTGCTGATCGACGCCGGCTGCAGCCTGGTTGACTACTACAACGGCGACATCACCCGCACCTTTCCGATCAATGGCCGCTTCAGCGGGGAGCAGCGGGCCCTCTACGAGCTGGTGCTGGCCGCCCAGGAGGCCGCCGTGGCCGCCGTGCGGCCTGGTGCCACCGCCGAAGGCGTGCACGACACGGCCGTGCGGGTGCTGGTGGAGGGGCTGGTGGAGCTGGGCCTGCTGCGAGGAGAGGTGGAGGGTTTGATCGAGCAGGGGGCCTACCGCCACCTCTACATGCACCGCACCGGCCACTGGCTGGGGCTGGATGTCCACGACGTGGGGGCCTACCGGCTGGGGGAGAAACATGTCGACCTCGCCACCGGCATGGTGCTCACCGTGGAGCCGGGGCTCTACGTGAGCGACCGCCTCGCCGTGCCGGAGGGCCAGCCCAGCATCGACGACCGCTGGAAAGGCATCGGCATCCGCATCGAGGATGATGTGGTGGTGACCGACCACGGCCACGAGGTGCTGACCGCCCCCGCCTTGAAGGCCACCGCCGCCATGGAGCGCTGAGCCGGCCCGGCCCCCTCAGGCGCTCACGGCCCGGGCGATCAGCACCGTGAGCATCATGATCGCCAACAACACCTGCAGGGCCATGAACAACTTGGCCGGTCTGGACATCACGGCCTCACTGGTGGGGCCGTAGGTGGAATTCACATTGAGCGAGATGAAGAGATAATCAATCACATGGGGTGTGGGGGGTGGTTGACCATCGCGCGAAGGCCAGACAAAAGCCCCACCGGGCGTGCAGACATCGAGAAAGATGTAGATGAACATGAACACCGTCACGCTCTGCATGTAAACCGCCGCCACATCCCACAACCCCCCCAGGCCACCCCCATCCACCGAACTGGCTGTGGCCACCATGGACAGCACATTGGCCACCACCTGAATCATGGAAAAGAACAGATAAATCAGGGCCCAACGAAAGACGCTGGCTTGGCGCGAACGAAACAGAGCCTGGGCCAAGCCGAGGGTGACGATTAAAAACACAATCGTGCTGACTTTCTCCAAGGTGTGCAGGAGAGGATTGAAGGTTGTGGCTACCACATGATGACCCGTGATATGGCGGAATAACGTGATGTCAATCATCCAGACAAGGGTTGTGGCCACCATCACCCAGAAGCGAGCGCCACCGCGGGTGAGTCGCTCCCTCAGGGCCTCAGCTGGGGCCAGTTCGTTGATCTTCTCAGGGGAGGGGGAGAGGTGTTCCAGGTCGTCTTTCATTCCTTCGGGAAGAGGATGCGCCAAAGCCGACTCGCGGCCATAGCGATGGCCAGAAGGCCGCAGACCACCAGGCCGAAGGATCCGATGCCGATGCCGATCCGCAGGAACCTCAGCACACTGCCCGTTGGCCGTACAGAGCTTCATCCTGACGGTCCAGGCTGCTTTTGTCAGGCCGCCCCCGGCCGGGCCACCCGGCAAGAATGCCCCCAACCGCTCCCGAGACGTGTCTGCCGAGCCTGAAGCCTCCCACCCCTCTCCTCCTCCGAGGGTGGCCGTGGTGATGGGGAGCGATTCCGATCTGCCCACCCTGCGGGCTGCGGTGGAGATGCTGGAAGCCTTCGGGGTGGCCCATGAGGTGCGGGTGCTCTCCGCCCACCGCACGCCGCTGGAGATGGTGGCCTTCGCCCAGGGAGCGGCAGGGCGAGGGCTGAAGGTGATCATCGCGGGAGCCGGCGGCGCCGCCCATCTGCCCGGGATGGTGGCGTCACTAACGCCCCTGCCCGTGATCGGCGTGCCCGTGCAGAGCAAAGCCCTCTCCGGCGTTGATTCCCTCCACTCCATCGTGCAGATGCCGGCGGGCATCCCTGTGGCCACGGTGGCGATCGGCAATGGGGCCAACGCCGGCCTGCTGGCGGTGCAGATCCTGGCCACGGCCGATCCGGCCCTGGCTGAAGCCATCACGGCCTACCGCCAGCAGCTGCATGCCCAGGTGACGGACAAGGACCAGCGGCTCCAGCAGCTCGGCAGTCGCGCCTACCTGGAGGCCATGGCCTCCGGCGGGGAGCGCCAACCATGATGCTGGGCCGCAACCGCCCAGCCCCCTGGCTGGTGGGGCTCTTTCTTCTGGGGCTGCTGAGCCGTTGGGCCACCCGCACCCAGCTGGTGCAGGCCTGGGACGCCGGCAACTTCGTGTTGGCCCTCTCCGGCTTCGATCTGCCCCACCATGTGCCCCACATGCCCGGGGTGTTCTGGTGTCTGATCGCCCTGGGCCGCCTCGTCCAGCCCCTGGTGGGCGGGGATGGGGTGGGGGCCCTGGAGCTGGTGAATGCCCTCGCCGCCGCCAGCGCCCTGCCCTGCGGCTGGTGGCTGGGGAAACGGTTTGGCGGCCCCAGGGTGGGGGCCTGGCTGGTGGGGTTGCTCTTCAGCGCCCCGCTCCTTTGGTACTACTCCAGTCAACCCCTGAGCTACGGCGTTGAGCTGGGCTGGGTGGTGGCGATCGGCTGCTGTGCCTTCCAGTTGGCCGAGGGGGATCAGCGCTTCGTGCTCCCCCTGGCGGCGCTCATGGCCACAGCCGGAGGCATCCGTCCCAACACCCCTCTCTTTCTGCTGCCCCTGGTGGTGATGGCCTGCTGGAGGGGCTGGCGCCAGGGGGTGGCGGCCTGGCGCTACGGGGCAGGCATCGCCCTGGGGCTGGGCCTGTTGGCGACCTGGGGAGGGGCGTTTCTCTCGGAGGTGGGGGGCTTCGAGCGGTTCTGGGATCTCTTTCAGGCCTGGAAGGGCGACCACAGCGATCCCTCCCGCAACAAGGGAATCGCTGCCAATCTCTGGCTCCTGCTGCGCAGCGTGGGGCTCACCGCCCCGGCCGCCCTGGCCCTGGCCCTCTTCTGGCCCCCCAAGCCCGCTGGGGAAGGCGCGGAACTCTCAAAACCTCCATCCCAGGGCTGGCGTGTGCTCTTCCTGCTGCTCTGGATCGCCCCCTCCGCCCTCTACCTGCTGCTGGTGCACTTCACTCGCATGGGCCATGCCACCACCCTGCTTCCTGCGGTGTTGCTGGCCCTGGCCTGGCGCCTGGGGGGCCGCTCCAGGCCCCGGGGGATCCTGCGCTGGCCCCGGGATCTGGCCCTGGTGGTAGGCCTACAGACCCTGCTGTTCCTGGTGGTGCCGGGCGATCGCTTCGCCCCCTCCCTGCGGGCGTTCGATCGGGAATGGGGGCAGGCGATCCAGGCCGTGCAGCGCTTTGATCCCGCAACCACGTTGGTGATCACCACCGGCCGCTCCAACCTGCGGGCCTACCGGCTCCCCTCGGTGCACCTCCCCGCCTACGACCATGACCAGGCCGATTTCAAGCTCGATCAGGATGGCCCCACCATTGCCGTCAGGCCGCCCCTGAAGCGGGTGGTGGTACTCGATCGGGGTCTACGCATGGAGCCCCCACCCCTGGCTGGGGTGCGCAGCGAGATGGTGATCCCTGGCCGCCTGAGGCTGCTGGAGGTGCCCATTCCTCCGGGCGGCCTGGAGGTGGAGCGGGGCGCGATCCGCGCGCTGCCCCCCGCTGCTGACGAGAAGCCAGGGGAACCGGCAAGCTGAGGGTCTGATCCTCGCTTCCCCGCACCCACCATGCTCGAGCGGTTGGTGCTCCCTCCCTGGCTCCGCTTCAGTCTGGCCCTGCCCCTGCTGGTGCTCAACCTCTGGGTGCTCCGGCAGCTGCTGGTGCCCCTGGCGCCCTTTCCGGCCCTGTTTCTCACGGCCGCCCTGATCGCCTTCGTGCTGGATATCCCCACCCGCTGGCTGGTGGAGCAGAAGGTGCCACGGACCCTGGCGCTGCTGCTGGTGATCGGGCTCGGCCTGGGGGGCGTGGTGCTGGCCGCGCTCTGGCTCCTACCTCGGCTGGTGCAGCAGCTGGATGAGCTCATCAAGGCGCTGCCGAGCTGGCTCTCAGAAGGCGAGATCCTGCTCACCAAGCTGCAGAACTGGGCCATCTCCCGGGGCCTGCCCAGTGATTTCGGCGATCTGAGCAGCCAACTGCTCACCCGCACCAGCAAACTCGCCAGCCAGTTCAGCCAGCAGGTGCTCAGCCTGCTGGGCGCCACCTTGGGCCTCACGGTGAACACCGTGATCGTGCTGGTGCTCACGGTGTTTCTGCTGCTGGGGGGGGAGCGGATCGCGGCAGGCCTGGCCCAGTGGCTTCCCCCCAACGTGCGCGGCCTGGTGACTGGCACCCTCTATCGCACCTTTCGCGGCTATTTCGCCGGCCAGCTCCTGCTCGCCCTGATCCTCACCAGCCTGCAGATGGTGGTCTTCACCCTGCTGGGCATTCCCTACGGAGTTCTGTTCGCCGTGGCGATCGGCTTCACCACCCTGATCCCCTATGCCAGCGCCGCCACGATCGTGGTGGTGAGCCTGCTGCTGGCCTTGGAGGATCCCCGCAAGGGTCTGGAAGTGCTGGCCACCGCCATCACGGTGGGCCAGGTGGTGGATCAGATCATCCAGCCCCGGCTCATGGGCAGCATCGTGGGCTTGCAGCCCGCCTGGCTGCTGATCTGCCTGCCCATCGGCGCCCGTCTGGGGAGTCTGCTGGGGCTGGGGGAACTGCTGGGGCTCCTGCTGGCCGTGCCCACCGCCAGCTGCGCCAAAACCTTCCTCGATGCCTGGGCCGTGCGCCTGCGGGCAGGGGAGCCGGAGATCACGGGGCTCGACGGCGAGGCGCCTGAACTCCTGGGCCCAGGGGCGCTCTGAGCGCTTGCAGGCCGCCCCCCCCACTCCGGCCGATCCCCTCCAGCCCCTCCCCTGGAGCCTGGGACAGGCTGCCCCCGTTCTTCCCCAGGGAACAGCTCCCCCCTTGGTGCTGCTCCTTTCCTGCCCCCCCACCCTGGCACCCGAGGCCCAGTTCACCCTGCTGGCCAGCCTGTCGGCTGACGAGCGCCAGCGCCATGGGGCCTACCGCCGCCCCGCAGACAAGGCCCGCTTCCTGCTGGCCCGGGCGGGCCTGCGCCAGCTGCTGGGCCAGTGGCTGGGGCGACCGCCCAGCGCCATCGCCATCGAAGCCGACCTGCGGGGCAAGCCCCGTTGCGCCGATCCCGGGGCTCCAGCCTTCAACGGCAGCCACTCCGGGGAGCTGATCCTGCTGGCCTTCCATGGCTCCGCTGAGGTGGGGGTGGATGTGGAGCAGGCTCGGCCCCACCTCCCGTGGGAGCCCATCGCCGTGCGCTGCCTCTCCCCCGGCGAAGTGGCGGAGCTCCGGGCCCTGCCCTTAGCCGAGCAGGCGAGCGCCTTCCTGACGGCCTGGTGTCGGCTGGAAGCCCGGGGGAAAGCCAGCGGGGTGGGGCTGGCGGGAAAGGGTGCAGAAGCTCCTGATGGGGCGCCCCCTCCAGCCCTGCGGCTCTGGGATGTGGGGGTGCCGGAGGGCTACAGGGCCGCCGTGGCCCTCCTGGCCAACCCTTAGGGCCCCTGCGGAGGCGGGGGCAGGGGTTTATCGTCCCAGTCCTCGGGCGTGAGGGGCTGGCCCAGCAAAAGCTTTTCCGCTCGGCGCACGGCCGTGGGATGGCTCAACAGATCCGGTTCCTGCAACATCAGGGGCCGTTCGGGGGGCAGGTCCTGGGGCCGGCGCGGAGGCGGCTCCCAGGCAAACGGAAGGCCTGGAGCCACCTGGCCGCAGAGGAGCTCCATCTGCTGCCGCAGGGCCAGCCGCACCCGGCCGTGGGCGAGGGCCTCGAAAAACTCCTGCCGCGGCGCCCGCCCCATGCTGGTGGGCCGCTCCCCGTTGCCATCCCGCAACCGGGCCCCATCGGGATTCCAACGGGGACGGCACGGTCCTTCCTGGCCGCTGCGCACGTCCAGCCAGAGGTGGAGCCCCTCCCCCCGGGGGCGATTCACCACCGCCAGGCCATCCCCCGCCCGCTGCCGCGGCAGGGCATACACCCTCCAGCTGGGGCGCTCCTCCGCCGGCACACAGCCACTCAGCAGCAGAACCCCCAAGGGAAGCAGCAGGGGGAGCTTCAGGCGCACGGCCAAGGGATCGAAACTCGCGCCATGATCCTGCTTCTGCCCCTCGACTGCGGTTTGGCATGGCCCTTACTCCCTCCACCATGCTTCCCCTCGGCACTCCCCTCCCCTGGGACACCATGGCCCAGGCCCTCACCCCTGTGGTGGGAGGCCCTCTGTCCGACCCCCTGACCCTGTCGGGAACACCCGTGCTGGTGCTCTTTCTTTGCCCCCACTGCCCCTTTGTCAAGCACATCGAGCCGGAGCTCACCCGAATCCACCAGGACTTCGGCGATCAGGTGGCCTTTGTGGCCATCCGCAGCAACAGCCTCACCACCCACCCACAGGATGGGCCCAATGGCATGACCAGCCAGGCCCGGGAGAACGGATGGCGCTTTCCCTACCTGGCCGATGACAGCCAAGCCATCGCCAAGAGCTTTCAGGCCGCCTGCACACCCGACCTTTACCTGTTCGACGGCCACCACACCCTCCGCTATCGGGGCCAACTCGATGGCAGCCGTCCGGCCAATTCCGTCCCGCTGGATGGACGCGACCTGCGCGCCGCCCTTCAGGCCCTGGTGAAGGGCCAAACCCCCTCGCCAGAACAGTTGCCCTCCATCGGTTGCAACATCAAATGGCATCCCGGCAAGGCGCCCACCTGGGCCTAGGGCCAACATCGGAGGGGGCCACGGCCACCCTGGTCCAATCTTTCGCGGGGCTTAAGGTTGCCTCCATGCAAGTGCCCCCTTTCAGCCTCGCCGAGCAGCTGAGGCAGCTTGGTGATCGCCTCGATGAGGCTGTGTTGCAAGTGTTGCGCAGTGGCCAGTACATCGGCGGCTCCACGATTGCAGCCTTTGAAACCGCCTTCGCCGAGAGCTGCGGCGTTCCCCACGCCATCGGCTGCAACAGCGGCACCGATGCCCTCATCCTCGCCCTCCGTGGCCTGGGAATCGGACCCGGGGATGAGGTGATCACTACCTCCTTCAGCTTCTTCGCCACCGCGGAAGCCATCAGTGCCGTTGGCGCCACACCGGTGTTCGTGGATGTGCAGGAGGGCTCCTATCTGATGGATCCCAACCGGATCGAGGCGGCCATCACCCCTGCCACCCGAGCCCTGTTGCCGGTCCACCTCTTCGGCCGGCCAGTGGACATGGAACAGATCAATGCCATCGCCCGCGCCCATGGCCTGCTGGTGATCGAGGACTGCGCCCAGGCCACCGGGGCCAGCTGGGCCGGCCGGCCCGTGGGCAGCTGGGGTGATGCTGGCTGTTTCAGCTTCTTCCCCACCAAAAACCTGGGCGCCGCAGGCGATGGGGGGGCTGTGGTGTGCCGGGATCCGGAGTTTGCCGGTCGGGTGCGGGAGCTGGCGGTGCATGGCATGCCCCGCCGCTATCTCCACACCAACCTGGGCTACAACAGCCGCCTGGATGCCCTGCAGGCCGCCGTGCTGCAGGTGAAGCTGCCCCACCTGGCCAGCTGGGTGGAGCGGCGCCAGGCCATTGCCGCGCGCTACCTCAGGGAACTGGCCGATGTGCCCGGGCTGGTGCTCCCGGAACCAGGGTCCAGCGGCCACAGCTGGAACCAGTTCGTAGTGCGCCTGCCCGCCTGCCCCGTGGGCCAGGCCTCCTGCGGCAGCCGCTGCACCCCCTCCTCAGACAGCGCCACCTACGGATTGCCGGAAGCCTGCTGCCGCGACTGGTTCAAGCAGCAGCTGCAGGACGCGGGGGTGAGCACGATCATCTACTACCCGATTCCCATCCACCGCCAGCCGGCCTACAGCGATATGGGCTACGGGGCTGGCAGCCTGCCCCACACCGAGCGGCTCTGCGCCGAAGTGCTCAGCTTGCCGATCTTCCCCGAACTCACAGAGGCCCAGCAGGAGGCGGTGATCATCGCCCTGCGGCGCGTGCTGATGGGCCAGCCCTGCAGCCCGACGGAACCAGCGGTCGCCGTCTAGCCGAGAAAGACCCTGGGTTAGCCGTCAGCCCGAGACAGGCCGGCGTAGAGCTGCTTGAACAGAGCCTGTTGCTGCTTGTGCACTACCAGAGGTGCAGGATAACCCCGACGCTCCAGAGGGGCGATCTCGCCGCTGATCAGATCGGCCGTGGCCACATGGCCCAGCTCCGGCAACCAGTGCCGGATGTAGGTGGCCTCGGTATCGAATTTGGCCGCCTGACTCGCAGGGTTGAAGATGCGCAGTGGCTTGGGATCCATTCCGCTGCTGGCGCTCCACTGCCAGCCACCATTGTTGGCGGACAGATCCCCATCCACCAGCCGGGCCATGAAGGCCGCCTCCCCCAGGCGCCAGTCGCAGATCAGATCCTTCACCAGGAACGAGGCCACGATCATGCGGCAGCGGTTGTGCATCCAGCCACTGCCGTTGAGCTGCCGCATGGCCGCATCCACGATCGGCACCCCGGTGAGGCCCTCGCGCCAGGCCTCCACCCACGGGGCGTTGTTGTGCCAGGGAAAGTGGCGCCATTGGGGCCGGTAGGGGCCCTCAGCCAGCTCGGGGAAGTGATAGATGGCCTGCTGGTAGAACTCCCGCCAGGCCAGTTCCTGCTCCCACACCGTGATCGCCTCCAGGGCCTCCGTGCTGCGGGCCAGCTGTCGGGCCTCCTGGGCCGCAGCCCAGGCCTGCCGGGGGCTGAGGGTCCCGAATTTCAAGGCTGCGCTCAAGGCGGAGGTGCCCTCCTCCCCCGGGAGGTTTCGTCCCTCCCCATAGGCCAGCAGCGCCCCCCCCTGGCAGAAGGCTTCCAACTGGGCCAGGGCAGCGGCCTCCCCGGGCCGGCAGGGACAGAGCGCCGCCCCGTCGAAGGACACGCCCAACTGTTCGGCCCCAGGCACGAAGGGGCGCAGCGGCAGGCGCTCCCAGAGGAGCTGGCGAACCCCAGATCCATCGGCCCCTTCTGGATCCGGGAGATCCACCAGGTGGGCCGGGGCGCCCACCGGCTCCAGGCCCCCGGAGGCCGCGGAACCCAGAGCGGCCCGCCGCTCCACCTGGCCGCGCCAGTTCCGCAGAAACGGCCCATACACCCGATAGGGATCCCCACTGCCCGTGCGCAGGGCCTCCGGCGCCACCAGAAGCTGGTCCCAGTCCACCAGCACCTTACAGCCCTGGGTCTGCAGGGCGGCGGCCACCTGCCGATCCCGCTCCCGCCCGTAAGGCTCCACATCCCGGTTCCAGGCCACCACCTCGGCGCCCGTGGCGGCCACCAGCTGGGGCAGCACCACGGCGGGATCCCCCTCAAGCAGGATCAATCGGCTGCCGGCCTGGCGCCAGCGCTCCGCCAATTCCTTGAGGCTCTCGCAGAGAAACCACAGCCGGGCCGGGGCCAGGTCCGGGGCCGCGAGGAGGGCCGGATCCAGCACAAACACCCCCGTCAGGGCAGGGGTGGCGGCGGCGGCCGCCGCTAAGCCAAGGTTGTCCGCCAGACGCAGGTCGCGCCGGTGCCAGAAAAGCCAGCGGGGCGGGGAGGCCATCAAAGGATCCAGTGGGACCGAGCCAGAACCCAGGCACTCACGCAGCGGCCATCCACGGCCTCCTGCGGCGCCATGAGGGCCACCTCAAGGTCCTGGGGAGACCAATGCTGCAGCTGGCAGAGGCCCCGATCGGTGGCGTCCCTCAGATCCGGATTCCCTTCCCCAGCCTCGTCGATCGCCAGCAGCCCCACCGTCATGTGTTCATCGGAATAGCCGGGATTGGGCCGCAGCACCCCCAGCTGCCGCCACCCCCCACAGCCCAACCCCATGAGTGATCGCATCAGCCTGGCACCGCCCACCTCGGGGGATTCCTCCGCCATCAAGAGTCCGCTAGGAAACTCCAGCACCCAGCGCCCCACGGCCGGGCGATAGCGCCGCAGCAGCAGCACCCGGCCATCGGCGCAGCGCGGCACCACCAGAACGGTGGGGGGATGGCGCAGCCAGCCGAAGCTGGCCTCTAGTCCCATGGGCAGCCGCAGGCGCTCCCGCACGAACCGACACGGCCCATCGCTGAGCTCCGCCTCGAAGGCCAGGTGCTGGTGGGCGACGGGCGTAGCTGGGGGCATGGTGGCTCAGGCCAGCAGGAGTTGGCGCGCCCGGAACCAGGCGGTCACGCTCTTGCCATCGAGGGATTCATCGCCACTGGCGATGGCCGCATCCAGCTCGGCCGGCTCCATCAGCAGCACCTCCAGGTCTTCGTCCTCGTCGCCGGCGGGGGGCTGCTCCAGGCGGGTAAGGCCCCGGGCCAGGAACAGATGGATCACCTCATCGGAATAGCCCGGGCAGGGGAGCATGGCCCCCAGGGAATCCCAGCGGCTGGCGGCATAGCCCGCCTCCTCCTGCAGCTCCCGCTCCATCGTGCCGAGGGGATCCTCCCCCGGGTCGAGGGTGCCGGCCGGAAACTCCAGCAGGCGGCAGGCCACCGCGAAGCGGTACTGGCGCAGGATCACCACCCGACCATCGTCCAGCATGGGCACAGCCAGGGAGGCGCCGGGATGGCGAATCAGGCCGAAGGTGGCCTCGAGCCCGTTAGGGAGGGCATAGCGGTTGATCTCAAAGCGGATCTTGCGGGCATCCAGGGAGGCCAGGGTGTCCAGGAGACGCGAGGGTTCGGGGGGTGGCAGGGGCGCCATGGGGACACGGGAATCGGTGGCCAGCATGCCTCAAACGCTTCTCTGCTGGAGCAGCTGGCGGCAGACCATGGCCGCCGAGGTGCTCACACCGGCCGTCCCCTCCCCGGGATGGAGGGAATCGCCGCAGAGCCAGAGGCCGGGGAGGGGCGTGCGGCTAGCCAGGCCGAAGGGTCCGAAGCGGCTCGGATGCTGGCCCAGCCCCCCCACATAGCCCCAGGGGCGACCGGTCCATCCCTGCCACCCCCGGGGGGTAGCCAGTTCGGCATGGCGCCAGTGGCCGGCCTCCAAGCCCAGGAGCCTGGCCAGACCAGCCTGGATGCCAGCCATCGCCGCCTGTTTGCGAGCCTGATAGTCCGTCTCTTCCAGGTCAAACCAGGGTCTGGCTGGGGTGAACACGCTGGCAATCACCGTCGCATCCCCCACGGGCGCCCGCCCATCCCCCTCCTGGCTCACGGAAACGAACAGGGGGCCTGGATCAGACCAGTCCAGCTGCAGATGGCTGGCCACGGCCGGGGGCAGATGGCGACGCTCCACCGCTCCATAGAACACCAGGGCACCGCTGGGCTCGTGGAGCCCTTCCAAGCGCCGGCCGTAGCCGGACGGGAGGGCCTCCCCCACCAATTCAGGCAGGGTCTGGGGCGGCAGGGTGAGCACCACATCCCGGGCGGTCAGGGCAAAGGGCACCCCGCCGGGGCCCACCCCCTCCACCACCCAGAGGTCCTGCCTGAGTTGGGGGGGGCTCAGCCGTTGCACCCGATGACGCAAGCGCAGCTCTCCCCCCGCCGCCGCCAGCCCCTCCTCCAGGGCGGAGCTCAGGGATTGCATCGAGCCCT
The DNA here is from genome assembly GCA_040399515.1 of Cyanobium sp. Lineage (GTDB taxonomy): Bacteria > Cyanobacteriota > Cyanobacteriia > PCC-6307 > Cyanobiaceae > Cyanobium. The sequence continues at coordinate 51,914 of JBBASA010000004.1, read as the reverse complement.
CCAGATGCCACAGACCCCGAGGCTCCTGCACCACCGAGAGGACGGTGGCGCCGTAGAGGGCCGCCGTGCGATCCGCGGGCTCCTGGGAATAGAGCTGCAACTGAAGGTCGAGAAACCGCCGCAACCGCCTGCCCCCTTCCCCCCGGGCGGCGCCGGTGAGCATCAGCAGGTCGGCCATAGTGCTGGTGGTGAAGACCCCGGTGGCGACCACCCCTGGATCGAGGGCAGCCAACAGCTGGCCCAGGTCCCACCAAGAGCGGGGGGGCAGCACCGGATCCCGATCGGCAAAGGCCCAGGTGGCCCGCTGCAGGGTGTCGCAAAGCGACCAGAAGACGCCACTGCCGGGAAACTGCTGCTCCCGCTCCTGGCGCCATCGCTGGGGATCCCGCCAGAGAGCCACCGGGGGCCGGCCATCCGCCAGGTCGACCACGCAGCCGGGATCGAGGGGGCTGGCAGCCGGAGCCGGCACGCCAAGCGCGGCGAAGAGCCGGGCATGGATGCCGCCGGGCTCCAGGCCGGCCACCTGGGTGGCCCCCACATCAAACACATAGGGACCCCGGCGGAAGGTGCCGGCACAGCCCCCACTCTGGTGGTGGGCCTCGAGCAGCACAACAGTTCGGCCCTGCTTGGCCAGCAGAGCCGCTGCCGTCAACCCGGCGATGCCGGCGCCCACCACCAGCACATCAGTCATGGCTGTGGAGCATAAAGTTTTCAAGGCTCCTTCCGTCCCATGGCCCGCGCCGAGGTCGACCCCCTGGCCCCCTGGCTGCAGGAGCAGCTTTCCATCACCCTGGTGGCCCGCACGCCCGTAGGGGGCGGTTGCATCCACAGGGCCTGGTGTCTGCAGACCAGCGACGGGGAGCGGTTTTTTGCCAAAACCAACCGGGCCGAACAGGAACCCCTACTGAAGGCGGAGGCCGAAGGCTTGCAAGCCCTGGCGCAGTATGCGCCTCCTGGCCTGCGGATCCCTACGCCCCTCGCCATGGGACTGGCAGGAGAGGAGGCCGTGCTGGTGCTCCCCTGGTTGGAGCTGGCCCGGGGCATCCCAGGCTCAGAAGCCTGGGCCACCTTCGGGGCCAACCTGGCCCGCCTGCACCGCAGGAGTCTCAAGCGCCCCCCAGGGAACACCCGGGATCTTCCAGGGTTCGGCTGGGAGGGCGACAACTTCATCGGCACATCTCCCCAGATCAATGGGTGGCATGGGAGCTGGGGCCTGTTTTTCACGACTTGCCGCCTCGGGCCCCAACTCCGCTGGTTGGCCGCCCAGGGCCAACCGCTCGCTGGAGCCGATCGGTTGCTGGAGCGCCTCCCCAGCTGGCTCGACGGCCAGAATGTGGAACCGTGCCTGGTCCACGGAGACCTTTGGAGCGGCAATGGGAGCCTCCTGGCAGACGGAGGCGCCAGTGTGTTCGACCCAGCGATCTATCGGGGGGATCGGGAGACCGACCTGGCCATGGCCCGAATGTTTGGCGGCTTTCCTGAAGCCTTTTTCAAGGGCTACAACGACGAATGGCCGCTGGCGGTGGGATGGCAAGCCCGGAAGGAGCTCTACAACCTCTATCACCTGCTCAACCATGCCAATCTTTTCGGCGGTGGGTACAACAAACAAGCCCAGGGTGTGCTGAACGCACTCCTGGGCATGCTCTAAGGATCTGGAGAGCAGAGCTCAGCCCAGATATTCCTTTTTCAGGTGATCGACCTGGGACATCAGCTCGGAGCGCTTCTCACTGGTGGTGAGATTTTTCCAGGCCCAGTTGCCCACCACCACCAAGCCCAGGAGCTCAAGCAGGCCAGGCAAGATGGGAAGGAGGTTGATGGTGTCGAGCACCCCTTTGATCAAGATTTGAGCAATAATTACCGCAAGAAGAATTCCCGCAGCTTTGCCAAACTTGCCGAGCTGGCTCCAATCAACCTTGTCGAGAGTTTCGTTCACCTTGCCCACTACTTCCCCGTAGCGCTGCTGGAAATCAAAGGTGGATTCCTCAACATTTTCGCTCTCGGAGCCCTTCACGTCAGGGGTTTCGGTCGTGGCGTCAGTCATCGCCCCAAATTGTTGCTGGAGTTACATGAACAACCTACAGGTGATGGACAAACCGTGCCAGACGAAATCTGTTTTAGTCGGAAGGTGCTGACCGTTCTCCATCGGGTGCTGCAGGCCGCCGCCCCGGAGGAGGGCTGTGCCCTGCTGCTGGGGCCTCGCTGGCAAGTGCGGCAGGTGTGGCCCTGCCGCAATATGTGGCTGCCCCAGAAGGAGCGCCACAGGCGCTTTTCCATTGACCCGCGGGAGCAGCTGCTGGCACAAAAATGGGCAAGGCAACGGAACTGGGTGGTGCTGGGGTCGCTCCACAGCCACCCCTCAGGACCCCCTGTGCCCTCCGCCACGGATCAAGCCCTGGCGGTGCCCCCGGCCCTGATGGTGATCCAGGGGGTATCTGGCCTGGCCTGCTGGTGGTTGCCGGAGGAAGGCGAACCCAGGCCCTTGGTGTGGAAAATGGAGCCTTAGGTTTTCTCAGGGCTAGCCCCATGCTCCCTCCCGACACCAGCGGCGTTCAGCTGAGCCCCGATGAGGTGGCCCGCTTCTCCCGCCACCTGATTCTCCCGGAGGTGGGGATGGAGGGTCAGAAGCGGCTCAAGGCCGCCTCCGTGCTCTGCGTGGGCACAGGTGGCCTGGGCTCCCCCTTGCTGCTCTATCTTGCAGCTGCTGGGGTGGGTCGGCTGGGCATCGTCGACTTCGACGTGGTGGATTCCAGCAACCTCCAGCGTCAGGTGATCCATGGCACCAGCTGGGTGGGCAAACCCAAGATCGAATCCGCCAGGCATCGCATCCTGGAGATCAATCCCCACTGCCAAGTGGAGCTCTACAACACGGCGCTCACCAGTGATAACGCCCTGGAGATCCTGGCCTCCTACGACGTGGTCTGCGACGGCACCGACAACTTTCCTACCCGTTATCTGGTGAACGATGCCTGCGTGCTGCTGGACAAGCCCAATGTGTACGGCTCGATTTTCCGCTTTGAGGGGCAGGCCACCGTGTTCAACTATCAAGCCGGACCAAACTACCGCGACCTGTTTCCCGAGCCTCCCCCTCCGGGCATGGTGCCCTCCTGCGCCGAAGGGGGTGTGGTGGGGGTGCTGCCGGGCATCATCGGCGTGATCCAGGCCACCGAAACCGTGAAGATCCTCACGGGCATCGGCACCACCCTGAGTGGCCGCCTACTGCTCTTCGATGCCCTGCGGATGTCGTTCCGGGAGCTCAAGTTGCGCCCCAGCCCGGAACGGCCTGTGATCGATCGGCTGATTGACTATCAGGAGTTTTGCGGGGTGGCCGGTGCCGCCCCTGGCCAGGAGGAGGCCGGTGCCGTGGATGCCATCACTGTGCAAGAGCTCAGATCCCTTCTGGATCAGGGGGGATCAGACCTGGTGCTCATTGATGTGCGCAATCCGCCCGAGGCCGAGATTGCGGTGATCCCAGGGGCCATCCTGATTCCCCTCGATCGAATCGAGAGCGGGGAGGCGGTGGATGAGGTGCGACAGCTTGCGGAGGGGAAAACCCTCTACGTCCATTGCAAGATGGGGGGCCGATCCGCCAAGGCCCTCATCGCCCTGCAGCGCCATGGCATCGAGGGCATCAACGTGACGGGAGGCATTCAGGCCTGGAGCCAGGAGGTTGATCCCAGCGTGGCGCTCTACTGAGGGCGCTCAGTAGTCGACCCCGCGCTTGAGATCCACCCCGCGCTCGGCGTAGTGCTTGTGGCACACCATCTCGGAATGCACGCTCGCCAGATCAAAGTAGGCGGGTCGGCCCTTGCAACGGCCGGTGATAATCACCTCCGTTTCCGCTGGTTTGCGCAGCAGGGTTTGCACGATCGGCTCCACGGGCAGCAGCTCTAGATCCACGGTGGGATTGAGCTCATCCAGGATCACGGTTTTGTATAAGCCGCTGGCGATCGCCGCCCGGGCGATCTCCCAGGCCCGCTCTGCCTCCACATAGTCGATCGGCTGTTGTTGGCCCCTCCAAACGATGGCATCTCGCCCACTGCGCAGATGGTCGACCAGGTGGGGATAGCTCTCGCGCAGGGCCGCAATCGCCGCATCTTCCGTGTAGCCATTTCCCCCCTTCAGCCACTGCAGGATCAACACCCTGTGGCTTTTGTCCTGGCTGATCCCCCTGCCGATGGCCTGCAACGCCTTGCCCAGGGCGCTTGTGCTCTTGCCCTTGCCCTCCCCGGTGTAGATCTCGATTCCCTGCAAACCCGAATCATCACTGCTGTGGGCACGCATCTCCGAGTGGAGATCCGCCAACTGCACCAAGGCCAACGGCGCACCCCGCCCGGTGCAGATCACCTCCATTCCGGGAGGTTTGGTGGCCAGGGTGCGCACCACATCCTCCACGTCCAATAGCCCCAGATCCAGCACGGGATTGAGTTCATCGAGCACCACCACGGAATAGAGATTGCTCGCCAGGGCACCCTTGGCGATATCCCAGCCCCGCTGGGCCTCCTGGCGATCGAAGGGGGTGGCCTCAGTGGCGCTGAAATACTCGCCGCGGCCCGTGCGCACCTGATCGATGAGATGGGGAAAGCCCTGCTGGAGCGCCTCGATCGCCCCATCCTCGTCGTAGGAGCGGCCGGGACCCTTGAGGAAGCGCAACAGCAGCACCCGGGTGCGTTTCTGTTCGCAGATTCCCAGCCCGATCGTGCGCAACACCACCCCGAGGGCGGCCTGGCTCTTGCCCTTCCCCTCGCCGTCATACACATGCAACTGCCCACGAGACCGCTCATCGCTACCCGCGGCCGTGCGGATGCCGATGCCACTGCCCGTCCCCCGTTTGCTGGTTTGGGATCCGGTGGGCGAGGTCATTGGGCCTTATGTAGGGCCCCGGATGCTAATGGCGCCGACCCCACCCCCCGCTCTCCTGGGCGACTTGCCAGGATGGCCCGGCAGCCCTGGAATGCTGGATGGCTTCCGCCCGTCCTTTCACCCTGCTTGAACCCCTCCCCCCCGCGCTGCACCAGGCCCTCGACCGGATGCGGCATGCCATGGATGGCCTGGGCGCGGTGGTGGTGGCCTATTCCGGCGGGGTGGATTCGTCGCTGGTGGCAGCCATCGCCGCCGAGCGCCTGGGGGAAAGGGCCCTCGCAATCACGGGCGTGTCTCCAGCCCTGGCCCCCCATCTGCTGGAAGAGGCCCGCTGCCAAGCCAGCTGGCTCGGGATGCGTCATCGGGAAATCCCAACTGCTGAGCTGGCCGATCCCAGCTATTCCAGCAACCCCCCAGACCGTTGCTACGCCTGTAAACGGGAGCTCCATGGCCTGCTGGCCCGGATCTGCAGCGATGCGGGCGCCAGCCAGGTGCTGGATGGGGTGAATCTGGACGACCTAGAAGACCATCGGCCCGGACTGCGAGCAGCCCGCGAGTGGAACGTCCGTTCCCCCCTGGCAGAGGCCGGCGTGGACAAATCGGGAGTCCGCCAACTCTCCCGGGCCCTGGGGCTGCCCTGGTGGGATAAACCCGCCCAGCCCTGCCTGGCGTCCCGGTTTCCCTATGGAGAATCGATCACCGCCAGCCGCCTGCAGCGGGTGGGGGCCGCCGAAGCCTGGCTGCGCCACCATGGGTTTGCGGAGGTGCGGGTTCGCAGCCAGGGGGAGGCCGCGCGGATCGAGCTGCCCGCGAACCGGCTCGCAGCCGTATGCCAGTACCTGGCATCTGGCTCCCTGCGTGAGGAGATGGTGAAAGCGTTTCTTGCCCTGGGGTTCCACTCCGTGGCGCTGGATCTGGAGGGGCTCGTCAGCGGAAAGCTCAACCGCGATCTTCCGGGTCCGGGAGGGCCCAAGATCGCGGTTGAGGCGAAACGCTGAACCCTCAGACCGGCGTCAGGCTGGGATCCCGATCCCCTTGCCCCACGCCCAGTGGGGTCTCCCGACGGAAGCTGGTGAGCTTGTGATCGGCGGCTTCGAGCTCCGTCAGCAACACCTGGCAGGCGCGCTCGGGCATTGTGTGATCCCCGCAGGTGAACACATCCACAGCGGCGTAACCGGATTCCGGCCAGGTGTGGATCGAGATATGGGATTCAGCCAGGAGGGCAAGACCCGTTACCCCCTGGGGATCAAAACGGTGAGTAATCAGATGCAACAAGGTGGCACCAGCACGTTTGGCAGCGTTTGTGATGGTGTCCCTCAAGAAAGCTTCGTCGTCGAGCTTGGAACTGGCGCAGTTGTAAAGCTCGAGAATGCAGTGTTTTCCAACCGTGTCGGTGGTTGAGGTGGGAACCGGGCTAGCGGTGAGGGGGGAGGCCGCGCCCCATCCCGGGTTGGGATGCAGGCAAGACAGGCTCTGATTCATCAGGGGTACTGGAGTACACAGCAACCCAACATAGGGGCTAACCCTTCGAAGTGTTCGAAGGGATTGCCGCACAGGCCTGCTCAGCCCGTATCGTCCAGTACCCCTGAGCGCATCGCCACCACCTGGGCCCGGGTGGACCAGCCCCTGGTGAACATCTCCACATGGGTGGCACTCACCAGACACTGATGGCCTTCCCCCACCGCTTCCAGCAGCAGTTGCTGCCGGGTGGGATCCAACTCCGCCAGCACATCGTCCAGCAACAAAAGGGGTGGGGCCCCAACGACGGCGGTGACAAGTTCCAGCTCGGCCAGTTTGAGGGCAAGCACCAGGGTCCGCTGTTGTCCGGCTGATCCATAGCGCCGAGCAGGCAGGGCGCCCAGGCGCATCTCCACCTCGTCTCGATGGGGGCCCACCAGACATTGGCCCAGGCGCTCCTCCTCCCTCCGCTGGTCGCGCAGTTGGGTCTCCAGGGCCATCCGCCAGGTGGCCTCCTCCACGATCTGGTCGGTGAGGCCGGCCTCCCCGTCGGCCGCGAGCAAGGGTGTGCCACTGCGGTAGGCCAACTCCAGGATCTCGCTCCCCCCGCCCAACCGCTCCTGCCATCGGGCCGCCAGGGGGGCCAGCCGTTGCAGGGCCCGCAGGCGCCTGCGATGGAGACGGGTGCCAATCAAGGCCATCTGGGTATCAAAAACATCCAGCAGGCCGTCGTGGGCGAGGCGCCGCCGCAGGAGCTGGGCCCGCTGGCGCAGCAGGCGGCCGTATTGGCTCAGCAGGGCGCCATACAACGGCTCCAATTGGCTCACCACCCGATCCAGCCATTGCCGTCGCAGGGCAGGTTCTCCTCGCACCAGGGCCATGTCCAGAGCACTAAAGCCCACGCAGCGCAGGCTCCCCTGCAGATCCTGCTGCCGCTCCAAAAGCTTGCCATTGCGGAAGGCCTGGCGGCCGCCAGCCCGCCGCAGGTGAAGCTCCAGGTCGTCCCCCTCCACCGTGGAGGCGCGAATAAGGGACAGGGGTTGACCGCGGCGAATGAGATCCCGATCCGCACTGCACCGATGGGAACGGAGGCTGGTGAGCAGCTCCACACTTTCGAGCAGGTTGGATTTCCCCTCGCCGTTCGCCCCCACCACGATCAGCCTGGGGGCCCGCAGGGACAGCTGCAAGGCTTGGATGTTTCGGAACTGTTGAAGCTCCAGGCGCTGCAGCCGCATAACGTAGGAAGGGCGGCCAAGGGGTAAACTAAAACCTCAGGCACGTGCCTGAGACGGGTCAACCACAGGCGCAAGCCTGAAGGGGGCATGTAGCTCAGTTGGATAGAGCATCAGATTCCGGTTCTGAGTGTCGGGGGTTCGAGTCCCTCCATGCTCGTCAACCCCCTGCCGGAACAGGGGGCAACAATTGGGATCAGGGTTCCTGATCGACACCAGGTGCCTAATCCCCTGGTATGGGGATCTCCGCCTTTCCCGAAAGCAACAGGCCCATGGCGCGGATCCCGCCAGGGTCGATCACGAATCCCGCCTGCTGCAGCACGGCAATGGCCTCCGCAGGGGCGGAGATCGAGATACTGCAGCCGCTGAGCTCACGCCTGAGGCGATCGAGAGCTGCCACCACCAGGGCTCTGATCACCGTGTCTCGGGTCGGGTCTGCAGGGGCAGTGACGAGATCCCAGAGATTGGCGTTTAGAGCCCGATCGCTGGTGGCGCGCACAAACCCCACCCAAACCCCCTGGGGGTTTTGCACCACCAGATGCCAGATGCTCTGGTGCAGCACCCGAGCCCAGAGGGTCTCACTGCGGGGGGCCTCCCCGCAGCTCTCGAGGAGATGGTTGAGCGCCTCAACCTGCAGACTAGGCTGAACCAAGAGTTCGTAACCCGCCTGCAAGGGGCTGGAGGTGGGTGGACCGCGGAAGGGAAGCAGCAAGGATCTGAAGGGTCAGCCGGTGTTGCGCATGCCAGCGGCGATGCCATTGATGGTCAGCAAGGCGCCCCTGAGAAGTTCGCTGCGGCTGTAAGTGTGACCTGCCCCTACTGCGGATCCATCCGTGGAGGCCTCGCTGATGGGGGGTTGGCGGTTCTGATCGCGCAACCGCCGGAGCAGGGCCACCTGCAGATACCCCAGGGGGATGATGGTGCGGTTGCGCAGATCAACCGAGAGCTGGAGCGCCGGATCTCCGTCCAGGAGACGGCCATGATTGCTGATCTGCAGGATCAACTGGTGGGTGAGGGCAAATTCAGCCGCTATGGCCTCAAAGATTTTCGCGAAGGCTTCCCGATTTTCCTCCCGCCCCAGGTGGGTCACATAGTGCTTGGCCAAGTCCAGATCCACCTTGGAGAGGGTCATCTCCACCTTGGAGATCAACATACGGAAGAAGGGCCAGCGCTGGTAGAGCAACTGCAGCAGTTCTATCTGCTCCGAATCCTGTTGCAGTTCCTCCTGAAGGGCCGTGCCCACCCCGTACCAGCTAGGGAGGAGGAAGCGGCTCTGGGTCCAGCCGAACACCCAGGGGATGGCGCGCAAGGCGGAGAGGTCCTTGGCCCCGCTCTTGCGGCGGGCAGGCCGGCTGGAAATCTGAAGTTTGCTGATCTCCTCAATCGGAGTGACCTGCTGAAAGAAGGCCACCAGATCGGGGTTGTCGTGCACGAGGGCCCGGTAGTGCTCCCTGGATCGGGCCGCCAGACGCACCATCAGCTCATTCCAGCTAGGCGTGTCATCAATGCGCGTGCTCACCAGGCTGCTCTGAAGAACCGCCGTTGTGACGGTCTCCAGGTTATACAGGGCAAGCTCAGGCAGGGAATATTTAGACGCCAACACTTCCCCTTGTTCCGTGATCTTGATGCGCCCACAGAGGGTGCCACTGGGCTGGGCAAGAATGGCCTGATAGGCGGGTCCACCACCCCGGCCCACTGACCCGCCCCTTCCGTGGAAAATCCGTAGATTGACATCACTTTGCGTAGCAAGCTGTTGCAAGGCAATCTGGGCACGATGGATTTCCCAATTACTGGAGAGAAATCCTGAATCCTTATTGCTATCCGAATAGCCAAGCATCACTTCCTGCAATGGCACAGGCTGATCAGATCGCAACAACTCTCTGTAGAACGGCTCCTGGAACAGACGCTCCATCACCGCTGGAGCGCGTTGCAGATCCTCAACCGTTTCAAAAAGGGGAATCACCAACAACTGGGATTTCATCTCCACCGGATCCACCAGGCCCGCCTCTTTGGCGAGCAACAACACTTCCAGCAGATCGGAAACCGTGTGACTCATGGAGATCACATAGGTGCGGCAGATGCGCGAGCCAAACTCCTGCTGGAGTCGCTGCAACATCTTAAAAACTGCAAAGGTTTCCGCGGTGGAGGCACTCCAGGACGCAGCTGCCGGCAGCAGGGGACGTCGGGTTTGCAGTTCGGCCAGGAGCCACTGCACACGCTCCTCTTCCCCCATGTCCCCATAGGGAACAGGAAGTTGCAAATAGCGCGTGAGTTCATCAATCGCGTCACTGTGACGGGTGCTCTCTTGGCGAATATCCAAACTGGCCAGGCAGAAGGCGAAAATGTGCACCTGGGAGAGCAAGGCCGTCAGGCCCTCACAGCCCAGACCCGTGGCCTGCAAGCTGTTGCGGATCAGCTCGAGATCATTGCGGAATTCTTCTTCTGAAGCGTAATGAAGTTCCTGGGGTGCGGCGCTTGGCAGTTCACTGGGCGGGGATTCCCAACCTGCTTCTGCGAGCAGCTGATTGCGTCTCTCCGAGAGACGAAGGCGCTCCAGCATGTAGCTGAGCTTGAGCCGATAGGGTTCGAGGCGATAGCGCGCTGCCCTCTCCTCATAGATCTCAGGGAAGCGCAGACGGTCCATTTCCAGCGATTCCAACAGGGCTGGACTGACCTGACTCCACTGCATTGAAATGCTGAGCTGATCCCGGAGTTCCGTCACGGATTTCACGTAACGGTCGAGCATGAGTTGGCGCTGATAGCAAGCCGCACGCCAGGTGATTTCAGGGGTCACGGAAGGGTTACCATCCCGATCGGCCCCGACCCAAGAGCCAAAGGTGCAAAACGCATCCCGTGGGGGCTCTACATCGGGGTAACTCGACTTCAATGCCGCCCGAAGGCGCTGCTGCAGCAGGGGCATGGCCTCGAACAGCACCTGCTGAAAGTAATGAAGAGCAAACTCCACTTCATCCAGCACGGATGGCTTGAATTGGTGCAATTCATCCGTTCGCCACCAGAGGCGAATTTCCTCCTCGAGTTGTTTGCGCAGAAGTTCCTGATCATCCTTGTTGGTGGATTCCTCCAGCCGATCAATCAAGGACGCCACTTTCCGCTGTTTGTGGCGCACGGTGTGGCGCACAATCTCTGTGGGATGAGCCGTAAACACAAGCCGAATATCCAATTCCCTCAGCAGGCCCTCAAGACCGCTGGGGGGAACATTCAGGGCACGCAGGCGTTCAAAGAGCTGGCGAAATGTTTCCGGCTCGCTCTGGTTCGCCAAGGGGGGCAGAAAAGGATCCCACTGGCCAGTTGCCGGCGCCTGACGCAGGCTTTCAATATAGGTATTTTCTTCAATATGCTGCTCAAGAATATTAATTAACTGAAAATAGAGCGAGAAGGCCCTGGCCGCGGCAATGCCATCGGCCAGGTCCATCTCCCGGATCACCCTATCGATAGCCTCACTGTTGACCCCCGCACTGCTGGGCGCGTTGCGACCGGCATCATCCTGGGGATCAAACCTTCCACAGAGCTCCTTCAAACGGATCAGACGTTCCAGTTGGCCGGGCGGGCATTCGCTATGGAGGACGGCAAGCCAGAGCTCTTCAACCAACTCAATGCGTTCCACGAGCTGCCGAGTGGTACGCAGGGGCACTTCAGGCCCGGGTCGTTGGACGGTGGCGGGCTCCCGCATGGGGGGAGTGGCAGAGGCTGCAGCCATGATCATCCCAAAGCGTGAGCGTGGTCTGTTGTCAGCTCTGCCCAAAGGGCAGAATCCCGGGCCTCCATGGCCATGGCTTCCGTGGCGATGATGCGATCGATGGGTTCTCCTGCCCGGTGGCGATCCAGCCAGCGCATCGATTCACTCCCTAAGTCCAACACAGCATTTAATGGTTCAAGTGTGGCACCAAGATTCAGATTCTCCGCCAGGGGGGCCATGGCCTCAAGCTCCTCGGCCAACCAGTCCCTGGCAAGGCACTGCTCGCCGGTGCGCCAGTGGCAGACCATGGCGTTCAATCCATGCTGGGCGGCTGCCCTGTCGTTCTGATCAGCCAGCGTGGCCAGCTCTGCGGGGCTGAGGGCACTGGCCACCAGGGGATCTAGGCGATCGGGCTCTCCCATCAGCATCAGCAACCGAAGCTCGGCCCAGGCCGTCACCGCCAGCAGGAGCCGGGGATCACTGATGAGGTCGCAGATGCGAAGTTCCAGCCGATTCAACGACTCGGGCCGGCGCTCCCCATTGGGACGGACCGAGGTCCAGAGATGGCGAACATTGAGCATGCTCCCCAGGGCCAATTGGTCATGCATCCAGGTCACGTAGTGAGCGTGGCTGGTGAAGAGGGGCACCTCGGGGGGGGTGAGGGGGAACTGGAGCCATCGCTGCGACTGGGCTCCGGTGACCTGGCCATCCAGGAAGGGGGAGCTGGTGCTCAGGGCCAGGAGGAGGGCCCCTTCACAGCGCAGCAACCGCAGGCCGGCAAACAGGGGCTCCATGGCCTGCATCCCGAGGTTGATGTGGACACTGGCCGTCACCACCCTGGTGCCGTAGAGCCGCTCGATATCGCCGTGGTAAAGGTTTTCGGGATTGGAACGCACAAAGCGGCTGCTGTCTCCAAGGCTCAGGGTGCTGCCAGGAAGGAGGGTGAGATCCCGCTGGGCCAACCAGCTCCGCAGCTGCTGCCGAGGGATGAGCAGGTAGGCCAGCTGCCGCTGGTAGTCGGCATCCGGGGGGGTGGTGTACTCCAGGTTGCGGTTGTCCGGCTCGGTCACGAACCCTTCCAGAGCCCCTGCGGCTTCCGCTGCACACCCCACGACCGTGCCATCTCGCCTGCCGGTGAACATCTCCACCTCAAAGCCTTTGGTGAGCAACGGGCCGCTCATAGATCCTGGGGATGGGGCCGCTGCAAGCAAGCCAGTGCCTTGAGCATGCCACGGGCCTTGTTCAGGGTTTCCTGGTATTCCATGTCCGGCTTTGAATCCGCCACGATGCCTGCTCCGGCCTGCACAAGAACACGCCATCCCCCTTCGGGATGGGGCAAGACCACCATGGAGCGGATGGTGATGGCCGTATTCAAAGCTCCATTGAGATCCACGGCCCCATACACCCCGGAATAGGGACCTCGCGCATCGGACTCCAGCGCGTGGATCAGCTGCATGGCACGAATCTTCGGGGCACCGCTCACGGTGCCTGCAGGGAAGCAGGCCATGAGCAGATCCCACACATCATGGGTGGCCTCCAACTCCCCCTCCACCTGACTGACGATGTGCATCACGTGGGAGTAGCGCTCAATCATCATCAACTCGGTCACCATCACCGAACCGGGCCGGCAGACCCGGCCCAGATCGTTCCGACCCAAATCCACCAACATCACATGCTCCGCTCGTTCCTTCGGATCGGCCAGCAGCTCGGCCTCCAGGGCCCCGTCCTCTGCCGCATCGGCTCCTCGGGGGCGGGTGCCGGCAATAGGGCGCAGGGAGGCATGGATGCCCCCGTTGGACTGGGGATCAGCCTTCACCATCACTTCCGGACTGGAGCCGATGAGAAACCAGTCGCCAAAGTTGAAAAAAGCCATGTAAGGCGAAGGATTCACCATCCGCAGGCTGCGGTAGAGATCAAACGGATCCCGCTCCACCCGGGTTTCCAGGCGCTGGCTGAGCACCAGCTGAAACACATCTCCGGCGGCGATGTGCTCCCGACCCAGGTCCACCACCCGTTCAAAGTCGCTCTGGCGCCAATTGCTGCGGGTGTTCAACCCCAGGCTGGGATCCCCAGCGCCCGCCTCGTGCCAGTCCAGCGGGGCGATGCCAGGGGGCAAGGGCTCGTGCATCCGCGCCTCAAGCTGGGAGATCGTGGCGGCCGCGTGGTTCCAGGCGGCTTCAGGATCCGCCCCGCCGCTCAGATCGGCGTAGGCCACCGCAGTGATCTGACGCTTCACCTGGTCAAACACCAGGAGGCCGTCCGCCAGCATCCAGCACCCATCCGGTGGATCGCCAGGCCCAGGGTGATGCACCGGCACCGTGGGTTCGATCCAATGGATCAACTCGTATCCCCAGCAGCCAAACAGCTGACCCACAGGCGGCAGGTGGGGGATCGGGGCCGGGCGAATCGACGCCAGACATTGGCGGAGCAACTGGAAGGGATTGCCAGCCAGGTCATCCCGCCGTCCATCCCGCCATTGGCGCACCGCCTGCTCCCCACGACAGGTGAGGGTCCAGAGCGGGTTGCTGACGACAAAACTCCAGCGACCCAGCTGTTCTCCTCCCTCCACCGACTCCAGGAGCACCCCCTGTCTTCCGCCCGCCCCCACCTTCAACCAGGTGGTGAGCGGTGTCTCCAGATCCGCAGGCCAGCACTTCCAGAGAGGAATAAACGTGCACCCCTGCTCCACCTTGGCGAAATAGGCCGTGCGATCTGCGAGAGGAGACATAGGGGGAAGGCAAAAAAAACGGCGGGTGGTTCCCCGCCGCCTTTCATTCACGACGTGGGTGGTCAGGCGTCGTAGGTGGATCTGCCGGTGAACTTGAGATTGGAGGGATTGGGATTTTGACCGATCCGCCTTGGGTTATGGCCCACGATGGGACGGCCTTCATTCACCTTTTCAGGGAAGACCCCATCCTTGGGATGGAGGAATTCCACATCTCCCCCCGCGTAAATGCGATAAACCTTGTAGTCCTCGATCTTGGGCTTGAACTTCGTGCGGAGTTGGGTTCCGAGAGCAAGGCACTGCTCTTTCCTAGCGAAATACATGATGTTTTCACCAGCGTTCATCTCCGCAGCACCCCCGGTGGGCAGCTCAAAGATCTGTGCTGAGGGGCTGGTCCAGGTGATGGCGTATTTCTCTTCGGTTTCAGCGGCATTCAGCAAGCCGCCTGTGCTGCCGATGTACTTCGGAAGTTGACCGTTGAGGGCCGTTGCTGGCATGGCTCTGCTGACCGTTTCAGGCGGAAGCTAGCACCGTGCTTTTGGCGATATGAAGGGCGCATGCGCACTCTTCACACCCCGTCAACAAACGTCCCCACCCACCCGCTCGGCCAGGGGGAAAAACACCGTGAGACTGGTGCCCCCCCGTTCAGTGAAGCGTCCCCCGAGACGGTGGAAGAGCAACTGGGTGGCCTGCCTGCTCAGGTTCAGGCTGCCCGTCGTGGGATTCCAGCTGAGCACGGGCCCCACGCGGGCCCCTTCGGTCTGGGGCTCCTGGAAAGAGGCTGCCGGGGAGCGTTGGGGAACATCGCTGCTCAGCTGAAGTTTCAGGCGCTGTCCGGCGGGCCGCAGGCGCAAACGCACATGGCTGCCAGCCGGGAGGGAGCGGCTGAAACGATCCATCAGCCCGCCCAGCATCGTCTCCAGCCGCACCGGATCACTCAACACGGGCGGCAGATCCTCGGCGATGGACAGGGTGAGCTTTAGGTCGCGGCGGTGCAGCTGCCGCTGCCAGATCCCCTCCAGATGGCGGAGCAACTGACTCAGATCCGTGCGTGCCAGTTCGCTGGCCTTCAGGGGTTGGCCTCGGCCTGGCTGGCGCTGCAACTCGGCCGCCAGAAAGATCAGTCCAAAGCGGTCGATCTGTTCACTGCATTCCCCATCGATCTGCTCCAACCTCTGCCGCACCACAGGGGGCAGATCGGATCGCCGCAACAGGGAGCGGATCAGGGTGCGGATGGTGGCCAGCGGTGTGCGCACCTCATGGGTGAGGGCCTCGAGAAGGGCGAGTTCAGCGGCCACCTCGGAGGAGGTGGCTCCTGAACGGGGGGACACCGAGGGCTCCACGGGCTGGAGGGTCACACTTGGAGCCATGGCCGCCAGGCGTTCCGC
Organism: Cyanobium sp.; assembly: GCA_040399515.1. Classification (GTDB taxonomy): domain Bacteria; phylum Cyanobacteriota; class Cyanobacteriia; order PCC-6307; family Cyanobiaceae; genus Cyanobium. Next base: position 36,554 of record JBBASA010000004.1, on the reverse strand, counting down.
CAAGAGGGGCCAAAACCGCAATCCCAGGGCGGGATCGTTGTGGAGCGGGCCGAGGGCCTTGAGAAGCTGCCGCAGTTGGAGGGCTGCCTTGGGATCGTCCTGGCTCAGCCGCTGATCCAGACCCTGGAGCGCCAAGGTGATCAATGCGGCCTCAAAGCGCACCACCAGCCGGCGGGCCTGGGGGGGGCCATCGAGAAACATCACCACCTGCAGTCGGGGGGTGATCAGGACCAACAGGGGGTCGTTCCCATCTTCCTGTCGCAAGGGAAGCCGTTGGAACCGGCCCGTGGGCACCAGGCCCGTGGAGCCTGGCCCTGGCCGTTTCCCCCCCACCACAGGAAGCAGGGGCTGGGGCTGAGAGAGCACTTCCGGCAGCCCTGCTGGTATCCACACCCAGCCGGAGAGGTGCTCCAGCAGGGCAGGTTCATAGAGGGCGGGGAGGGGGGAAGCCAGCCACACCCCCTTGGTTGGAGCGGGCTGCTTGAGCAGCAAATCCTCCTGAAGGGTGGCAAGGGAGGCCCACCAGAGTCGGCGCACTGAATCCTCATCACAGCGACCTGAGGGCACTCCGCCGCTGAGCTGCTGGCTGAGGGTGACGAAGTTCACCGCCAGTGCTGACGAGGGCGACTGCGGCGGTTCACGCCCGCACAGAAACCTATACAGAGGAAGTTCACCAACATGGCGGAGCGCCCATAGCTCAGCCAAGGCAAGGGGATTCCGGTCACCGGACCAAGGCCGATGGTCATGCAGATGTTCACCACAACCTGAAACATCAGCATGGCCCCTACCCCGATCACCAGGAGGGATTCCACATCTGTACGGGCGTGGAGGGCGATCTGGAGAAGGCGCCAGCAGAGCAGCAGATAGGCCATTACAACCAGGGTGGAGCCGATAAAGCCCATCTCTTCTCCCAGGGCGCTGAAAATGAAGTCGGTGTGCTGTTCGGGGATGAATCGGAGCTTGGTCAACTGGCCATGCATCAGCCCCGTTCCCAACAGGCCTCCAGAGCCAATACCCACCTTGCTCTGAAGCAGGTGATAGCCCCCCCCGAGGGCATCCTTGGCGGGATCGAGGAAGAGCACCAGGCGCTCGCGCTGGTATGCCTTCAGGCCGTGATTCCAGAGCTGGGGGGTGATGGCCGCGAAGAACACCTGCACAGCCGTCACCACCGCCAGGCCAATGCGCCTCCAGGGAAGGGATCGCCAGGCCAGGAGGGCCATGAGCGGAATCCAGATCGCCAACCCCCAGGGGGCTACTCCTGAGATGATCGCCGTCACCAGGGGAGAGAGGAGCAGCATCAACCAACTTCCAGACAGGCCGGCCCAGAAAAGCATCACCAGCAGGATGGCCCCATAGACCAGGGAGGTGCCCAGATCGGGTTGCAGGAACACCAGAGCCCAGGGCACGCTGATCAGGGCGATGGGCCGGATCAGATCCACGGGCCGCTCGATGGGAAAGCGAGACAGGAGACCCGCCAGGAGAAGGATGGCGGCCACTTTGGCGAATTCAGAGGGCTGCACATGGAAGCCGGCGATGTTGATCCATCGCTGGGCGCCGAGGGCGGAGGTGCCCACAAACCGCACCGCCACGAGGCTCAGATTCGTGAGGATGTAAATCGGCCATTGGGCCACCTGGAGCCTGTCCATGGGGAGCCTGGCCGCTAGCAGGGCCACCACCATGCCCACGGCAGCCGTGATCCAGTGCTGATACCAATCGGCGTAGTCCGCCTGGCGCTGGGTGCTGGCGATCAGGATTCCCGCCAGGAAGCAAAGAATGAGGGGCACCCCCCAGAGCACCCAGTCGATGGAATCGGCTCTCAGCCACCCCTGACGGGACGGGGTTCGGCCCAAACGTCGCTGTTCGGCAAGGGCCACCATCGTGTTACACCGCCGCTCCGTTGAGGGAGAGTTGTTGGCAGAGCTGGTCGGCCAGCCCCAGGAACGCCTGGGCCGTGGCCGATTCGCCCTGGGCCAGAACGATCGGACGCCCCTCATCTCCCCCTTCCCGCACCGGCATCTCTAGCGGGAGCTGGGCCAGGAGAGGAACGCCCGCCTCCTCGGCCAGCAGGGCGCCGCCGCCGCTGCCAAAGAGGGAATAGCGCCGCTCGGGCTGGTCGGGAGGAAGGAACCAGCTCATGTTTTCCACCACACCGAGCACGGGGATGTCCATCTGTACAAACATCGCAAGCCCCCTTCGCGCATCCTGAAGCGACACCTGCTGCGGGGTGGTCACCACAACGACGCCAGCCATGGGAACGGCCTGGGCCAGGCTCAGCTGGGCATCACCAGTGCCGGGGGGAAGGTCGACTACAAGCACATCCCGCTCCCCCCAATCCACCTGATAGAGGAACTGGCGGATGATGCCATTCAACATGGGGCCACGCCAGATCACTGGCTGGTTGTCCTCGATCAGCAACCCCATGGACACCATGGCCAGGCCACAGGTGTCGATCGGCTGCAGCACCTGGTCGGCCCCCTGCCCCCGCACCTCGGGCATCCGGCCTGCCACGCCGAGCATGGTGGGTGCATTCGGACCATAGATATCGGCGTCGAGCAATCCCACCCGCAGCCCCCGCAGGGCAAGGGCACAGGCAAGGTTCACCGCCACGGTGCTCTTGCCCACCCCTCCCTTTCCGCTGCTGACGGCGATCACCTGGCGCACCCCGGGAATGGCCTGGCGAGAGGGCAGGCCCGTTCCGGGCCCGGGGGAGGCCCCATGGCCAGCCGCCCCAATGGGGCCTGAGGAGGGGGGAGTGGCCAGCTCGATTTGCACATCCTCGATCCCCTCGAGCTTCAACAGGGCCCCCCGAGCCTCCGCCGCGATGCGGTCCCGCTGGCCACCGGCAAAATTCGGCAGGGCTAGTCGGAAAATGGCGCGGGGGCCTTGCACCCGCACGCCAGAGATCCAACCCAGTTCCAGCAAGGGGCGGTCCGTCCCCGCATCCCGCAGGGGTCTGAGGGCCTCCATCGCCTGATGCTCAAGCTCACTCAGGCTGGGATCGGAGCCCGGATCGGTGGTGGATGTGGACATGGGCGGAGCAGGCTTCCCCGTCGGTCGGTCGGGATCCTAGGCAGCATCTGGGGTGACAGAGCCTCTCGATGGGTTGTGGATGACCCCATCGGACTGGGATGGTTGGGGGAGCCCAAGCGCCTGTCCTCCATGTCCATCTCCTCCCCCCAAGCGACGCCCCCGGCCGCGTCCAGGAGCCGGGCCAGGGATCTGCTGATGGGTCTTCAGAAGTCGATCTGTGCCGGTCTGGAGGTCGTGGATGGGGAGGGTCGGTTCCAAGAGGAGAGCTGGGAGCGGCCGGAAGGGGGAGGGGGCCGCTCCCGGGTGATGAAGGCGGGCCGGGTGTTTGAACAGGGCGGCGTGAACTTCTCGGAGGTGCAGGGGGAGGAATTGCCCCCCTCAATCCTCAACCAGCGTCCTGAGGCCAAGGGCCATCCCTGGTTTGCCATCGGCACCTCAATGGTGTTGCACCCTCGCAGCCCCTGGATCCCCACCGTGCATCTCAATTACCGCTATTTCGAGGCGGGACCCGTGTGGTGGTTCGGCGGCGGGGCGGACCTCACCCCCTATTACCCCTTCTTGGAGGATGCCAGGCACTTTCATCGCACCCTGAAAGAGGGCTGCGACGCCATCGATCCGGCCTACCACCCCGTGTTTAAACCCTGGTGCGATGAATACTTCTACCTCAAGCACCGGGGCGAAACCCGAGGGGTCGGAGGCATCTTCTACGACTACCAGGATGGGGGCGGCGTGCTCTACAAGGGTCCCGATCCCGAAGGTCCCGCAGCCCAGGCGTCCCGGGCCATCGGTCCGATCAAACAGGACTGGGAGAAACTGTTTCTCCTCGCCCAGTCCTGCGGAGGCGCCTTCCTGCCGAGCTATGTGCCCATCGTGGAGCGCCGGCAGCCGCTCCCCTGGGGCGAGAAGGAGCGCCAGTTTCAGCTGTATCGGCGCGGCCGGTATGTGGAGTTCAACCTGGTCTTCGACCGGGGAACCATCTTCGGCCTGCAGACCAATGGCCGAACGGAATCGATCTTGATGTCCCTACCGCCTCTGGTTCGCTGGGAATACGCCTACGCCCCCGATGCTGGAAGCCGGGAGGCCCTTCTCACTGAGGTGTTCACTCGGCCCCAGAACTGGTTGGAAGACCCGTCGCTGGAGAACCGTTGCGCACCGTTGCAGGCTGTGAGCTGATCCGACCCACGCCCTGGCGACCCGGCACACGCCCCAGACCGATCTCGAGGGCCCTCACCACCCGCTCCGCCAGCAGGTTCACGGTCTGCTGGCGGGTGCGTGGGTCCCGCAGGGACGCTTCCAGCCGTCCCTCCAGCTTGCCCAGTTCCAGGATGCCCACCCCTCGCTTGGGGCCGCCCAGCCGATCCCGAAAGTTCATGGGGTAGGCCCCGAATTCCTGGGCCAGGCTTTCATCAATGCGGCTGAAGGGCCGATGCAGGGGAGGGATCAGGCCCGAGCCCACCCCGGAAGGGCCATAGGCATCGAAGTGGATTTCAAAGGCATAACCATCTGCCAGGGCATGCTGACGGCCCACACTCCAGTTGGTGCCAGGGTGATCGGCATCCTGGATGGTGCGAACGGGGGGCTTGTAGAAATCAATGCGCAGGCCCCTGGCACGGCCGAGGGTGGCCACCGCATGGGCCAGCACCAGGTTCCAGTAGTGCTCATCCGTGATGCCCTGCATCATGGGGGCCGCCCCCAGCACCCCCACAGCCTCCCCGCTGGTGCCCGAGCCGGCGATCCCCTGGGAATCCGCATGGCCCGCCATCACAAGGATGGGGGTGTCCGGCGGAACGGATCTCAGGCCAATCCAGTCTTTGCGCATGCCGCTGCGCACACCCGTCAGGGGATCCACGGACCCCGGGCTCCGGGCCAGGAGGCTGGCTCCCTGGGGAGCCAACAGCTGGGCCGCCAGCGGGGCCTGCCCAAGGGAAACGGTGAGGGTCGCCAGGATGGTGGCAGAGAACAGGGCAGGGAGGCGCATCAGGCTCAAATGGGGGAACGCAGGAGGCGGCCATCGCTGGCGAGGCCAAGGGAGGGCCCCAGGTCTTTTTCCATGGCGATGAGTTCGTCGCGGTGGGCCCGCAACCGCAAGGTGCTGCCCCCATCAGGGGCCTCCTCGATCAGTCGCAGTTCGAGACTTTCGGGGCGAGCGGCCCGGCGCCAGTAGATCCACCCGGCGAGGGGCCCCAGCAGGGCCAGGGCGAGCACCCACCAGCCCACTCCCGGTATCAGCTGATGGAGCACCAGAGCGAGGCTGCCAGCCCCCAGGCTGGCCAGCAGGGAAAGCAGGATTGCCAGGGGAAGACTCGCCTGCACTTGGCCCGAGAAGCGCAGCACCTGCCGTTGGGGATCCTTGGAGGAGGGCTGCCACCCCCTGTTCCCCAGCCAGGCCACCATCCCATCCAGCACTTCCAGAGCGGGACGGGGGGACTGGACCTCCACCACGGTGGTGCGGTCTTTGCTGGCCGCCCGAAGGAAGAAAACCAGACCAATGCCCATCAGCACGGTCAGCAGGAGGGTGGAACCAAAAGGAGCCATCAAAGTGCCACAGACCGACTTCAGATTCTGTCCGGAATAGCCCAAAGCTGGGGGGAACGAGCGGCCGGCTTGGCAAGGGCCCCTTCCCCCAGCCCGCCATGGCGCAGCATGGACAAGCAGATGACAGCGGACGAATGACGGGGACTCCTGCACAGGGCCAGGCCAATGGGGGCGGGAAGGGCAATCCACCCCCGAGCCGCTTTGCGGTGTTCGATGGAGACCTGGATGGGGAGTGGCTAGCCCTCTACGCGCAGGCGCCCGCCCTGGCCGTGGATACGGAAGCCATGGGGCTGATGCATGGTCGGGACCGGCTCTGCCTCGTGCAGATCTGCGACGGGGAGGATCGGGTCTGCTGCATCCGCCTGGCCCGGGGCCAGCAGGAGGCGCCGCGGCTGAAGAGCCTGTTTGAGAATCCGGCCGTGGAAAAGGTGTTTCACTTCGCCCGCTTCGATGTGGCCGCGCTGGCGGAAAACCTCGGGATTGCCGTGAATCCCATCTTCTGCACGAAGATCGCCAGCCGGCTGGCACGCACCTACGCCCCACGCCACGGCTTGAAGGAGGTGGTGAATGAGCTGGTGGGGGTGGAACTCGACAAGCAGGCCCAGAGCTCAGACTGGGGTCGGGTGGAAGAGCTGAGTGAGGCCCAGCTCACCTATGCCGCTGGCGACGTGCGCTGGTTGCTGCCGGCCCGCAACCGGCTCGAATCCATGTTGCGGCGGGAGGAGCGTTGGGCCCTGGCCCAGCAGTGCTTTGACTGCATCCCCGTCTTTGCCACCCTGGATCGCCAGCGTTTTGGCTCCGTCTTCGAACATTGAGCAACCCAGGAGCGTCCAGGCCAGGCTCCTAATCCTCGGTCATGAAATTTTCCTCGCTGCTCAGGGCGCCGAGCTGGGCTTCGAGCAGGGCTTGGTAATCAACGCCTGAAGCCTGGGCTTCCGCCAGCATCCGTTCGGCCAGGGCGATGCGGGCGGCCGTCTCACGGAGGCCCTCCTGGGCCGCCCGGATGTCCACACGGCGCCGGGCTGCGGCAATACTCACCCCCAAGCACCCGGCCAACCGCCCACAGGCGGCGTTGTAATCCCGATCAGGAATGGCAGGCATTGGTGAAAGGAGGCACTACAACGCATCATCCCGCGACGGGGTGTCGGGAGACGCTCAACAGCCGCTCTGCCACCAAGCGGGCCATGGCCTCGCCGCCACCAGCTGGCCCCATCCGCTGCCGTCCCTTATGGCCGAGGGCAACCCTGGCCCGGCTGTCCTGAAGGAGCGCCAGCAACCAGGCCCCAAGCTGCTCCGGCGTTCGGCAAGGCTGCACGGCCCCACCCAGCAGCCGGCTCTGACGGCGGGCAAAGCCCACGGTGAATTGGGGGCCATCCCCCGGTAGTGAAAGGGCCGGCACGCCCAGACCTACCAGCTGCTCGGTGGCCGTGCCAGCCGTGGCCAGGCCCACCTCAGCCCAGGGAGCCCAAGCCGCAAAACATCCCGGGCCCAGCCAGAGGTGCAGCGCTCCCCGGCTCCAGGCGCCCTCGGCCCCACTGTGGGGCGGCGAAGGCATGGGCTGGAACCCCTGATCTAGCAGCAGGGAGTCGATGGCAGGCGAGTCGTTCAGGTCACGGCCGATGGGCACCAGCACCGTGAGTCCTCCCAAGCGTTCACACGCGGCTGAATCCGGGAGGGAAGCCAGAAGCCGTTGGAGGTTGCCAAGAGCCTCTGGAAGACGACTTCCGGGGAGGAGCATCACCCTGCGGCCGGTCTGCAGGCAGGAGGGAAGCGCCTGCGCAGCGAAGCCATCCATCATCGGGTTACCGGGGGCCTCGGCCCGAATGTGGTGGGCCCGCAGCCCCCTGGCCGTGAGGCCATCCCGCACCGCCACGCAGCGGCAGCGGCGATGGGCCATCAAGGCCCATTCCCAGGGATCCCACTCGCTTCCTTTGAGCCGGTGGTAGGCATCGGCCACAGGGGATGTGCCCCAGCCTGGCGGAGGAGGGCTTCGCCAGGTGTAGTCGCTTTTGGGGGTGCCAAGGAAGCCGTAGGGGCCTCTCCCTAGCCAGGCCATGGCCAGAGGAAGAAGATCACCAACGGCCAGGATCGGCTGGCCTGTGGCCCCCCAGCGCCGCACCACCTGCAGCTGTTGCCAGGTGGTGCGGTGCAATCCCGCGGCCAGATCCTGCCCAAACCCTTTCAAGCTCTGGTTGCTGAAGCCCCCACTGGGGAGGTGGCGGGAGGGCCCCAGCTGCTGGAGCTGAATACCCGCCGGTGCCCCAGAAAAGGCAGCCCCTTCCCCCACCAGGGCGAGCACGGCGATGGACACCTCCGGCTGCAGGGAGGCCAGGGCCTCGATCACCCGAAGGGCAATCAGATCCTCCCCATGGCCGTTGCTAAGCACCAGCAGACGGGGGTGCATGCCATGGCTGATACGATCCATGCCGGGAGTTTGCTCCCCCGCGGCGGCATGGCCAAGTGGTAAGGCAGAGGATTGCAAATCCTTTATCCCCAGTTCGAATCTGGGTGCCGCCTTTAAAAGAGGGCTCCACTTACAAGGGGTCGGGGGAAACAAATTTTTTATCGGGCTCTTGAGAGCCGGGTCAATCGGTTCCCTTGCCGTTGCGCCTACTCGTTGGGCCAGCGCCCCCTGGTTTGCGGGTGTGTTGACGAAGCCAAAACGCCTGCGCTGCGGTGTGCAGGGCTCCCTGGAGATCGCCCACCAGGCTTTCCAGGCGCTTTCGCCGGCTTCGCGCTGGAGAGAGGTGGTCGGAGATCACACCGGCGTGGCAGAGATCCAGCAACATGGCGGCCTCCTCTGAAGAGAGGCAAAGCAGATGCTCGTTGTTGTGGTGGATGACCTTCACCAGGCCTGCAAGCAGCAGATCTCTGTTGTAGGACAGCGCCGGCCGCGGTGGATGGGGAAATCCGCAATCGGGAAAGTCATGGCGCCTTCTGGGCCATGCTTAAACACTGGCATGCAGACGGGTGGCGATTTCCACCACCACTAGCCCGAAGAGGGCCATGGCGATCAGCAGAGAGCTGGGATGGGTCACGGCGCCTCGCCTTGGTCTGCACAGACCCTAAAGCAAATCTTAAGCTCCGTTGGCTTTGCCGCGGAAAGGCCACGAAAGTGCATATCCCGCAACAAAGGGCTTCATCGCCTTCTGCCTGGAACCCTCAATAGCCAGAGTCGGCCACGCAGATTCCCTGGCAGCTGATCCCATTGCTGGCGGTTCGCCCGCAATGGGAACAAAGCACTGGATCCGGCACAGGAGGTTGCGAGGAGACCTCTGCCGGGCTCCCTCCAGAGGCCTGGGGGAAGCAGGGGGTTGGCTGGGCGGCTGGGGTGGCCCTCAAAGAAGAAACCAATGCCTTGGAGGGACGAGAGCGAACGTGCATCATGGCCATTCCAGCCGCTGGGCGCCGATGTCCCCTTCCATGGATCCTCCCTCCATCGGTGTGGGCACCTGGGCCTGGGGCAATCAATTTCTCTGGGGGTACGATCCCGATCAAGACAGCCAGATCGAGGCCGCCTTCCAACGCGCCGTTGCCCTAGGCCTCTCGTTCTTTGATACGGCGGATTCCTACGGCACCGGACGCTGGAACGGGCGAAGCGAGTCCCTCCTGGGAACCTGGTGTACCGGTCTGCCGCCCCACACGCGAAGAAACCTCACGGTGGCTACCAAGCTGGCTCCCTTTCCCTGGCGCCTGGGGCGACGGGGGCTGGACCGCGCCCTAGCAGCCTCCCGGGAGAGGCTTCAGGGCAAGCTGGATCGGGTGCAACTTCACTGGAGCACGGCCCGCTATGCCCCATGGCAAGAAAGGCCGCTTCTCGAAGGGCTGGCCGATCAGCTCTTGGCTGGGGACGTTGCGGAACTGGGCGTCTCCAACTTCGGCCCTAGGCGCCTGCGCCAGGTTCATGGCCTTCTGGCGGAGCGCGGTGTGGGCCTCTCCAGTTTGCAGGTTCAGTTCTCCCTGCTGGCTCCCGAAGCCGCCTCTCCCGGAGGGGTCGCTGAGGTGTGCCGCGAGCTCGGGGTAGAGCTCATTGCTTATAGCCCTCTGGCCCTGGGCTGGTTGGCCCCGAGCGAGGGCAAGCCCCGAGCCCAGCCCGCCGGCCCCCGAAGACTCCTCTTCAACCGGTTGGACCGAGGGGCTTCAGCCCTGCGGGAAGGTCTCGTGACCATTGCTGCCGCCAGGGCCGTGCCTGCTGCGGCTGTCGCCCTGAACTGGTGCCGCAGCCACGGAGCCATGCCCATCCCTGGGCTCAGACGCACCGACCAGGCGGAACAAACCGCAGCTGCCCTGACATGGAAGCTCTCCAAGGAGGAAGGCCAGGAGCTGGATCGGCTGGCCTTCGCAAACAGGGTGCGCATGCCAGCAAATCCTTTTCAAAGCACCTGAACATTCAGAGTTCGGCCGAGATCACCACCGGGAGTGCGGTCACCACCTCAGGGCCCTCCGTTTCAGTGGGATCGCCCTGCAACCGGCGAACCATTTCAGCCTCATCGCCCGCCCCCTCCAAACCCCGTTCCGCAGGATCACATGCCGCGAGGGCCTCCTGTAACAGAGAGTCGAACGTGGATCCTGGGAGCCGATGGCGCGCCAACTCCAGAAACGCCCGGGCGAGGGATTCACCAGCGGCAGCACGCAGGGCCGGGTTGCTGCGTCGGAGCTCGTGCTCCTGAACGATGGCGTTGAGAAAGCGTTCGGTCACATCCCGTTTGGTTGTGGCCCGGATGCGGGTGTCCTGATCGGATTGGTTGAGAAACGCTTGGGAATCGAGTTCGCCCAGTCTTCGGTTCAGGCTGTCCAGAACACTCTGGGCCTCCTTGAAGATCTGGGTGAGCTGCCCATCGGAGAGGCGAGGCAGATCACCCACATACACCTTGCCGTGATCCCGGAGGGTAAGGAAGGTAGGCCGCTGCCCCACCTGACCGTTCTGACGACCTGAGGGGTCCCGTGGTTTGGGTCGGGGCTGTTGGGGGCGCTGGGGCGGGGTGGGGCCGGCGGAACTACGACGGCGGGTAATACGGGTGGATGTATTCAACATAAGGGTATGAACCTATGCATTGACCAAGACAGCGATCACCAGATCGCTACTTCACCTTAGGGAGAAATTAAACCTCTTATATGGAGGGCCGCTCCTGCGACAGGGAGAGGGGCAAACCCCCAACCCCCTGTTCACCATTGTTGCTCTCCTGGATCTGCCCCATCTCCCACGCCTGGTGGCCACAGCTTTGGCAGACCTGCAACACCGAATCAAGGACCTGGGGGCTCACCACCAGGCAAAAGCCCACCCCCAGATTGAAGGTGTTCCAGAGGTCGTCTTCCGGCACCTCTCCTTCCTCCTGAAGCCAACGGAACAGGGCTGGCCTCTCCCAGCTCCCTGGGTCGAGAACGGCATGGACCCCCGCAGGCAGACACCGGGGGAGGTTTTCGGGCAATCCCCCCCCCGTGATGTGGGCCATGCCATGGGGGGCGAGATCGGCAGCCACGAGGCCCTTCACCAAATCGCTATAGAGCGTTGTGGGCGTGAGGAGCGCGTTCAGGAGAGTGGGGCCATCGGCTCCGAGCCTGGTCTCTTGTGTCACCTTCCGGTCCTCCAGGATGCGGCGCACAAGGCTGAAGCCATTGCTGTGGACCCCACTACTGGCGACACCCACCACCCGATCGCCCACCTGCACGGCGCGGCCATCGATCAACCGGCTCTCCTCCACTACCCCCACGCAGAATCCGGCCAGGTCGTACTGACCTGCGTGGTAAAAACCGGGCATTTCGGCGGTTTCCCCGCCGAGCAGGGCACAGCCACTCAAACGGCATCCATGGGCAATGCCCTCCACCACCTCCGCCAGGGTTTCCGGAGTCAGGCGCCCGGTGGCGATGTAGTCCAGGAAAAAGAGGGGCTCGGCGCCAGAGGTGATCACATCGTTCACGCACATCGCCACCAGGTCGAGGCCAATCCCTTCATGGCGATTCAGCCGTTGCGCAAGCTCCAGCTTGGTGCCCACCCCATCGGTGCCCGCTACCAGCAAGGGACGCTCAAGACCCCCGGGAAGGCGGCAAAGCCCCGCAAATCCGCCCACCCCACCCAGCACCTCAGGCCTATGGGTGGCCTGCACACTGCTGCGGATCCGGTCAACAAAGGCCCGACCGGCCTGGACATCCACGCCAGCACTCCGATAGTCCATGGTCAAATCCAGCTGCTTCGATCCTCCAATGGCAGAGCAGCAGCAAAAGAGGAGCCAAACCCCCAATTGGCACACCAAAGCATCAGCGGGGCTTATCTTATTTATTAGATCTTTTAATCCTTGGGAAAGAACGCGGGGCGGCTTGAACCCCGCCAAAACTGGAGGAAAGGTTAAAGATGACAAATTCTGATCTTTCGTGGAGGGTGTTTGGGCGCTGTTTTCACCTGCGCACAGCCGTTACCTTTGGCCCGTTGTTATTCATTTCGAGGAATTCGTCCAGTAGGCGTCGCCCTGATCCAACCAAGTTTTTTGGATTGTGATCTTCGAGATGCCATGCAACTCCTGAGTTTCAGCGTTGCCTCCCTGGCTTGTTCCGACTGTCATGCGTGCACTTCATCTCCTCGGCTCTGCAGCTCTCCTGATCTCTGGAGCTTCTCTGGCCCCGGCTCATGCCGCCTCTCTCTCCTCCCCCACCTCCGGCACTTTTGTGATCCGGGAAGTGGAATCCCCCTCAACCTGGGACAAGAATTTCATTAAGTTGACTCCTCCTGCTCCTCTGGCTCAGGGTCAGCTTCTTGCTTCAACTCGGAGCGTTCAGGTCGGTCAAGCCAGCTGGTACGGCCCCGGGTTCTACGGAAATCGCACAGCCAGTGGTGAAGTGTTCCGGCCGGGCACCCTCACGGCAGCCCACCGCTTTCTCCCCTTCGGTACCCGTGTTCGGGTCACCAATCTCTACAACGGTCGGACGACAGTGGTCCGTATCAACGATCGGGGGCCCTTCACGGGTGGACGCATCATTGACTTGGCCCATGGCGCCGCCCAGGCTCTCGGGGTTATGGCCAGTGGCGTGGCCGATGTCCGTCTCGAAGTGATCGACTGACCCTTGCGGTTGTCATGCAGATCCTCCCGGCCCATGGGCTGGGAGGATTTTTGATGGTGGACCCTTCCCCTCCTTGCTCCTTCTCCGATCCCAGAGCGAGCTCGCCAGCTGGCGCCGATCCCTGCCGCACCAGGGCCTTCATTTTGTGCCCACCATGGGGGCGCTACATGGGGGGCACCTCCAGTTGATCCGGAGGGCTGCCATGCCCCGGTGGTGGGGCCAGCCCCAGGTGCTCGTGAGCATCTTTGTGAACCCCCTTCAATTTGGAGCGGGGGAGGATTTCCAGCACTACCCCCGCAGTCTTGAGGAGGATGGGCGCCTGGCCTGCGACGCAGGGGCTGATGCCGTTTTTGCGCCATCGGCAGAGGAGATGTACCCCCGGGGAGAGTCCGGGATCACCCACGTTGTCCCCCCAGCGTTTCTGCGGAAATCCCTCTGCGCTGCCCAACGTCCCGGGCACTTTGAGGGGGTGGCCACCGTCGTGACTCGGCTGCTGGGGATGGTTCGGCCCGAGCGGATCTTCCTCGGGGAAAAAGATTGGCAACAGCTGGTCATCCTGCGTCAGGTGGTGACCGACCTGGGCTTGCCTGTGGCGATCGAGAGCATGGCCACGGTTCGCCAACAGGATGGATTGGCCCTCAGCTCCAGAAACAGCTACCTCACTCCGGAAGAGCTGGCTCGTGCGTCAGGCCTTTTTGCTGCTCTGGGGAAAGCAGCGACCCTGGCCCAGGGCTGGAACGCTCCTTCCACGATCCTCAAGACTCTCGAAGAGGAGCTTCAACGCCTCAACCTCCCCCCCGAGTATGTAGCCCTTGTGGATGCCCATACACTGAGCTCGCACCAAACAAATGGGGGCCTGGCACTGCTGGCTGCGGCCGTGCGTTGTGGCCCTGCCCGGCTGATCGATCACCGCTTCCTGATGCCCCGAGCCCCGATTGTTGCCATCGATGGTCCTGCCGGCGCTGGCAAAAGCACGGTCACCCGAGCCCTGGCAGAGCGTCTGAGCCTCACCTTCCTGGATACGGGAGCCATGTACCGCGCTCTCACCTGGTGGGTGCTGCAGCAGGGAGTCGATCCGGCCGATCCAAGGGCGGTGGCTCCTCTGCTGGAGGGTCTGGCGCTGGATCTCAGGCCATCGAGGGAGGGTCAGGTGCAGATCAAGGTCAATGGCCACGACGTGAGCACGGCCATCCGCAGCCCGGAGGTGACGGCTGTGGTGTCTACCGTGGCGGCCCATGCCTGCGTCCGGCAGAGCCTGACCACCCTCCAGCAACGCTTGGGGGAGCAGGGGGGTCTGGTGGCGGAAGGACGGGATACGGGTACCGCCGTGTTTCCCGATGCCGAGTGCAAGATTTTTCTCACCGCCAGCGTTGCCGAACGGGCCCGCAGGCGGGCACGAGATATGCAGCAACAGGGGTTTGAGGCGCCGGAGATGGGGGAGCTCGAGCGTCAGATTGCCGAACGGGACAAAAAAGATTCCACCCGGAAGGAGGCTCCCCTCCGGCAGGCGCCGGATGCCCTATTGCTGGTTACCGATGGCATGGAGATCGAGGCCGTGATCCAGGCCATGGTGGATGCCTTCCGATCGAAGGTTCCCGAAGAGGCCTGGCCATGGTCAGGCCCTGAAGCCGGACAGCCCACTCACGCCCCTACTTGATCGATCGGCCCCCGTGGGCCTCAGCTCAGCCAGTAGCCCTTCGCAGGCATCCTCCAGCAGATCAAGCACCTGCTCAAATCCATCTGGCCCTCCGTAGTAGGGATCGGGCACCTCTTTGAGCCCGTGGCGGCGGCAGTAGCGGGTGATGGGCTCGATGGTGGCCTGGGTGGGATCGGCACCCGCCAGCCGTCGCACCGCGGCGAGGTTGTCATCGTCCATCGTGAGGATGTGATCAAAGGCCTGGAGGTCGGACCGGGCGATCTGGCGGGCCCTGCTCGGCACCTGGATGCCCCGGCGGGAAGCGGCCTCCAACATGCGGCGGTCAGCAGACTTGCCCACATGCCAGTGACCGGTTCCTGCGGAATCCACCGCAAACGCGTCGTCCAGCTGTTCTCTTGCGATCAGATGGAGGAAACAGCCCTCGGCCGCCGGCGAGCGACAGATGTTTCCCAGGCAGACGAAGAGCACCTTGATTGGGGTGGCGCCCCCTTCTGGGTCGGGGTGGGAGGAGGGATTCATGGGAAAGACAGTCGGGAGAGAGCCAGCCTGGCGCGAAGACAAACCACTGGGGCCTCTTCCTGGGCATCATCCGCCAGGCGTTGGAGGGTCTTTACCGCCCGATTGCGACCCTCCTCCAACTCCTGGAGGCGAGGGGTGATCCGTTCCATCGCCGTGGCCACCGCGTAGCGCACTACCCACTCCCCGTCCTGGGCTCCGCTCTCCAGTGCCACCAAGGCCCGTTGCTGAACGGCACAGCGCTCCTGGGGATCCAGGGGATCCACCTGAAGGGTGCCCAGGCCGATGGCCGCCGCCCTGCGCACGCTGGGGCCCACATCGTTGGCCAGGGCTCCCTCCAACAAATCCAACCCCCGCACATCGCCAATTCCAGCCAAGGCCCTCACCGCCCAGGCTCGCGCCCCGTAGTTGTGGTCATCCAGACCCTCCAGGAGGGGAGCCACGGCCGCAGGCCCACAGGCCATCAACCCCTCCACGGCCGCCACCGCCGCCCCTGGGTTGTTGAACCCCAGGATGCGCACCAGACAGGCGAGAGCCTGATCCGGAGGGGAATCCCCCGTGGCGGCCAGATCTTGGCTGGCCAGTGCAGTGGCCAGGGCCCGGGTGGTCTGAAACAGCGCCCCGGCCGAATCCGCCTGCTCCACCGCCGCAATCAAGGCGTCGAACCGATCAGAGGAGTTCATCCATGGCCTCCAGAAGAGCTTCCGTCGAGGGGTCGCCCAAGCCCCGTTCCACCAGACCGCGGAGGGCGATGAGTTTGAGGCTGTTTTCGGCGTGGGTCCGCCGGATGGGATCCAGGGCAACGCGCCAACCCACGGCCCCCAGATCCATGAGGGCAGCTCGTCGCACCTGGAGCAGGGGATGCTCCAACAGGCTGAGGAGCTGCTCCCCGAAGGAGTGATCCCCCGTGAGCTGCAGCAACGCCCTGGCAGCCGCACTGCGAATCAGTGGCCGCTCATGCTGGAGGAAGGGCGCGATGGTGGCCAACACGTCCTCCCGCACCACCCCAATGTCCCCGAGGGCTTCGATCAGGGCCTCGCAGGGTTCCTGCAACTTCGGGCTATCGGGCCTGCAGGCCCCTGCTCCCTCCAGCCCGGAGGCCAGGCGTTCACACAGGGGCGTCACGGCCGCCTCAGCCCGGAGCTCCCCCAGGGCCCGGGCCGCCGCCTCCCGCAACCCGTCATCCTCATCGGCCAGGGCCGCTAACAGCTCGGGCACCACACGCCCATCCCCCACCTTGCCCAGGGCCCGGGCGGCATTGCGAGCCACCGCATTGCGTTCCACCCCAGCCCCCACCTCCCTGGGCTGGCGAAGCTGAAGGGCCTCCAGCAGCAGGGGCACGGTGTCGGGATGGGGACTGCGCATCTTGCCGAGCCACCAGGCTGCGTAGTACTGGAGCGAAGGGTCGTCACTGCGCAGGCGCCTGTGGGCCTCGGCCTCCGTGATGGGTTCACCGGCGGTTGTGAGGGGAGCATCGCTCTCCCGTGGTCCTGTCATGGGAACCGGAACGCGGCACATTGCTTCCATGATGTTGCCATCAGCCGCCTTCGTTACAGCCCTTCGGATTCGCGCAAAAAAAGCCCCCCGTAAGGGGGGCAGCTCAGGCTCTTCAGCCCTTGGGCTCAAACCAGCGCGTTGATCGCGTAGTCGATGTAGTTGTTGGCAATCACGCCGGAGTCGCCGGAGATGCCGTGGTTGTTCTTGATGTAGGTCAGAGCTTCCACATACCAGGAAGGAGACAGCTCGAACGCACGGTTGATCTCATCCAGACCAGCAATCAGATACTCGTCCAGAGGACCGGTGCCACCAGCCACCAGGGAGTAGGTGATGTGACGCAGGTAGTAACCGATGTCACGGGCGCACTTGGCCTTGCCACGGGCATCAGCTGCAAAGTTGGCGCCTTGCTGCTGGGTGGTGTAAGGGTACTTGTTGTACACAGCCTGCGCAGCGCCATTCACCAGGTTGTCGGCGTTGGCGGTCAGCGCACGGGCAGCCTCAAGGGCGTTCTTGGCGCGCTCGAAACGACCGAAAGCGGCGTTCAGCTCGGTGTTGCTCAGAAACCGGCCCTGGGAATCAGCAGCGGCTACGGCCTCGGTGAGGGGAGTCTTCATGGAAGGACGAATAAAGGTGGAGAAATCTGAAAAAGAAAACCGATCAGGCGACTGCTGCTGCAGCGCGATCGAAATACGTACCGATCTCAGACATCAGGGCCGAGCAATCGCCCTGGGTGATGCCATTGCGGTCGTTCGCAATGGCGATGGCGGCGTCCTTCATCTTGCGCACGCCTTCTGCCACCGATGCGCCAGGCACGCCCAGAGCCAGATAGGTCTCACGCAGGCCATTCAGGCAACGATCTTCCAGCACGGAAGCATCTCCCGTGAAGGTTGCGTAGGTGATGTAGCGCAGGATGATCTCCATGTCGCGCAGGCAGGCAGCCATGCGGCGATGGGTGTAAGCATTGCCTCCAGGAGCAATCAGGGCAGGCTGCTGCTCAAACAGCTCGCGAGCCGCGTTGGTCACGATCTTGGAAGCGTTGGATGTGATGCGGTTCACAGCATCCATCCGCTTGTTGCTCTCAGCAACCATTGCCGAAAGAGCATCAATCTGGCCAGAATTGAGGAATTCGCCGCGGGCATCTGCCTGGGCTACAACCTTGGTGAAGGCGTCGAACATGTGTAAGGCTCCTGGTCTCGACGTTCTCCGTCGGGAGTGGGGTGGGTAAGGGAGTGCCGAAGCACCTGAGTATTTTCCTGAGAATCGCTTCCGAGATTCGCTTACTTCACAAAGGGTCATCCCGCAAGCTGATCTGTATCAAGCAGGCACATTAATGAGGCCTGAAAGGGGCGACAAAAAAGCCCGGCAGAGCATGCCGGGCCTGGAGTGTGTGGGTGAGCTGTTAACGCTGGCCTAGTTCACCGGAGTGACGCTGGCGACCCGCCCCCCCTGGCGGTGAATCATCTGCTGGGTTTCCAGCAGTTTGTTGAAAGGCACGAAGCGCACCGTGTTGCTGCGCTTGTGAAGCTGATAGTTGTTCAAGCCAGTCACCTCCACCCGATACACCCGGGCTTTCTGACCAATTCCCTTGGCCATGTGGGTGATGGAGGAGTGGGGCACATTGGCGGGTTGCACGCCAGAGGAACCACCCGCATTGGGGCTCACCACCGGAATGGCCCGGTTCTGATGCAGGGCGCTGCCCAGACGGAAGTTGGCGCCAGCCCGCTCTGCCTTTCCAGAGGCGCCCGAGCCCCGGGCCAGCTGCATCAGCCAGGAGAATTGGCGACCTTGCTGACCTGGTGAATAATCCCAACCGTTCAGGAAGGGCACAACCTCTTCGCCAAAGCGCTCTTGATATTCGTTGCTATCGACATAGGAATCGATTTCCGCATCAAAACCTTCCTCCTGCAGGATCGTGAAATGATGCAGCATCTCTGCCTTGTTCTGTGGCGCGCGCCCCAGGAGATGCTTGTGATTCAGCTCAATGAAATGGTAGGGATTATTGTTTTCAAAGAAGCGGGCCCGATAGAGGTTGCTCTTGGCAACGGTACGGACAAATTCCCTAACGCTCAGATAGCCATTTCGGAACAGGGATTCCGCACCACTCAGCCTCTCGCTGTCCATCACGTATTGATGGCCAAGCACCTGTTGATAGACAGCACGAATCAGGGTGGCTTTGTCCTGGTCTGATCCATGGGACCAATTCTCACGTTTTCGGTTCACCGAATACCGTTCCATGCCCAAATAGGGCGCATTCACTAGCGTCATAAAACCGGGGGCCGAAGGGGAGAGAGCTGCACGGCAAAACTTTGCGTGCGCTGAAGTTGATCTTATGCCGAGCTTTCTAGGGCACCTGCAAAGGCATAAGCTTCGTTACAGCCCTTCGGATTCGCGCAAAAAAAGCCCCCCGTAAGGGGGGCAGC
>JBBASA010000004.1:0-17746 GCA_040399515.1 Cyanobium sp. | reverse complement strand
GTGTAAGGCTCCTGGTCTCGACGTTCTCCGTCGGGAGTGGGGTGGGTAAGGGAGTAGGAACGAGCTGGCTGGTGCCTATAGAGCAAGAGAGCAGCTGGTTCCCTGTTGCCGCCATCAGCCCTGGAAGCCAGTGCTTAAAAGCGACAGATCTATTGTTGTCTGGACTGGGATCTAGTCGCGAGCCCCGTAACAAATGGTCACTGCGACCGGGGCGGCAGGCCAGGGCATCGGCATCGGCATCGGCAAACGAAAAAGCCCAGGGCAGCACGAGAGCCCTGGGCTTTTGGGAGAAGAAGCTGGGATGGGGACGGGGGTCCTCGCCCCTGACTACTTCTTGGGCTTGCCCTTGCGAGCTGGCGCTGGAGCCACCTCGCCAGCTTCCGTCACCCCCGTGACGCTGACGTTGGTGACCTTCCCGCCCATGCGGTGCACGAGCCGGAGGGTTTCGTTCATGCGGGTGTAGGGGACCTGCATGACGCAGTCGGCACTGCGAACGAAGTCGTTGCGTGACAGGCCGGTCACCTGGATGGTCACTTGCCTGTCATTGCTGGCACTGGTGTTTCGGGTACCTGCAGAAACCTTCATGGCTGGTTAGGGGTAAAGAACAATGGGAGCAAAGAAGAACGATCTTCAATTCACTGGGGTGATGCTGGCGATGCGTCCACCTTCGCGGTGAATCTGCTGCTGATATTCAAGAAGCTTGTTGAAGGGAATGAAGCGCACCCGGTTGCTGCGCTTGTGGCGTTGGTAGTTGTTGAAGCCACTGATTTCCACCCGGAAGGTGCGTCCCTCCTCCCCAGCTCCCACACCCTGCCGGGTCACCCCATCCGTTGTCACCTTGCGGAAGGTGCTGCCCTTGGCGTTCGGGCTCACCACGGGCAGAGGCATCTCTGCATGCACGGCCGGGTTGAGGCGCGACTGGTTTTTGGAAAGGTCTCCCTTAATGGAGGCCGCCGCACCACGGGTGAGCTGGAGCATGTAGGAGAACTGGAGGCCTTGCTGACCGGCGGAATAGTCCCACCCATGCAGATAGGGCACCGTTTCCTCGCCAAAGCGGGTTTGATATTCGGCACTATCGATGTAGGAATCGATTTCAGCGTCGTAACCCTGCTCCTGTAGAATGGTGAAGTGGTGGAGCATCTCCGCCTTGTTCTGGGGAGCACGCCCCAGCAGATGCTTGAAGTTGAGCTCGATGAAGCAGTAGGGGTTGGTGTTGCTGAAGAACCGGTCTTTGTAGAGAGCGCTCTTGGCCACTTGGCGCACAAACTCCCTCACGCTCAGGTAGCCACGGCGGAAGAGAGATTCCGGCCCATCCAGCCGCTCGCTGGTCATCACATACTGCCGACCCAGCACCTGCTGGTAGACGGCCCTGATCAGATTCGCCTTATCAACGTCAGATCCTGTTGGCCAGTTTTCTTTGTTGCGGTCGTTGGCAAATCGTGTGATGCCCAGATAGGCGGCGTTGGCAAGGGTCATGGGAGCGTGCGTGGAGGGCCGAGAGGAGGGGGAACTTGCAGCGAATCCATCAGACTTGATCCAGAGAAAACTGGGACGTCGCCAGAGATCTGGAGGCTGGGCCTGAAGCCGCAGGCTGCAGCTGGATCCTATGGTTGCCGCCGCACGTCTCAACACAGCGTTCAGAATCGTTACAAATTCACCGATCCCCTGGCACTCCAGGGCCGCCAGGAGCAGTTCAAAGCGCTAGCACCGATGGCACCCCCTGGCAACAATGTTTCCTCCCGTTACCATCCGGCCAACGTTTTCAATGTGTATGGCTTCCGTTGGTTCCGAGCTGGAATGGGCGGCTCGGCTGAGCGTCCAGCTCCAAACCCTCTCTGAATTGGCGGAAAGCCTCACTTTCAAAGTGCTGGAACTGGAGGAGCGCCTGAGCGCACAGGAACACCAACTCTCCTCGCTCCAGATTGCTTCAGATGAGCTGACCGATGGCATCACGCGAGCCATGGAAGAACGCATGGTGGAAACGGAGGATCGGTTGGTTCGGATCGAGGGCCTCCTGCAAGGGGGAGGGCAACGGAGTTCCCCATCCCGATCACTGCGGGCCCTGCCCAAGCGTGCTCCCATCGATCCAGACGACGCCTACGGGATCCCCGAAGACTCCGAATTTCTGGATGAAACCCACGGGGAGCTAGCGGAAATCGCGGGCGAAGAAGAGGACACGTTCATGGAAGATCCCCCGTTTCTGGAGGATCTCCACGATGAGTCGCTGGCCAGCTGAGGGCTGCTCAGGCCTTAGCCAGTCCGGCCGGTACTGAGCATGACGGCAGCGACATAGAGCACAAAGGCCGTCAGCCCAAATCCCCCTGCCGTCACCAAGCCCTGCCAGATTTTTCTTGCGAGCGGCGATGGGGCATCAGCCAACCAGGCGGGGGGAGCCAAGGTGGGGAATCCAGCCCCGGAAGGCGTCCAAGCCGTGCCTCGGCCAGCGGGGGCCCGGCGAGCAGTCATGTCGCGCCAGTAGGCGTTGTAGCGGGGAGCCTGCTGATTGAAGGGAATGACGCCCTGGGCCTGGCCCGCCAAGACGCGGGACCTCTGGTGCGGCACCTGGTCGCTGCCAAAGGCCTCACGGTATTCAGCCGACTCCAGCAGGTGATCCACGAGCCCAGGCAGGCCCTTTTGGGCAATCAGAATCGAGAGGGCTATCCGTTCCTGATCGCCATGAACGGGCCGGCCAAGAACACGACCAACGATCTGGTCGACCATGCGATAGTTACTATTGCAGCGATAGAAATCATTTCGGAATTTCTCAGACAGCAGTAATCCACGCACGAAGTCTTTCACCGTGATCTGTCCACTCCTCAGCTGGGATTCCAGGACGGGATCGCGATCCACCTTGAAGGCATGAAAGAAGATCTGGCGGTAGGCCTGGGCAATCGTGGCGTCCGTGGCGGCCTTGTTGCGAACCAGATCAAACGGGGAATGGCGGGGGCTTTCATCTCCTCCCACGGGGAAAGACTTGACCCGCGCGTTTTGCGTTACCGGTGCAATCTTGAGGAGAGGAAGAGCCATGTCAGGGCAAAAGGGCCCCGCACACTAGGGGTTGGTTCACGCCTGGGATCCCGGATTGGTAGAAATGCTTAGGTTCCTTTACAAATAAACCAGGGGCTGGCCCTCACTCCTGGAGCCAGGCTTCAGGAATTTCCCCACTGTGGTCCTGGATGCGGTCGAATTCAAAGGATCCTGCAAGGGCTCCCCAGAGCTGTTCATGGGTGTCGGGATGGTGTCCCCGATCGATGGTGCACATCCGCTCGGCAGACAGCTGCAACTGACTCACCAGATAGGCGGGTTGGCCCTTCCGCTCCACAAGACAGCGACAGCCAGGTTCCACCTCCCCCACAAACCCCTCGCCCTGTTCGCGAACCCAGTAGTTGCATCCTGGAAGAGGCTGGAGATCCTCCTCCCGGAGGGCAGCCCGCAGGGAAGGATCCGCCGTAGCCCCCCAGAAACGCTTCTCGTGCTGCAACGCCAGGTTGTGGATGATCAGCTGGCCATCCACCCGCTCCGGACGCAACACCCGGATGCGGTAAGGCGTGGAAGGGGTGATGGCGTAGGCCTGCTCCAATAGCAAGGACCCCCGGGAGAGGTGGGGGATGGGGCGTGTGGTGACCAGGATGTGGGCAAAGAGGGGTGGATTCTCAAAGGCCTGGTTCTGATTGCTGAAGCTGCCGCAGAGTTGGCGTAGCAGGCGGGCATAGGCGGAAGCGGCCATGGGGGGCTACACACCGTGGAGTCGAAGACGAAACTCTCCCACCTCACGGGCTGTGGCGGCATCCTTCTGGGCAAAGGGGTGATCTTCCAGTTGGGCGAGGATCCTTTCCAAGGATTCGGACCGACTGAGGGACCTCAGCTCTGGTTGGCTGATCTGGAGGCGCCAGGCATCATCAAAGGCCATCGCAAAGCTGTCCGCATTGCCGTACTGCTTCTGCGATTCAGAAGCGTTGGCAAGGGGGTGTGGCATGACGTAACTCCGGCAGGGCGCTGGTGGGACGAACGGCTTGCGGATGGGAATCCGACAACGACTCAAAAAACGACGTAGAGCTGCCCAAATGCCAGGACCCAGATTTGAACTGGGGACACGGCGATTTTCAGTCGCCTGCTCTACCAACTGAGCTATCCCGGCTTGTCGCTCTCGCGACTGTGGGATCTTAAAACACCGCTGAGAGCCTGACGGTCTCCAGGGGTGCGGGCCAGGCAGATCAACCCCTGCACCCGCCACCCGGCCCCTTGCAGAGCCATGGAGGCATTCAGGGCGGTGGCCCCGGTGGTGAGGATGTCATCCACCAGATACACCGGCTGCTGCCTGGCCTCCTTCGGGTGGGGCCTTCGGGCGCAGGTGAAGGCACCCCGTTGATTCTCCTGACGCATGGCCCGGTGGAGATGGTGTTGGCCCAGCACGGGCCGGGAGCGTTCGAGGAGTGCCGCGCTCCCGAAGCCCCATTCCGCTCTCCCGAGTCTGCAGATCAGGGGAGGCAGGGGATTGGCTTTCCGTTTCCAACTGGGCACCGGCACCAACAAGGGGGAGAGGTGGGGCGGCAAAGCGGGAAAATGCACAGCCTTAAGCAGGGCGGCAAGGCTGTCCGGATGGGGACGCTGGCGCAGCCCCAACAGCATCCGGCGATAGGCCCCCATGTAAGAGCCGGCGGCCCACCAGGGCAGGGGGCTGGTGCCTGCTACTCCTCCATGGGGCAGCAACAGGGCCTCGGCGCAGAAGGGGCAGAACCTGGCCACCAGACCAGGGGCAGGCAACGGTTGTCGGCACAGGGGACAAGGCTTGCTGACAAACCACTCCAAGGGCGAAAGCCAGGAGCCCATCCGAAGGGGGGTGTGGAACACGGGATGGACGGGAAACCAGGGGGACGCTTTAAGCCTTCCCAGGGATCGACCGCAGCATGGCCACCAAGGTGCGGTGGGCATCCTCGCTGTCGGTCAGAAGATGGTCAAAGGGCACTTCCACAGAGGCCCCATCCACATCCAAGGTCATGGCCTGGGGCACCACAGCCACCATGCGGGCAGATGCGGCGCTGGGCAGACCCGCGAAGTGGTGGGCAAAGGCCAGCACGGCGGAAGCATGGTCGTCATTCATATGGCGACAGATCCGATCACTCACGGCTGGGGTCAACGGATCAGCACTCATGGCAAGGCAGGCAACAGACCCATTCTGGTGGGCGATTTTGGGGATCGCCGTCCTCTCCCGCGGACTGGTTGTCACGCCGGAGCAAACCGCTGCAATAGCAGAAGGGCCAGGCGCAAACCACTCCAGCCCACGTATCCCGCCAGCACCACAAACAGGGCCATGGCCAGAAACGAGCGAATGCGGTCGGTCATCGTGCTGGCTTGGGGCTGATCGCCTCCATCTTGCCTTGAGCCAGGAGGGCCATCCCACGGGCCGCCGACAGGTTGGGCCGGTTCTGGATGGGAAGCCCCAACACCCGTTGCCGTATCCGTCGCCACTGGGCGTTTCGCGCTCCTCCTCCCAGGGTGATGATGCGCCGGATGGGTGGGGTACCCAGCTCCTGGAGGCGTTGCCAACCCTGTTGTTCGATGGTGGTGATGCCCTCAAGCAGCGCCTGGAGAAACCTGGCATCACTCACGGGTCTTGGCTCAAGGATGGGTTCGAGGTGGGGATCCTCCACGGGGAAGCGCTCCCCCCGGCCCAACAGCGGGCGTAGCTGGAGGCCCGTGCCGACCGCAGGATCCATCTGGCGGCTCAATTCCTCCAACATGGCGGAGCTGAAATACCGGCTCAGCAGGGCCGCCCCCGTGTTGGAGGCCCCTCCCACTAGCCAGCGGCCATTCACCCGATGACAGCTCAATCCCGCCCCCTGGATCGGCTCCGGAACAAACTGCTTCAGCACGAGGGTGGACCCCAGAACGGTGATGCCCTCCTCAAGGGCAGGATCCGCAGCCAGAACGGCTGCATTGGCATCGGTGGTGCCAGCCACCACCTGGCAGTCGGGAGGCAACCCCAGGGCTGCGGCCACCTCAGGAGCCACGGGCCCGAGCACGGACCCACTGGGAACGATCTCCGGCAACGCCGCAGACCATGGGGCTTTTGCCAGGGAACCCAACCAGGCCTGTCGGACTAGATCCCATCCCAAGCGGAGGTTGTTGCCTTCCTCCCCCCAGCGCCAGTACCCCAGCAACCAGCCCATTAGCCAATCGGCCTGATGGCGGATCAGGACGGGCCCGGGGGTGGCGAGCTCACGCGCCTGGTCCAGGAGAGCCAGGGCCCGAGCCAGGCTGCCACTGGCCTGGGCTGCCGGGTGGGCTCCTGCCCCCCCCAGGAGTCGTCTGACCTCTGGGAGCTGGCCCACACAGGCCTGGTGGTAAGGGAGGGCCTGGTCAAGGCCCTCCGGCAAGAGGCTCCCATCCTCTCGGCAGAGCAACAGAGTGCCCGAGGTGCCCGCAAGGGCAACGGCCTGAATGTGCTTCTTCAGCTCCAAGGGAACCTGGAGGAGAAGCTGGAGGAAACCCTGTCTCCAGGCCTCGGGGTGTTCAAACGGTCCTGGGTAGGGGGTGGCTTGCTCGTGGAGGGTTTCTCCTGCCCGATTCACGAGCGCGAGGCGCACCCCACTGGTGCCGAAATCAACCCCGAGGGCCAGTGCGGGCAAGATCGGCCGTGGCTTGTTTGAGGGTTTGGGCAATGGCGGTGACCTCTTCCCAGGGAAGATTCAGATCGCTGCGGCCGAAATGACCGTAGGCCGCAACATCCCGGTAGAACCGGCCCCCCCGTTGCTGGGGCAAGGTGCGCAAGCCAAAGGTTTCGATGATGGCCCCTGGGCGTAGGTCGAAATGCTCCTGCACAAGGGCGGTGAGATCACTGTTGCTGAGGCTGCTGGTGCCAAAGCTCTCCACCAGGATGCTCACGGGCTTGGCCACACCGATGGCATAGCTCAGCTGAACTTCGGCCTTGCGAGCAAGGCCAGCGGCCACAATGGCTTTGGCCACATAGCGGGCTGCATAAGCAGCGGAGCGATCCACTTTGGTGGGGTCTTTGCCGGAGAACGCGCCACCACCGTGGCGGGCGTAGCCGCCATAGGTGTCAACGATGATCTTTCGACCCGTCAAACCGGCGTCCCCTTGGGGCCCGCCCACCACGAATTTACCCGTGGGGTTCACGAGGAAGCGGGTGGTGGCCCGATCAGGCTTGAGGAGAAGATCTGCGGTGGCGGGCTCCACCACATGGGTCCAGATGTCGGCTGCAATTCGCTCGCGCAGAGCTTTTTCATCACTGATGCCATCAATCTCCGCTTCGTGCTGGGTGGAGATCAGGAGGGTGTCGATGGCCACGGGACGATCGTCCTCATAGACCACGCTCACCTGGGTCTTGCCGTCGGGGAGCAAGTACGGGAGGGTGCCGCGATGGCGCACCTCCGCCAGGCCCCGGGCTAGACGGTGGGCCAGGCTGATGGGCAGGGGCATCAACTCGGGAGTTTCATCGCAGGCAAAGCCAAACATGATGCCCTGATCTCCTGCGCCAACTTTGTCGAGGGGGTCGCCAGCATGGTCGTCAGCCTCATCGACACCCTGGGCAATATCAGGCGACTGCTGGTCGAGCGCAATCAAAACGGCACAGCTCCTGGCATCAAACCCTCCGGCTCTGTAGCCCCGATAGCCGATGCCATCGATCACCTCCCGCACGAGGTGGTTGAAATCCACCTTGGCCGCCGTGGTGACCTCCCCGGTAATGAGGCAAAGTCCCGTGTTGACAACGGTTTCACAGGCAACCCTGCTAGCCGGATCCTGGCTGAGGAGGGCATCCAGGACCGCATCGCTGATCTGATCACAGATCTTGTCGGGATGGCCTTCCGTCACGGATTCAGAGGTGAAGACGTAACGGCTCATGGGATCGGATGAGAAGGTGCCCAATCTTATGTTTTGACCCTCACGCTCCTGGTCTCCATGGACACGCCCTGATCCGGAACGACGGCAAGTTCCTGCCAATGATCGAACAGGGGATACCCGGCTTCCAGACGCACCGGCTGCTGCCAGCCGCCTCGATAGCCCAGCATCACCGCCACTCCGGCTGCACGGGCCATACCCAGGTCGCTGTTTGCATCTCCGATCAAGGCACAGTGGGCCGGGGAGACCCCAAGGGTTTCACAGAGGTGATGAATGGCCAGGGGGTCGGGCTTGCGGGGGTGATGGTCAGCGCTCCAGATGGAGGAAACCTGAGGGGAGAGCCCGTGCTGGTCGAGGAAGCGCTTGATCCCAGGGCAGTCATCGTTGCTGATCACAGCGCACTCCACAGCCTGGCGATGCAACGTATCCAGAAAATCCACTAATCCCTCCGTCGTCTCCGCAGACTGCAGCGCGGGAGGGTTGTCAAGGTCGGCGAGGCGAAAAGTTTCCTGGGCCAAGGCTAGTGACTCGGGCCAACCATGGCCGACCAGGGTGAGGGCAACTGCAGTGCTGATCAGGTTGTGATCTCTGGCCGCCACGGCCGTAATGCCCGCCGGGTCCAAACTGAGGCCTGAACCATGGAGGCCATACACCTTACGCAAGAGATCTTCGAGCGGCTCGAGCGCCCGATCCCCCACGAGGGAAAGGCAATGGCGGAGACGTGAAGTGGCCAGAGCGAGAAGTTTGGGTTCGCTCCGGCTCATGGTTCCATCCTTGTCAAAGAGCACCGCCCGAATGTCTGCCGGTTGCCCCGCAAACAGGAGCGGTTCACCGCGCAGAAAGAGATGGGCCATGCACCTGGGGGGATCAGTCGGCAGTGGGAACGATGGGTTCTCCGTCTTCCGCCTGCTCCAACAGCATTTGCTTATAGCGGGCTGCCATTTCTTCCGCCTTGTCGAACACTTTTTGCGGATCGGTAAGCATGTCGCCGGGCTCGGGTTCGAGAGCTTTGGTGGAGAGAGAGATACGGCCACGCTCCGCATCCAGGTCAATAATCATGACCTTCATTTGATCATTCACATTGAGCACGGTATGGGGAGTTTCAATGTGTTCATGGCTGATTTCGGAAATATGCAACAGGCCACTGACACCTCCGATATCGATGAAAGCGCCATAAGGCTTGATGCCCCGAACGGTGCCGAGAACAACCTCGCCAACCTCGAGGCGATTCATCTTGCGCTCTACCAGGGCCCTTCTGTGGCTGAGCACAAGACGATTTCTTTCCTCATCCACCTCCAGAAATTTGAGGGGAAGGAAATCAGCCACCAGCTCTTCCTTCGCCTTGCGGGTGCTGATGTGGCTGCCAGGAATAAAGCCCCTCAGGCCTTCCACACGGACCAAGGCACCGCCGCGGTTGGTAGCAAAAACTTCGCTATAAATCGTGGCATCTTCCTTCTGTAACTGTCGCACGCGCTCCCATGCGCGTTGATACTCGATCCGCCGGATCGAAAGGGTGAGTTGGCCATCTTCATTCTCTTCGCTGAGAATGAAAAACTCCCTCACCTCTCCAGGTTCCAACACGTCGGAGAGATGCTCCACCCTGTTGATGGAAACCTCTTGCAAGGGCATGAAAGCTGCCGTTTTCGCGCCGATGTCAATCATTGCGCCCTTGGATTCAAGGGCAAACACGGTGCCGTTGACCACATCTCCAGGCTTGAAGTTGTAGTCGTACTTGGCCAGCAAGGATGCAAATTCATCCAGGGTGAACCCAACTCCGTCTACCTCCCTTGCGCCCGCCCCACGGCTACTGGAGCTATCTGCTGCAGGAATCTCTGCGGGAAGGCCCAGATCAGCCAGCTCTTCCAGTTCGAAGTCTGTGTCGAGGCCCTGCAGCTCTTGGGAGGGGGTGACGGTCATACGGGTCAGGCGGTCTGCCGGGAGCAGTAGGAAAGGAACGGCCCACTTCGCCGCCGCGAGATGGACCAATTTCTGATCCTAGCCCTTGACCCTCCTATCAATTCACGACAGTGAGCGTTTGTTTCGCATGGCTGGGGCGACCGATCTGACCGAGCCCCTCCAAGGTGGCGACAAAGTCGGACACACTTCGAAACTGCCGATAAACGGAGGCAAAACGCACATAGGCCACTTCGCTCATGGTTTTCAGCTGTTCCAGCACCAACTCCCCGATCTCATTGCTGGACACTTCTCGTTTAGCCCGTTGCTGAAGCACCAGTTCGATGTCGTCCACAAGCCTTTCAAGCAGAGAAGGCTCCAGACCGGTTTTTTCACAAGCCCGGAGCAAGCCATGGAGAAGCTTGCCGCGATTGAAGGTCTCGCGCGTGCCATTCCTTTTCAAAACGGTGATGGGGACTGTCTCCACACGCTCATAGGTGGTGAAGCGGAAATCGCAGTTGAGGCATTCCCGGCGTCGCCGCACGCTTCTGCCCGAGTCTGCAGCTCGCGACTCAAGGACGCGGCTATCGGTGTGTTGACAGGAAGGGCATTGCATGCCCAAAAACCACATTTGTACTTAATTGTACGCAGTGATGGTGATTTGAACAGTGCTGACCACGAAAAAGCCCCTCGAGTGAGGGGCCAAGGCAAATGGGGGAATTACTTGCCGATTTTTGGAGGATCGCGGAAGGCAATCGCGAAAAACAACGTTGAGATGGCAAGGGCCAAAATCAGGATGTAGGCGAAGCTCTCCATGGGAGTTCGAGGGGTGAAGGGCAGGGAGCCGAAGATCAGCTGAGAGGGGTTCCAGCAGGGGGGACGTAACCCTGTGGCAAGCGACGGGTAGATCGGTCACCCAGCTTCTGGAAGAGCCCGAACTCAACCTGTTCGCCGAGGTCGGGGTCGATGCCAGCGAAGACATCGCGGAAGAGGGTGCGTGCCCCGTGCCAGATATGGCCAAAGAAGAAGAGGAGAGCAAACGAGGCGTGGCCAAAAGTGAACCAACCCCTGGGGGAACTCCGGAAGGTGCCATCGGAGTGATAGGTCTCCCGATCAAACTCAAAGGCTTCTCCTAGCTGGGCCTTGCGGGCCAGGCGCTTCACGTCTGCAGGATCCGTGAAGGTTTGCCCGTTGAGGGCACCCCCGTAAACCGTTGCTGTCACGCCTTGCTGTTCGAAGGAGTACTTCGCCTCAGCCCTGCGGAAGGGGATATCCCCTCGGACGACCCCATCCTCGTCCTGAAGGACGACGGGGAAGTTTTCGAAGAAGTTGGGGAGACGGCGAACTTCCAGATCGCGACCTTCCTTATCGGTGAAGGAAATGTGGCCGATCCAACCTGTGGGAAGACCATCCCCATTCACCATGGGACCAACCCGGAAGAGACCGCCCTTGGCAGGACTGTTGCCCACATAGTCGTAGAAGGCCAACTTTTCTGGGATGGACGCCCAGGCTTCATCCTTGGTGGCTCCTGAATCGAGAGCCGTTTGCACACGACGGTTGATTTCAGTTTTGAAGTAGTTCTGATCCCACTGGTAGCGGGTTGGGCCAAACAGCTCAATAGGGGTTGCTGCGGCGCCGTACCACATGGTGCCAGCCACCACAAAAGCCGCGAAGAACACGGCGGCAATGGCACTAGCCAGAACCGTCTCGATATTGCCCATCCTCAGAGCTTTGTAAAGCCGCTCAGGGGGACGCGTGGTGATGTGGAAGATTCCAGCAATGATGCCCACAATGCCCGCAGCAATGTGGTGGGCAACGATGCCGCCCGGATTGAAGGGATTGAAGCCATCTGCCCCCCAAGAGGGTTGCACTTTCTCGAGGTGCCCTGTCAGGCCATAGGGGTCGGAGACCCACATGCCTGGACCAAATACCCCCGTGAGGTGGAAGGCTCCAAAACCAAAGCAGCCAAGCCCTGCGAGGAGAAGGTGGATGCCAAAAATCTTTGGCAGATCAAGAGCCGGCTCTCCGGTGCGGGGGTCCTGCCAGATCTCCAGATCCCAGTAGGTCCAGTGCCAGATCGCGGCCAGGAACAGGAGCCCGCTAAACACAATGTGGGCAGCGGCCACCCCCTCAAAACTCCAGAAACCAGGGTCGACCCCTGTTTCACCGGTGATGCTCCATCCACTCCAGCTTCCGGTGACACCAAGACGGGCCATGAAGGGCATGACGAACATGCCTTGGCGCCACATCGGATTGAGGACCGGATCTGAAGGATCAAAGATGGCAAGCTCGTAGAGCGCCATTGAGCCGGCCCAGCCGGCGACGAGTGCGGTGTGCATGAGGTGCACGGCGAGCAGGCGGCCCGGGTCGTTGATCACGACCGTGTGCACCCGATACCAGGGCAATCCCATTGGGGTCAGAACTGGGTGTTTGGAGATGGTAGTGGGTGTGGATGGCCGTACGGGGCATCAGGTAACGGACCGCAACTGGCGAAGTTACAAAATGGCCATGTTGCGGGATGCACCATGCCAGTGATTCGTTTTGTGCGTGAAGGGCGTGACGTGGAGTGTTACCCGGGTGAAAACCTTCGGGATGTGGCCCTCAGGGAAGGAATTGAGCTCTATGGCCTAAAGGGCAAGCTCGGCAACTGTGGCGGTTGCGGGCAATGCATCACCTGTTTTGTGGATGTGCGGGAGGCAGCCCCCCTGGCACTCAGTGAGTTCACCGCCGTGGAAGTGCAGAAACTCCGGCGCCGGCCGGAAAGTTGGCGGCTGGCCTGCCAGAGCCTGGTGCAAAGCTCGGTGGTGGTGCTCACCCGGCCCCAGACGGGGCTCTCCAATCAAGAGGCCATCTTCTGGGAACAGGCCCTCCAGCAACCCCTGCCTCCCGGTCCGTTGGCCTGGCCCGAGCCCCCGGAAGAGCCCGGCCCCGAGGAAGGAGAGGGGGCAGCGGGAACGGCGGGAGTGCCTCCAACCGCAACGACCGATGAAGGCAACCCCATGGGAGACGGGGAGCAGTGATACGTTCTGTCCATCCCCGACGCAGCTATGGAAACCAACGATCTCGGCTTTGTGGCCAGCTTGCTGTTTGTCCTGGTTCCAGCTGTGTTTTTGATCGTCCTCTACATCCAGACCAACAGCCGTCAAAGTGGCTGATTGGAGCCTCCCTTTGACCTTTCATCAAAGGGGAATCGACTCACCGTCTTGACTCTGGCTCCCTCACCAACAGCACAGGTGCGGGGGAATGGACCCGGATGTAGTCGCTGACGGAGCTCCCCAGGAGGCGATCCAGATCCACCAGCCCCTTCGCCACCAACGGGCGTCGATCCTGGGAGGCAATCACAAGAAGATCGGCCCTGGCCTCCTTAGCGGCCTCACAGACTTGCCGACCGATGGTGCCTGTCTGGTGGAGGGGCTGCAACTCCACTCCCAGATTCCGAGCCCGCTGAACCGCGCGGTTGAGCACCTCGTCCGCCGGTGATTTGCCTCCACGGGATGGGGTGATGTCCTGCCGGGACACGTGGATGCCCGTGAGGGTCCCGCCAGGGACCTCCCTCACGAGTTCACAAGCCAGCTTGATCGCATCATCTCCGACCCCGGTGCCATCCACCGTGACCATCACCCTGTTGATGGCACGCACGTAAATGTCGTCGCGAACCAGCAGCATGGGCCGCGTGGAGAGCTGGAACACATATTGGCTGGCACTGTTACTGAGAATGGACTGGAGCCGGTTCAAACCGCGGGAGCCCATGACAATGAGGTCCGCATTCAGCTCATCCGCCACCTTCAACACGGTTGTTTTCGTATCTCCCTCTCGCACCAAACTTGTGACCTCAGCAGGCTCGAGCCCCATGCGCCCGACTGCGCCTTGAATTAACTCCTGCGCCTTTCGGCGATGGCTCTCCGCATCTTCCTGGCCTTGCTCAGAAATCACATGCAACAGGTGG
Source organism: Cyanobium sp. (assembly GCA_040399515.1). GTDB lineage: Bacteria > Cyanobacteriota > Cyanobacteriia > PCC-6307 > Cyanobiaceae > Cyanobium. The sequence continues at coordinate 4,047 of JBBASA010000004.1, read as the reverse complement.
ACCTTGGCCTGCCTGCAAGGCGGAATGGCACGGAGCATGCGCACCATTTCCTCCACATGACCTGTGCCGGAGTCGGCGATGAGCAGGGTGCGAAACACGGACGGGGTTCGGAGCTGAGTCAGCCTATGGCTGATTGAATGCCCTCCCCCCCGTCAATGCCACACAGCTTGATGCAATGGGATTCGCTCCCTCCCCCTGATCGGGCCTGGCGCCTTCAGCGACGCGTTCTTCCACAGCACACCGACCATGCCGGCGTGATGTGGCATGGGGCTTACATCGCCTGGCTGGAAGAGGCCCGGGTGGAAGCTCTGGCCACCGTTGGCCTGGACTACAGCACCCTTTCATCCCAGGGCCTGGAAATGCCCGTGGTGGATCTCGCCCTGACCTATCGGGCCCCCCTGATCCATGGGGATCGGGCTGAGGTGCACAGCTTGGTGATGCCTCGCCGTGGCCTCAGACTCCCCTGGCGCTCCTGGTTGATTGGCCCAGGAGAAACAGTGGCCGCTGAAGCTTTGATTGAGTTGGTGCTTGTGGATTTCAGGGCAGGCCCCCAGCACCGCAAGCTCTTGAGACACCTGCCTCCGGAGGTGGACATGGCCTTGCAAAAACTGACGGAGGGCCCCATCGCCGAATAGTTCATGCGTACTATGAAGGGATGTTGGACCTTCTCTCGTTGTGCACACGTCTGGAAAGAGCCCCTTCATCCCCAGCGCCTCTGCCGGCCCATGGAACCACCAGGCTCGACTTTGGTGGTTGCTGTGGTGCCATTGCCCCGGGCTGGGGCCCCAACGGCTCGCCGAACTGGTTGCAACCTTTGAAACGCTGGAGGCGGCATGGCATGCCCCTCCTTCCTCTCTGGGACATCACTGCCAGTGGTCGGATCGCTTACTGCAGGGGATTGAGGCCTACCGCAAGCCCTGGGGGCCCCAGCCCCTCCTCGAGGCGGCGAAGCGATGGCACGGGGGACGGGGCGTGTTGCTGCCCGGTGATCGGCGCTGGCCAGCCAAGATGAATCAGGCCCAGCCCCCGCCAACAGCCCTCTACTGGTCAGGGCATGGGAGCCTATGGCGACACCTGAGCGAGCGCCGGGCGGTGGCGGTGGTGGGAACCCGCAGGCCCTCCCGCCATGGTCTCAACGTCTCCCGTCACATCGGTGCTGTTCTGGCGCAGGCAGGGTGGCCTGTGGTGAGCGGCTTGGCTGCAGGGATTGATGGGGCTGTCCATGAGGGTTGCCTGCAGGGAGGGGGAGTGCCCATTGGCGTTCTGGGCACCCCATTGGAGCGGGTCTATCCACGCCACCATGCTGCTTTGCAGGCGTCCGTGGGCCAACAGGGCCTCCTCGTTACCGAGCTGTCGCCAGACGCTCCGGTGAGCAAGGGATCCTTTGCCTTGCGCAACCGGCTCCAGGTGGCCCTGGCCTGTGCCCTGATCCTGGTGGAGTGTCCTGTTGGCAGCGGCGCCCTCCATTCGGCAGAACTGGCCTGGAGTGAGAGCCTCCCTCTCTGGGTCGTGCCCGCCGACACGGATCGGATCTCTGCTGAGGGCAGCAATGGCTTCCTGGCCCGAGGAGCCACTCCCCTCACCCGTCCAGAGGATCTCTTGAGGCTGCTGGGGCCGGGCCCCCTCAAGCAGCCAACGGCCGCTCCCGATCCCCTCCACCAACCCTCGACCAACCCCACCCCCCTGACCCAACGGCTCCTGAAGGTCCTTGGGCGAGGGGCCTCGATGGAAGAGCTCTGCCAAGCCCTGCAGACCACCTCCCAGACCTTGCTTCCCCATCTGCTGGAGCTGGAAGCCTGCGGCACCCTGATCGCGGAGCCAGGGTTGTTCTGGCGGCCCCGTTCTCTCTCCCCAACACCCCTTCCTAGGGTTGGTTAATGGTGTGCTCTTCCATGGAACGCCTAACAGGCGAAGAGCTCCTCTCCTGGCGGTGGGAGCTGCTCCGTCTTGGTGGAGAGGGTGAAGCCCTCGACTGGTTGCTGGACATGGCCGCGGGCCTCTCCCCGTCGGGCCTCCAAACCCTCAGGCTCCATCCCCATCGCCCGATCGACCTGCCGATCCCTCTTGGCGATCTTGAACGCCTCTGGCGGGAGCACCTAGTGGCCTCCACACCCCTTCAATACCTGGTGGGTCGTTGCTGCTGGCGAACATTCGAGATGGCCGTGGGGCCCGCCGTTCTAATCCCCCGGCCGGAAACGGAACTCCTGATCGACCTGGCCACACGGTTCGTGGCGGTTACAGGCCCAACGCCCTCCTCCCCGCCTTCTTCCACAACGCCCACTCCGGCTGAACTCCTCTGGGCCGATTTGGGCACCGGGAGTGGTTGCCTGGCCATGGCCTTGGCTGAGGCCTGGCCCACGAGCCAGGGCCTGGCCGTTGATCTCAGTGAAGAAGCCCTGAGCCAGGCTCAGATCAATTTGCACCACGCCGGGTTGGACCATCGGGTGCTCCTGGTGCAAGGGAGTTGGTTGGAAGCCCTACAACCCTGGTGGGGGAGATTGCAGCTTGTGGTGTCAAATCCCCCCTACATCCCTTCCCATCAGATCGACCAGCTCGACCCCGTCGTTCGCGATCACGAGCCCCGGTTGGCCCTGGATGGAGGCCATGACGGCCTGTCCTCCATCCGCATCATTGCGGAAGCGGCACCCTCGGCCCTGGCCCCTGGCGGTAGGTTGCTATTGGAGCATCACCACGACCAGAGTGACCAGGTTCTCTCCCTTCTGGACGAACGGGGATTCGTGGATTGTCAGTTTCACCTGGATCTAGAGGGCAACAAACGCTTTGCCAGTGCGCGCCAACCATGAACGTTCTGTCGGTTGAGGATCTCCTTGTCTGCCTCAAACGGGATGAGGCCGTTCTTTTGCCAACGGACACCGTGCCTGCTCTGGCGATCGAGCCCCCAGCCGCTGCAAGCATCTGGGACCTCAAGCAAAGGCCAGCCCACAAACCCCTGATCCTGATGGGCGCCGATCTGGAACAGCTGCAACAAGCTCTTGCAGCTCCCTGGAGGCCCGAGTGGCTCGAAGAGGCCCAACGGGTGTGGCCTGGGGCCGTCACCTTGGTGCTGCCGATAGCAGGCCCCTTTTGTGAGGCGCTGCATCCTGGAGGCGCAAACCTCGGTCTGAGGGTGCCGGCATGCTCCATGACCCAGGAGTTGCTCCACAGTGCGGGCCCGCTGGCCACCACCAGCGTGAACCGATCGGGGGAGGCCCCTGCCATGGATGCGGAACAAGCCACCCAATTGTTCCCTGAGCTCTCCCTGCTTGGGCCCGTTCCCTGGCCAGCAGGGTCAGGATGTCCCAGTGAAGTGAGGGCCTGGAGCAAAGATGGGTGGCACGTGCTCCGCCCCCCATCCCCCCCAACGCCCTGATCACGCGCTGATGCTCTTGCTCACTCTTCTGACCTTGGTGGTGATGTCGCTGGGCCTGTGGCTGCTCACTCCTCTCCTCCATGCGCTCACGCCGGTGCTTTCTCTGGCGTGGCTGTGGTGGGGGGCGCTGGCGCTGGGCCTCTGGTTGTTTGCCGCTCCAAGCACGGACGATCCCCCATCCCATCCCTAGGGTCCATGGACGTGGACCCCGAACGCTTGCCCAGCAGTTGGCTCATCTGCACGCCGATCAGGCCCCCGAGCACGGCGAAACCGGTCAACCACCAGAACCGCCGGCCCCACCAACGCCTAGAGATTTTGGTGGCTGGCGACCCAGACGGGAGGGCTGATGAAGGGGGGAGAATCAACCCGGGGTGCCCACTCACCCCTTCAGGCAGATGCTGATGGAGCCGATCCAACAACAGCTCGCGTTCCTGCAGCAACTGTTGCTGGCGATCGAGTAAAGGTTGGAGTCGCTCATTGAATTTGCGCTCGAAGATCTCCGGGAGATCTTTCAACAAATTCTGGTAGCGGCTGATCTCAGCCTGGGTCGCCTCCAACTCGTCGAGGGTGGCCAAGTGGTGCTTTTCCTCATCCTCGTGATTGGACATCGAAGAAGGACATAAAAGCCGGCTAACGGATTTGAACCGATGACCTTCGCTTTACAAAAGCGCTGCTCT
>JBBASA010000003.1:0-156254 GCA_040399515.1 Cyanobium sp. | reverse complement strand
GCACCGGCGTGCGCCGCTGCACCGCGCTGCGTGCCCTCGGTGGTCGGCGCCAACCATTGCCCGGGCTCGTCTTTCGCACGGTGGCGAGCAGACGATCGATCGTGGCGCTGCTGATCGTGAGCAGCTTCTCCCTCACCTTCCGATCGAGGGCCAGGTATCCATGACGCTCCAGGGACTCCAGCAGCAGCAGAGCCTGCAAGCGCTTGCCGCAGAGCCGATCGCTAGCCTCCCAGAGCGGCACCAGCGCCTCCATCACCTCCATGCCATGGCGGCAACAGTTCAGCTGAGTCAACAGCCTACGCAGTCAACTGTTTTTAAGATCCAATGCGTTGGAAGCTTTCACCTTGCCGTGGATGATGGAATGCTGTCACCACTCGTTGGTGACACCTATTGATTGGAAACTCTTCGCGCTGATGGAGATGGTCGGGCGTTAACCAAAGCCCGACCCTTTCTTTGATTTTTAATCAGCGGTGGGGTGCCGATGGATTTACATCACTCGCGATGTCGCTGCCCAGCGATGGTATAGTATTGGTAATTATACTCTAAAAAGTGATTGCAAACAAGACTGAGTATGAACTTGTCAAAAGCAAAAGACATAAGCGGCTGCACATTGAAAGAAGACTTTTCCCGCTGAATCGCTATTTGCTGACCAAAGAGCAAAGAAAGTTGGGGGACTCCATCAGAAAGAATGGCTATATTTTTCTGCGCAATGCGGTAGAGCACTCCCTTTGCGACGCGCTTGCTGACTACTATGATAAAGTTCAGGTGCAAAGCTCGAGTATCACCCAAGTGCGAGTACTTCGACGAAAACAAAGAATACTTCTATGGAAAAGAAATCGGCGACCAAGATCCATCAAAGCTAATTGGGCTGAAGATGCTAGATCTATGCTCACATAATAAAGCGGCTAGAGATGCTATGCTCTCTCCCGCTATAGTTGTTGCGCTAAATCTCATTTTTAATGCAAGAGCGCTTGCGTTTCAGCAGCTTGGAATGATCTACGGAACCGAGCAGCCTTTGCATCAGGATACCGCTTATGTTCGCGTTTCAAGGCCATTCTTGATTGCTGCATCATGGATTGCCCTAGAAGACGTTCAGCAGGGCTCTGGTGAGGCTATGAAGCTATAAGGTATTTCTCCTCGAAAGTCTTTGAGGGCTAATCTGCAAATTCAATATTCTCAGCAGAGAAGTATTTGAACCAAGGCTGGCGAGGAGCACGCAGCCGAAGATGAGGGCGATAGATATTCCTGTTGTCACCAACTCGCTCCAGCTGCGCAGAGGACCCCGAGGATGTGAATTTGCCCAGCCCACGGCTAGCTCATGGTTTCATGGTCTGCCTGGGTTGTGCAGGGCGGTTTTCTATAAATGTACGAACTACAAGGTTTCATCCAGGCAGGATAAAGATTATGCGTTCGTTCCAGTGTTCATTATGGCACTCCTGAACAAGAAGGCCTGAGAGACTTACGCAAAATGGCAAATCCCTTATGGGCAACCTTGATAAATCAAGCTACTGCAACAGCCTCCCGTGGCTAGATCTGCCGGGTGTCCCGCCCACCCTCTGGCCCCAGCTCCTGAAGGCCGCCGGGCCGTGTCGGATCGCCCTGGTAGGTGGAGCGGTGCGCGATTGGTTGCTCCACCGCCAGCACCTGGATCCCTGGCGGGGGCTGGTGGATCTGGATCTGGTCATCGCGGATGCGAACTCAGCGGGGGGTGTGGCTGGCGCCACAAGGCCGGAGCGTTCCTCTCCCGCCTGGCGTGTGGTGGATCAACTGGCCAACACCGCTGGGGCCCCGACCGTGCGGGAGGCCCGTCCCCATGGTCAGTATGGAACCGTTGAGCTGGAACTGGAATGGCCATCGGAGCTCCACCCGGGGTTGCATGGCTCGACGGCTGGAGCGCCCCAGGGGTCCACCCGCTTGCTGCTGGATGTGGCCAGCGCTCGCGCGGAGACGTATCCCATTCCAGGGGAGAATCCCTTGGTGCGTTACGGCTCCCTGGAGGAGGATCTTGCCAGGCGCGATCTGACGATCAATGCCATGGCCTTCGATTTGGCCACGGGCACTCTGCTGGACCCCCATGGAGGGCAGGCTGATCTTGCGGTGAGGCAGCTGCGCTTTCTGCATCCCTCCAGCCTTCGAGACGATCCCACACGGTTGGTGCGGGCCGCCCGCTATGCGGCCCGGCTGGGCTTTCAGCTGGCCCCTGAGAGCCTTTCCCAGGCTCTGGGGACGTTGCAGGCCTGGCCCTGGCCCTGGCGCGGTGGTGATCCACCAGCACAGGCTCCGGCGGCACTGGGGACGCGCCTCCGGCGCGAATTGGAATTGTTGGTGGAGGGCGATCACTGGTGCGTCGCCCTGGAGGATTTGCAGCAGTGGGGAGGCTTGCTGCTCTTAGCCCCTGATCTGCAGGCAGACCGCCACTGGGCTCTCCGTTTGCGTTGGGGAGCTCGAATCGGCCTCTCCCGCTTGGTGACGCTCATCGCCGCGGCAGAGGATCCCCTGGCCGTGGCCGAACGGCTCCAAGTGCCGCACCGACAACATCAGATGTTGCGAGAGTTCGTGGAGTTGCGCTGTCGCCTGGCTGAGGAGTTGCCTGGTGAAGGGCGGGATGGCAGAACCCCCTGGCAGTGGTGCCAACTCCTGGAAGGCCCCGGCCATATGCCAGAGGCGGTGGCTTTGGCCCTGGCCTGCCGGGTCGGCCCCCGTAGACCCCTTTTGCGCTGGTGGCTGCGCTGGCGCCATCTCGGGCCCGAGCGTTGCGCCCAGGAGCTCATGGACGCGGGCGTCCCGAGGGGCCCGGAGCTGGGAGCCCAGCTCCGCCGGTCCCGCCGGGATCGGTTGGAGCGAGAACGTCTTTAAGGGAGATTCCGAGCTGCCTATCCCCGGCTCAGGGTGCTTACGATCAGTCGCCATCCAGCTCAAATACCCCATGTCGACCCTTACCGTGCTCAAGTTCAGCTCCGAGGATTGCGGCACCTGCCACCGCATGAGCCACTACGACGCCAAGGTGGCTGAGGAGCTGGGACTGGCCTTTGTGAGCGTGATGCTGCAGGACACTGAGACCTATCGGCTGTATCGCAAGGTGTTGATGGCCCAGTACCCCAACAAGGAGGGTATGGGCTGGCCCACCTACCTGGTGGTGAGGGATGTGCACGCTGACTTTGTCGTGCACGGAGAACTCAAGGGTGGGATGCCCAAAGGAGATTTCCGTCAGCGTCTTGAGGACCTTCTACAGCTGGCAGAGGCCTAGACAACAAGGGGTTGGTGGATCTCCGCCCTCTCCCCATAGCCATTGGGGTTGCTCGTTTGCCATCGCCAGCTGTCGTTACACATCTCCGCCAGGGTGCGTTGGGTGCGCCAGCCCAGGGCCTCTCTGGCGAGACAGGCATCGGCCACGCTCGTCGCCGTGTCCCCTTCCCTACGGGGCTCCACACGGGTGGGGATGGGCCTGCCGCTCACGCTCCTGTAGGCCTCCACCATTTCCAGCACAGAGATGCCCCGTCCTGTTCCCAGATTGAGGGTGAGGACGGTCTCCTGGTCTGTGAGCAGAAGGTGGTGCAGGGCGCTCAGGTGTCCCTCAGCCAGATCCATCACATGGATGAAGTCCCTCACGCCACTGCCGTCGGCTGTGGGCCAGTCGATCCCGTAAATCGGTAAGGAGGGCTTCTGGCCGAGAGCTACCTGGGCGATCAGGGGCAGAAGGTTGGTCGGCGCGCTGCACGGGTCTTCGCCAATGTTCCCGCTGGGGTGTGCCCCCACCGGGTTGAAGTAACGCAAGCATGCGATGCGCCAGCCCTTCTCGCTTGCCGCCAAGTCCGACAAGAGCTGCTCCACGGCCGCTTTGGTGTGGCCATAGGGATGGAGAGGTTGAACCGGTGCGGTCTCCGGGATGGGCAAGACGGTGGGAAGCCCGTAGAGGGAGGCGCTGCTGCTGAAGATGAGTGTGCGGCATCCCTGGTGCTGCATGGTTTCGAGGAGGCAACGGCTTCCATGGACGTTGAAATCCCAATAGCGCAGAGGTTCACGAATGGATTCGGCGGGGGTTTTCAGGCCAGCGAAATGAAGAACGGCCTCCACAGGCTTCAGGGCCATGGCGCCCTCCACGTCGGCCGGGTGGCGCACATCCCCCCGCACCACTGTCAGTTGTGGTGTCTTCTCCAGGGTCTGCCAGATCCCAGGCGAGCGCTCAGTTAACGGCTCGAGGTGGGCCAATTGGGCCACCCTGCGGAGGGCTTCCGGATGGCTGTTGACAAAGCTGTCGAGCACCACGATGGAATGCCCCGCTTCCAGCAGGCAGAGGGTGGTGTGGCTGCCGATGAACCCCGCACCCCCAGTAATCAGAAGGTGTGCCAACAGCTCTGATCAAGACCACAGTCTGAATATCAGCTTAAGTCCTTAGGCTCCAGGGCCCGAAGCGAGGAACCCTTCCGTTCGTTTTCATCATCATCAGGTCCTCGCATCCGAGAAAAATCTCTTCCTGCACCTTTGTGGCTCATGTGCCGCTTTTTTTGCTCTCAGGCAGCGGGTCTAAAAAAGGTCTCCACGATGTAGGATGTTAAGGCTAGTTTTTTATTGATGTCCATTTCGCCGAAAATTCGCTCCATTTGTTGCATTGGTGCAGGCTATGTAGGCGGTCCAACAATGGCGGTAATTGCTGATCGTTGTCCAGATATTCAAGTGACGGTTGTCGATCTGAATTCTGAGCGAATTTCAGCTTGGAATGATCAAGATTTAACCAAGCTTCCTGTTTACGAGCCTGGCCTTGATGCCGTTGTGGGTCGTGCCCGCACCCGCAACCTCCACTTCACAACGGAGGTGGATCGCGCCATTGCCGAGGCCGACATGGTGTTCCTCTCTGTGAACACCCCCACCAAGACCCGTGGAGTGGGCGCTGGCCAGGCCAGCGACCTCCGCTGGATCGAAGCCTCTGCCCGTCAGGTCGCTGCAGCGGCCAATGGCCACACAATCGTGGTCGAAAAAAGCACCCTTCCCGTCCGCACCGCCGAGGCTGTAAAAGCGATCCTCTCGGCGGCCCAGGGCGACGCCGGAGGTCAGAAAACCTTTTCCGTGCTCTCCAACCCTGAGTTCCTTGCCGAAGGCACGGCCATCGCTGATCTGGAATCCCCAGACCGGGTGCTTATCGGTGGCGAGGACGCGGACGCAATTGAAGCTTTGGCCTCTGTCTATGGCCAGTGGGTGCCCAGCGATCGCATCCTGCGCACGAACCTCTGGAGCAGTGAGCTCTCCAAGCTCACAGCCAATGCCTTCCTGGCCCAGCGGATTTCCTCGATCAATGCGATTGCTTCCCTCTGCGAAGCCACGGGCGCGGATGTGCGGGAAGTGGCCCGGGCTATCGGCACCGACTCCCGCATCGGTCCAAAGTTCCTACAGGCCGGTCCGGGCTATGGAGGCAGCTGCTTCCAGAAAGACATCCTCAACCTGGTCTATCTCTGTCGTCATTACGGCCTGGAGGAGGCGGCCAATTACTGGGAGAGCGTGGTGACGCTCAACACCTGGCAGCAGCAACGCATCGCTCGCCTGGTGGTGAACAGCCTTTTCGGCACCGTGAGTGGCAAGCGCATCGCGGTTCTCGGCTTTGCCTTCAAGGCCGACACCAACGACACCCGGGAAGCCCCGGCGATCCGAATCTGCCGTGATCTGATTGAAGAAGGGGCCCAACTGGCCATCGTGGATCCCAAGGTCAGCCCCGCTCAGATCACCCGGGATCTTGATCGCCCCCCCCTGGATCCCTCCCAGGCGCCCCACCATGTCCCCCTGGGCGGCGAGGGCACCTGGATCCATTCGGCCACTCCCCTGGAGGCCGCCAAAGGGGCGGATGCGCTGTTGATCCTCACGGAATGGAAGGCCTACTGCGATCTCGATTGGTCTGCGATCCACGGGGTGATGCGGCGGCCGGCCTGGCTGTTTGATGCCCGCGCCGTGGCCGATCAGGTGGCGGCCAGGGCTGCTGGCCTTAATGTCTGGCGTGTGGGGGAGGGCTGAACCATGGCACGTCGCAATCTCATCACTGGCGGGGCTGGTTTTCTCGGTTCCCATCTCATCGACCGGCTCATGCATGCCGGCGAAGAAGTCATCTGCCTCGACAACTACTACACCGGCCGTAAGGACAACATTCGCCACTGGTTGGGACACAGCAACTTTGAGTTGATCCGCCATGACGTCACCGATCCGATTCGGTTGGAGGTGGATCGGATCTGGCACCTGGCTTGTCCAGCCTCCCCCGTGCACTACCAGTTCAATCCCATCAAAACGGCCAAAACGAGTTTCCTCGGCACCTACAACATGCTGGGCTTGGCGCGAAGGGTGGGAGCACGACTTCTTCTCGCCAGCACCAGCGAGGTTTACGGAGATCCTGAGGTGCATCCCCAGCCGGAGAGCTATCGAGGGTGTGTCAACACGATTGGCATCCGTTCCTGTTATGACGAAGGCAAGCGGATTGCTGAAACGCTCTGTTTCGACTATCAACGGATGCATGATACGGAAATCAGGGTCATGCGTATCTTCAATACCTATGGCCCTCGAATGTTGCCTGATGATGGCCGTGTGGTGAGTAATTTCATTGTGCAGGCGCTCCAGGGTCAGCCCCTCACGCTCTATGGCGATGGCAGTCAAACCCGTTCTTTTTGTTATGTGGATGATCTGATTGAAGGCATGATTCGCCTCATGAATGGATCCCATGCGGGCCCCATCAATATTGGCAATCCTGGCGAATTCACCATTAAGCAGCTCGCTGAATTGGTGCGTGATCGGATCGACCCTTCCTTGCCGCTTACCACCCGTCCCCTGCCCCAGGACGACCCCCTCCAGCGCCAGCCCGTGATTGATCTTGCTCGCCAGGAGCTTGGCTGGGAACCCAAGGTGACTCTGGAAGAGGGCCTGGAGCCCACCATTGCCTATTTCCGCGAAAGGCTCGCGGCTGCCTCCAGCTGAGGGGGCTAGCTGTGGAACAGCTCCAGAGCCTGAGGGGCATGGTGGATCTGCTGCCTGAGCAGATCGCCCTTTGGCAGCACCTGGAAGCCGTGGCCCGAGAACACTTTCGTCGAGCTCGCCTGCTCGAGATCCGCACACCCCTTTTGGAGGTTACGGAGCTCTTTGCTAGGGGCATCGGGGAGGCCACCGATGTGGTGGGTAAGGAGATGTACAGCTTTCTGGATCGGGGGCAGCGCAGTTGCACCCTTCGGCCCGAGGGCACGGCCTCCGTGGTGCGGGCTGTGATCCAGCATGGGCTACTGAGCCAGGGTGTCCAGCGCCTCTGGTATGGCGGACCCATGTTTCGTTACGAGCGTCCCCAGAAGGGGCGGCAGCGCCAGTTTCACCAGATCGGCGTGGAACTGCTCGGCTTGGGTGATCCGCGCAGCGATGTGGAGGCCATCGCAATTGCCTGGGATCTGCTGGAGGCCCTAGGCCTCGATGATCTGACCCTCGAGCTCAATTCCCTTGGCACGACAGACGATCGGGCCCGATATCGAGCCGAGCTGGTGCGCTGGCTGGAGGCCCACCTGGAGGATCTGGATCCCGATTCCCAGTCTCGGGTGCACAGCAATCCCCTGAGGGTGCTGGATTCCAAGGACGCCGCCACCCAGGCGCTGCTGGCCGGGGCCCCCCAGCTGGGGGATGCCCTGGGGGGGGAGAGCCACGAGCGCTTCTCCCAGGTGCGCCAGGGGCTGGAGGCGCTCGGCATCCCCTTCCGCCTCAATCCCCGCCTGGTGCGCGGGCTGGATTACTACAGCCACACCGCCTTTGAGATCACCAGCACGCATCTGGGTGCCCAGGCCACGGTGTGCGGCGGCGGGCGCTACGACGGCCTGGTGGAGCAGCTGGCTGGACCGGCCACTCCGGCGGTGGGTTGGGCCCTGGGGCTGGAGCGGTTGGTGTTGCTCCTGGCCCAGCGGCAAGCAGCCCTGGCAACTCCAGCCCCCCCAGATCTTTACGTGGTGAACAGGGGGCCCGTTGCCGCAGGCTGGGCCCTCACCCTCACGCGCCGCTGGCGCCTCTCCGGCCTGGCGGTGGAGCTGGACCTGAGCGGTGCTGCCTTCGGCAAGCAGTTCAAGCGGGCCGATCGCAGCGGTGCACCCTGGGCCGCCGTGATCGGCGATAGCGAGGAGGCTGAGGGATTGGTGGTGCTGAAGGAGCTGCGCGAGGAGGCGGGGGAGGATCGGCGGCTGCCGCCGGAAGCTGTGGCTGCCATGGTTGCCGGAACCCACAAAAAAGCGGATCTGTTGGATCCGCCCTGAGATTGGAAGGGAGGTGGGCCGAAATCAGGCCGAACCCACAGCTACATAGGACCCATAGAAGAACAGGCCCACCACGAAGATGACGGCCATTCCCCCCGCCGTGGCCACCAGCCAGAGGGGGAGCACGCCTTCCGTCCAGCGGCTTTTCCAGGCCACAGCGGGGCGTCCATCGGGAAGCCTGTCGGGGATCCGACCATCAGGGAGGGCAGATTTCTTGCTGCTCATGGCTCAGGAGGGCGTCAGTTGAAGAAGTAGCTCGTGAACAAAACACCGGTGACAAACACCAGCAACAGCCCCAGATAGAGACTGGTGCGGTTGAGTTCCACCGGGAGATTGTTGGGATTGGGATTGCGTTGAAGGCCCATGGTTAACGGCGCACGAATTGCATGGCAGCCAGGGCTCCCAGGAAAAACACCGTGGGAATGCCGAGGGCGTGAACGGAGAGCCAGCGCACCGTGAAAATTGGGTAGTTGCGCGGCGTGGTGGGAGCAGTGGATTGGGTCATGGCTTATTTCAAGCGCAGGTCAAGGGACGTTTTGGCGTCGTAACGCTGGCTCACCACGGGGGCCTTCTCTTCCTGGGCTTGGAAGTAGGCATCGGGACGGGGGGTTCCGAAGGCGTCGTAGGCCAGGCCCGTGGACACAAAGAGGAATCCGGCCAAAAAGATGGCAGGGAGTGTGACCGCATGGATGACCCAGTAGCGGATGCTCGTAATGATCTCGAAAAACGGGCGTTCACCCGTAGAGCCGGCAGCCATAGCAGCAAGCATTCAGCTGGCTGATCCTAGGGGTCTGCTGAAGCCAACCGAGCCCCCCTTCGAGCGATGGTTACAGAGGGACGCAGTTCGGTCTTAACCCACCCAGCGCAGCAAGCTCCCCCGTTCCCCGAGAACGAAAGCCTTGCCATCAGGAAGCATGGAGATCCGGGTGAGATTGCTGGGCTGTTGCGCCCCCACGGGATCCTTGTTCCAGGTCTCCCCACCGTCCGAGCTGGTCAGCAGGGTGCCGCTGCCGCCGCCGGTCCAAAGGTTCCCCTTGGGATCCCAGGCCAGATCGAGGTAACCGAAGCCATTGGTGATGGGGATGATCGCCGGCCCCCAGGCCTCCACGTTGGCGGCATCGTCGTTGAATCTCAGCTGGGCCCCCCGGGCGAGCATCCACAGGTTGCCGTTCGGCTGGAAGCCCATGGCCTGGAGCCGTTGGCTGCTCACCCGCTGATGCACCTGCCAGTTGGGGAGGCCGGGCTCCCAGGTGGCGAAGAAGTTGCCCAAACTGCTCACGCTCACGTAGTGGCCGTCGGGGCTGCGCCGCAGATCGCGCACCGACCCTGCCGCATCGCCCACTAGGGCCTGCCAGCTCTTGCCTCCATCCTGGGTGCGATAGATCGCTCCCACATTGGTCGCTAATTCCGCTGTGTTGGCTCCAAGGGCGGTCACCAGGTAGGGCTCTCCGGGGAGCTTGGTGTCCAGGAACAAGCGATTCCAGTTTTTGCCGTTGTCCGTGCTGCGAAGCAGCAGGCCTGGCTGTCCCACGATCCAGCCTTCTTTGCCTTTGAAATCGATGCTGATCAGCCGGAAGTTCTCTTCCTCTGGCAACGTCAGACTCCGCTCCTCCCAGCTGGCGCCGCCATCGTCGGTTTCCATGATCAGGCGATTGCTTCCCACCAGGAAGCCATGCGTTTGATCCGTAAAGGCCACATCCAACGGATTGGCCTTGGTGGACAGCGGCACGATCTGCCAGGGACTGGTGGTGGCTAAAGGCAGACCGGTGGTGACGCACCCCGGGAGGGCCAGGCCCACCAGAACGGCCATCACGAGCGACAGGAGGGAATTGGCCAGATGGCCCGGCCAGCGGTGGGAGGGGGAAGGGCAGGATCGATCCATCAGCGCAGGGAGTAGAGGGAAAGGAAGAAGGCGATGGCCAGGGCGAAGCCGCCGAAGATCAGAACGTTCTTCTGACCGGGTGTGAGCCGGTTGACGCCCAGACCGTAGTTGAGATTTTCCTCGAAGCCGCTGGGCTTTTCCCGGGGGCCGATGTCGCGGAAGGCTCCCACCTTGCTGCGGCACACCGGACAGCGGAAGCTGGCCCCATCCAGATCCAGGAAGGGCGTGCCGGGCACGATACCCATCTTGCGCACCCCCTCTGCCGGGTCATACACGTAACCGCAGCTGCGGCACTCGAACCGGTGCTGGGAGTTGTCCTCCTCCACCGCTTCCTCCTCGATACCATCCACGGCTTCGACAACCTGCCCATCGGGGGTCGGAGGGGAGGACACGTCACCGGAAGCTGGCGTGGGGCTGGGCATCGGGGCGGGACCCTCGGAGCTGGGGGGGGGGCTCATGGCGAGGCCGTTGGAGTCCGTGGACTGTAGGCAGCCCCAAGGTTGGGCCGTAGATGCCAGACTGCGCCCCAACGTTGGGGCTGAACCATGTTCGTGCTCTCCGGCTATGACGCCTTTCTGGGCTTCCTGCTCATCGCGGCAGCCGTGCCGGTGCTGGCCCTGGTGACCAACAAGCTTCTGGCCCCGAAAAGCCAGCGGGGCGAGAGGGAACTCACCTACGAATCGGGGATGGAACCGATCGGCGGAGCCTGGATTCAATTCAATATCCGCTACTACATGTTTGCCCTCGTCTTCGTCGTCTTTGACGTCGAGACCGTGTTCCTTTACCCCTGGGCTGTGGCGTTTCATCGCCTAGGCCTGCTGGCCTTCATCGAAGCCCTCGTTTTCATTGCCATCCTCCTGGTGGCTCTGGCCTACGCCTGGCGCAAGGGCGCCCTTGAATGGAGTTAATCCCATGACTGCCACCCCTCCTTCCTCCGTCACTGCCGGCCTTGCCGAGGCCCTTTCCGTGGCGGCCCTGCGCGATCAGCGATCGGCCAGCTGCGCCCCGGTGGGAGCACCCACCGTCACCACCGAGCTGTCGGAGAACATCATCCTCACGAGCCTGGATGATCTTCACAACTGGGCGCGCCTGAGCAGCCTCTGGCCTCTGCTCTATGGCACAGCCTGCTGCTTCATCGAGTTCGCGGCCCTGATCGGTTCTCGGTTCGACTTCGACCGTTTCGGCCTGGTGCCCCGCTCCAGCCCCCGGCAGGCCGACCTGTTGATCGTGGCAGGCACGGTGACCATGAAGATGGCTCCAGCCCTGGTGAGGCTCTACGAGCAGATGCCCGAGCCGAAGTACGTCATCGCTATGGGTGCCTGCACCATCACTGGTGGCATGTTCTCCGCCGACTCCACTACAGCGGTTCGCGGGGTCGACAAGCTGATTCCTGTGGATCTCTATCTGCCGGGATGCCCCCCCCGCCCAGAGGCGATCTTCGATGCGGTGATCAAGCTGCGGAAGAAGGTTGGAAACGAGTCCGTGGCCGAGCGCGGTCGGCT
This sequence comes from Cyanobium sp., assembly GCA_040399515.1. GTDB lineage: Bacteria > Cyanobacteriota > Cyanobacteriia > PCC-6307 > Cyanobiaceae > Cyanobium. Next base: position 144,618 of record JBBASA010000003.1, on the reverse strand, counting down.
CCAGGCCAGCCACCGTTACTGCACGGTGCCCCACCAGCTGCGGCAGGTGGAACCCCTGATCACCGGTGCCTATCTCTCCGCCCCAACCCAGAGGGCTGCTTTGGCTGCTGCCTCTGGCCTCCCCCTGCCTACGCCCGCGTCCCAGAAGGAGTCGGCCGTAGTGCCTCTCACCGATCGTTCTGGGGATCAGGCTTAACTCCGTTCACCCCCGGATTCCCTTTCCCTTCCCACCCCCGAGCCATGGCCGAAGCCAATCCAGCTGCTCCTGTCACCGTTCAGACCCCTGGACCGGTGAGCAATTGGCTCAGTCAGCAAGGCTTTGACCATGCTGTGCTCCCTCCAGACCATCTGGGGGTGGAAGTGCTTGGCTTGGAACCGGAGGTCCTCCCACTGATTGCCACGGCCCTGAAAGCCTTTGGGTTCGACTATCTCCAGTGCCAGGGAGGATATGACGAGGGGCCTGGTGGCCGGCTTGTGAGCTTCTATCACCTGGTGAAATTGGCCGCCTTGGCCGATCGAATTGCTGCCGCCACCGCTCCAGCGGGCACCAACCAGAAGCTTGCTGAGAATCAGAAACCCGAGGAGGTCAGGCTCAAGGTGTTTCTTCCCAGGGATGGGTCTGTCACCATTCCCAGCCTCTACGGGCTTTGGAGAGGAGCGGATTGGCAGGAGCGCGAAACCTATGACATGTTTGGCATTGTTTATGACGGCCATCCCCATCCCAAGCGGTTGCTGATGCCAGAAGATTGGAAAGGTTGGCCCCTGAGAAAGGATTATGTGCAGCCTGATTTCTATGAAATGCAGGATGCCTACTAGTGATCAATATTGTTTGTGCGTTGGATCGCGGCTATTTGCGGCACTGCGCAGCAATGCTTCACTCTCTTTCTGAATCCAATCAGGGAGAGCGGCTTAATGTCTACGTTGTTCATGACACCCTTGATCCGGAAGAAAAGGCTCGCTTCGTTGCATACGCCAGCACATTTCTTTCGGCCATCTCCTTGCTGCAGGCTGATTCGTCCCACCTCTACGACTTTCCAGTGTCGGGCCATGGCTCATTAGCCGCCTACTTTCGTCTTCTCCTGCCCGATTTGCTCCCGGCGGGATTGAAGCGTTTTCTCTTCATTGACAGCGATGCCGTTGTTGTTGATTCCGTTCGCCCGCTCTGGGACACATCGCTTCAGGATCATCCCCTGGCCGCCGTTCGTGAGCACGAACTGAGTTGCCTGGATCATGGCTATGTGTTTGGGGAGTATTTCAATTCCGGGATGATGCTGGTTGATCTTGAACTGTGGAGGCAAATGGACCTGCTTGAGAAGGGAAGGGCCTTCGCTCGCACCCATCCCCATCGCCTCCGCCACTGGGATCAGGACGTGCTCAATCACCTCTTCGCCGGTCAGTGGTTGGCCATGTCAGAGCGTTGGAATGCTTGTCCCCATTTGTTCGGCCTGAATCCCTCTTACGACATGAGCCGAGACAAGCTCAGTTCCGAACAACTCGAGGCAATTGACCACCCAGCCATCATTCATTTTGCAGGTCCTGGCCCTGTGAAGCCTTGGCACTATCGCTGCGAGCACCCTTGGCGAGACACCTACCGCCGCCATATCGCTGACACCCCATGGTCCCAGATTCCTCTGGACGACCAACCACCCTCCTGGCCGATCCGCGCCTGGAGAGAGGGGATCTTCCGATTGAAGTGTCAAGCCAAGGGGTTGTTGGCCTCTTAGCCATCCCAGCGGTGCTTTCTGTAGAAGCGCATCACCGCCGAAGCCACACTGCGGGGATCATGTCTCAGCGTCGCGCTGGGCCTTGTGCCCTGGAGCGGGGCTTGCATCACTTCGTAGCCCTGTTCCTCCAGGCTCTGCAGATCGCAGGTGACGGGCTCCGCTCCCCGGCGGCGGTAGTGGTCCAGCAGGGGCGATGGTGAAAGGTCTTCCTGGGCCAACACGGCGGTGAACAGGCGATCGTCCACCCCCAGGGTGGACAGCTGGGCTTCGATGGCCCGCAGATGGCCGCTCACATCCATGCCGTCCGTTTCCCCGGGTTGGGTCATCAGGTTGCAGATGTACAGACGGAGGGCCCGACTGCCGCGGATGGCCTCCACCAACTCAGGAACGAGCAGATTGGGTAGTAGGGATGTGTAGAGACTCCCAGGCCCAAGCACGATCAAATCCGCATGGGCAATGGCTTCCAGGGCCCGGGGAAGGGCCGGCGGGCGCTCTGGGGTGCATCCGAGGCGCACGATCGGGCTTGTGGCCTTGCCGATGGTGGACTCTCCCTCAATGCGTTCGCCGTTCTCCAGCTCGGCCCAGAGGCGCACATCCGCATTGGTGGCTGGGACAACCTGCCCCTGGACCGCCAACACCCGAGAGCTGGCGGCAATCGCCGATTCCAGACTGCCCGTGATCGCCATCAGGGCCGTAAGGAACAGGTTGCCGAAGCTGTGACCCTCCAAGCCGCTGCCGGCTTTGAACCGGTATTGGAACAACCGGGTCAGCAGCGGTTCCTCCCGGGCTAGGGCCACCAGACAGTTGCGGATGTCTCCCGGGGGCTGGACTCCAAGTTCCCGTCTCAGCACGCCGCTGCTTCCCCCATCGTCGGCGACGGTCACCACCGCCGTGATGTTGCTGCTGTAGCGCTTTAGGCCACTCAGCAGGGTCGCCAACCCCGTTCCCCCGCCGATGGCCACCACGTTGGGTCCACGGTTCAGGCGTCGCTGAGCCAACAGAGCATCCACCAGGTGGGTGTCTTTCTCAGGGGCGAGGGCCTGCTGGATGGAACCGAAGCTGCGGTTGAGGCCGAGCCAGATGAGCAGCCCTCCGAGCAGCAGCACCAAGGGCCCGGTGATCCCCCTTGGCAGCACCTGGGTGACACGGCCCAGGATCCAGCGTGTGGTTTCCAGGCTCCAGTAGATGGGCTGGAGATCGGCCCAGACCGCGGCGCCCAGGAGGGCGATCAATAAACCCAGGCCAGAGGTGAGCATCCAACGCTTCACCACCAGGCCCGGCTGGAGCCAGCGCACGGCCCTGCGAGAACTGCTGACCAGATCTTGTTGGCGCCGTTCCCCCCTGCCGATCCATTCAGGACGCTGACCTGAGCGCTGGCGGGGCGGGCGGACGATTGGGCCTCGGGCGGGCAAGGGATCCGGGCGCGGACGCAGAAAAGAGTGTCTGAACTGTAGGGATGGGAGGGGGACGTCAGGATGGGGGTGTTGTCCGGTCCTCCATCTCCTGGAGCCTGCCCCTGCTGTGCTCACCGATTCCCGCGTTGCGCCCGTGGTCGAGTTTGCGGAGGTCTCCATGGGATGGGGGGAGCACCTGATCCTTGATCAGCTCAGCCTCCAGGTGCAGCCTGGAGAGCGCCTGATGGTGGTGGGTCCCTCCGGTTCGGGAAAGTCCACCATTCTCCGGTTGATGGCGGGGTTGCTTCTTCCCACCTCTGGTGTGGTGAAGCTCCATGGGGAAGCCCAGCCCTATCTCCGACTGGACCAACGCCACCCCCCCGATGTGCGGCTGGTGTTCCAAAATCCTGCCCTCCTCGCTTCCCTCACCGTTCGGGAGAACGTGGGCTTCCTTCTTTACCGCCACAGTCGCCTCAGTGAGGGGGAGATTCGGGAACGGGTCCGCCTTGCCCTCCAGGCTGTGGGTTTGGAGGGCGAGGAGGATCGGCTTCCAGGAGAACTCAGTGGGGGGATGCAGAAACGGGTGAGCTTCGCCCGTGCCCTCATCGAAGATCCCACCGAGCCCGGCCATCGCGTGCCCCTCCTGCTCTTCGATGAACCCACGGCCGGCCTGGATCCGGTGGCCTGCACCCGCATCGAGGATCTGATCGTTCAGGCCACGGGCCTGGCCCATGCCTCAGGGGTGGTGGTGAGCCATGTGCACAGCACCATTGATCGCTGCGGCGATCGGGTGATCCTTTTGTATGGAGGGCGCTTCCGCTGGATGGGCACCGCAGAACAGTATCGGCAGTGCACCGATCCCTACGTGGTGCAGTTCAGGACAGGTAGTCTGCAAGGGCCGATCCAGCCTGCCGAGCACTGACGACCCATCCTTGAGATCCATGCGCCGCAGTGTTCGTGAAGCCTTGGTTGGATTTTCCCTGCTGGCTGCCATCTCAGGCGGGATTGGATTCTGGCTTTGGCTGAAGGGCATTTCCCTGCAGCGCAACAACTGGAGCATCCAGGCCAGCTTTGCTGATGCCGCTGGGCTGGCTGAGCGTTCTGCCGTGCTTTATCGAGGAGTGCAGGTCGGAAATGTGCGGCGTGTGCAGGTCAGTGGCCAGTCCGTGGAAGCCCGCCTGGAGATCACCGATCCCAACCTGCGCCTCTCTCGACCCGTAGTGGCCCGAATCGCCACAAGCTCCCTGCTGGGGGGCGATGCGGTGGTATCGCTCCTCAGCTCCGGTCCTCCGCTCCCCACCGGGCCTGGTCCCCGGACCCCCGGTTGCAACGATCGCCGCATGGTCTGTGATGGCGGCAAGGTGGTGGGGGCCGCTGCCCCAAGCCTGGAGTCGGTTACCGACACAGTGCAACGGCTGCTGAGCGAAGCCGAGCGGGAGCGGGTGGTGCCCCAAATGGCCACAGCCACTCGTGCTTTTGAGCGCAGCGCGGACCAGACGGAAAAGCTCTCCCGCGATGGTCAGGTGTTTGTCAAAGATGCTCAGAAGTTGGTGCAGGAGCTCAATGGCTCGGTGCGGAAGGCCGATCCGATCCTGGCCAATCTCAACAAGGCCAGCGCTGAAGCGGCGGCCGCCACCCGCCACGCTCGCGCCACCGCCGCGAGGCTCGACAATCCCCAGACCGTGCAGGATCTGCAGGCCACCCTGGCCAATGCCCGCAAGCTCACCGACCGCTGGCAGGCCGTGGGAAAGGATGTCAGCAAGCTGACCGGGGATCCCAAGTTCATGGATGGGGTGCTCAGCGTGTCGGTGGGCCTGGGCAAGTTTTTTGATGAGCTTTACCCCGCCCAGGTTGATGCCGCCAGGGAACGGGAAGCCCGTGATGCAGCCCGCCGTCAGCGCCTGAACGTCCAGAGGGAGGCTGAGGCCAATCGCTTTGCTCCCCGCAGCAATGCGCCTGCCATGCCGCCACCCGTGCGGGGTCTCTAGATCAACGTCTGATGCTCCTCAAGTTGGTGCTTCTGCTCGGCGTGGTGCTCCTGGTGGGTGCCATTGGCCTGCGCGTGCGCCTGGAACAGCCGCTGTTGCTCCTTCGCCGGCCGGGTCTAGCCCTCCGGGCGGTAATGGCGATGTACGTGGCCCTGCCTGCGGTCGTGCTGCTGCTGGTGTGGTGGATGCCGCTCCGCCCTGGGGTCGGAGCCGTGTTGCTGGGGTTTGCGGTCTCGCCCGTGCTGCCCCCTTGGGCTAAGAAAGGGGTTGCCTTGGGTGGCCAGGACGACGTTGTGATCGGTCTGCAGGTGCTCTCATCGGCGGTGTCGATCCTGGTGGTGCCCCTCATGATCGGGATCGCCCACCGGTTGTTTGGCGTCGAGACCAGCCTCAACCCTTTCGCGGTCGAGCAGGTCCTGCTGGTCACGGTGTTGGTGCCCCTGGCCCTTGGCCTTGGCGCCGGCCGCCTTTGGCCCCGCGCAGCCCCGCGGCTGGCGGCCCGGCTGGACCGGGTGGGCGGAGTGGTGCTGCTTCTCGGCGCCCTGGTTCTCCTGATCACCCGCGGTCCGGCGATCCTGGGGGCCTTGGGCCAGGGCACGCTGATGGCCATCCTGGCTGTCGTGGCGATTGGGCTTCTGCTGGGGTACGGCCTCGGTGGTCCGGATCCGGGGAACCGAGCTGTGCTGGCCTCCGCCACGGTTTCCCGGCATCCAGCCATCGCCTTGCTCCTGGCCAATGGCGCCTTTCCCCAGAGGGAAGCCACCGTTATTGGAGCGGTGCTGCTCTATCTGCTGGTCGCCCTGGTCCTTCCCCTCCTCTTGGAACGAAGACGCCGTCCATGAACGGCGGCCAGCTCAGCGCGCTGTTCCCAGGGCCTCTAGGGCGATCGCCGCGATGGCCTGATCGCTGGCCTTGGGCAGCTGCACATAACGGCCGCCGGCCGCCTCGGCGAGCTCCTTGCCCATGCCGCTGCCGATGAACTTGCGCTCGGTGTCGATCACCAGCAGGCGCAGCCCGAGGGTCCGGTAGCGGGAGGCCACCTGCTTCACGTCCTCCTTCAGGTCCACAGGTTCTTCCCCCTCCAGCTCCGGCTGGCCCAGGGAGCGAGCCAGGGGCACATTGCCCCGGCCATCGGTGATGGCCACGACCACCACCTGGCTCAGATCTCCCTTGACCAGGGCATTGGCCCCCACCCGGGCTGCCAGGGCAAGCCCATGGGCCAACGGCGAGCCGCCCCCGCAGGGCATGGCCTCCAGCCGGCGGCGGGCGGCGGTGATCGAGCGGGTGGGGGGCAGGAGCACCTCCGCCTGTTCCCCCCGGAAGGGAATCAAAGCCACCTCATCCCGGTTTTCGTAGGCCTCCGTGAGCAACCGCAGCACGGCTCCCTTGGCGCTTTGCATCCGGTTGAGTGCCATTGAACCGCTCGCATCCACCAGAAACACCACCAGCGCCCCGGCTTTCCTTTGCAGTTGCTTGGCCCGCAGGTCGTCGTCGCTGACGATCAGGCGGCGGTGGGGCTCCCGCTCCCTCCTCGCTTTCTGGTGGGGCGCCGCCGCCCGCAGGGTGGCATCCACCGCGATCCGCCGCACCGGTCCCCGCGGCAGGATCGGCCGCACATAGCGCCCCCGGCTCTCGCTCAACACCTGGGAACGGCTGCCGCTGCTGCCGCTGCGGGACTTGGCCGCGGCGAACAACAGCAGGTCTGGATCGATGGCGGTGGCCTCCGGATCCAGCAGAAATTCCTCGGGAATGGAGGGGGGCGCCTCATCCTGCGGGGCCTCTTCTTCCGGGGGGGGGCTGTCCGGATCCTGCTCCGCCTCTGGGGGCTCCGGTTCCTCGGGCGCGTTGGGCTCCTGCTCCCCCTGCGGTGGAGGCGGGGGTGGGGGCTGGAGGGGTTGCTCCGGATCGGCCGGCGGCTGCTGGCGGGCCCGGGGCGCAATCACGAGCCGCACAGCCACCTGCAGGTCTTCCGCTTCCACCTGGTCGCGACTGCTCAGGGCCGCATGGGCCCGGGCCACCCGCACCGCATAGAGCTCCGAACGGTGCCCCTCCACACCACCCCGCAGGGCCTCGTTCACCAGATAGGCGATCTGCTCCCGGCCGATGGTCACATCTGGGAGCCACTGACGGGCCAGGAGTAACTGGGTGGCCAGGGCATCGGTGTCTTCTTGGTGGCGAGCCGCGAAAGCCTCCACCGATTCGCCGTGGTCCATGGCGGAGCGGGCAATCGCCACCCGCTGGTCCAGATCCAACAGCTGGTGGGCGGAAAGGGCCATGGCGAAGCGATCCAGCAGGTGGTCGCGCACGGCCCCCTCCTCCGGGTTGTAGGTGGCGATGAGAAGGCAGCGGCAGGGATGGCTGAGGCTGAGGCCTTCTCGCTCCAGACGGTTTTCGCCACTGCCCACCGCCGCCAGCAGCAGGTTGGTGACCCCCGCATCCAGCAGATTGAGCTCATCGATGTAGAGCACGCCACGGTGGGCCTCCGCCAGGAGGCCAGGCTGGAACACGGGCCGTCCCGCACCCAGGGAGGCGGCCACGTCCACCGAGCCGAGCAGCCGGTCTTCCGTGATCCCCAGGGGCACCTGCACAAAGGGCGCCGGGATCACCTTGGTGGGCAGGATGGCGGAAGGATCCGCTCCTAGTGGGTCTCCCCCCAGGGCCGTGATGCGTTCGCGGGTCTGGCGATCCCAGTCGTCGGGTTGGCGGGGATCGATGTTCGGCAGGGTGGCAGCCGGCCCGAGATCGAGCACATCGATCGGGGGGAGCAGGGCGTGGAGACCACGGGCCAGCACGGATTTCCCCGTGCCCCTGCCCCCCGCGATCACAACTCCCCCCAGCCCTGGATCCACAGCTGCCAGGAGCAGGGCGAGCTTCAAGGTGCCATGGCCCGTAATGGCCGTCAGGGGAAAGGCACGGCTGGCGGCCCAGTTGGCGGGGGCGCTCGACAGTCCGCTGACAACCATGGCGCGGGTGGCGGTTGGGCTCAAAGGTTGGATGGTTGGCAGTCTTGCTGATCAGCCGTCCTGGCGGAGTACTCCGCCGTTGATTTCTGAGGTTGGGGATGGGGCTGTCTGCGTTCTTGGGGAGGTTGGGGGAGAAAGCGGTGTGCTCCTGGGCTAGGGAGGAGGATGTTGCTGCTGCTTGGATCACCGTGCTGGCCCCTTCTTCCCGTTGCTTCGCCGGAGGTTCGGCTGGGGTGGTGTTGGGATTGGCGCTCCTGGGCCTGATGGCCGCGCCGCTCCGGGCCTCTAGCCCTGCCGCCTGGAGGGCCTACGACCATGAGGTGCGATCGGCTTGCCTGAAAGCCAGCCAGTTGGCCCAGACCAGGGTGCTGGGGGAGCGCATCGATGTGCCGGTGGCCGATGGCACCCCCACCGGCAGCACTCTCGTGATCTCCGCCCTCCTGCTGGAGGGGACCTATCCCCAAGCCCACATGGGAGGTCGCAAGGGTCGGGAACTGTGTTTGTTCGAGCAACGCACCCGTCGGGCGACGGTCGCGGAGGCGGAGTCTTTCGACAGAGCCCGCCCAAATCCCTCACTCCCCCAACCCTGACAGTGCAGTAGAGGAAACGGGCCCCCTTTCAGAGGAAGTCTGGCCGGATGGCCTGGCCGTGTTGAAGTTGCGCCTCCAGGGCGGTCCAATCTTCTTGCCGAACCGCGTTGATGAGGGTGTCCAGCCCCGCCTGGTAATGCATCAGGGCGGAGAGCACGGCTTCCCGGTTCCAGCGACACATCAAGGTGCCCAGCTCGGGATTCCCTCCCCCGACCCTGGTGGTGTCCGCAAAGCCGCTGGAAGCCAGGGCCCGGGCCAGACCATGGTTTTCTCCTGTGGCGCCCCGGTCCGCAGCCTCCAGGAGAGCCGCGCTTACCAGCACAGGGAGATGGGAGATCAGGGCGACGGCCCTGTCATGGGCCTCTGCCGTACACACCAGGGGTTGGCTTCCCACGGCTGAGGCCAGCGCCCAGACCGCCTCTAGGGCCCCGGGGTCGGTCTGGGTGTCGGGGGTGATCACCCAGGGCCGTCCCTGGAAGAGCTGGGCCTGTCCCGCCTCCACACCCGCTTGCGCAGTGCCGGCCATGGGATGGCTTCCCACGAAGCGCACGGGCTGCCCGCTCCAGGCGGCCAATACTGGTTCCTTCACGGACCCCACGTCCGTGATGACGGCCTCCGGTGGCAAGGCAGCCACCAGCTCCGGGGCGGGCGTCACCAGCTGGTCCAGCGGGAGGGCCAGCACCACCAAGCCGCAGCCTTCCAGGATGTCCGCCCCGGTGCTGACCTGCTGGGCCAGGCCCCTTTCCAGGGCCCGCTCGGCGGTTTGGGGGCGATGAACCCAGGCCCTGACCTGGGCTCCAGCGGCCTGGAGGTCGAGCCCCAGGGAGCCCCCGATCAATCCCAATCCCACCAGACCCACGGGGCGGTCTTGCCAAAGGGCAGCCATGGGTCTGGCGACTTCACGGTTCTCCAGCTTTCCATAGACCGTTCAGCCCCATGGGGCTGTTTACGATCCATCGATGCTGGAAGCCTCGGCCCACCTCCATCTCAAGGCGCTGCTACGCAGCGAGGGAGAGCCCCGTTGGCCCCACCACCTCACCCTCAGCCGCCTGGTGGCACGAAGCCTGCGGCGGCGGGATCACACCCTGGTGGCCCTGACCCCAGGCATGGAATCCTCCTGGTGGCCGAGCCTGCTTGTGCCCCTGGCCTTGAGCGAAGCCCCCTTGGCCCTGGTGGTGAGCGACCCCTTGCGCCGCAGGCTGCTTCAGCTGGAGTGGCCCCGTCTGCGGGCCGTGGGCCTCCACCTTCCCTGCTGGGAAGGTTCCGCTGCTCCGGCCGGGGCCCGGCTCTGGCTGCTCAGTCCAGGCCAGTTGGTGGAGGCCTGGCAGAGGGGTGAGCTTGGCGATCGCCAGTTGGTGATCCCAGAGGCGGAACGGTTGGATGAAGCCCTGTGCGGCGCCCTGGAGGTGCTGATCCAGCCTGCGGATTGGGATGGGTTGCGGCGGGCCTTTCCCAGCGCCGAAGAAGCCCTGCTTTCCCTCCATGAGCGATTGAGTCGGAGGGTGTTCAGCCAACCCCGTCATCCCCACCAGTTGGTCGCCCTGGAGAGCCAGGAGGAGATTCCCCTCCGTGATCTGCTGGCTCTTCTTCGTCCGCTTCCGGAGCCCTGGCCCCGCTGGCAGGCTGCTGCAGGTTCCGGCTGGGCCGGCTGGGCCAAGGTGGATCCTGCCCTGCTCCAATGGCAATGGACACGTCAGCCCCTGGATCCCCTCCAGGAGCTCTCCGGCCTGTTCCAGGATCGCGGCACCATCCTTCTTGGGGAAGTGGCAACGGAGGGCATGGCCCAGGCCGCCGCCACCGGATGCCGCTGGACCCCCCAGGTGGTGGTGCAACTGGATGATCCCCCCTTGAGCGACCCTCTGCCGCTCTACGCCCCCCTGCGCCAGCCCCTGCCCAACAGCCCCCCCTTCGCCGAGCATCTCCTGGAGCATTGCCGGCGCCTTGTGCTGGGTCAGGCCGGACTCACGGTGATCCTCCTGGACGACCGGGGCCTTCGTGGCGGCTTGGCCAGTTCCCTGGCCGCAGAGTTTGGCTCCCGGGTCACGGAGCACGGCACCGCCGTTGAGAGCAACGGGGTGATTTGTGCCTCCTGGAGCTGGTGGCTCGAGCACCAATCCCGACTACCCCTGCCCTGCCAGGTGATTGTTGGGCTTCTTCCCATCGCCAGCCTGGAGGATCCCCTGACGGCCGCCAGGGTGGCGCGCATGCGCCAGCAGGGCAGGGATTGGTTCCGCGACTTGCTCCTGCCCGATGCCCTTCATCGCCTTCAGCGGGGATTGGCCTGCCTGCGCCGTAGTGGGGGTCGGGCTGCGGTGCTGGACGGTCGTTTGCGGGCCCGCACCTGGGGTCGGCAGGTGTTTCGTGCGCTGGAGCCCAGCGTGCCCCTCACCCGCCTGCTTCCGGGTTGAGAGTTGGCCAAGCCCCTAGGCTTGGGTCAGCGAGTCTTGCTGTGATGGGCGAAGCCAAACGCCGCGCGGCCCAGGGGCTGCCGCCCCGGGAGAAGAAATCTTCCGAGAAACCAGCCTCCTTGAAAAAGGTTGTGGGCCAGGGGCGCTCCTCAGGAACGCCCTCACCGCGTCTGTTGGATTGGCTTCCCCTCACCCGCGACCAGGCTGATCGCTTTGTGTCGCTCACCACCCGGGGGGCCTGGGTGGGCATTGGGGCCTTGGTGTTGTTTTGGGTGACCGTGCGTTTTCTGGGTCCGGCCCTTGGCTGGTGGACCCTGTCTGACGGCTGAATGCTTCCTGGAGCACTGGCTCGTCAAAGGGTCCTGTGCGGGTTTGACCATGGGGGTCCAGCACCCCCCCCAGAAAGCTGAAGAAAACCTTAGGATTTGCGGACCTTGTTCTGGTTGCTCATGTTTGCCCGTCTGGCTGAGCAATACCGTTCCGTTGTCCACGATCTGGTCCTGAGCCTTCAAGCCCTGGCCCGATGTCTTCAAGACCAGGGCCAGGTAGCCAGTTGTTATGTCTGCGGCGATGGCAAAACCCAGAGTGGGGTCTCCTTCGTCGCCGATCTCGGTGACTCCCACGTTGTGAGGTTTCTGGTCTCCGACTTCGGCATCACCTGGGTCGAGTCTCGCAACGGCCTTGAGCTGCTCAAGCTGGAAGGGGCGGATGCCATCCACGAGCTTCACCGGGTGTCCCAGCAACTTCGGGCCAAGGGCGAGGGAGCTGACACCCCTGTTCTTTCCAAACTTTCAGACATCGTCCCAGCAGCCCATCCTTGATCCATCACCAAGGGAGTCGATCACCAAGGACAGGGAGAGTCTTCCCCTGGTCTTGGTGATCGACTGGATTTAGGCCCCTGGCCTCAGGCGGCTGGAACAGCCTCCCTCTGCACTTCGGTGACCGGGTCGGCTGATGGGCTACCGGATGCTGCACGGGCAGCAGCCGCTGCCGCCAGGGGCCGCATCGAGTTGGCTGTCACTTCCGATCCTTCGGTGAGCTGGCGGCGTGTCAGTTGTTCGATGGTGGCCTGCTGGGTGGGGTTCTGCTCCAGCCAGGCAATCGTGTTGTCGCGTCCCTGGCCGATGTTGTCCCCTTCGTAGCTATACCAGGCTCCCTTTCGGGTCACCACACCCGTCTCTTCCGCCAGGTCGAGCAGGCAGCCGACGGTGCTGATGCCACGACCGAAAAGAATGTCAAATTCAGCGATGCGGAACGGTGGCGCCACCTTGTTTTTCGCCACTTTTACCTTGGCGCGGATCCCGTATTCTTCGGTGCCGCGCTTGAGGGTTTGAATGCGCCGGATGTCCAGTCGCACGGAGGCATAGAACTTGAGAGCGTTGCCGCCCGTGGTGGTTTCGGGATTGCCGTAGGTGACCCCGATCTTCTGACGCAGCTGGTTGAGGAAGATCACGGTGCAGCCGGATTTGCCGATGTTGCCTGTGATTTTGCGCATGGCCTGGCTCATCAGACGGGCCTGGCTGCCGACGGCCAGATCGCCCATCTCTCCCTCGATTTCCGCCCGGGGGGTGAGGGCAGCCACAGAGTCGACCACGACAATGTCAACGGCACCGGAGCGCACGAGCTGGTCGACGATTTCCAGGGCCATTTCGCCCGTATCTGGCTGGGAGACCAGCAGGTTTTCAATGTCTACCCCCAGCGCTGCGGCATACACAGGATCCAGGGCATGCTCCGCATCCACGAAGGCCGCCACACCTCCCCGGCGCTGCACTTCAGCGATGGCATGGAGAGTGAGGGTGGTTTTTCCGGAGCTCTCGGGCCCGTACACCTCCACGACCCGTCCCTTGGGATAGCCGCCCCCGAGGGCCAGATCCAGGGTGAGGGCACCGGTGGAGATGGTTTCCACCCGCATGCGGGAGGCATCTCCCAGGCGCATGATCGATCCTTTGCCGAAGTTGCGCTCGATCTGGTTGAGCACTAGGCCAAGGGCTTTGTCGCGCTCGGGATTGGCAGCCAATGGGGAACTGGCTGCAGAAGGGGTAGCAGAGGAGGCGTTGCCGTTGAGGGAAGCGGCCTTGGTGTCAGCTGGCATGGTTGGCAGAACGGTGGAACAGGCCGCGATGGCGAAAGGTGTGAGCAGGAGCTGGGGTGGCAGCTGGGTGGCAGCTGGATGGCGGTGGTAGCGGATGCCCTTGCCTCAGGCCATGGTGCGGTCTCATGGAAGTCAGTGCCACCAGAAGAGACCAGCGTCACAGCCGTATCACAGCCGCGTAAGTGAGCCCATTTTAGTACGGACGTACTCTACACGCGAGCTACCACTCTGCCAGGGGGGTCTGGAAGCGCTCAGGCGTCAGCCAGTGGATTCCGAGCTCTTCCAGGCCCTTTCGATCCCCTGGGGCCAGATAGCCCCAGGAGGCCAGCAGGCAGCGCACGGTGTCCAACCCCGGGCTCTGGCGGACGAGCTCCAGGGTGGGCCGGCGATCCTCCACGAACCAGAGGGGCCGCAGGGGTTCGCCTGAACTTGGTTGTTGCTGCAGGAGCGAGTGCAGCACCTCCGTTTTGCTCCCTGCTTCATGGCCATAGAGGGCCACTGGTCTGAGTCCTGCGGCCGTGAGCAGCTCAGCGGTGAAGGCCTCTCCTTTGGTGGTGAGCACCGCCCACGTAGCCCCTTCCTCCTCCAGCTGGTGCAGGCGCTCCATAACCCCTGGATAGAACTGATGGCGCGCCAGCCAGCCTTGCTGGTCGGTGCTGAGAGCCTCTCGGCGCACGGCCTCAAGCAGGGCCTGAAGCGCTTCGGAGCTCAGCCCCCACCGGGCCTGTGCGTCGGCCAGGGCCTTGGGGTAGGCCTCCAGTAGGCTCTCTGCGCATCCATCAGGCCGGCCTAGCTCGGCGGCCATCAGCACCATTTCCCAGCCTTTGTGGATCAGGGGGCGGAGCTGGCGGAAGGTATGTGGGATGTCATCCGACAAACACAGGGGCGGCCCATTTAGCCGGCCTTGTCGCTCGAGCTCGAGGGCTGCCCTGCGGGCGGACCACCAGTATTCCTCCATGCCATCGACGAGCACGCCGTCGAAATCGAAGACCAGAAGAGGGAGCCTTTGCACCCGCACCAATGGGCTGATGGAACTGGGCCGCTAGGATTCGAACCTAGGAATGGCGGGACCAAAACCCGCTGCCTTACCGCTTGGCGACGGCCCATCGGGTGGTTGAAGGAATTTCAACCAGAGCTGATACAGCCAGATTGGCTTCCACCCGTGAGGTGTTGATCAGCACCCAGTCAGTAACCCACAGCGGCCGGTGCTTCGTCAACTGATCGGCTTCGCAGGTGGCTTCAGGCGGGAAAGACCCGCAGGCGCTGGTGCTCACCCTGGCCGAACACGGCGCTGCGCAGGCGGTAGCGACCCACGAGCTCGGCCTGCATGGCCCGCACCCGCTCGCTTCGGGGCAGCAGCTCCACGGGCCTTCCCTGGGGTAGAACGACCTGCTCCACGGCCAGTCGGCACTCCTCCATGGCTGCATGGGCGTCATCCAGCCTCTGGAGCTGGCCCGGCGTGGGGCCCGTCTGGGGGGCGGACCCATCTTCCGAGCGACGCTGCACCAGCCGTTCCATGGCCCGCTGCAACTGGTGCGGGTTGTCGGTTTTGATGACGAGGATGGGCAGGCCCAGGGATTGGGCCCGGCGGCGAATCGCCGGGTCCTGCCCCAGGTGGCCCCGCACACTAAGCACCGCATCGGCCTGTTCGGGATCGGCCACAACCTCCACCGGGAGGTGGCGGGCCCGTGCGGCCTCCTCCAGTTGGCCCGCACTCACGCCCACCCCACAGAGCCTCAGGGGGGGGAGGGAAGCCATCCGGCGGTGGGCGGCGGGTGCGGTGGGATCGGGCAGGGGTTTGGGAGCCAGGCTGCGGGTTTCTAGGGCGCGCCGAGGCCTCGAATCCTGAGGGGTGTCGTCCCGCAGGGGTAGCGGCAGGGCGCGGCTGGGGTGTGTGTCCCGGATCTGCACCTGGCCATCGGTCCCCACCTCCCGGATCTGGGGCCTCGCCGCCTGGCCCCGCAGCAGGTGATCCACCGTGGCCGCCACCTCTCGATGCACGAGCCAGCGGTGGCGGCTGTGCATTTCCACCGCCAGGGGGAAGGTGGGCTCCGCGGCCCGCTCCAGCACGGTTTTCTGACTGTGGCGCCGGCGGGCCTCCTCATCGCCCAGGGTCACCGACTGAATGCCCCCCACCAGATCGCTGAGGGTGGGGTTCTTGATCAGGTTGGCCAGCTCGTTGCCGTGGGCTGTGGCCACCAGCATCACCCCCCGTTCGGCGATGGTGCGGGCGGCCTGGGCCTCCAGCTCCGTACCGATCTCATCGATCACGATCACCTCGGGCATGTGGTTTTCCACGGCCTCGATCATCACCTGATGCTGCAGCTCAGGCCGGGCCACTTGCATGCGCCGGGCCCGTCCGATCGCTGGATGGGGAATGTCCCCATCGCCGGCGATTTCATTGCTGGTGTCGATCACCACCACCCGGCGCAGCAGGTCGTCGGCCAGCACCCGGGCGATTTCTCGTAGTGCTGTGGTCTTGCCCACCCCGGGGCGGCCCATCAGCAGGAGGGATTGGCCCGTATCCAGGAGGTCGCGCACCATGGTGACGGTGCCGAAGACGGCTCGACCCACCCGGCAGGTGAGGCCCACCACTTCTCCTGTGCGGTTGCGAATGGCGCTGATGCGGTGCAGGGTGCGCTCGATGCCGGCCCGGTTGTCCTCGCCGAACCGGCCGATGCGCTCCAGCACCCCGGCCAGATCCTGCCGCTCAATCGGAGTCTCGCCGAGGGCGATGGCCGTTCCTGGATAGCGGGCCTCCGGGATGCGTCCGAGATCCAGCACTACCTCCAGCAGCTGATCCCGCCGCTCTTCCGTGCCTAGAGCTCCTCGAACCCGCTCAGGGAGCACCTCCAGGAGGCGATCCAGATCGTCGGTGATCCGTTGGGTGGAGACGAGGGAGGGGTTGGGAGGGGAGGGAACGCTGTCCAGAGCCGCCTGGCGATCACACCCTCTCTTTTTAGCCGCCTTGGGGGGGGCGACGAGTATCGGGTTGCCGCCGGTGGGTCCACGGATGCACGAGGGCTTGCGCGCGCTCTAGGGCTGGCGCGAGTAGGTCGGGGCGATCGAGCAGGCGCTGGCCATGGCTCTGGGCCTCCTGGAGCAGGGCCTGCAGGGGCTGGCGGGCCACGCTGCCGAAGGCCAACCCCGCCACAGGGGGACTCCCGTAGGGAAGGGCCTCCAGCAGGGTCAGGGTGTGGGCGTTGGTTCCCCCGGCCAGCTGAAGCGGCCCGGGGGGGGCCAGGGGCCCCACGGTCTGCAGCAGGCGCACGGCGGCATGGGCGGTACCCGCTCCCACATCGCCGCTCATCGGGCGCCCGTCGAGTTGCCAGAGGGGCCTCAGGCCCGCGGCTCGCACCAGGGAAAAGCGCTGCCAGAGATCCCTGGCCAGCATGGCGGCGCTATGGGAATCTCCCCCGCCACCCTGGCCTTCTAGGCCGCAGCTCACCGCCAGCCGCTGCAGGGGGATCCCCGCGCTGCCCACTTGCTGCAATCGCTCGGCAAAGGCCTCTCCTCGCCCGATCTGGGTGTGGAGTTCCACCGCGTCGGGCCGAAGGGCTGCCAGCAAGGGGCCGACAGCCTCTGGCGCCAGGAAGCTCTGCCGCTCCTCGATCAGGTCCAGGGGACAGGCGGGGAGGCAGCGCCCGCAGCCGTAGCAGCGCTCCGCCACAACTCCCGAGCTCTCGGAAATGGCCAACGCCGGGCACACCCGTTCACAGGGGCGCGGGCAATCGGGCGGGCAGCCCCGCGGATCAAACCAGGCCTTGCGGAAATGGGGATCGGCCCCATCGCAGAGGCTGATCATCAGCCAGGGGATGGGAGCGCCCCGTTCCGCGGCCCAATCGATGCCCCTGCGGGCGGCCGCAATGACCGCTTCATCTGCGGCCAGATCCAGGCAGTGCACCCCTGCCAGGCTGTAGAGGCCCGCCAGGTCTTCGATGGCCTGGAGATCCTGGTTGCTGGCGCCGCCGATCCATTTCACCCAGCGGCCGCTGGCCAGGGCCTCTGCCGGTGAAAGCAGGGCTGGTGGTGCGGGGAGGGAAGGAGCCGTTTGTGCCGTGCACGAATGTGCACATTGGGACTTCATTACTGTGGCAGATGGACATGGAGGGCACGCTTCAGCCGCCATGCGCCCTGGGGGGCGAGCCATGACCTTCAGAAACCGTTTTTTCTTCGATGCGGTAATCCCTCGAAAGCTGGACGATCGGAAGACGTAGCCCCACAAGGATCGTCGCCGCCGCAGGTGAGGCCGTAAACAAACCTTCACTGCAACCAGTGGTCGATCAGTCCATCAGGGATCAGGCGGCATCCACCTCCACCAAGGGTTTCCAGCGCAGCGCCCTGGCGCCGCCCATTTCCACCACCACTTTCAACCGGGGCTCCCGTTTGCAGAGCTCCACGAGGGAGTTGCGTTCGGCGGAGGACAGCACCTGACCCTCCAGGAGCCAGAGCACCACCGGCGTGGTGCCCTCCAGCAGGTGGCCCAGCTGGGGCTGCACCCGTTGCACCTCCCCGACAGCGGCCGTGCGGCCCACGCTCTGGTGCCCTAGGTGGGGAGGGCGCACCCCATGCAGTTGGAACATAAAGACCTCCGGATCCCCCAACCCCCGCGCGGATGTGAGGTGGGCCCGATAGCCCGCGGCCCGTAGGCGCCGCAGCAGTCGGGTCTCGCTGCCTCCCTCCAAGGGCACGTACAGGGCAAGGGCCCCAGCCCGTTCCAGTTCCTGGCGGAATCCCTGGCCCGTGAGCAACAGGGGCATGGCAGCAGTGCAAGTTCAGGTGAGTCTGACAAAAACCTCCCAACCTGGGTTGTTTTCGCCAGCAGGGAGGGGATGCGTGATGCGCTAAGTTTGACTCTTGTGCTGATTTGCTGTGCCCGACCGCTAGCCGGGCCTCCAGCAGTCAGTGCAGGATTGCCAGTGGTGGCAATCCTCCAGGCCAGTGTTGCTCCCTTTGCTTCTGCATCAGGGCAGCCACCGGGAAACTGCCTGAACCCTTGGCCCCTCCAGGCCGGATTCAGCCAAGTCCCAGCCCGCTGATACGTCTGCTAGCTCCGGATTCAGGCCCCCTGCCTGCATCCTTGCCAGTTCCCGACATCAGCCACCCTTGGCTTCCGTGCCACATGACGGCACAGTCTCCAGGTTCTAACCAGCTGGCGTTCTCCCCTCAGTCCATGTCCATTGGAATTCTTGGGAAGAAACTGGGCATGTCCCAGTTCTTCGATGAAGAGGGCAGGTCTGTTCCGGTCACCCTGATCGAAGCAGGTCCTTGTCGCATCACCCAAATCAAAAGTCCTGCCAGCGACGGCTACAGCGCCGTTCAGATCGGCTTTGGTGAGATCCGAGCCAAGTTGGTGAACAAGCCCGCCCAGGGTCACCTCGCCCGCTCCGGCGACGAGCCTCTGCGCCACCTGCGCGAAGTTCGCGTGGAGGCGGTCGACGGGTTCGAGCTCGGTGGCACCGTCACCGTGGCCGACTTTGAGGCCGGCCAGAAAGTGGACGTCCGCGGTGACACCATGGGTCGGGGCTTTTCCGGCTACCAGAAGCGTCATGGCTTCAGCCGCGGCCCCATGACCCACGGTTCGAAGAACCACCGCGAACCTGGATCCACCGGGGCAGGCACCACCCCCGGCCGGGTCTATCCCGGCAAGCGCATGGCAGGCCGCTATGGAGGCAAGCCTGTCACCACCCGTGGGCTCACCATCCTCAAGGTGGATGCTGCCCGCAATCTGCTCGTGGTGAAGGGTTCGGTCCCCGGCAAGCCCGGTGCCCTGCTCGACATCCGCCCGGCACGCCGGGTGGGCAGCCAAGCCGCAACCTGAGGAGGAGAATCATGGCCAAATGTGTTGTACGGGATTGGCAGGGGAAGGAGAGCGGCCAAGCCGAGCTCAACCTTGCTGTTGCCAAGGAAACCACTGCCCCAGACCTGCTCCATCGCGCTGTGGTGCGCCAGCTGGCCCACGCCCGTCAGGGCACGGCAAGCACACTTACCAGGGCGGAAGTGGCTGGGGGGGGGCGTAAGCCCTACAAGCAGAAGGGCACGGGCCGGGCTCGCCAGGGTTCGATCCGCACCCCCTTGCGCCCCGGTGGCGGCATTGTGTTCGGTCCTAAGCCGCGCACTTACTCCCTGTCCCTCAATCGCAAGGAGCGCCGTCTCGCCCTGCGAACCGCCCTGATGAGCCGCTTGGCTGACATCACGGTGGTGAAGGGCTTTGGGGACACGCTCCAGGCACCCAAAACCAAGGAGATCACGGCTGCCCTCCAGCGTCTCGACATCGCCCCCGACACCCGCGTTCTGCTGGTGATGGATGGGGCCAGCGAGACCCTGAAGCTCTCCGTGCGCAACCTTGAGCGGGTGAAGCTGATTGCTGCGGATCAGCTCAATGTGTTCGATCTCCTCAATGCCCAGAAGCTGGTGCTGAACGAGGGGGCTCTGGCCAAGATTCAGGAGGTTTACAGCTGATGGCTCTGCGTTTTACCGGGCGGCTCCCCGATGTGATTCGGCGCCCGCTCATCACCGAGAAGGCCACCCGCCTGCTGGAAGTCAACCAGTACACCTTTGAGGTGGATCCGCGGGCGGCCAAGCCTGCGATCAAGGCCGCCGTTGAGGAGTTGTTCTCCGTGAAGGTGGTTGGGGTCAGCACCATGAACCCCCCACGGCGCACCCGCCGCGTCGGCCGTTTTGCTGGCAAACGCGCCCAGGTGAAGAAGGCCGTCGTGCGTCTGGCCGAAGGTCAGTCCATTCAGCTGTTTCCAGAGTCCTGAGGGGTAAACCATGGCAATCCGTTCCTACCGTCCCACCAGCCCTGGCACCCGCACCCTGGTGACCACTGATTTCAGTGAGCTCACCGGCAAAGGCCGCCAGCGGGGCCTGGTGGTGGCGAAGCATCGCTTGAAAGGGCGCAACAACCGCGGGGTGATCACCTGCCGCCACCGCGGTGGCGGCCACAAGCGCCTCTATCGCATCGTGGACTTCCGGCGCGACAAGCATGGGGTGCCCGCCAAGGTGGCGGCCATCCACTACGACCCCCATCGCAATGCTCGTCTCGCCCTCCTCTTTTACGTGGATGGGGAGAAGCGCTACATCCTGGCTCCTGCCGGGGTGGGTGTCGGGCAGACCGTGATCTCGGGCCCCGATGTGCCCATCGAAGTGGGCAACGCCATGCCCCTCTCCGCGATTCCTCTCGGTTCGAGTGTCCACAACGTGGAGCTCTACGCGGGCCGCGGCGGCCAGATGGTGCGCACCGCAGGGGCCAGCGCCCAGGTGGTTGCCAAGGAAGGCGACTATGTCGCCCTCAAGCTGCCCTCCACGGAGGTGCGGTTAGTGCGCCGGGAGTGCTACGCCACCCTCGGGGAGGTGGGCAATGCGGAACAGCGCAACACGAGCCTGGGCAAAGCAGGTCGCAAGCGTTGGCTGGGCCGTCGCCCCGAGGTCCGTGGCAGCGTGATGAATCCCTGCGATCACCCCCATGGGGGCGGGGAGGGCCGCGCGCCCATTGGCCGCTCCGGTCCGGTCACTCCCTGGGGGAAACCCGCCCTCGGCTTGAAAACCCGCAAGCGGAACAAGCCCAGCAACCGGTTTGTGCTGCGGAAACGTCGTCGCACCTCCAAGCGGAGCCGTGGAGGCCGCGACTCATGATCCCCCACACCGCCCTGCCATCCGCCTGAATCGCCATGGGACGTTCACTCAAAAAAGGTCCGTTTGTTGCTGACAGCCTGCTGCGCAAGCTTGAAAAGCAAAACGCCGCAGAAGACAAATCCGTGATCAAGACCTGGTCACGGGCCTCCACCATCCTGCCGCTGATGATCGGCCACACGATCGCCGTGCACAACGGCAAAGCCCATGTGCCCGTCTACGTGACGGAGCAGATGGTGGGCCACAAACTCGGAGAATTTGCCCCCACCCGCACCTTCCGAGGCCACACCAAAGACAAGAAGGGAGGCCGCTAACACCATGGCAACCAAAACCCCAATCTCCACCCAGGCCCTGGCCCACGGTCGCTACATCCGCGGTTCGGCCTCGAAGGTCCGTCGGGTGCTCGATCAGATCCGGGGGCGCAGCTATCGCGATGCCCTGATCCTGCTCGAGTTCATGCCCTATCGCTCTACCGGGCCCATCACCAAGGTGTTGCGCTCGGCAGTGGCCAATGCCGAGCACAATCTCGGGCTCGACCCGGCCACCCTGGTGATCAGCCAGGCCAGCGCAGACATGGGTCCTTCCATGAAACGCTTCCGCCCCCGCGCCCAGGGACGCGCCTACGCAATCAAGAAACAGACCTGCCACATCAGTATTGGTGTGGCCACCCCTTCCGCCTGACCCCCGAGGACTTCCGACCGATGGGACACAAGATCCATCCAACCGGCCTGCGCCTGGGGATCACCCAGGACCACCGCTCCCGCTGGTATGCCCCCAGCCGCACCTATCCCACCCTTCTGCGGGAGGACGACAGGATTCGCAAATTCATCCACAAGAAGTACGCCGCCGCTGGCATCAGCGATGTGTTGATTGCTCGCAAGGCCGACCAGCTGGAAGTGGAACTCAAGACGGCCCGCCCGGGCGTCCTCGTTGGGCGTCAGGGCAGCGGTATCGAGGAGCTCCGCAGTGGCATCCAGAAAACCCTCGGGGATGCCCACCGCCAGGTGCGCATCAACGTGGTGGAGGTGGAGCGGGTGGATGCCGACGCCTATCTGCTTGCGGAGTACATCGCTCAGCAGCTTGAAAAGCGGGTGGCCTTCCGCCGTGTGATGCGGATGGCTGTGCAACGGGCCCAGAGGGCCGGGGTGCTCGGCCTGAAGATCATGGTTGCGGGACGCCTGAATGGGGCGGAAATCGCCCGCACCGAGTGGACCCGCGAAGGTCGGGTGCCGCTCCACACCCTGCGGGCCGATATCGATTACGCCACCAAGGTGGCCACCACCACCTATGGGGTGCTGGGCATCAAGGTGTGGGTGTTCAAAGGGGAGGTGCTCCCCGGTCAACAGGAGCAGGTACCCGTGGGTGCCGGTCCCAAGCGGCGGGCGAGTCGGCGCCCCCAACAGTTCGAAGATCGCTCCAACGAGGAGTGAGGGAGGTTTAAACCATGCTGAGTCCACGACGCGTCAAATTCCGCAAGCAGCAGCGAGGCCGCATGCGCGGCCATGCGCCCAGGGGCACCACCATCGCCTTCGGCGAATTCGCCCTGCAGGCCCAGGAATGTGGCTGGATCACTTCTCGTCAGATCGAGGCCTCCCGCCGGGCCATGACCCGCTACGTCAAGAGGGGAGGAAAGATCTGGATCCGCATCTTCCCCGATAAACCGGTGACGATGCGCCCTGCCGAAACCCGAATGGGTTCAGGCAAGGGCAACCCGGAATTCTGGGTTGCGGTGATCAAGCCCGGTCGCATCCTCTTTGAGATGGGAGGGCCGGAGATCACGGAGGCCATTGCCAGGGAAGCCATGCGCCTCGCCCAATACAAGCTGCCGGTGAAGACCAAGTTCATCTCCTTGGCAGATCAGCAGGAGGTCGCCCATGAAGCGGCCGCTCCCGCTCCCGCTCCCGCAACTGCCTCTGCCGAGTCCTGACCATGGCCCGACCCGACATCACTGAGGTTCGCAAGTTGAGCGAACCTGAACTCAGCGAACAGATCAGCGCCACCCGGCGTGAACTGTTCGACCTCCGTTTCCAGCAGGCCACCCGTCGGCTGGAACATCCGCACCGCTTCAAGCAGGCCCGCATCAAGCTGGCCCATCTGCTCACGGTGCAGCAGGAGCGTCAGCGCTCCACCGCCTCCTGAACCCCCTGATTTCCATGGCACGCAAGGAAAGGGTCGGCACCGTCGTCAGCGACAAGATGGACAAAACGGTGGTGGTTGCGGTGGAAAACCGCTTCCCTCACCCCATCTATCAAAAGACTGTTCGCCGCACCACCCGCTACAAGGCGCACGACGAAACCAACAGCTGCAAGGTTGGGGATCGGGTGCGCATCACCGAAACCCGTCCCCTCAGTCGCAGCAAGCGCTGGGCAGTGGCCGAAGTCATCGTCCACGGCAGCACCCAGGAGAGCCAACCATGATCCAGCAGGAAACCTTCCTCACCGTTGCCGACAACAGCGGAGCCAAGCGCATTCAGTGCATCCGTGTGCTGGGTACCAACCGGCGCTATGCCCACGTGGGTGATGTGATCGTGGCGGCGGTGAAGGATGCCATGCCCAACATGGGCGTGAAGAAATCCGATGTGGTCAAGGCTGTGGTGGTGCGCACCCGGGCCACCCTGCGTCGCGATACCGGGAATTCCATCCGCTTCGACGACAACGCGGCGGTGATTCTCGGCAACGACAACAATCCCAAGGGCACCCGGGTGTTTGGCCCCGTGGCCCGGGAGTTGCGGGAGCGAAATTTCACCAAGATCGTCTCCCTTGCTCCGGAGGTCATCTGAGATGGCAACGGCTACGAAGCGCTCCAAACCCGCAGAGCGCATCAAGATGCGGATCCGTAAGGGCGACACCGTCCAAGTGATCGCCGGCAAGGACAAGGGCAAGACCGGTGAGGTGATTCGCACACTGCCCTACGAGAACAGGGTGATTGTGGAGGGCGTCAACCTCCGTACCCGTCACATCAAACCCACCCAGGAGGGGGAGAGTGGACGCATCCTGACTGAGGAAGCCTCCGTGCATGCTTCCAACGTGATGCTGTATTCCACAAGCAAGAAGGTGGCCAGCCGTGTGGAAATCGTTGTCGACAAGGACGGCAACAAGAAACGCCGCCTCAAGAAAACCGGCGAGTTCCTGGAGTGAGGGCAACGCCCTCTCCACTCCCTGTTTTCCCCATTCCGTTCCGCTCCTTCACTTCTGACCACGACCAGAAGGACTCCCCATCCCCGTTATGACACTCAAACAGCGCTATCGGGAGACGATCCAGCCCAAGTTGCTCAAGGATCTTCAGCTCTCCAATGTTCACGAGGTACCCAAGGTGGTGAAAGTCACCGTTAACCGGGGTCTCGGTGAAGCGGCCCAGAATGCCAAGGCCCTGGAAGCCTCCATTGCTGAACTCGCCCAGATCACAGGGCAGAAGGCCGTGGTAACCCGGGCCAAGAAGGCCATTGCCGGTTTCAAGATTCGCCAGGGCATGCCCATCGGTGCCGCCGTGACCCTCCGAGGCGACCGCATGTACGCCTTTCTTGAGCGTCTCATCCATCTGGCCTTGCCCCGCATCCGTGACTTTCGCGGCGTTAGCCCGAAGAGTTTCGACGGCCGGGGCAACTACACCCTGGGAATCCGGGAGCAGATCATCTTTCCTGAAATTTCCTTTGACAAGATCGACGCCATCCGGGGCATGGACGTGACGATCGTGACCAACGCCCGTAACGACGAAGAGGGCCGCGCCCTCCTCCGCGAAATGGGGATGCCGTTCCGCAGTAACTGAGCCCTCATCCGGAAACGACCATGGCCAACCACGACCCAATCTCCGACATGCTCACCCGCATCCGCAATGCGAGTGAGAAGCGTCACGAAAACACCCGCGTGCCTTCCTCACGCCTCTGCCGCAGCATCGCTTCGGTGCTGCAGCAGGAGGGCTTCATCGCCAACATCAGCGAAGAAGGGGAAGGGGTGAGCAAGCAGCTCGTCCTTGAACTCAAGTACAGCGGTAAGCACAGGCAGCCCACCATCCGCCGCCTGCAACGGGTGAGCAGGCCTGGCCTGCGCATCTACAAGAACAATCGCCAACTACCCAAGGTGCTCGGAGGCCTGGGAGTGGCGATCATCTCCACCTCCAAGGGCGTCATGAGCGACCGTGATGCCCGCAAGCAGGGCGTCGGTGGGGAAGTGCTCTGCTACGTCTACTGATCTGGAGAACTTGTCATGTCACGCATTGGTAAAGCCCCCATCCCCATCCCCGACAAGGTCACTGTGAACCTCTCCGGTCTCGCTGTCACCGTGAAGGGTCCCAAGGGTGAGCTCAGCCGCACCCTGCCGGAGGGCGTCAGCATCAGTCAGGACGGCGACCACCTCCTGGTCTCCCCCACCAGTGAAGCCCGTCGTTCCCGGGAGCGCCATGGCCTGAGCCGCACCCTCGTGGCCAACATGATCGAGGGTGTGAGCCAGGGCTTCAGCCGCAAGCTGGAGATTGTGGGGGTCGGTTACCGGGCCCAAGTACAAGGTAAAAAGCTCGTGGTCAGCGCTGGCTACAGCCATCCTGTGGAGATGATTCCCCCCGATGGCGTCACCTTTGTGGTGGAGAACAACACAACAGTGATTGTCTCCGGGGCTGATAAGGAGTTGGTGGGCAATGAGGCAGCCAAGGTGCGTGCCATTCGCAAACCCGAGCCCTACAAAGGCAAGGGCATCAAATACGAGGGGGAACGGATTCTGCGGAAGGTCGGCAAGACCGGAAAGAAATAAGGTCTTCAACACTCGTCCTGTCTTACGTGTCACGTCATGTCTTCCCTCTCTCGCAAACAGCAGACCCAGAAGCGCCACCGCCGCCTCCGCCGCACCCTTGCCGGCACCGCGGCACGGCCCAGGTTGGCGGTGTTCCGCTCCAACAACCACATCTACGCCCAGGTCATCGACGACGAGGCCCAGAGCACCCTCTGTGCCGCCTCAACGCTGGATAAGGATCTCCGCACCTCTCTCCAGACCTCGGCCACCTGCGATGCCTCCGTGGCCGTTGGCCAACTGGTGGCCAAGCGGGCCCTCGCCAAGGGGATTGCCCAGGTGGTCTTCGACCGCGGAGGCAACCTTTATCACGGCCGGGTTAAGGCCCTGGCGGACGCTGCCCGGGAAGCGGGCCTTCAATTCTGATCTCACCGCTCACCATGACCGAAACCAACGACCAGCAATTTGCACCTGACGAAATTCCGGCTGCCTCTGACGTGCCTGCTGCCGAGGGGCAGCAGGAGCGCCGTGGCGGTAAAGGCGGCGATCGCCGCGGAGGAGGAGGAGGAGGGCGTCGGGGCTCTGGAGACCGCCGCAACCAGGAGCGCGACACCGAGTGGCAGGAGCGGGTGGTACAGATCCGTCGGGTTTCGAAGACCGTCAAAGGCGGCAAGAAGATGAGCTTCCGGGCCATCGTCATTGTCGGCAATGAACGGGGTCAGGTGGGCGTTGGCGTTGGCAAAGCCGGCGATGTGATCGGTGCCGTGCGCAAGGGCGTGGCAGATGGCAAGAAGCATCTGGTGAAGGTGCCTCTGACCCGCACCAATTCCGTTCCCACTGAAAGCCGTGGCCGTGATGGAGCGGCCAGTGTGCTGATCCGTCCGGCCGCTCCAGGCACGGGGGTGATCGCTGGTGGGTCCATTCGCACCGTACTGGAACTGGCCGGCATTAAAAATGTGCTCGCCAAGCGCCTAGGCTCCAAAACACCCTTGAACAACGCCAGGGCTGCGATGGAAGCCCTCTCCGCCTTGCGCACCCACAAGGAGGCCGCTAAGGAGCGGGGCATTTCCCTTGAGCAGATCTATTCCTGAGGACCGATTCCATGACTTACCAGCTCAATGCCTTAACCGTTAATCCCGGGGCCCGGCGACGCAAGACCCGCAAGGGACGGGGAATCGGAGCTGGCCAGGGGGCCAGTTGCGGCTTCGGCATGCGCGGTCAGAAATCTCGCTCTGGCCGTTCCACCCGTCCTGGTTTTGAAGGCGGCCAGATGCCCCTCTATCGCCGGGTGCCCAAGCTCAAGCATTTCCCCCTGGTGAATCCCACCACCTACACGGTGATCAACCTTGGGAAGTTGGCGGAGCTGAAGGCCGGCAGCACGGTGAACCTGGACACCCTGATCAAGGAAGGGCTGCTGACAGGAGCCCAGCATCCGCTCAAGATTCTGGGCAGTGGCGACCTCAAGGTGAAGCTCACGGTGCAGGCCGCCGCCTTTTCTGCTTCGGCCCGTGCCAAGATCGAAGCTGCAGGTGGCAGCTGCGAAATCCTCGGTTAATTCTTTTCCATTATGGTTTTCAGCCGGGGACGCAACCCAAGCGCCGCAGAGATTTTCAGCAAGATTGCCCAATCCAAGGGCCTGCGCGACAGGGTTCTGATCACCCTTGGTCTGGTGTTGCTGGAGAGGCTGGGAATCTTTATCCCTGTGCCTGGCATCGACCGGGTTGCCTTTGAGCAGTTCGTTAAGCAGGGAGGCGACTTCCTGATGTTCGTTAACATCTTCACCGGAGGGGGCCTTGCCACCCTTGGTGTCTTCACCTTGGGAATCCTTCCCTACATCAACGCTTCAATCATCCTCCAGTTGCTCACTGCAGCACTCCCCCAACTGGAGGATCTCCAAAAGAATGAAGGTGAGGCCGGTCGGCGCAAGATTGCCCAGATCACCCGCTATACCGCCCTGGTCTGGGGCATCATCCAGAGTGTGATCCTGGCTTTGGTGCTGCGGCAATACGCCTTGCCTGGCTTGCCGCCTTGGCAATTTGTGTTGCAAACCGCCCTGGCCCTTACCGCTGGCTCCATGGCAGTGATGTGGATCAGTGAAGTGATAACCGAGAGGGGTATTGGTCAGGGGGCCTCCCTGGTCATCTACGCCAACATCGTGGCCACCCTGCCCAGAGCCCTTGCGGCCACCATCACCCAGGCCAAGACTGGGGACAGGGGCACCGTCACCGGGATCATCATTCTGTTATTGGTCTTTTTGACCACCATCATTGGCATCATCTTTGTGGAAGAGGGGAGCCGACGCATTCCCATCGTCAGTGCCAAGCACCAGGTCGGGGGCGCCGGAGGCGGCTTGCCAGCAAGGCAGAGCTACATGCCCCTCAAGCTCAACGCCAGTGGTGTGATGCCCATCATCTTTGCCTCCGCTCTGGTGTTTCTACCCCTGCAGATCGCCACCTGGACCAAGACACCATGGCTGATTCAGCTCGCTGGCTACCTCAGTCCGAACAGCAGCATGCCCTGGATCTATGCCCTGTTGTTCTTCACATTGATCATTGCCTTTAGCTACTTCTACACCTCCCTCACCCTCGATCCGGTGGACATTGCCACCAATCTCAAACGCAGTGGAGTTGCCATTCCAGGTGTCCGTCCCGGCTCCGCCACCGCGGCCTACCTCTCCAATGTGCAGAACCAACTCACCCTGCTTGGGGGTCTTTTCTTGGGGGCAGTCGCCATCATCCCTTCAGCCGTCGAGGGGGCGATCCAGGTGAAAACGTTTCAGGGCATTGGTGCTACCTCCCTTCTGATCTTGGTGGGTGTGGCGATCCAGACCGCCAAGCAGGTCCAGACCTATGTGATATCACTCCGCTACGAAGGGCAAGCCGAAGCACAGGCCTTCTCCCGATCCGGCGACACTCCGCCCTTTGTGGCGTAATTCCGCTTCAGACCCACAGCGCCATGAAACAACGCTTGCTTTTTCTCGGCCCCCCTGGTGCCGGTAAGGGCACCCAGGCCCAGAAACTGGCCACTTCCCATCATCTGCTGCACCTGTCCACTGGGGATCTTCTTCGGGCAGAGGTGCAAGCAGGCACCGCCCTGGGTCAGGAAGCAGAGGCTGTCATGGCACGCGGAGAGCTCGTGAGTGATGCACTTGTGCTGGCGATCGTGCGTCAGCGCCTCGAACAGCATCATGGGGGCTGGCTGCTGGATGGGTTCCCTCGCAATCTTCCCCAGGCCATCGCCTTGGATGAACTTCTCCAAGGGCTCCAGCAGTCGATCGAGTTGGTGGTGTTGATGGAGCTGGAAGCTCCAGTTTTGCTGCAGAGACTTTTGGCCCGAGGCCGGGCAGATGACAACGAAGGGGTGATCCGCCATCGCCTGACCGTTTACGAGGAGCAGACGGCACCGCTAATTGCCCACTACCGGGCCCAGGGTCTGCTTCAGCCCGTTGAGGCCACTGGCTCGGTTGAGGAGATCGCTGATCGGATCAGTAGCTTGCTGAAATGAGACGTTGACCCCTGTGATAACATCATTGTTTGCCAAAAAGGAGAGACGCGAGCCATGAAGGTGCGTGCCTCAGTCAAGCGGATGTGTCAGAAATGCCGGGTGATTCGTCGCCACGGAAGGGTCATGGTGATCTGCGCCAACCCCAAGCACAAGCAACGTCAAGGCTGATTTTCAGCCCCATCCACTCCTTTCGGAGTTGTCCATTTCCGCCCCTCCCCGGGGCCTCCCTGCCCTCTGCATCGTTCTCCCGTGGCTCGGATTGCCGGCGTTGATATTCCTCGCGACAAGCGGGTTGAAGTCTCCCTCACCTACGTGTATGGGATCGGCCCCACCCGATCCCGCAAGATCCTTACCAAGGCTGGGGTCAGCCCGGATATCCGGGTGAAAGATCTCACCGATTCCGACGTCCAGAAGCTCCGCTCGGCTGCCGAGTCCTTCACTCTCGAGGGGGATTTACGTCGCGAGGAGGGCATGGCTCTCAAGCGTCTTCAGGACATTGGCTGCCTCCGGGGTCGTCGCCATCGCATGGGACTACCGGTTCGCGGCCAGCGCACCCGCACCAATGCCCGCACCCGCCGCGGTGCCCGCAAAACCGTGGCAGGCAAGAAGAAGTAATTCAGCGCCACCCCTTCACCCTCCCCATACGTCTCTCCGAATCCATCGTCCCCACCCATGGCCAAGCCCGCCAAGAAGACTGGACCCAAGAAGGCCAAGCGCAACGTGCCCAATGGCGTTGCCCATATTCAGAGCACCTTCAACAACACCATCGTTTCCATCACGGATACGTCTGGGGAGGTGATCAGTTGGTCGTCCGCAGGTGCCAGTGGCTTCAAAGGGGCGCGCAAAGGGACCCCCTTCGCGGCCCAGACGGCGGCAGAAGCCGCAGCACGCCGGGCGCTTGAGCAAGGGATGCGCCAGATCGAAGTCCTGGTCCGTGGACCTGGCTCCGGAAGGGAAACGGCCATCCGTGCACTTCAAGTGGCTGGTCTGGAGATCACCTTGATCCGGGATGTCACGCCCCTCCCCCACAACGGATGCCGTCGCCCCAAGCGTCGCCGGGTCTGAACCCTTCGATCCTTCCCTCCACCCAAGCTTTCCTCCATCGCCGTGCTGCATTACCAGATCGACCGAGTTGAACATCAGATTTCTGATGATCGGGGCCAGACGGGAGTCTTTGTCATCGGCCCACTGGAAAGGGGTCAAGCCACCACCTTGGGCAACGCGCTTCGCAGGGTGCTGATCGGTGGCCTCGAGGGCAGCGCCATCACGGCAGTTCGCCTCTCCGGGGTGAACCACGAGTACGCCACAATTCCTGGGGTTCGGGAGGATGTCCTCGACATCCTTTTGAACTGCAAGTCCATTCCCGTCAACAGCCGGAGTCGGGAGATGGAGATCGGCAGGCTGATGGTGAATGGACCGGCCATGGTGAAAGCCTCCGATCTGCAGTTTTCCTCCCAGGTGCAGGTGATCGACGGGGAGCGGGTGATTGCCACCGTGGCCGCGGGCCACAGCCTGGAGATGGAGGTGCATGTGGAGCGGGGTGTGGGCTACCGCCCGGTCGACCGACATCAAGAAGACACCGGTGCGATCGACCTTTTGCAGATCGATGCGGTGTTCATGCCCATCAAGCGGGTCAACTACACCGTGGATGAGACGGCCGTTGGCGAGGGAGGATCGGCCCGCGAGCGCCTTCGCCTGGAAATTGAAACCAATGGCAGCATCACCCCTGATGATGCGATGGCTCAGGCCGCCAATCAGCTGATCTCCCTTTTCCAGCCCCTGGCCACCCTCACCGTGATGGATGAGCCCGGACTGGAGCCTGAACCCTCGGCTGAGGCACAGATCCCCCTCGAGGAACTCAACCTGTCCGTGCGGGCCTACAACTGCCTCAAGAGGGCCCAGGTGAACTCCGTCTCCGATTTGATGGGGTTCAGCTACGAGGATCTCCTCGAGATTAAAAACTTCGGCTCCAAATCAGCGGATGAGGTGATTGAAGCCCTCGAGCGCATTGGTATTTCCCTTCCCCAAAGCCGCACCTCCGGCTGAGGTGGCTCGCCCTCCCCTTCTTTGATTCCACGTCTTTCCCATGCGACACCAGTGCCGAGTCCCCCTCCTGGGACGCCCCGCCGACCAACGCAAGGCCATGTTGCGTGGCCTCACCACCCAGCTCATCCGTGAAGGTCGGGTCACCACCACCAAAGCCCGTGCCAAGGCACTCCGGGATGAGGCGGAGCGGATGATCACCCTGGCCAAGGAAGGAAGCCTTTCCTCCCGACGCCGTGCCATCAGCTACATCTACGACAAGCAGCTTGTGCACGCCCTCTTCGATAAGGCGCAGGACCGCTACGGCGACCGCCAAGGGGGCTATACCCGCATCATCCGCACCATTCGCCGCCGTGGCGACAACGCGGAGATGGCCATCATCGAGTTGGTGTGATCCAGGAGGGCTTCCAACGGATTGCCCTCTGCCTTCAATACGACGGGTCCGCCTTCCATGGATGGCAGCGGCAGCCCGGTCAGATTTCCGTGCAGGAAATCCTCGAGACCACCGTCGCTGGTCTTGATCCTGCCAGCCCAGCTCGGGTTGTTGCGGCCGGCCGTACCGACAGTGGGGTGCATGCGGCGGCCCAGGTGGTGCATTTCGATGCCGCCGGCCCCATCCCTCCCCACCGCTGGCCCAAGGCTCTCAATGGGCGTCTTCCCACCAGCATCCGTGTGCGCGCTGCCAACGCGGTGGAGGCCAGCTGGCATGCCTGTTTTTCGGCCAGCTTTCGGCGTTACCGCTACACCATCTACAACGGCCGGCTCCCCAACCTGTTTCTGGCTCCCTGGAGTTGGCACCGGTATCAGGTGCGCCTGGATGACAAGGTCATGGCCCAGGTGCTCGGCGCCCTTCTGGGCGAGCACGACTTTTCCGCCTTCCAGCGGGCCGGCAGTAGGAGGGCCCATGGGCGCACCACCCTTCAGGAGGTCAGCCTGCAACGCCAGGGCGATCTGATCGTGGCGGAACTCCAGGCGAGTGGCTTCCTGTATGGAATGGTGCGGCTGATCATGGGTCAACTGGTGGCGGTGGGAGAGGGGCGGCTCAGCCCGGAGACCTTTCTCGAGCGTTGGCGCCGTTGCGCTCGCCATGAGGTGAAGGAGGCCGCCCCCCCCCAGGGACTCACCCTGTTGCGGGTGGGCTACCCCGAGCCCGTGTTCCCAGAGGTCGCTTGGTACGATTGTCTGCCGCGATTCCATCTGGAACTCAGCGACCCGCCTCCTTCTGCAGGGAGCCGGGAAATGTCACCGTGAATCCATGCTGCGGTAAGGTCGGAAACGGCCTGACGTGCACGGCCGGCACAGGGCAACCATCCATCAGGTCCAACCCATCAGGCGCGTCCTTCCGGACGCCCATCCAGGCGCAATGAACAAGACCACCCAGCCCTCCCTCGACACCCTCGACCGTCAATGGTTCGTTGTGGATGCCGCAGATCAAACCCTCGGACGCCTCGCCAGTGAGGTGGCCCAGGTGCTGCGGGGGAAAAACAAACCCACCTTCACCCCCCATCTCGACACGGGTGATTTTGTTGTTGTGATCAACGCCGAGAAGGTGCGAGTCAGTGGCAACAAGGCCACCCAGAAGCTCTACAGGCGCCATTCCGGTCGTCCGGGCGGCATGAAGACCGAAAGCTTTGCCCATCTTCAGGCCCGGCTCCCTGAGCGGGTCATCGAAACTGCGGTGAAGGGGATGCTTCCCCACAACAGCCTGGGCCGCCAACTGTTCCGCAAGCTCAAGGTGTACCGCGGTCCCGACCATCCCCATGCGGCCCAAAAGCCTGAGCCCCTCCCCCTACTGCCCTCCACTGCCGCCTGAGATGACCAGCTCCTCTTCCTCCGTCGTCTATTGGGGCACCGGTCGCCGCAAGACCGCCGTAGCGCGTGTGCGTGTTGTACCCGGTAAGGGCACCATCACCATCAATGGCCGCCCTGGGGATCACTACCTCAATTTCAACCCGTCTTACCTGGCGGCCGTTCAGGCCCCCCTGCAAACTCTTGGACTGGAAGGTCAGTACGACCTGCTGGTGAACGTGAGCGGCGGTGGCCTCACTGGCCAGGCCGATGCCATCAAGCAGGGAGCGGCCCGGGCCCTATGCGAGCTCTCACCCGATAACCGGAAGCCCCTCAAGGTGGAGGGCCACCTCAGCCGCGATCCCCGGGCCAAGGAACGGCGCAAATATGGTCTGAAGAAGGCCCGCAAAGCTCCCCAGTTCTCCAAGCGTTAATCCCCATGGCCAAAGCCGAGATCCATCCCACCTGGTATCCCGATGCCAAGGTGATCTGCAACGGAGAGGTGGTCATGACCACCGGCTCCACCCAGCCTGAAATCCATGTGGATGTCTGGAGTGGGAATCACCCCTTCTACACAGGCACCCAGAAGATCCTCGACACTGAGGGCCGGGTCGACCGTTTCATGCGCAAATACGGCATGGGTTCCGCCGACTCCGCCACGACGGCTCAGGAGAATGCCAAGCCCGCCGCCGCCGCAGACGCCTGATCCCTGCCAAGGTCTGCGGCCACGCCCATGTCTGCGGCCACGCCAAGGTCTGCGGCCACGACTGCCGGATGCCTCAGGCATCCGGCTTTTTGCTGGCTCTGCTCCTCCCGCCTTACGGTGATACCCATGGACCCAGCCATCCTTCAAGGCCGCCTGGAGGCCACCTGCCAGGCCTTTGAGGCCCTTGAGCGCCAGTTGGCAGATCCTTCCGTGGCGGGCGATCCGGCCCAGCTGCAAACCCTTGCCCGGGAGCGGGCCCGGCTGGAGCCGATCGTGCACGACACCCACCAGCTCCAGCGCCTGGAGCGGGAGCAGCGGGAGACCCAGGAGCTCTTGCGCCAGCCTCGGGGTTCGGCCGATGAGGAGGAGCTGGCAGCCCTGGCGGCTGAGGAGCTCCAGCTGCTGGAGGAGCGGCTGGACGTGTTGCGCCAGCGGCTCACCGTCGCCCTGCTGCCCCGCGACCCCCGGGATGAGCGCAGCGTCATGCTGGAGATCCGGGCCGGCGCTGGCGGTGACGAGGCGGCCCTTTGGGCCGGCGATCTTGCGCGGATGTATGAGCGCTATGCCATGGCCCATGGCTGGCAGGTGCAGCCCCTGAGTGCCTCGGAGGCGGAGCTGGGGGGCTTCAAGGAGCTGATCCTCTCCATTAAGGGCGACGCTGTGTATAGCCGGCTTAAGTTCGAGGCGGGGGTGCATCGGGTGCAGCGGGTGCCGGCAACCGAATCCCAGGGGCGGGTGCACACCTCCACGGCCACGGTGGCCGTGATGCCCGAGGCCGATCCGGTGGAGGTGACCCTTGATCCGAAGGACCTGGAGATCAGCACGGCTCGCTCGGGCGGTGCCGGTGGGCAGAACGTGAACAAGGTGGAAACGGCGGTGGACCTGTTCCACAAGCCCACGGGCATTCGGGTGTTCTGCACCCAGGAGCGCTCCCAGCTGCAGAACCGGGAGCGGGCACTGGAGATCCTGCGGGCCAAGTTGCTGGAGCGGGAGCTGGCGGAGGCCGCGGATCAGGAGCGCAGCGCCCGCCGGGCCCAGGTGGGCAGCGGCGACCGCAGCGAAAAGATCCGCACCTACAACGCCAAGGACAACCGGGTGACGGACCACCGCCTGGGCCGCAACTTCTCCCTTGACACAGTGCTCGAGGGGAGCTTGGAGGACATGATCGAGAGCTGCATCGCTGCCGAGCAGAGCGCCAAGCTCGAGGAGCTCAGCCTGCAGGCGGCGGGGGTGGGGGGCTGAGTCGGTCCAAGGAGCACCAGCCGCCATTGCACCTCTGTCAATACTGACAGCCAGCTGCAGTGGTCAAGGCGGGGGCATCGCCGCCGAACTGGTACCTGCCGGCGCTCCGCCGGGGCGTGCTGCTCATCCAAAACCAATGCTTGCTGAAAAAGCTTCAGGCCTGGGGACCCATGGCTCATCCGGCTGCGCCCTTTTCCAGAGAAGGATGTTTGCTGAATCGGCCTCGGATCAGGCCCCGATCAGATACTTCTCCCACTCGGTGTTGAGGCCGTTGCCCATTCGGCGGCGGGCTTCGAAGGTGAGGCTGCTCAGAGGGCGGTGGGGTTCGGCCTTGAGCTGCATGCCCGCCTCCCTTGGCGTGCGGTTGCCCTTGCGCACGTTGCAGGCCAGGCAGGCCGTGGTTACGTTTTCCCAGCTGTCGGCGCCGCCCCGGCTGCGAGGCACCACATGGTCGATGGAGAGGGGATCGCTGCCCGTGCCGCAGTACTGGCAGCGGTGGTTATCCCGCTGAAACACGTTGCGGCGGGTGAGGGGCATCTGCCGGTAGGGCACCCGCACAAACTGCCGCAGGCGGATCACCGTGGGTTGGTGAAGGTTCGGCCTCAGGAGACGTTGTCTGTCGTGCTCCAGCCCCTCCGCCTTCCCCATCAATACCATCACCATCGCCCGCTTCCAGGTGGTGATATTGAGGGGTTCGTAGGAGGCGTTGAGAACCAGAACCTGGCCCATGGCCATAGAAGATTTGAGGCATGCTAAGGGGAATTCTGGTGAAGATTCGGTGTCCCAGGCCACCGGTGCCTATCCCGATCTGGCGGCCTTGGCAGCCCTGCTCAAGGGCGATCTGCACGGGTCCGCTCCAATCGCATCGATCTGCGGGGTGGCGATTGATTCGCGGCGGGTGCAACTTGGCGATCTTTTCTTCGCCCTGCCCGGTCGCCACGCTGATGGGCACACCTATCTGACTGCCGCCCTGGAGGCGGGGGCCGTGCTGGTGGTGATCCGCCGTGGCTGGCCCCTCCCCGAGGGTCCTTCCCTGACAGTGGATGATCCTCTGGCGGCCTTGCAGGAGCTAGCCGCCTGGTATCGGCGCCTCCACATCCGCCAGGTGGTGGCGATCACAGGCAGCAACGGCAAAACCATCGTTAAGGATGCCCTCACCGCCACTGTGGCCAGCCGGTTTCGGGTGGCGGCCAGTCCTGGCAGTTGGAACAGCCAGGTGGGGGTGCCCCTGGCCGTGCTGCAGGCGCCACCGGGCACGGAGCTGGGTGTGTTTGAAGCGGGTGTGTCCGCTCCAGGGGAGATGGCCCAGCTGGCGAGGATTTTGCAGCCCGATGTCGGCATCCTGGTGAATGTGGGCCTGGCCCACCTGGCCTCCTTCGGCAGTCGGGAGATCACGGCGAGGGAAAAGCTCCAGCTGTTTCAGGCCACGCCCCCTCCCAGCTGGGTTCTGCTGCCTAACGACCCTCTCCTGCGCGCTTTCCCCCTTCCCTGTCCGGTGGTGCATCACCAGGAGGAGGGGCCCAGACTGCTGGCCCAGACCCCCATCCCCAACGGCCTACTGCTCACCCTCGCCTTTCACGGGGAGACCGTTCCCCTGCAGATTCCGGTTCGCACCCGCTCCCGGCCCCTGGTGGACGACCTCCTGCTGGCGATCACGGCGGCGGTGCGCCTGGGGGTGGAGCCTGAGGCCATCGTCCAGGCCCTCCACGACTACTCCTTCGGGCCCACCCGCATGGAAACCTGGCGCACCCCAGAAGGGGTGACGATCGTTAACGACACGGCCAGTTCCGATCCCCTGTCGGTGCAGGCAGCCCTGGATGCGGTGGCGGCCAGCCCTGAGGCGAAGGGCAAGCGGATCTTTCTCTTCGGCGGCATGGCGGAGCTGGGTGAGCGGGCGGCCCTGGAGCACCGGCTCATTGGCCGGGTGGCCGCCGAGCGGGGGTTCACCCACCTGGTGCTGCTGCCCCATCCCGTCCAGGCCGCCACGGCCGCGGGCTGGCGGGCCGCGGCCCCCGAGGCGCCCCTGCTGGAGGTGGCCGATCCGCTGACCCTCCGGCGCCAGCTGCGCGAGCTCGCCCGGGGGGGGGACCTGCTGCTGGTGAAGGGACCCTCCGCCTCGGGCCTGGCGGCCCTGGCCTGCGATCTCTGGGAGTCGATGGCGCCCCGGCGCTTCGTGGTGGATGTGGGGGCGATCCGGGAGAACATCGCTCGCTTCCGGGTCCTCTGCGGCCCCGATGTGGCCATCCTGGCCGTGCTCAAGGCCTGGGCCTACGGCACCGAGCTGGCCCGCCTGGCCGCGGCCCTGCAGGAGGGTGGTTTGGATTGGATCGGTGTGTCTGCTGCCGATGAGGGGGCGATCGTGCGGCGGGCCGGGGTGCACCTGCCGATCCTGGTGCTCCTGATGGACAGCGACGAGGTGGACAAGGCCGTGCGCCACCGGCTCACTCCGGTGGTGTACTCCCACGCCTTCGCCCTGGCCCTGATCGAATCCCTGCAGGCCATGGAGGCCACCCTGGAAGTGCACCTGGAGATTGAGACCGGCATGGGCCGGCTGGGGGTGGCTCCCGAGGAGGCCCTCATGGTGGCCCGTTTGTTGCGCAGTTCCGGGGTGGTGCGGTTCACGGGGGTGATGACCCACCTCGCCTCTGCCGATGATCCCGCCGCCGATGCCCAAACCCGCCTTCAGCTGGAGGTGTTTGATCAGGTGGTGTCCCGGATCCGCGCTGAGAGCGACGACCCACTGGTGGTGCACGCTGCCGCCACGTCCGGCGCGGTGCGCTTCCCGGAGGCCCGCTACGGGATGGTGAGGCTGGGGTTGGGGCTCTATGGTCTTGCCCCCTCACCCGCGGTGGCCGAGGGGCTTGATCTACAGCTGGCGGTGGCCTTCGTGAGCCGTCTGGCCCAGGTGGCCAACCTGCGGAAGGGGCAGCGGGTGGGCTACAACGGGACCTATGTGGTGGAGGCCGGGGTCCAGCGTGTGGGCATCGTGGCCGCCGGCTACAACGACGGCGTGCCCTGGTCCCTCTCCAACCGCGGCCAGGTGATGCTCCAGGGTCAGCGGGTGCCGGTGATCGGCCGGGTGTCGATGGATTCGATGGCCATTGATCTCTCCGCCGTCCCCCAAGCCACCGTGGGCGATGAGGTGCTGCTCTTTGGCACCTATGAGGGCCATACCCTGCGGCCCGAGGAGGTGGCCGCCGCCGCTGGCACTATCCCCTACGACCTGCTGGTGCATGTGGACAGCCGGCGGGTCCAACGCCTCTTCCGTAGCGAGTAGGGGCCAGGCCGCGGCTGTCGGGTTAAGCTCTAGGTGCCGCTGGAGAGGTGGCTGAGCGGTTGAAAGCGGCTCCCTGCTAAGGAGTTACAGGAGGCAACTCCTGTCGAGGGTTCGAATCCCTCCCTCTCCGTTTCCAAGACCATGGCCGGTTTTCCTCCGCTGGGCCCTGCCCAGCGGGTTCCATCCCTGCCAATCAGGGAAGCTGTCTCACCCCCGCACAAGCCGGCGACAGATCTCCGGCAGCAGGGTTTCGTCCTTGGCGCATGTTTCCCCTTCACTGAAGGCCACCAGCATGGTGGGCGCCACCCCCTCGGCTTCCACGTAAGCCGCGTCGTGGCGGGCCTGGCTCATCCAGCCGGCTTTGCTCCAGAGTTGGGCGCCCTCTGGCAGCCCACCCCCCAGGAATCCATCCACCTGGTTCTCCGGATCCGCCGCCCGCTGCTCGAGATCCAGCGACCGCGCTAGCAGCTCTTGCATCCGCAGGCTAGCGGGGGGGGACACCATCGTCCCTGCCATCACGGCCTGCAGCATCCGGGCCGTGCCCTCACTGCTCAATCGGTTGCGATTGGCATTGCTCTCCCCATAGCTCTGCCGCTCCCGGCCATAAGGCCCATCCCCCCAGGTTTTCTGGCAGGCATTGCACTCCACCATCTCCGGCCAGCCCAGCTCCGCCAGCCAGTGGTTCACCAGCTGGCGCTGTTGACTCCACTCCGCAAAAGCCCTGGCGGGGAGCTCCACGCCGCTGGTGGTACCGCTGAGGAGATCCACCACGTAGCCCGTGGCGTCGTTGCTGGAATCCCGCACCATGTCCGCCAGGGCTCGCTGGAGCTCGTCGGTGGATCCGATCCACTGGCGATGGAGCCAGGCTTCCGCCGCCACCAA
Source organism: Cyanobium sp. (assembly GCA_040399515.1). Lineage (GTDB taxonomy): Bacteria > Cyanobacteriota > Cyanobacteriia > PCC-6307 > Cyanobiaceae > Cyanobium. Next base: position 105,664 of record JBBASA010000003.1, on the reverse strand, counting down.
ATACACCAGCTTCACCACGCTGGCTGGATACCGCTGCCGGTTCCCCTGCCAGTGGGCCCCCTCCCCCACCTGCTCCAGAGGGCAACCCCAGCCCTCTTCACTCCAGCTGCGGAGGCTGGTCGGGTAGCGCACCCAGGTGAGGGAGAGGCGCTCCCCCAGCCCTGCCCAGCCCTCAGCCTGCAGGTCGGCCACCAGATCGGCCAGCTCTTGCTGCATCGCCCCATCGGCGCGGTAGAACGCCATCACCTCACACCCTTGGCGATGGCGACATTAGGAACGGCCCGATCGCCCCGTCCCGTCGGCTCGCTTGCCGGCACCCTCTGGAGGCTCTTCCGGTGCCTTGATGCCTACAGCCGGCCCCAAGGATCCGGCTTGGCCACCCAGGTGGCTGGGGGACGCCACCTCCGCGTGCTGGATGGCGTCGCCGAGCCCCCGTCCTCACGCCTGCGGGTGCGCCTCTTGGAGGATGGTTATCCCTGTTGGCTCTATCTCAGCGATCTCCTTGATCACGGTGAGCGGGTGGCCCACCCGCCGCTCCCCCGGCCCTGGAATCGCCCAGCCATCGAAGCCGCCATCCCCTCCGTGCTCGCCTTTGCCGAGCAGGCCATGGCCGTGCCGAACCGCTACCTCTGGGGCGGCACCCTCGGCCCCAATTTTGATTGCTCGGGCCTGGTGCAGGCGGCCTTTGCTCACGCGGGAATCTGGTTGCCCCGGGATGCCTATTTGCAGGAGCGCTTCTGCAGGCCCGTCGCCGTGCAGCCCGGCCAGACCACCCTGCTGCAACCGGGGGATCTGATCTTCTTCGGCACGCTGCAACGCTGCACCCATGTGGGCCTTCACCTGGGGCGCGGTCGGTATCTCCACAGTTCGGGCCAGGAACACGGTCGCGATGGCCTGGGGGTGGATGATCTCAACCCCGGCAACGGCGATCCAGTGGCCACCCACTACCGCCTCACCCTGCGGGGGGCTGGGAGTGTGATGCACGGCCATGATGGCAGTGCCCTACCTCCCTAGGGCCGCCCTTTCCCCCCGTGCCCGGCCATGGCGGATCCCGTCGGTCCCAGTTCTGCCATGTTCGACGTCGCCTTCTCTGTACCGGGGGAGGTGCCCACTGTTCCGGCCCCGGCCCTTTCTGTGGTGGTGCCCCTCTACAACGAAGAGGGCAGCCTGCACCAGCTTGTGGAGAAGCTACTGGAGGTCCTGCGACCCCTGGGCCTTGCCTTTGAGCTCGTGCTCGTCGATGACGGGTCGCGGGATGCCACTCCCCAGATCCTGGGCCAGATGGCCAGCCAGGTTCCCGAGCTGGTGGCCGTGCTCCTTCGCCGCAACTATGGGCAGACGGCCGCCATGGCCGCGGGATTCGACAGCAGTCGTGCACCAATCATCGTGACCATGGATGGGGATCTGCAAAACGACCCGGCTGATATCCCTCTTTTGATCGACACCCTGGAGGAGGAGGGATACGACCTCGTGAGCGGCTGGCGCCATCAGCGCCAGGATGGGGCCCTCAATCGACTCCTGCCTTCTCTGATTGCCAACCGGTTGATCGCCCGGGTCACGGGGGTGCGCCTGCACGACTATGGCTGCTCCCTCAAGGCTTACCGCCGGGAGGTGGTGGCCGACATGAACCTCTACGGGGAGCTGCACCGATTCCTCCCGGCCCTGGCATTCATTGAGGGGGCACGCATCGGTGAGGTGCGCGTTCAGCACCATCCACGCCGCTACGGCAACAGCAAATATGGCATTGATCGCACCTTCCGCGTGCTGATGGATTTGCTCACGGTGTGGTTCATGAAGCGCTTCCTCACCCGCCCGATGCATGTCTTTGGCCTGGCGGGGCTGACCACCCTGGGCCTGGGCCTCTTGATAGCTTTCTGGCTGGTCGGGGAAAAACTCCTGCTGGGCACCAATATCGGTAACCGTCCCCTGCTGCTGATGGCGGTTTTGGCGATCCTCAGTGGGGTGCAGCTCTTCTGCTTTGGCCTGCTTTCCGAATTGCAGATGCGCACATATCACGAAAGCCAGGGCCGTCCGATCTACCGGGTGCGGGCTACGTTGCGTGGGAGCGCCATTTCCTGACGCTTGGGCGTTGGGCGGCTGGGTCGGCCCCGAAAGGATTCCATGGCTAACGCCGCCTCCCGCATCACCAGGGGATCGGGATCCCGCAGACCTTGCTGCACCAGGGGGAGTACCTCCCGCTCCCCCCAGGCCCGGGCCAGGCGCATGGCTTCTATGCGTTGGCCCCCACCAGCCTGGTAGTGCCTTTTCAGCTCACGAAGCCAGGCTTGCCGCTCGTGGGCCGGCATCCGGGGCACCGGTTTGGGCCCCAGAAGGGCCTGGGGTGACCAGAAGCCCCGAGCCCCCTCCAGGGAGCCCTGCTCTGCAGGAGCGTCCTGGATCTTCTGCCTGGCTTCCCACACCAGGGAGTTCTGGGTCCGGTTGAGGGCCGCCACCCCTTGGGTGTCGGTGCTTTTGAGAAGGGGCTTGGGCCGGCGGCCGGCCAGCCACAGCCCTGCCGCCAGAACGAAGGCCACAACGCCGAGCAGGGAGGGGTTCATGGGGCGGGGACGTCCTGCTGAATTTTTATGTCACCCCCAGCGGGTGCCTGGGGGGAGTGCGGAAACCTCTCCCTACAGTACCGGCGGTATGTATCTGGCCTTGCCATGACTGGAAGTTTTGCTGCCGCCTGGATGCCCTCCGTTTTCATTCCCCTGGTGGGAATCCTCGGCCCTGCTGTGGCGATGGCCCTGCTGTTCAACGTGATTGAAGCCAGCGACTGATCCGTCGCCGCGGCTCCCATCGACATCCCTCTCCCCTTCACGCACCCTTCGCCATGACCGTCACCCCCGTGGCCGACCCCTGTGTCGGCAACCTGGCGACACCCGTCAACAGCAGCTATTTCACCAAGGCTTTTCTGAACGCCCTGCCGGCCTATCGCCCCTCACTTTCGCCCAATCGGCGTGGTCTGGAGGTGGGCATGGCCCACGGTTTCTTCCTGTTCGGTCCCTTTGCGCTCACCGGTCCCCTGCGCCTCACCGAATACGCCAACACGGCCGGCCTGCTTGCCACCATTGGCCTGGTGTCCATCCTCACGGTGTGCCTTTCGATCTACGGCACCGCCGGCCGTGGACCCAATGTGCAGCCCCCTGACGCCACCATCGACAATCCACCGGCGGATCTCTTCACCAAGGCCGGCTGGGCCGAATTCGCTAGCGGCTTCTGGCTCGGTGGTTGTGGTGGTGCGGCCTTCGCCTGGTTCCTCTGCAGCACGGCCATTGTTTCTCCACTGGTGAAAATTGCCGGTGGTGTCTGGAGCTTGAACTAACGTCCGCAGTCAAAGCAGCGAAGTTCATCAAGCTTGGGATAAACCAAAAGCCCCGCCGTGGCGGGGCTTTTTCATGCACAATTAATCATGCACTATTAATACAGATATTGGGCGGATTATCCACGCTTGAGTGGGAATGCAAGCGCGACACTACTGAAGCATGCACGAGCATGCACAAAAAAAAACCCGGCGGGTGCCGGGGTTATGTCGTCCCTCAAGGGGGTTGGTTCGGATTTAGCCGAACTTGCCTGCTGTAGAGGCGATCAGGAAGGCGGCGTAGGTGAGGAAGAAGCCCACGGTGAAGTGAGCCAGTCCAACAACGCGGGCCTGAACGATCGAGAGAGCCACGGGCTTATCCCGCCAGCCAACCAGGTTGGCCAAGGGGGTGCGCTGGTGAGCCCAGACGATGGTTTCGATTAACTCCTGCCAGTAGCCCCGCCAGGAGATCAGGAACATGAAGCCCGTGGCCCACACCAGATGACCGAACAGGAACATCCATGCCCACACCGCCAGATTGTTGGTGCCGGAAGGGTTGTACCCGTTGATTAGCTGTGAGCTGTTGAGCCAGAGGTAGTCGCGGAACCAGCCCATGAGATAGGTGCTGGATTCGTTGAACTGGGCCACGTTCCCCTGCCAGATGGCGAGGTGTTTCCAGTGCCAGTAGAAGGTGAGCCAGGCCACCGTGTTCAGTGCCCAGAAGAGGGCCAGGTAGAAGGCATCCCACGCCGAGATGTCGCAGGTGCCGCCCCGGCCGGGGCCGTCACAGGGGAAGGAATAGCCGAAGTCCTTCTTATCGGGCATCAGCTTGGAACCCCGGGCATCCAGGGCACCCTTCACCAGGATCAAGGTGGTGGTGTGCAGTCCCAGCGCAATGGCGTGGTGCACCAGGAAATCACCAGGACCGATCTGCAGGAACAGGGAGTTGTTGCCCGCATTAACCGCATCCAGCCAACCCGGCAGCCAAACGGCTCCAGGGCCGGGAGCATTGCTCACCAGGCTGTTGGGATTGGCCAGGAGCACATCCATGCCATAGAGGGCTTTGCCGCTCGCCGCTTGCACGAACTGGGCAAACACCGGCTCCACCAGGATTTGCTTCTCGGGGGTTCCAAAGGCCACCACCACGTCGTTGTGGACGTAGAGGCCCAGGGTGTGGAAACCAAGGAAGAGCGAAACCCAGCTCAGGTGGCTGATAATCGCTTCTTTGTGTTCCAGCATCCGCGCCAACACGTTGTCCTTGTTCGCTTCCGGGTCGTAATCCCGGATGAAGAAGATGGCACCGTGGGCGAAGGCACCGCACATCAGGAAGATGGCGATGTACTGGTGGTGGGTGTAAAGAGCCGCCTGGGTGGTGTAATCCCGTGCGATGAACGCATAGGAGGGCAGCGCATACATGTGCTGCGCCACCAGGCTGGTGACCACACCTAGCGAGGCCAAGGCGAGGCCGAGCTGGAAGTGGAGCGAGTTGTTGATCGTGTCGTAGAGGCCCTTGTGGCCCGCGCCGAGAGCTCCTCCAAAAGGGGTGCCCTTGGGAGGGTTGTGAGCCTCGAGGATCTCGCGGATCGAGTGACCGATACCGAAGTTGGTTCGGTACATGTGACCGGCGATCACAAACAGACAACCGATCGCCAGGTGATGGTGGGCGATGTCCGTCAGCCAGAGGGATTCCGTCTGCGGATGGAAGCCTCCCAGGAAGGTGAGGATGGCCGTGCCGGCGCCGGTGGAGGTGCCGAAGAGTTGGCCTGCCGCATCGGGGTTTTGGGCGTAGACGCCCCAGTTTCCGGTGAAGAAGGGACCCAGACCTGCGGGGTGGGGAGACACCGAGAGGAAGTTGTCCCAACCCACGTGCACACCCCGGGATTCAGGAATGGCGACGTGGACCAGGTGTCCCGTCCAGGCGATCGAGCTGAAGCCGAAGAGCACAGCTAGATGGTGGTTCAGGCGGGATTCCGCATTTTTGAACCAGGCCAGGGAAGGGAGGAACTTGGGCTGGAGATGGAGCCAGCCGGCAAAGAGGGCCCAGGCCGAGAGGATCATCATGAAGATGGATCCCTGATAAAGCTCGGCGTTGGTACGCATGCCGATGGTGTACCACCAGTGATAGAGGCCGGAGTAGGCCACGTTCACCGGTGAGGAGGCGCCGGCCTGGGTGAAGGCCGTGATGGCGCCCTGGCCGAAGTGCGGATCCCAGATCGCATGAGCGATGGGACGGACATGCAGCGGATCGGCGACCCACTGCTCAAAGTTGCCTTGCCAGGCGATATGGAACAGGTTGCCTGAAACCCAGAGGCCAATGATGGCCAGGTGTCCGAAGTGGGTGGAGAAGAGCTTCTGATAGAGCCTCTCCTCGGTCATGCCGTCGTGGCTCTCGAAGTCGTGAGCCGTGGCAATCCCGTACCAGATTCGGCGGGTTGTCGGGTCCTGTGCCAGACCCTGGCTGAACGAAGGAAATTTCGTTGCCATTGAGAAAGGTCAGGTGGAGGTCAGCCGACCGCAATGATGCGGGCCAGGAAGAACGACCAGGTTGTGGCGATGCCACCCAGCAGATAGTGGGCGACGCCGACTGCACGGCCCTGGGTGATGGAAAGCGCCCGCGGTTGGATGGCGGGGGCCACCTTCAGCTTGTTGTGAGCCCAGACGATGGACTCGATCAGCTCCTGCCAGTAGCCGCGGCCGCTGAAAAGGAACATGAGGCTGAAGGCCCAGATGAAGTGGGCACCGAGGAACATCAGGCCATAGGCACTGGAGCTCGAGCCATAGCTGTTGATCACCTGAGCGGCCTGGGCCCACAGGAAATCGCGCAGCCAGCCATTAATGGTGATGGCGCTTTGGGCAAAGTTGCCGTTGGTGATGTGCGACACCGTGCCATCGGCGTTGACCGTTCCCCAAACGTCGCTCTGCATCTTCCAGCTGAAGTGGAAGATCACGATCGACAGGGAGTTGTACATCCAGAACAGCCCCAGGAACACGTGATCCCAGGCGGAAACCTGGCAGGTGCCGCCACGGCCGGGGCCGTCGCAGGGGAACCGGAAGCCCAGATTCGCCTTGTCGGGAATCAGGCGGGAGCTGCGGGCATACAACACACCCTTCAGGAGGATCAGCACGGTGACGTGGATCGTGAAGGCATGGATGTGGTGCACCATGAAATCGGCCGTTCCCAGGGGGATTGGCGCGGCAGCCACCTTGCCTCCTACAGCCACCACGGATCCGTTGAACACCTCACTCACGCCCGCAAGGGCATTGGGAGCAGTGGTGCCGGCGGCAGCAGCATGGAGACCCTGAACCCATTGGGCGAACACGGGCTTGAGCTGGATGGCGGTGTCACTGAACATGTCCTGGGGACGGCCCAGGGCACGCATCGTGTCGTTGTGGATGTAGAGGCCGAAGCTGTGGAAGCCCAGCCAGATACACACCCAGTTCAGGTGGCTGATCAGGGCATCCCGGGCCTTGAGTACCCGATCGAGCACGTTGTCAACATTTTTGGCGGGATCGTAGTCCCGGATCATGGCGATGGCGGCGTGGGCACCGGCACCGACGATCAGGAAGCCACCGATCCACATGTGATGGGTGAAGATCGAGAGCTGGGTGGCGTAGGAAACACCGATGTAGGGATAGGGCGGCATCGCATACATGTGGTGCGCCACGATGATCGTGAGCGAACCGAGCATGGCGAGGTTGATGCCGAGCTGGGCGTGCCAGGAGGTGGTGAGAAATTCGAAGAGGCCGTTGTGCCCGTTGGGCGCGGGGAATAGCAAGGGATCCCCCTTCTGGCCCTCAAGGATTTCCTTGATGCTGTGGCCGATGCCCCAGTTCGTGCGGTACATGTGGCCCGCCACGATGAAGAGCACCGCGATCGCCAGATGGTGATGGGCGATGTCCGTCATCCACAGGCTTCCCGTTACGGGATTTAACCCACCCTTGAAGGTGAGGAAGTCGCTGTAGGCGGCCCAGTTTCCGGTGAAGAAGGCGGAGATGCCTGCCCCAAATCCAGGGAAGAGCTGGGTCAGCAGGTCCTGGTTGAAGAATTCGTGGGGAAGCGGGATATCCGCCACCGACGCGATTGTTTTGCCGTTCAACACCAGCGGCTGGCCGGCATCGATGGCATCCAGGAGCTGGGTGGTGGGCAGGGACACATGCAGGAGGTGGCCTGTCCAGGACAGGGAACCAAGGCCAAGCAGACCGGCCAGATGGTGGTTGAGCATCGACTCAACGTTCTGGAACCACTCCAGCTTGGGAGCTGCCTTGTGATAGTGGAACACCCCTGCATTCAGCATGAGGCCAGCCATGACGAGGGCGCCGATGGCCGTACACAGCAGCTGATATTCATTGGTGAATCCCCAGGCTCTCCAGACATGGAAGAGACCGGAGGTGATCTGAATGCCGTGGAAGCCGGCACCGACATCACCGTTCAGGATTTCCTGGCCAAAGATGGGCCAAACCACCTGCGCGCTGGGTTTCACGTGCAGGGGATCGGCCAGCCAGCCGCTGTAGTTGGAGAAGCGCGCTCCGTGATAGAAGGCGCCGCTCAACCAGATGAAGATGACGGCCAGATGGCCGAAGTGAGCGCTGAAGATCTTGCGTGAGACCTCTTCAAGATCGCTCGTGTGGCTGTCGAAGTCGTGAGCGTTGGCGTGGAGGTTCCAAATCCAGGTGGTGGTTTTGGGACCTTTGGCGAGGGTGCGGTCGAAATGGCCGGGCTTTTCAAAAAGCTCGAACGTTGCCGGAACGGGGTTCCGGTCGACCAAGTCCTTCGCCGTTTTCCCACGCTCTGGTGGGCTGATGGTCATCGAGAGGTTCCTCGAGGGACGGAATCGAGGTGGTGGTCCACCCCTTCGATGGCAGACCGGCAAAGCCGAAGCCATCGGTGGGGCCCACGGGGGGCAGAACCGCAAGCGGCCGCTGCCTTCTGTGGGCTCCAGTCAACAAGGGAAAACCCTTGTATGGACTGGCGCTTTGGGCCCCGATAGGGGACCGCTGGCGGAAGTATAGGGGTCAAAAACAAGCGTTTTTGGCCGCCAGTTACAAAGGTTCAATCCCTGGGCTTTCAAGGCTGTGACAGGTGTCTGAAGGCTGGTTTTTTATATCGAATTTCTTTTTCTTTGTGCCTTTGAATTGCATGTTCCTCCGCAGCCTCAGGCACGGCGGCCATGGCTCCACTTGGCGATACCGGTTTCGCCGCTTGTGTCGCTGAGCAGAATGGTCAGATTGTGGGAGTTTCCGCGTGCGTGGTCGGCAGCGCCGTCTCTGGCTCGCAGGGGTGTGGGGTTTGGCTTTGGTGCTGCAGATCCTCTTGACTCCTGCTGCAGCCCAGGCCCTGAGCTTGCCCTTCCAGGGAAGGGGAGCCACTCCCCCCTCTCGCTCAAGCCCTCGACCACCAGCCTTGCAACGGCTTCAAGAAGTGCCGCCCCCGGATTGGGTGCAGCAACTGCAGGGGGCCCTGGAGGAGCGGGATCCCAGAGTTCGGATCCTCTCTCCCGCCTCGGACAGCCTTCTTCCAGATGGTCCCTGGACCCTGCGACTGGAGGTTTCGGATTGGCCCCTGGTGGATGCGGGGTCCCTCGGCCTGGGTCCCCACCTGGTGGTTCAGTTGGATGGTCAATTGCCGATCCCCCTGGTGGAGACCGAGCTGGAGATGCCCTCCCTGACCCCAGGTAGCCACTTGCTCACCGTCTATGCCGCCAAGCCCTGGGGGGAGGCGCACAAGGGTCCCTATGCACTGCAACAGATCCGGCTTCATCGCCTGGCTGAGAACACCGCCACCCTGCCCGCCCCTGGCACGCCCCAACTTCTCCCCGTGAGCCCCGCTGGCCCCGCCGGCGATCTTCCCCTGTTGCTCGACTGGCTCATGCTCGATGCCCCCTTGCAAGGCTTGCGCACAGATTCGCTCGGCTGGCGCCTAAGGGTCACCCTCAATGGCGAGAGCGTGCTTCTGGATCGGCAGGCGCCTCTCTGGCTCAAGGGCTGGAGAGCCGGAAGCAATGCCCTCCTTTTGGAGCTGCTGGATGGCCGCGGTGAGCTTCTCAATCCTCCATTCAATAGCGTTCTGGAGGAAGTGATCGTGTCCGGCTCCGCTGGGGTGAATGGGCCCCACTTAGGCCATCTCACGGAGCTGGAACGGGCCGTACTTCTCGGAGACAAACCCCCCTCTGCCCTTCTGCCTGTCCGACCACCGGATGAACCGGTGGTCTCCCCGTTCCCGCCGCAACCGGTTCAGGAGTCCCCAGTCCAGGAGAAGGAAGAGCAGCAGCCCGGGCCGCCTTTGCTCCAAACGCCCAGCTCCGACGGGACGCTTCCCTCTCCTCAGATTGCCCCGACCTCCCCTGTCCCCCGCCTGTTGGCAGAACAGACGCCTGAACCAGCCATGCCCCAGCCCCTGTCAGAACCGCAGGCCGCCCCCCCTGCTGACGCTTCCCCTTCCTTGATTCCTCCTGTGCCACTGAGTCCACCGAAAGAGCCTCCTAGCTCTTTCTTCCCGACCACCCCCCCCCCGACAGCTCCTCCGGGGGGCGTACCGGCACGGGAGGAGGTGAACCCCGATGGCACCTTGAAGCGCCCCCCCGGATCCAGCCCTCTGGAGCGGTTGAGGCAGCGATGGAACCGATGACCCAGGCGGGCACCCCCCAGAAGCCCCTGGCGGCCATCGGGTTCAGCTCGGGGGCCGTGCCCCTCCTTCAGCAACTCCAGCAAGCCTGGGATGGGGTGATCATCCGCTGGCCCCACGCGGAGGAAAGCCCTGAAGGCTGGCTCCGTGCTTGTTGGCCCGAGGTGTCGGGCATCGTGGCCATCGGGGCCTGCGGGCTGGTTGTGCGCCTGGTGGCTCCCCTGCTGGGCGAGAAGAGCACGGATCCAGCGGTGGTGGTTCTCGACCCCGAGGGACGGTGGGTGGTTCCCTTGCTGGGTAGCCATGGGGCCGGGGGCGATGCCCTCGCCCATGAGCTGGCGGGGTTGCTGGGCCCAACGGTGGTGTTTACGGGACAGTCGTCCAGCCAGGGACGCCTGGCGCTGGATGCTTTCGGCACCGCCTGGGGATGGCGCCGAGGCGAAGGCGACTGGTCGGCCCTCATGGTGGCGGCGGCTCGACGCGGGGCGGGGGGTGCTCTGGCTCTGGTCCAGGAGGGCGGGGAAGATCGTTGGCAAGGCTTGGAAGCAGCGCAGGGGCTGGCCCCTGAGACCAGCGCACCGGCCATGACCATCACCGTGCACCAGGGTGAGGGGTGTCGCTGGCATCCCCCTTTGCTGTGGCTCGGGGTGGGCTGCGAACGGCACACGAGCCTTTCCCTCTTGGAAGAGTTGGTGGACAGCACCCTGGCTGCAGAGGGTTTGGCCCCCCAAGGGGTGGCGGGGTTGGCCAGCTGCACCCGAAAGGGGGATGAGGACGCTCTGCTTGCCCTTGCGGCTCGCCGTCACTGGCCTCTCCGGCTATACACCGCAGAGCAACTGTCGGCCGTGGCCGTGCCCCATCCATCGGAGGTGGTGGCCAGAGAGATGGGCACGGCCAGCGTGGCCGAGGCCAGCGCCCTGCTGGCCGCCGCCCAGGCGGGTCCGCCTGCTGACAAGGAGGGAGTTCCCCTCCCCATGGACCGCTTGCTGGTGCCCAAGCGGATCGCCCGCGCTCGGTCGGATCAGCGAGGTGCCGCCACCCTGGCGATCGCCCTGGCCGATCGGCAGTGGGCTCCCCAGCGGGGCAGTCTCCACCTGGTGGGCAGTGGTCCAGGAGCTCTTTCCCTTCTCACGGCGGATGCCCGCCGCGCCCTGGCTCAGTGCTCCGCCTGGGTGGGTTACGGCCCCTATCTGGATCTGTTGGACCCCCTCAGGCGCCCGGATCAACTGCGGGTGGAGGGGCGTCTCACGGAAGAGATTGGGCGCTGCGAGGAGGCCCTCGCCCTCGCTCGGGAGGGGCTTTCCGTGGCCCTGATTTCCTCTGGGGACAGCGGCATCTACGGAATGGCCGGCCTGGCCCTCGAGCTTTGGTGGGCCCTGCCAGTTCTGGATCGCCCCGCTTTCGAGGTGCATCCTGGTGTTTCCGCCCTGCAGATGGCTGCCGCCCGGGTCGGGGCACCGCTGATGCACGACTTCTGCACCATCAGCCTCAGCGATCGGCTGACCCCTTGGCCGTTGATCGAACGCCGTTTGCAGGCGGCGGCGGAAGGAGATTTCGTCGTGGCGCTTTACAACCCCCGATCCCAGGATCGGCATTGGCAACTAGAGCGGGCTAGGGAGCTGCTGTTGGCGCACCGCCCCCCAACCACTCCCGTGGTTCTGGCCCGTCAGCTTTCCAGGCCAGGCGAAAAGTGTGCCATCCACACCCTGGCGTCCTTCCCCTGTGAGGCCGTGGACATGGTGACCCTGGTGCTGGTGGGCAATGGCCAGACGCGTGAGCAGGATGGATGGCTCCTCACGCCCAGGGGTTACCTCTCTGCTGGGGGCAGTGGCCAATCGGGATGACAGGATTCGAACCTGCGGCCCCTTCGTCCCGAACGAAGTGCGCTACCAAGCTGCGCTACATCCCGTGAATCCAATTCTAGGAGATCACTCCCATCCGGCCAGCCCATCGCTCCATGGCTCCGGTCCCCAGGGCAAGCCTGAGTGGCTGAGGGTTAAGGCCCCCCAGCGGGAGCGGATTGGTGAGGTGGCCGACCTGCTGCGGGATCTGCGCCTGAACACGGTCTGTCAGGAAGCCAGTTGCCCCAACATCGGCGAGTGCTTTGCCGGCGGCACGGCCACCTTTCTGATCATGGGCCCGGGATGCACCCGGGCCTGTCCCTATTGCGACATCGATTTCGACCGGAGCGTTCGCCCCCTCGATCCCTCCGAGCCGGATCGATTGGCCGAAGCGGTGGTCCGGCTTGGCCTTAGCCATGTGGTGATCACCTCCGTTAATCGGGATGATCTGGAGGATGGGGGTGCCGCCCAGTTTGTAGCCTGCATTTCCGAGGTGCGCCGCCGCTCCCCCCTCACCACGATCGAGGTGTTGATTCCTGATTTCTGCGGGAATGGGGAGGCCTTGGCCCAGGTGATGGAGGCGGCCCCCCATGTGCTTAATCACAACATCGAGACGGTGCCCAGGCTCTACAGGTCTGTACGGCCCCAGGGCGATTACCAACGCTCGTTGCTCTTGTTGCGCCAGGTTCATGAGCGTTGGCCCCGTGCCTATGTCAAGTCGGGTTTGATGGTGGGCCTCGGGGAGCGGGACGAGGAGGTGATGGCCGTGATGGACGACCTGCGCCTCCAGGGTGTCGACATTGTCACCCTGGGGCAATATCTGTCCCCAGGTCCCAAACATCTGGCTGTGCAGAGATTTGTCACCCCCGATCAGTTTGAGGCTTACCGCAGCTATGGGGAGGGACCCCTGGGATTTTTGCAGGTGGTGAGCAGTCCCCTGACCCGCAGCAGCTACCACGCCGGCGAGGTGCATCGCCTGATGCGTGAGCACCCGCGTTAAGGCATGGTTTGCAATAACTTTCTGATAAAATTTATCCTTCACTATTATTGAGTTGTGGTTCTATCGGTCATCGCTCATCGGCCAGGCCCATTGATTGTGGCCAATCAAAGCGATCGCCTTGGAAGCCGATTGTGCGCCATCGTGAATGCTTGGTCGCTTGCCAAGGCAGTTGATAGCAAGTTTGGATTTGTCTGGCCCAGGAACGAGTGCGCAGAACTGCATCATCCGTTGGAGATCTTTTCGCAAGACTTTCTTGACGAGTTTGAGATCCCAGAAGCGGATTTTCCATCGGACGTCAAGCGTCCAGCCTTAGGGATTATGACCCTGGAGGAATCACGCAATTTTTGTTATCAGCATCAGAATTCATCCATTGTTGTACCCATTAACTTTGAAGTGCATGCCTTTGTTGGGGAGGAATTTCAGTCTGCCCACGAGCGTTTCCTGGGCTCGTTCTCTGAAATAGGTTGGTCCTCTCTGATTCGGGAGGTTATTTCTAGTAAGCAACGGCGCATGTATGATGCTCTTCATATCCGTGCGGGCGATATCATCACCGGCAATTGGAGTCAGTCCATGCCGGTTGAAAAGTATTTGCCAACGGGTTTTGTTGATTATTTTATTGAGGGGTTGGCCGGCGGGTCGGGTTTGCCCCTGGTTGTCTTTTCTGATAATGGAGACTACATCTCCTATCTTGTTGGCCGGTTTGATCGGGTCTGGACTGTTGCGGATCTCGTGCCGGGATATGGGGATTTTTCCGAAGCACAACAAGCCTTCGTTGATGTTTTCATGTTGTCTGGAGCTTCGCGCTTATTCGCACCGGTGAGAAGCGCCTTCAGTCAACTTGCATCCTCTATCGGAGGAGTGAAAGTTCAGAGTGTCTATGAATCCATGGGCTCAGCGGATGCTTTCCTTATTTTGGAGAGCCACTTGAAAAACGCCTTATCTCGAGACCAGCCACCCCCATACCAGAAAATGTTGGCCCGGGATATTTGTTGGATGTTGGATGTATTCACGGAGCGATTGACCCCAGATGAGAGGCTGGCTTGGGCCAGGCAGGCGGTTTCCTGCGATCCGACGTTCTGCATTGCCAAAACAAGACTTGCCTTTGCATGGCTTCAACTTGGATTCGTGGATGCTGCCGAGTTGGAAGCGGAAAGAGCTCGGAAGATTGCGCAAACCGTATCGCTCTACCATGATTCATTAACGGACTCACTTGCCTGTGATATCTGTGTCTTGATTTTTCAATTCTGTGCCTCGGGGCCAGGTGCTGCACCCTCGCAAGGGGTCCATCAATTGCAGAGAGCAGAAACGCTGCTGGATCGGTGTGAGCAATTGCGTCCGGCCATGATTTACTGCGAAGACTTATTGCTCAATCTACGGTTTATTGTGCAATCGATGCGCTGGCTGGCCACAGGGCATGAGCCGTTAAAGCAACACGTTGTGCAGAGGTTTCAGCAGGCCCTTGGCACCCCTGCTGAAACCCTGAAGTGGAGGAGAGACGGCTTCACCACGCTCCACTCCTTGGTCTCCGCTTTTCCTGGACTTTTGCGTCATGTGGAGGAGGTTTCCCTGAGGTTGTCCTTCGCCATTGGTCAGGGTCTATCCAGGGCACCCCGCCGTCAGTTGGGACGTCCTGTGCGTTGTGGATTTGAAAAAGTCTATTGCTCACAATCTGGTCTTGAATGGGCCCTGGGATGGGCTGACCCTTGCCAAGCGGCAGGTGATCTCCCCATCGGTTTGATCCGTAAGGGCATGGCGATTCAAGGGGGAATTCTCAGTGGCAGTCAGATCCATCGCTTTTCCATCCCCCTGGGAATAGGTGAAAATCATCCACTCACGATTGTTGTTTCAGGAGATGGAAGTTGGAGGCAGCGTCAGCATGATCTTCTCTATAAAGTTGGCCGCGCGATTCTGTTCATCTTTGCTGGGGATTTGGATGAATTAAATGCGAGGGCTCTGAGAAGTGGATCTTGACGGTGAGACGGCACTCGAGTATATTGGCAATAGTGATGTTTTGTTCTTGTGAAAAAGATAATTCAGGATCTTGTCTCTCTTTCGGGTTACACCCTGATCGATCTGGATTTTCTTGCCCTGCTTAAGAAGGATCTGGAAAAAGATCGCACTTCGTTGGCTCTTCTTCGCGGCAACACCCGATCCCTTCCTCACCTCGCCATGGTCTTGGAAGATCTTCGCCGCGGGGATCGGGCCATCGGCCTGGCCAACCAACTGGAGCTCTCGAAAGCGCAACTGGCGCAAGATCTTTTTGTTCTCCTTCAGCTCCATGATCGGGCGGACACCCATTTCTTCGTTGAATTTGGTGCCACCGATGGGGTGGGACTCAGCAATACTCACCTCCTTGAGAAGAAATTCGGATGGCAGGGGATATTGGCTGAGCCGGCCAAGTGCTGGCATCAAGCACTCCAGGCTAACCGGCATTGCACAATTGACTTCAGATGCATCACTGAAGAAACCGGACGATTGGTTGACTTCCTTGAAGTGGCAAGCGATCCCAACTCTGAGCTTTATATTTCCCCAGAGCTATCAGGTCTGGTTTCGCACGCTGACAATGGTGATTGGGCTTCGGAGATCAGGCGCAACCATTCCAAATGTTATCAGGTGGAAACCCTCTCCCTCAACGATTTGCTTTCGCAGCACAATGCTCCTCGCGACATTGGCTATCTCTCATTGGATACGGAAGGGAGTGAATTGGAGATCCTCAAGGCGTTCAACTTTGATGATTACAAGATCCATGTCATTACTGTCGAGCATAATCATAAGTCTGATCTGCGCTCAGGAATTCACTCCCTCCTCTCTGAGAAGGGGTACAAACGGGTATGTGAGGAGGTCTCAGACTTTGATGATTGGTATGTCCTGACCGACTCTGGATCTGGGGCTTAGGCCACTACCTGCTCCCGCTGGGCCAATCCCACGGTGGCCAGCTCACTTGGGGGCACGAGCACCTTGAAGCGTCCTTGCCAGTTGGCCCAATCAGCAAGGATCGCCGCTGCCTTCTCGCTTCCGGTCCGTCGGTGGTGCTCCTCCAGCAAGGGGCGAAGCAAGCCCTCCTGTTCGGGCGTGGTGAGGGTGTGGATGGCCACGGTGTCTGGATTGAGCAGTCGTTGCAGGCTGTTCTCATCATCGAGCAGGAAAGCCACGCCACCGGTCATCCCCGCGGCCACGTTGCGACCCGTGCGGCCCAGCACCACCACCACGCCCCCGGTCATGTATTCGCAGCAGTGGTCGCCGCTGCCTTCCACGACGGTTGTCGCCCCGCTGTTGCGCACGGCGAAGCGTTCCCCCGCCCGCCCCAGGGCGTAGAGCTCCCCTCCAGTGGCCCCATACAGGCAGGTGTTGCCCAGAATTACCTGGTCTCCTGGATCGGTGCAGTCGGAGGGAGGGACCAGGGTGAGGCTTCCTCCACTCATTCCTTTCCCCACATAGTCGTTGGCTTCTCCCACCAGCTTCAGGTGCATGCCTTGAAGCAGGAAGGCCCCGAAGCTCTGACCCGCGGCTCCGTTCAGGGTGAGGTCCAACGCACCCTTGAATCCTTTGTCGCCATGGCGTCCGGCGATTTCGCCGGCCAGCCTGGTGCCCACGCTGCGGTCGGTGTTCACGATGGCCAGAGTTCGCTGCACATGGCCGTGGTGCTCCATCGCCTGAAGCACCTCAGGATCAGCCAGAAGCTGGTCCTCCAGGATCGGCCCGTTGCCGTGGGCGTCCGGCTCGTGCTGGAGCCAAGACCGATCCGTCGCCGCGGGCATGGATCCCAGGAGCGAAGAGAGATCCAAGGACGTGGTTTTGGTGAGGGCGACCTGGCGGGGGCGCAACAGCTCGTTGCGTCCGATCAGTTCATCCAGCTGGGCCACGCCCAGCACGCTCAGCAGTTGCCTCACCTCCTCGGCCACGAAGAGGAAGAAGTTCACCACGTGCTCAGGCAGGCCGGTGAACCGTTTGCGCAGGGCTTCTTTTTGGGTGGCCACGCCCACCGGGCAGTTGTTGGTGTGGCAAACCCTGGCCATGATGCAGCCCTCGGCGATCATCGCCACCGAGCCGAAGCCAAACTCCTCAGCTCCCAGCAGGGCGGCCACGATCACATCCCAGCCTGTCTTCAGGCCCCCATCCACCCGCAGCAGCACCCGATCCCGAAGTCCATTCTCCAGAAGGGAGCGATGCACTTCCGTGAGTCCCAGCTCCCAGGGGCTTCCGGCATGTTTGATGGAGCTCAAGGGCGAGGCACCCGTGCCGCCGTCATGGCCTGAAATCTGAATCACGTCCGCATTGGCTTTGGCCACCCCAGCAGCGATCGTGCCGATGCCGATCTCGGCCACCAGCTTCACGGACACCTTGGCGGCGGGATGGACCTGATGCAGGTCGAAGATCAGCTGTGCCAGATCCTCGATGGAATAAATGTCGTGGTGAGGGGGAGGAGAGATCAGAGCCACCCCTGGTTTGCTGTGGCGCAGCCCGGCGATGTAGGCATCCACCTTGGGCCCGGGGAGTTGGCCCCCTTCTCCGGGCTTGGCGCCTTGTGCCACCTTGATCTCCAGCTGCCTGCCGCTGCGCAGGTATTCGGCGGTGACGCCGAAACGGCCGGAGGCGATCTGCTTGATCGCGGAACAGGCCGTGTCCCCATTGATCAGGCCCCGCACGGAGGGCAGGGTGGCGGAGAGGCCGCCCGCATCCACATCCTGGAGAACCGTGAAACGGACGGGGTCTTCCCCTCCCTCGCCGCTGTTGCTCTTGCCGCCGATCCGGTTCATCGCGATGGCCAGCACCTCATGGGCTTCCCGGGAGAGGGCACCCAGGCTCATGCCTCCCGTGCAGAACCGGCGGCACAGGCTCTCCACGCTCTCCACCTGGTCCAGGGGAAGGGGGGTGGGCGCCGGGGTGAGTTCCACCAGGTCGCGGAGGGCCGTGAGGGGCCTGCCTTCCATCAGCTTCTGGTAGGTGCTGAAGTGGTCGTAGCCCGGACCTGCGGCTACCGCGGCATGAAGCACCTTTGCCATTTCCGGGCTGTTCATGTGGAATTCGCCGCCGGTGCGGTATTGCACAAATCCCATGAACTCCAGCTTGGAGCGATTGAGTTCGGGGAAGGCCTTGGTGTGGAAGGCCAGGGTTTCGCTAGCCAGATCGGTGAGGGTTAAGCCGGCAATGCGACTGGTGGTGCCTCGGAAGGCCAGATCGATCAGGTCGGCGCCGATGCCGATGGCCTCGAAGATCTGGGCCCCGTGGTAACTCGCAAGAAGGGAGATGCCGATCTTGGAGAGAATTTTCCTCAGGCCGTCTTCCAGGGCCTGGCGCACATTGCTCTGGGCCTTGTCCACCGAAAGGGCTGGGATTTTCCCACGTTCAATGAGCGATTGGGTTTTGGGATGGGCGAGCCAATGGCGGGTGGTTTCCCAGGCCATCCACGGGCACACGGCACTGGCTCCATAGCCGATGAGGCAGGCCAGGTGGTGTGTGCTCCAGCACTGGGCCGTTTCCATCACGATGGAAGCCTGCAGCCGGAGGCCCTGGCGCAGGAGGTGGTGGTGCACCGCCCCGACGGCCAGCAGAGGGGGGATCGTGGTGAGGAGGGCGGTGATACCGCCGGCAGCCCGGTCGGAGAGCACCAGGATCTGATGTCCTCCGCGCACGGCGGCTTCCGCCTCGAAGGTGAGCCGATCCAGGGCTGTTTTCAGGCCGAATGGTCCGTCTGCCACTGGCAGCAGGGTGGAGAGGGTGGCCAGGCCCAGGCCTTGGTCGGCCAGGGCGGCGAGTTCCGATTCGTTCAGCACCGGAGTGGAGAGATGCAGCACGGCAGCTCCTGCAGGGTCCGGTCGGAGGGCAGATCCACGGCGGCCCAAGTGCATGTCCAGGCTCATCACCAATCGCTCCCTGAGGGGGTCGATCGGCGGGTTGGTGACCTGGGCGAAGCGCTGTTTGAAGTAGTCGTAAAGGAGGTGGGGCTTGCTGGAGAGCACCGCCAGGGGGATGTCATCTCCCATGCAGTAGGTGGGTTCCTTCCCCTGGGCAGCCATCTCCTCGATCACGAGCTCCAGGTCTTCGGCGGTGAAGCCAAAGGCGGTCTGCAACTGAAGCAGTTCCAGTTCGCTCCGTTGTCGCTCCCCTTGCCAGCGCCCGGTGGGGAGAGTGCGGCGATGCTCGGCAATCCAGGCGGCGTAGGGGTGCCGTTCGGCCGCCTCAGCCTTCACATCCCAGTTGCGAAGAAGGCGGTGTTGGACCAGGTCGACTGCGAGCATCTGGCCAGGACCCAGCCGACCCTTTTCAAGGATTTGGGCCTCTTCCAGTTCCACAACCCCCGTCTCCGAGCCCATCACCACGAAGCCTTCGCGGGTGATGCAGTAGCGGGCTGGGCGCAAGCCGTTGCGATCCAGGGTGGCTCCCACCGTCTGGCCATCGCTGAACACCAGCAGGGCGGGCCCATCCCAGGGTTCCTGCAGGCAGGCGTTGTATTCGTAGAAGGCCTTAATGGCTGGCCGGCTCTCCAGGTCTAGTTGCCCCTGATAGGCCTCGGGCACCAAGGTGAGCAGGCTGTCGGTGATAGGCCTGCCGCTGCGCACCATCAGCTCCAGGGTGGCGTCCAGGTTGGCGGAGTCGCTGAAGGAGGCATTCACGAGGGGCCGTAGATCGGCGGCCGCCTCCCCCCACACCACTTCCAGGTTGGCTTCCGCGGCGCTGGCCCAGTTGATGTTGCCCAGAAGCGTGTTGATTTCTCCGTTGTGGCCCAGCAGCCGCATGGGTTGGGCCAGGGGCCAACGGGGCAGGGTGTTGGTGCTGAAGCGGCGGTGATAAACAGCGAAGTTGACGCTGAAGCGAGGATCCCTGAGATCGGCGTAGAACCGATCCAGCACCTCCGAGCGCACCATCCCCTTGTAGACAAGGGTTCGCGCACTGATGGAAGCGAAGTAAAGATCGGTGGTGCCACTGCCCCAGATCTCCCGCATTCGGTCGACGGCCCGGCGTCGCAGGCGGAACAGAAGGGCCTCCACCGCATCCACGTCGTCGGTCGCCTGGCTGGAGGCCTCCGGCGCCTCCAGCAGCCATTGCTCGATGGCCGGCGCTGTCTGCTGAGCGAGGGGCCCTAGGACGGACCGGTCCACCGGTACCTCCCTCCAGCCATGGCTGCGCAAGCCGAGCTGGGCGGCCTCCTGCTCGCAGATCTCCCGGGCCTGCAGCCTGCGGGGTTCCTCCATGGGCAGGAACACCATGGCTAGTCCACGCACGCTCTGGCTCGGGATCATGGCCACCTGGGGCCACACAGCCTCCAGGAAGCTCCAGGGAATGGCCGTCAGGAGCCCAGCCCCATCCCCGGAATCCGCATCTCCGCCGCAGCCGCCCCGATGTTCCATGCAGCGGAGTCCCCGGAGCGACTGCTGCAGGATCCAGTGGCTGGCTTCCCCTTCCAGGTGGGCAATAAAGCCCACCCCGCAGGCGTCCTTTTCTCCACACACTGCCTCGGGAGGCAAAGAGTCGCTCTGGGGCCTGACGGCAGGGGAGCGGTGGGTGTTGGAGGGAAGTGGCATGGGCTGGTGTGGGCTACCGCGATCAGCAGGCGGGCCTGCTGCGTGGAGAAACGGAGTCCTTGAATCAGGACTTCAATCAAGGATCCTAGGCAGGGGCATCCAAGCGCCGTTCACTGGGTCTACTTTCGGAATGTGAGTTGACGGGAGCTCGGAGATGTTCAAGCGGCCAGTCGTGCTCACAGCCCTCTGCGGCGCACTGGTCAGCGCCTGGCCCGTTCCCCTCTCCGCGGGCCCGAACCCGCGGATGCTCCAGCTCACTCCTCCTCCTCTTCCGCCCCCCGCCCCACCCGGGGCTCTCCCGAAGCAGGAGGACGGGGGCATGCGGGCGAGGGGGACCTTCGAAGGACGGGTCCTGAGCATCCATGGCCAGCGTCAACAGGCTTCCTGGCTCTGGGTTGGCTCTTCCTCTGAGTCACCAACGGAGCTCTGGCTGCCCCTGGAGGTATTGCAGGGCCAGTTGGGATTCAGCGGTCGCACCCGTGGGGATGGGGCCCTGGAGCTGGAGTGGTTTGGTCAAAGTCTGATCGTGCCCCAGAACCGGCAGCGATCCCTGGCGGATGAGGTGGCGATCGATGTGTCGCCCTTTCTCTCCCAGCAAACCCTCCTGGCCCAAATGGACGCAGGGGTACTGCTTCTGCAGGGGGGGAGGCCCCAGGTGCGCCAGGTGCGCTCCAGTGCTGCGCCCCCAGGGAGCCGCCGCATTGTGTTGGATCTCAGTGGCCCGGCCGTGGTCCGCAGCTCCGAGGGGAGGGTCTGGCTGGCGGCCGAAGTGCCGGAGACCCTGACCCAGGATCTGCGCCGTTTAGGGCTGACCCGACGAAAGGAGGGGGAGGGTTGGGCCCTTCTTGCCCCCGCGGCTCCCCAGCGGGTGTTCACCCTGGGCCAGCCCTGGCGAGTGGTCCTGGATCTGGCCGCCAGTAGGGAATCGACGGCAGGGGCCACCCCTGCTGCCCCAGCGCAGCCGTCGCTGGATCCCCGGCTTCAAGGCCTCCTGGGGTCCCAGGTGTTCTGGAGCAAGGACCTTCGCTCCTTCGGCGGCCGGCGGTTCAGGCTCAACAGTGTGCGCATGGACCCCCTCGGCAATTCCCTGGAGTTGCGCAACCTCAGCCGGGGCGCTGGCATGGAAGGGCTCACCACCCTCCCCCTGCTGGCCCGCCGTTACGACGCCCTGGTGGCGATCAACGGGGGCTACTTCAACCGAGTCCGTCGGCTCCCCTTGGGCGCTCTTCGGGATCAGGGGCAATGGTTGTCGGGCCCGATCTTGAATCGGGGCGTGGTGGCCTGGGAGGGGGGCAGCCTCCCCCGCTTTGGGCGGCTCCATCTCCAGGAGTGGGTCGATGACGGCACCGCCCGCCAGTGGCCCGTGGATTTCGTCAACAGTGGTTACGTGAAGCGCGGACTGGCCCGGTACACCTCTGCCTGGGGCTCCTACCGGGCCCTGAGTGGCGCGGAGCAGGCTGTCCTTCTGCGCGATGGGGTGGTGCAGCGCCGGTATGACAGCGCCTGGTTGGCGGCTGGCGTGCCCCTCGGCCCGGGGGAGGATCTCCTTGTGGCCCGCAGCGTGCCCCTGCCCTGGGAGATTGGCACCCGCCTCCAACTCGTCAGCCGGCCCAGCAGTGATCTGGGATTGGCACCCAACGTGATGGGTGGAGGCCCCCTGCTGCTGCAGGGCGGGCGCATCGTCTTGGATGGTCTGGCGGAGGGCTTTTCCCCTGCGTTTCTCCGCCAGGGAGCGCCGCGCACCGTGATCGGCAGCGATGGCCGTTTCCTGTGGTTGCTGACCCTTGAAGGGCTGGACGACGGGGGGCCAACCCTCACCGAGACAGCTCAGTTCCTCCAGGCGGCAGGGCTGCAGGACGCCCTCAACCTGGATGGAGGTAGCTCCACCGGTCTGGTGATGGGAGGTCTGCACACCGTGAAAGGACGTGGTGTGGTGTCGGCGGTTCACAACGGCCTCGGGCTCGTGCCCCGATCGACCGTCCGCAGCGCCAACCCTGGAGCCACTCCTCTGGTAACGGAACGGGTGTCCCCTGAGTCTGGGCCAGCGCCGGTGTCTGCTGTGGTGCTGCCAAACTGAGGAGATCCCGATCCCAGACCCGTGCCCAGGGGCCAGAGCCTCCGCCTCACTCCCACTGCTGCCGCCGAACTCTGCCGTCAGGCGGCGGTGGCCGGCACCCCTGGGATGATGCATCTCGACCTGCTGGCAGGCGCCTGCGAACAGTGGGTGATCCGCCTCCGTGCCGGCCATCTGGCTGGCAGCCCAGTGGCCCGGGCCGATGGCATCACCCTCTATGCCCCACCCCATCAACAGGAGCTTCTCGCCGGCCTCCAGCTCGATTACCGGGGGGACTTGAGCGGAGCCGGTTTTTTGATGCGGGGTGCGGAACTCATCCGCTCCTGCGCCTGCGGAGCTGCCTTTACCCCCCTGAAGAGGGGTTGGGCCCCAGGGGAGTAAGGTGATGGATTGTGGTCAACGGTCGGACGCCCGACCACGACCCTCCGAGCAGTCCTTCGGCCCTAGATGCCCACTATCCAGCAGCTGATCCGCACCGAGCGGCAGCGTCTCACGCGCAAAACCAAGTCTCCCGCTCTGCGCGCCTGCCCTGAACGGCGAGGTGTTTGCACACGCGTCTATACCTCCACCCCCAAGAAGCCAAACTCAGCGCTGCGCAAGGTGGCCCGGGTTCGCCTCACCTCAGGATTTGAAGTGACGGCTTACATCCCCGGGATCGGTCACAACCTCCAGGAGCACTCCGTGGTGCTGATCCGTGGGGGCCGGGTGAAGGATCTGCCCGGTGTGCGATACCACATTATCCGCGGCACCTTGGACACCGCAGGTGTGAAGGATCGCCGTCAGGCCCGTTCCAAATACGGTGCCAAGGCTCCCAAGGCTTGATCCCGGTCACGTTCGTTCTTCTCGCTGCCCTGCCCCACTTCCATGTCCCGTCGCAACGCCGCTGAAAAGCGTCCCGTCCTTCCCGATTCCCAGTTCAACAGCAGGCTGGCATCCATGATGGTGGCCAGGCTGATGAAGCATGGGAAAAAATCCACGGCCATGCGCATCCTTTCCGATGCGTTCACCCTGATCAATGAGCGCACCGGTGGGGATCCCCTGGAGCTTTTTGAGACGGCTGTTCGGAATTCCACTCCCCTGGTGGAAGTGCGGGCCCGTCGGGTGGGTGGAGCCACTTACCAGGTTCCGATGGAAGTGCGCCAGGAACGGGGCACGGCCATGGCTCTCCGCTGGCTGGTGAACTTCTCTCGTGCTCGCAATGGACGGAGCATGGCTCAGAAGTTGGCTGGAGAACTGATGGATGCCGCCAATGAGGCTGGCAGTGCGGTTCGCAAGCGTGAGGAAACGCACAAGATGGCTGAGGCCAACAAGGCCTTTGCCCATTACCGCTATTGATTTTCCTCGCTGTGTCGGAGACCCAGGGCGGATCCGACCCGGCTTAGTCCAGACCACTCTGTAGAGTACCGCCCGTTTTTCCCCGTCTATCTCCCGGAGACAACCCCGTGGCCCGCGCCTACCCCTTGGATCGAGTGAGGAATATAGGTATTGCTGCACATATTGATGCAGGCAAAACCACCACGACAGAAAGAATCCTTTTTTACTCCGGTGTGGTGCACAAGATGGGTGAGGTGCACGACGGCGCAGCCGTGACGGACTGGATGGAACAGGAGCGGGAGCGGGGGATCACGATCACGGCCGCTGCCATCTCCACCAGCTGGAAAGATCACCGCATCAACATCATTGACACCCCTGGCCACGTCGATTTCACCATTGAGGTGGAACGTTCCATGCGAGTGCTGGATGGGGTCGTTGCCGTTTTTTGTGCCGTTGGCGGAGTGCAGCCCCAGTCCGAAACCGTCTGGCGTCAGGCCAATCGCTACAACGTACCCAGGATTGTGTTTGTCAATAAGATGGACCGAACTGGGGCCAATTTTCTAAAAGTTTACGACCAAATCAAGGATAGGCTCAAGGCCAATGCTGTGCCGATCCAGCTTCCTATCGGAGCGGAGGGTGAACTCAAAGGCATCATCGATTTGGTGCGGAATAAAGCCGTCATCTACACCAATGATCTGGGAACCGACATTCTGGAGGCTGAGATTCCACCTGAGCTCTCCGAGCTCACGGAGGAATGGCGCCTGAAGCTGATGGAGTCGGTTGCTGAAACAGATGAGGAGCTGCTTGAAGCCTTCCTTGAAAATGGAGAACTCACGGAAGAGCAATTGATCTCGGGAATCCGCAACGGTGTGATTCACCATGGCATGGTTCCCATGCTCTGCGGATCAGCCTTCAAAAACAAGGGTGTCCAGTTGGTTCTGGATGCTGTTGTCGATTATCTTCCCGCTCCAGTGGATGTTCCGCCGATTCAAGGCTTGCTGCCTGATGGTACGGAATCCTCCAGGCCCTGTGATGACTCAGCTCCCTTCAGTGCTCTTGCCTTCAAGGTGATGGCGGATCCCTACGGCAAGCTCACGTTTGTGCGGATGTACAGCGGAGTGCTGCAGAAAGGCAGCTATGCGCTCAATTCCACTAAGGATAAAAAAGAGCGTATTTCTCGTTTGATCCTTCTCAAGGCTGATGAGCGGGAAGAGGTGGATGAATTACGCGCTGGAGATCTTGGTGCTGTCCTTGGGCTTAAGGACACCACAACCGGGGATACGCTCTGCGTGGAGAATGATCCCATCATTCTTGAATCTCTCTTCATTCCAGAACCCGTGATTTCCGTGGCCGTGGAGCCCAAGACCAAGGGTGACATGGAAAAACTCGGCAAGGCTCTTCAATCTTTGTCGGATGAAGATCCCACGTTCCGCGTGTCCACGGATCCAGAAACCAACCAGACCGTGATAGCCGGGATGGGTGAATTGCACCTGGAAATTCTCGTGGATCGGATGCTGCGCGAGTTCAAGGTGGAAGCCAACATTGGCGCACCCCAAGTGTCCTACCGAGAGACCATTAGGGGGAGTGCCAAGGGTGAAGGAAAATTCGCTCGACAGACTGGTGGTAAGGGCCAGTACGGCCACGTGGTGATTGAAATGGAGCCGGGCGAGCCCGGGTCAGGTTTTGAATTTGTCAATAAAATTGTGGGCGGTATCGTCCCCAAAGAATATATTGGACCAGCGGAACAAGGAATGAAGGAGACCTGCCAATCTGGCGTGATCGCTGGTTATCCCATGATCGACGTCAGGGTCACAATGGTGGATGGTTCATACCACGACGTCGACTCTTCGGAGATGGCGTTCAAGATTGCCGGTTCCATGGCCTTCAAGGATGGGGTAAAGAAGTGCAATCCTGTTCTTCTTGAGCCGATGATGAAGGTGGAGGTTGAGATCCCCGAGGATTACCTCGGCTCAATCATCGGTGATCTATCCTCGCGCCGTGGTCAGGTCGAAGGGCAATCCGTCGATGATGGACAGTCCAAGGTCCAGTCCAAGGTGCCTCTGGCCGAGATGTTCGGCTACGCCACCCAGCTCCGATCCATGACCCAGGGTCGGGGTATCTTCTCGATGGAGTTCAGCCATTACGAGGAAGTTCCTCGCAATGTGGCTGAGGCCATCATCTCCAAGAATCAGGGCAATTCCTGATCTTCAACCCCATCAACCCAACACTAAACCCCCCGATTCTTAATCATGGCTCGCGAGAAGTTTGAGAGGAACAAGCCTCACGTCAACATCGGCACCATCGGTCATGTCGACCATGGCAAGACCACCCTCACAGCTGCTATCACCAATGTGCTTGCCAAGAAAGGCATGGCGAAGGCACAAAAATATGACGACATTGATGGTGCTCCCGAGGAGCGTGAACGGGGCATCACGATCAATACCGCTCACGTGGAGTACGAGACGGAAAAACGGCACTACGCCCACGTGGACTGCCCCGGCCACGCCGACTATGTGAAAAATATGATCACCGGGGCTGCCCAGATGGACGGAGCCATCCTGGTAGTCGCAGCAACGGATGGTCCCATGGCCCAGACCAAGGAGCACATCCTTTTGGCCAAGCAGGTGGGTGTTCCTGCTCTGGTCGTAGCTCTTAACAAGTGCGACATGGTGGATGACGAGGAAATTCTTGAACTCGTTGAGCTGGAAGTGCGCGAGCTCCTGAGTGGCTACGACTTCCCTGGCGATGACATCCCCGTGGTTCGTGTGTCCGGGCTAAAAGCTCTCGAAGGCGACAAGGAGTGGGAAGCCAAGGTGGAGGAGCTGATGGCGGCGGTCGATGAATCCATCCCCCAGCCTGAGCGTGAAGTGGATAAGCCCTTCCTGATGGCCGTGGAAGATGTCTTCTCGATCACCGGTCGCGGCACTGTGGCCACGGGCCGGATTGAGCGCGGAAAGGTCAAGGTGGGCGAAACGGTGCAGATCGTGGGCATCAAGGACACCCGCGAGACCATCGTCACCGGTGTGGAAATGTTCCGCAAGCTGCTCGATGAGGGCATGGCCGGAGACAACGTTGGTCTATTGCTTCGGGGTGTCCAGAAGGAGGACATCGAGCGGGGGATGGTGCTGGTGAAGCCCAACTCCATCAAGCCGCACACAAAGTTTGAGGGAGAGGTATATGTGCTCAAGAAAGAGGAAGGAGGCCGCCACACCCCTTTCTTTGCAGGCTACCGCCCGCAGTTCTACATCCGCACCACGGATGTGACCGGCCAGATCACTGCCTTCACCGCGGACGATGGCACCAACGTGGAAATGGTGATGCCCGGGGATCGCATCAAGATGAGTGCTGAACTGATCTGCCCCGTTGCCATCGAACAGGGAATGCGTTTTGCCATCCGCGAAGGCGGACGCACCATCGGTGCTGGCGTGGTGTCCAAGATCGTGGAATGAGAGGCTGATAGCCGTCTCAGCGGGTGGGGGAACCCACCCGCTGGCTTTTCCTCCACCTGAACCTCGACAATCCAACATCCTTCTCGCCCGGGCCCCCCATGACCACCTCCATTCCCCAGCAGAAAATCCGCATCCGCCTGAAGGCGTTTGATCGGCGCATGCTCGATCTGTCCTGCGAAAAGATCATCGAAACGGCAGACCACACCGCCGCCACAGCCATCGGTCCGATTCCGCTCCCCACCAAACGAAAAATTTATTGCGTTCTCCGTTCGCCCCACGTGGATAAGGATTCCCGCGAACATTTTGAGACTCGCACCCACCGTCGGATCATTGATATCTACAGCCCAAGCTCGAAAACCATCGATGCCCTGATGAAGCTTGATTTACCAAGTGGTGTTGATATTGAGGTCAAACTCTGACGCAAGCACACCTCCCTGACGACCTTTCTAGGATTGGTTGGTTCGAGTATTGAAGAGGTGAAAGGCTTGGTTCTTCCCCACCATGGTCCCGATTCTGGTTCCCAGTGTGGCTCCAGCCCCCTCTTCCTGTCAGCGGATCTGCAAGGTAACGCTTGTGAGTGATTTATCCGTTAGGGAGCTGCCGCTGTTTCCTCTGCCCGATGTGGTGCTGTTTCCACAGGAAGTTCTGCCGCTTCATATTTTTGAGCCCCGTTATCGGATGATGTTGCGCACGGTGATGTCAGAGGACCGTCGCTTTGGCGTTTTGCGCTGGGATCCCCAGCAGCAACGAATGTCTTCGATTGGTTGTTGTGCCGAAATTCTCCACTGCCAGGGTCTGGATGACGACCGCAGCAACATCGTGACGATGGGGCAACAGCGCTTCCGTGTGCTCAAGATTCTCCGAGAAACCCCGTTTCGTGTGGCCATGGTTAGCTGGGTGGAGGATGAGATCTCCGACACCGCGGATGAGCTCCAGGCCCTCACTCAGGAGGTGACCCAGGCCCTTCGAGACGTGGTCGAACTTACGGGAAAGCTGGTCGGTAAAACCACTGTCTTGCCGGATGATCTTCCAGATTTGCCACGGGAGCTGTCTTATTGGATCGGCTCCCATCTGGGGGGGCCCGTAGCCGACCACCAGCAAGCCTTGCTGGAGATCACCGACACCGGAGAGCGGTTGCGGGAGGAACTCAACCTGTTGGATCAAACCCGCCGCCAGCTCGCTGCTCGCACCGTTCTGAAAGACACTTTTTCCCCGAACGACAGCAACGAGGCCAACGGGTGAGCACGGTGCCTGCAGGGCAGCCTTGGCTGATTCCCCTGGTGTTGTTTGTCATCGGGGTATCCCTGCTTGGAGCCTGGCTCTGGCTGTCTTCGGCCCGTCGCTATCGGGGCTCCCAGAGTGTCGCTCAGGCCTACGACCGCTGGACGCAGGATGCCCTTCTGGAGCGTCTCTGGGGCGATCACGTCCACCTTGGCCATTACGGCGACCCAGCAGGCCCACGGGATTTTCGCCAGGCCAAAGCGGACTTTGTCCATGAGCTGGTGCATTGGAGCGGTCTGGACCAACTGCCACCAGGCAGCACCGTGCTGGATGTGGGCTGTGGCATCGGCGGAAGCGCTCGCATCCTCTCCCGCGACTACGGCCTGGATGTGCTCGCCATCAGCATTAGCTCAGGCCAGATTGCCCGAGCAAGGGCCCTGACCCCTCCTTCCCTGGAACCTCTCTGCCGATTCGCGGTGATGGATGCCCTCGATCTTGACCTGAGGGATGGGGGTTTTGACGCGGTCTGGAGTGTGGAGGCCTCCCCCCACATGCCGGATAAGCAACGCTATGTGGATGAACTCCTGAGGGTTCTCAAGCCAGGAGGCTTGTTGGCGCTGGCGGACTGGAACCGCCGAGACCCGGCCGACGGAGCCTATTCCCCTTTCGAAACCTGGGTCATGCGTCAATTGCTTGAGCAATGGGCCCATCCCGAATTCGCTAGCATCAAATCCCTCACCGCCAATCTCCATAACAGCCGTTGGAATCGGGGCCTGGTGGTGGATTGCGCCGATTGGACCCCAGCCACCGTTCCATCCTGGAGGGAGTCGATTCTGGAAGGATTGCGCCGGCCCGCTGCCGTTCTCGGACTAGGGCCTGGTGCCGTGTTGCAGGGCTTGCGGGAGACGCCCACCCTGCTCCTTATGGATTGGGCCTTCCGCCACGGGCTCATGCAATTTGGAGTGTTTCGCGCTCAGAGGTCTGCCGCTTCGCCTTCCTGAAGGGTATCCAGAGGATAGGTGCCAAAGAGGGCAAGGTGCTCGCAGAGGGGCCTGAGCTGATCCAGCGCCAGCTGAAGGGGGCCGGCTCCATTGGGGGGCAACACAAGATCCACGAAAAAGATGTACTCCCCCATCTCCCGTTTCGACGGCCTGGATTCAATGCGGCTCATGTTCAGGCCATGGGCGGCAAAGCAAACCAGCGACTGGAGCAGGGCCCCCGGTTCGTTGGAGCGCAGGGAGAAGGCCAGGCTGGCCAGCGGGCCCGTTTCTTCGCGCGCGCTGCGCTGCAGAAGCAGGAAACGGGTGCAGTTGCCCCGCACATCATTGATGGGATAGGCCAGCACCTCGAGCCCATGGTCGCGAGCGGCCTCCCGTGAGGCGATGGCCGCACGGAAGCGGCTGCCCTTCACCAGGCGGGCTGCCTCCGCCGTGGAGCTGGTGGGCAGCTGGAGGGCGCTGGGGAGGTGTTCGCCGAGCCAGAGGCTGCACTGCGCCAAAGCCTGGGGATGGGAGAGCACCTCACTGATCCCTTCCACGGGGCCACTCCCCAGGAGGGCGTGGCGAATCGGCAACACCAGCGCACGACGCACCGCCAGCTCTGGATGCTCCCAGAGGGCATCCATGCAGGTGCTCACCCCCCCCTCGACGGAATTTTCCACCGGGACCACGGAGGCTTCGCAGGTGCCTGCAGCGAGGGCCTGGATCACGGCCCGAATGCCCTGTTGGGGGACCAGTTCCACTTGGAGGCCTTCCAGCGAGGCCAGTTGCTTGGCGGCTTGCTCCCCATAGGTGCCGGCTGGACCCAGGTAGGCGAGGCGCATGGTGAGGGCAGGGGTTCTTCGTAGGATCATGCCCTGCCGGCTTCCCCTGGCCATGCCCTTGGCCTTTAGCTCCAGCCAGCAGCTGGTCCTGCCCGTCACCGAGGGCATCGAACTCTTGCCGGCTTACCTCAGGGAAGAGCAACGGGTCGTGGCCTCCCTTCTGGACCCTAACCATCTGGTCGCCCTCGGCCCGGGCCACTATCGCTACAGGGTCACCAAAATGCAGGTGTTTCAGCTGCAGATTGAGCCCATCGTGGAATTGCAGACCCACCATCGGGGCGACCGTCTCGAGCTGGAGGCCGTGGATTGCCAGCTCGAGGGGCTGGGGTTGGTGGATGACTTTCAGCTTGGCCTGAATTCCTGGCTCCAGCCCTCGGATCAGGGCCTGGAGGGCGAGGCCACCCTTGCGGTGACCGTGAGCCAACCCCCCTTGCTGAAGCTCGTTCCCCCACGGGTCTTGGAAGCCACTGGCCGGTCGGTTCTCAGCGGCATTCTGCTGGGGATGCGGAACAGGGTGCGCCTGCAACTGCTCAAAGATTTTCAACAGTGGTGTCGTAGCCAAGCCCATGGCGGCCAGGCCGATTCCTAGGTCAGATCCTCGAAGCCGCTGGAGGAGGGGGCAACAGGGTGTCCTGCCACATCGGGTGATGGGAGAACCGTGCCCCGCAAAAACGTGCGGCGATGGAGCGCAGTGGGGCCTCGCTCCAACAGGGCCATGCGGTGGTGAGCTGTGCCGTAGCCGGCATGCCGCTCCAGCCCATAGCCAGGAAATCGGAGGGCCAGACGGCGAATCAGGGCATCGCGCTCCTGCTTGGCGAGCACACTGGCGGCCGCGATGGCTGCGCACAACCGATCTCCCCGCACGAGGGTGTCTTGGGGACCCGGCCAGGTGCGCAAGGGCAGCACGCCATCCACCACAACCAAAGCGATGGGATGGTTGAGCCGCTGGAGGGCACGGTGCATGGCCAGTTCGGTGGCGCTGCGGATGCCCAGCCGGTCGATTTCCGCCGCACTGGCCTGTCCAATGGCCCAGGCACTGGCCAAGCGACGGATTAGGGGGACGAGTTGGGAACGCTGGCGTGGGGTGAGGAGTTTGCTGTCCGTGAGGCCGGCCGCGTTCAGACGGGCCTCGCCCCTTTTCGGGAGAATCACAGCCCCAGCAAAAACAGGCCCGAAGAGGCTGCCTCGGCCCACCTCATCCACGCCGGCCAGGGCGTCGATGGAGGGCCTTGGGCTCACACCGTGGCAGAGGAACGTCGACGGCGGCGGCGGGGTTCGCTGCTCTCTTCGACAGCCTCCCCAGCCGGAGACGCTGCAAGGGCGGCTTCCTTCGGGGCCTCTTCTGAGCGATCTTCCGCAGCCCGAGCTCTGCGGTGGGGTGGCACTTCCACCGTCACCAGTTCGGCCGCTGGGGCCAGGGACGGGGAGACACCTTCATCTGTTTCGCTTTCGCTGGCGGAAGGGCCTGTATCGGAGGAGGTGCTGCGGCTTTCGCCACCGCCCCGGCCTCGTCGCCGCCTCCTGGATCCATAGGAGTTTGATTGTTGGCGCGCCTCCTCCAGCACGGCTTCCGGGTCACAGCCCGGCCGCACCACCCGCATCACCAGATTGTCTCCCGTTGGCATGGGATCAAGGAGCAGGGCCGGATTGAGGCCCATCCACCCATAGACCTCTTCCTGGGTGGCATCCATGGGCACAGCCACGAAATCCAGCTCCGGCCGGCGGCTGGCCGACTCCTGTTCAGGCCTTGCCGTTTCCGGCGCCTCACCATGGGAGCTCAAGCCACTGTCAGACATCGCCAGCGGCCCCTCGCCGCTCTCACCACCTCGGCCTCCTCGGCCGCCCCGTCGCCTGCTACGGCTGGTTGCTGCCTCCGTAGGCATGGGGGTGGCCTCGGGCCTGGCGCTGGGAACGGTGCGCACCACCCCAGGCAGGCTAGCCAGAGGTTGGAGCGTGTCCTTCCCCGGTAACACCGCGACGTGGCCAAGACCACCACAGCTGGGGCAGGTGCGGCCAAACAGTTCGTAGATGTTTTGTCCTTGTCGTTTGCGGGTGAGCTCCACCAGTCCCAGCTCCGTGAGTTGGGCGATCTGGGGGCGGGCGGAATCGTTGCGCACGGCCTGGGTGAAGTGCTCCAGCAGCTGCAGCTGGTCCCGTCGCGACTCCATGTCGATGAAGTCGATGATCACCACACCGCCGATGTTGCGAAGCTTGAGCTGGCGGGCGATCTCCGTGGCGGCTTCGCAGTTGGTCCACAGCACGGTTTCCCGCGCGTTGGCCGAGCGGGTGAAGGACCCGGAGTTCACGTCAATCACCGTGAGCGCTTCGGTGGGCTCGATGATCACGTAGCCCCCGGAGGGCAGATCCACCCGCGGGCGCAGGGCATCACGAATGGCGGCATTGATGCGGAAATGCTCCAGGAGTTCGGAGGATTCCTCATGGAATTCCACCGTTAGCTGGGCCTGGTCGTCCCCAAGGAACCCATTGACCCGGGCCACGGCATCCGGAGCGTCGACCACCACGCGCACCACCTCCGGCCCATAGAAGTCGCGCAGCACCCTGTGGATGAAGTCCTCATCCCGATTCAGGAGAACCGGTGGGGAGGCGGTTTCGGCCGCCTGTTGAATCGCTTCCCATTGGCGCAGCAGGGCTTCCAAATCGTCGATGAGGAGCTCTTCCCCCACGCCCTCCGCCTCCGTGCGGATCAACAACCCCGACCCGGGAGGTTTGATGAGCACACCCAGCGCCCGTAGACGGTTACGTTCGGCTTCACTGTTGATGCGCCGAGAGATGTTCACCCCCTGGCCATGGGGCTGGAGCACCAGGAAGCGACCCGGCAAGCTGAGGTTGCCAGTGAGCCGTGGCCCCTTGCTGCCCGTGGGCTCCTTCATCACCTGCACCAGAACTTTCTGGCGAGGTTCGAGGAGTTCGGTGATGCCTGCTCCGCCTTTGCGCAGGCGAAGCGGTCCGAGGTCGGAGATGTGGATAAAGCCGTTTTTTTCGCTTTCGCCAATGTTGACGAAGGCCGCATCAATTCCCGGCAGCACGTTTTCAACGGTGCCGAGGTAAACGTCGCCGATCTGGTAGCGGCCCTGGGCCACCACCAGCTCTTCGACGCGGTCGTCATTGAGCACTGCGGCAATCCGCAGCTGCTCGGCGATCACGATCTGCTGGGGCATAGAAGGAGAGTGGTCTCTGTTGGAGTCCGGGCCCGCAGGTCAGGACAAACGAGGGAAAGCTGGTGGGTTCTTGGCGCTAGGCCGGAGTGACACTGGAGACCTCCGATCCATGGCAGATGGCGGAGGTTGGAGCTGACCTAATCTGGTCAGGTTCGCGCCTACTGAACAGAACCCTGGAGGTCGTCAGCGAAGTAACGAGAGAGGGAAGCTCTCCCGGATAGGGGCAGTAAACCTGATTTGTTCAGCGTTGCTTCCTGGAAGGCTTGCCTGACAGTGGGTCAGGATTTGGAAGCTTGTGGCTTGGTGAGGAGATGGCGCGCCGACCTCTCACCAAGCCCTTGTAATTTAGCACGGAGCTTGAATGCCCAGGAACAGGGCTTCCCGCTTCTGGTGGCCCAAGCGCAGGGGCCGCTCTAGGTGGGCGCTGAGCCAGCTCCGCAGATGCTCGGGCCGCACCCCAAACCCCTGGGCATCAATCCTGGTCTCCAGAACCAGTTCCACCTCGTTGGTGGGCCCGTCGTGCCGGGCCAGATGAATCTGGCGCAGTGCGGGACGGCAATCCCTCTGGCGTGGCCGTCCCTTCTTGTCGTGGTCGTTCCAGATCCATGTGTCGGTTTGCATCAAGATCTGCAGGGCCATCTCCCAGGTGTTGGCTTCGGGCCAGTCCCGGCCTGGGGCCTCGGGCCAGCAGGATTCGCTCTGGAGTCCAAAACGCCAGAGGGCTCCCTCTACCTCTTGCGAGAGGCTTGGCCCCTGCAGGGGCACCACTGTGCAGGAATGCAATCGCAAGCCATCGGGCAGCTCCTGTTGCAGCCGCTGGAGGGCCTGGGGTGCCTCCAGCGGCTCCACCAGATCCAGGTCCAGCCATTCCTCAAAACCCTCCACTCCGAGCGGCAGGGGAAGGGCGATCTGCAGTCGGGGGAGCGGGTGAAAGCCCCCGGTGAAACTTACGGGTAGGCCGCTTCGGCGCAGGGCCCGATGCAGGAGGCGCAGAGTGTCCAGGTGGCTGATCCAGGCCAGGCTGCTCCGTTTGCTGAAGCCAAACCTCAGGCGGCAGACGCGCTCACTCGGGGGTTTGCGGCTTGGCAGGGTCGGGGGTACCGGTGGTGCAGGGATTACCACGTTGTGCCCAAGTTCCGGCCCACAGACACCGCAATGGCTGCAGGTGGCAAACGAGCAGTCCGGCACCTCAGCGGCGGCTAGGGCCCGCTGGAGATCCTCCGCCAGCCAGGTTTTCTCGATCCCCGTGTCCAGATGGTCCCAGGGGAGGGGCTGGCGGCAAAAGGCGTTCAGGTCGCTGGCGTCCAGGGCTTCCACGGCGGCCCAGTCCCCCAGTTCCAAGGCCCTATAGCGGCCCCCCAGACCTGCCCCTTCAATGGCGGCCGTCCAGGCGGCATGGCTCCTCTCGGCCGACTCAAACCAGGCGTCCAGACCCGCCCCCGCCCTCCACGCCGCCTCGATCACCGGGGCCAGGCGCCGGTCACCCCGGCCGATGAAATCCTCAATGGCTGCGAGCCGGGTGTCGGTGAAGTTGCTCTTCACCCCCCGCAGGCCTCTCAGGGCCTGCCGCAGCAGTTCCTGCCGCCGCCGGATTTCCCCATGGCTCACGCTGTGCCATTGGAAGGGGGTGTGGGGCTTGGGGGTGAAGGTGCTGATGGTGAGGTTCAGCTGCAGCCGCCCCAGATCGGCGCAGTCCTGCTGGAGGCGCCGGCAGGTGTCGGCGATGCCCAGCACATCCCCATCCGTTTCCCCGGGGAGCCCCACCATGAAATAGAGCTTCACCTTGCGGTAGCCGTTGTCCATGGCGGTGCGGATGCCCCGCAGCAGATCGGCATCGCTCAGGCCTTTGTTGATCACATCCCGCAGCCGCTGGCTGCCGGCTTCGGGTGCAAAGGTCAGCCCGGCCCGGCGGGTGCCGCCGAGGATGTGGGCAATGTGGTCATCAAAGCGGTCGATCCGTTGGCTGGGCAGGGTGAGGCTGATGTTGTGCTCGGCCAGGCGATTGCGCAGTTCCACGCCCACCGCGGGCAGGGACAGGTAGTCGCTGCAGCTCAAGGACAGCAGGGAGAAATCCGCGTAGCCCGTTCGCCCCATGCCCTCCTCCACCGCTTCGATCACCTCCGCGGGGTCCACATCCCGGGCCGGGCGGGTGAGCATGCCGGGCTGGCAGAAACGGCAGCCCCGGGTGCAGCCCCGCCGGATCTCAACCGTGAGCCGGTCGTGCACCGTTTCGATGTGGGGGACTAGGCCCGTGGCGTAGTGGGGCATGGGCGTCGCCGTGCGGCGCCTGATCCGCTGGGGCAGTTCGGCCTCTAGGGGAGCGATCGTGACCCCATCGGCCCCTGGGCCGTACAGGGCCGGCACGTACACCCCGGGCACCTGGGCTAGATCTCGCAGCAGCTCCCGACGGCTGAGGCCAGCCGCCCGCCCTTCGGCCACCACCAGACCAATCTCCGGCAACAGCTCCTCCCCATCCCCGAGGGCAATGAAGTCGAAGAAGGCGGCAAAAGGCTCCGGATTGCTGGTGGCTGTTGGACCCCCGGCAAAGATGAGGGGCGGGGCCTCCGGATGGGCGAGGGGAAGGTCGCCCCGGGAGGATGCGTGAAGGGGGATGCCGGCCAGGTCCAGCATCTCCAAGATGTTGGTGCCCCCCAGCTCGTAACTCAGGGAGAACCCCAACAGGTCGAAGGCGCTCAGGGGGCGGCGGCTCTCCACGGCAAAGAGGGGGATGCGCCACTCCCGCAGCCGGGCGGCCATATCGGCCGCGGGCAGATAGGCCCGATCACAGAGTTGGCCGGGGACCGTGTTGAGAATCGAATAGAGAAGAATGTGACCCAGGTTGCTGGCCCCCACCTCGTACACCTCGGGGTAGGTGAGGGCCCAGCGCACGCCGGCCGTGGTCCAGGCCTGGGGCCAGTCCCGGCCGCGCACCCCCAGCTCGTTGCCCAGGTAGCGCCCGGGTTTGCTGACCTCAAGGTCGATGAGGCTGGCCACATCCACCGGAGCGGTTGCAGGAGTGGGGGGCACGGCAGCACGGGGCACTGTCTTGATGGTATGCACGCTCCAGCCCTTCGGGCGCCGCGCCATAGGACAATCGCGCCCAGTTCCCCCGAGCCCGCCCCGCGGGCCGCATGCGTGTCATGGTTCAGGTCAACGGCAATTACCTCAAGCTCAAGGCCGGCTACCTGTTCCCCGAGATCGCCCGGCGCGTGAAGGCTTTCAGCGAGGCCCATCCGGAGGCGGCCATCATCCGCCTGGGCATCGGGGATGTCACGGAGCCGTTGCCAGAGGCCTGCCGCGCCGCCATGAAGGCCGCCATTGATGAGATGGGCACTCAAGAGGGCTTCCATGGCTACGGCCCGGAGCAGGGTTATGCCTGGCTGCGGGAAGCGATCGCCAACCACGATTTCCAGGCCCGCGGCTGTCAGGTGAGCGCGGAGGAGATCTTCGTCTCCGATGGCTCCAAGTGCGACAGCGCCAACATCCTCGACATCCTGGGGGAGGGCAACAGGATCGCCGTTACCGATCCGGTGTATCCGGTGTACGTGGACAGCAACGTGATGGCCGGCCGCACCGGTGAGGCGGATGGGGCGGGGCGTTACGGCGGCCTCACCTATCTGCCGATCAACGCTGAGAACGGCTTCACCGCCCAGATTCCCTCCGAACCGGTGGATCTGATCTACCTCTGCTTCCCCAACAACCCCACCGGCGCGGTGGCCACCAAGGAGCAACTCCAGGCCTGGGTGACCTACGCCCGCTCCACCGGGGCCCTGATTCTGTTTGATGCGGCTTACGAGGCCTTCATCCAGGACCCCTCCCTGCCCCATTCGATCTATGAGATCGAAGGTGCTAGGGAATGCGCGATTGAGTTTCGCTCCTTCTCCAAAAATGCGGGCTTCACGGGCACCCGCTGTGCTCTCACCGTGGTGCCCCGGGGACTGATGGGCAAGGCGGCCAATGGGGAAGCGGTGGAGCTCTGGGGGCTGTGGAACCGGCGCCAGAGCACGAAGTTCAACGGCGTGAGCTACATCGTGCAGCGCGGTGCCGAGGCGGTGTATTCCCCTGAGGGCCAGGCCCAGGTGAAAGAGCTCGTTGCCTTTTACATGGACAATGCGGCGATCATCCGCCGGGAGCTGGAGGCCGCCGGGCTGCAGGTGTATGGCGGTGAGCAGGCCCCCTATGTGTGGGTGAAAACCCCGGAGGGCGTCGATTCCTGGGGCTTCTTCGATCTCCTGCTGGGCCGGGCCCATGTCGTGGGCACCCCCGGTAGCGGTTTTGGTGCCGCCGGAGAGGGCTACTTCCGCCTCTCCGCCTTCAACAGTCGGGCCAATGTGGAGGAAGCCATGAGCCGCATTCAGGCGGCCCTGGCGGTCTGAGGCAGCCCTACAGCCGCACCAGCTCTTGCTGGAGCTGCTCTCGGAAGATGGCCACCGTGCCGGTCAGGCCCTCCGCCAGAGGGATCTGGGCCTGCCATCCCAAGGAGGCCAGGCGGCTCACATCGAGCTGTTTTTTGGGCGTGCCATCTGGTTTGCTGGCATCCCACAGGATCTCTCCGCGGAAGCCCGTTGCTTGGGCCACGGCCTCGGCCAGCTCCCGAATGGTGAGGTCGATGCCCGTCCCCACATTCAGGTGGCTGAGGGGCTGACCGGCGTCATCCCGGGGCCCGTCTTCGGCGTCTGGATCCCACTGTTCAAGGGCGAACACGCAGGCCTCCCCGAGATCATCGGCATGGAGAAACTCCCGCAGAGGGGTGCCTGTGCCCCAGCAGGTGACGCTGGAATCTCCCCGCTCTGTGGCCTCATGGAAGCGCCGGATCAGGGCCGGCAGCACATGGCTGTTGGTGGGGTGGTAATTGTCGCCTGGGCCATAAAGGTTGGTGGGCATCAGGCTGATGGCATCGAAGCCGTGCTGCCTGCGCAGGGCAGCGCAGAGCTTGATGCCCGTGATCTTGGCGATGGCGTACCACTCATTGGTGGGCTCCAGAGGGCCGGTGAGGAGCGCTTCTTCGCGGATGGGCTGGACGGCGAATTTTGGATAGATGCAGCTGCTGCCCAGGAAGAGCAGGCGCCGCACGCCATTGCGCCAGGCGCTTTCGATCACATGGTTCTGGATTTTCAGGTTGTCGAGCAGGAAGTCGGCGGGGTGGGTGTTGTTGGCCTGGATGCCGCCTACCTTGGCCGCGGCGAGCACCACCACATCCGGGCGTTGCTGGGCCATCCATGCCGCCACGGCGCCAGGATCCAGCAGATCCAGCTCCTGCCTGCTGGCGAGCAGGAGGTCTCCCCCTTGAGAAGGATCGGCGAAGCCCCGGTGGCGAAGAGCTCGGCAGATGGCGCTGCCCGCCATGCCACGGTGACCTGCCACGAAGATGCGATCACGGGGATGAAGAAGGGCCATACATCTCAGGTGCTGCGGCAATCTTCCCACTCCGTTCCAGGCCATTCCAGGGCTGAGGCCCAGCGGGTAGACCCGCTTACGATACGGGCCCGATCCAGCTCCACCCCCCCACCTGCATGTCCCTTCAAGCCAGCCAGACGCCTGGCCGTGAGAGCGGCGGAGCTGCCGTCATGGAGAAGGCCCCTGAGCGGGTACGCAAGCCGGCACCGCGCTATCGGGTGCTTCTTCACAACGACCCGGTGAACAGCATGGAGTACGTCGTCCAGACGCTCAGGCAGGTGGTGCCGAGCCTGAGTGAGGAAGATGCCATTGCCGTGATGCTGGAGGCCCACAACACGGGGGTGGGGCTGGTGATCGTCTGTGATTTGGAGCCAGCCGAGTTCTACTGCGAAACCCTCAAGGCCAAGGGACTGACTAGCACCATCGAGCCCGACGACTAGTGGCGCGCTCTGGCCCCACCTGGCTTGGCACCCTGCGTTACCCCGCGGTTCTGGTCAGCCTCTTTCTTGGTCTCCAGTTGGTGGCCCGTAGTCTGGGATTCCCTTCCGAAGACTGGCCCCTCTTTGCGGCCCCCTGGACCCTGCTGGCCCTGCTCCTCTCCCTGCCGCTGCGCTTGCGGCGGGTTTGGAATGAGCCCACCCCCTGGTGCCGGCTCGGGGTGGTGGCCCCGCCCCAGCAGGCCCTGGGGGCCTTGCTGGGGGGATGGGCAAAGGCCCTTGCCCTGCTGGCGCCCATCACTGTGATTCTTCTGTGGAGCGGGCTGGCTCGCTGGCAGCCCAATCTCTCCCCAGGGGAGCTGGCCAATGCCCTGGCCCTGGGTCTGGGGGTGGGTTTTGCCGAGGAGCTTCTGTTTCGCGGCTGGCTCTGGGGTGAGCTGGCGCTCCATCTGGGGCGCCCACGCGGGGCGATGGCCCAGGCAGTGATCTTCAGCCTGGTGCATGCTCGGGCCGACCTCGGGATCGCGGGGTTGGTGGGCCTGCTGGGTGGATTGTTGTTGCTGGGTCTCGCCCTGGCCCTTCAACGCCGATTCGATGGAGGCCTGCTCTGGGGAGCGGTGGGGCTCCATGGGGGATTGGTGGGGGGCTGGTTTGCCCTGCTTCAGGGTGTCCTGGTGCTTCGGCAGGAGAGTCCTCTCTGGTTAGTGGGACCCGGGGGTGCCAACCCCAATCCGGTGGGGGGCGTGCTGGGTTGGTTGGGCCTCGCCCTGGTGCTGCTGGCCCTGGCCCGCACCCTTCGCCTGCGGGAAGTGCAGGGGATCACCGATAATGCGCGCATCTGTCCGTGAGCGCAGCCATGAACCCTGTGCGGGTAGGGGTCATTGGCATCGGGAACATGGGCTGGCATCACGCCCGGGTGCTCAGCCTCCTGCGCGATGCCGAGCTGGTGGGCGTGGCTGATCCCAATGAGGTGCGGGGCAAGCTGGCTACCGAACAGTTCGGCTGCCGCTGGTTTGCCGACTATCAGACTCTGTTGGGGGAGGTTGAGGCGGTGTGCGTGGCGGTGCCCACCCTGCTCCACCACCGGGTGGGCCTGGCTGCCCTCCAGGCCGGCGTGGATGTGTTGATTGAAAAGCCGATCGCCGCCACTCAGGAGGAGGCCAACGACCTGATTCGGGCCGCGGAGACTGCGGGCCGTTTGCTGCAGGTGGGCCACATCGAGCGGTTCAACCCGGCCTTCCGGGAGCTGCTCAAGGTGGTGGCCGGCGAGGAGGTGGTGGTGCTGGAGGCCCGGCGCCACAGCCCCAACCCCGACCGGGCTAACGATGTGTCGGTGGTGCTCGATCTGATGATCCACGACATCGATCTGGTGCTGGAGCTGGCCGCCTCGCCGGTGGTGCGGCTGGCCGCGGCAGGGGGCCGCAGTGGAGAAGGGCCCATCGACTACGTGAACGCCACCCTGGGTTTTGCCAACGGCGTGGTGGCCAGCCTGACGGCCAGCAAGATGGCCCACCGCAAGGTGCGGCGGCTTTACACCCATTGCCGCAACAGCCTTATGGAAACTGATTTCCTCAAGCACAACCTGCGCATCCACCGCCGTCCCCACACCACGGTGAGCGCCGACCATGGCGAGCTGGTGTATCGCAATGACGGCTTTATCGAGGAGGTGAGCACCACCTCCATCGAACCGCTCTATGCCGAGCTGGAGCACTTCCTCCAGTGCGTTCGTGGCGAGGAAACACCGGCGGTGGATGGGCTGCAGGCCTCCCGGGCCCTGCTGCTGGCGGATCTGATTGAGCAGTGCGTGGAGCACCCCAACATCTGCATGACGTTGGACGAGCCGATCTAGGAAGCCACTGGGCGGGCCTCCGGCCCTTAGGCCGCCCGCACATGTGGCGAGGGTGCTGCCGGCGGCTGGCCGGTCCGGCTGAGCTGCTGCAGCGCCAGCAGCTGCCAGCGGCGGCATTGGGCCGGGGAGGAGCGGTAGAAGTCATCCCAGGCCTCGGCCTTATGGCGGCCGTAGTCGGCTTCGCCCACTAAGGGGTGGCCCTGCTGCCAGCCCACCCGAACCGCGTGGCCGATCACCACATCCAGGGCCAGGTCGTCGTCGAACCGCACCTGGGGATTGGCCGCTACAAAAGCCATTAAGGTGAGTAGTGACTCGGTGCAGAGCTGGCGGTATTCCGGAGCTTCGATCTTGCCCAACAGCTGTTCCACCAGGGCCGCGAAATTGCGCTCTCCGGGGGTGAGGTCGTTGAGCAGGGGGGCACTTTCCAACCTGTTGCGCCGCTCCAGCTTGTCGCCGATCACGATGCCTTCGCAGTGGCGCAGCAAATCCCAGATGCCGGGATAGAAATCCCGGGGCACCCGCTGCAGGGCTCCCAGCCGCAGGCGGTGCTGCAGCCAGCAGCCCCCTTTGGGCAGCTCCTCCAGGGGATCGGGCACCTCCCAGCGCACCCGCCCCCCTTGCAGGTGGAGCTCCTCCTTGCGTTGCAGGGCTGTCTTGGCATGCTCCACATCCGCCAGTACGGCCCGCAGTCGTCGGCGGATGGCATGGGGGGGCTGGCTGCAGAGTTCCTCAAAGGCGTCGCTCGGGCTGATGTTGGCCGCACTCGCAAGCTCGCTGGTGAGCAGCAGGAGCAATTGCCCCAGCTGCACGGTGAGGCTGCCGCTGAGCAGGCTCGGCTCCAGCCGGGCCAGGCTGTCGATCGCCAGCAGCAGCTCCTGCTGCAGCATCCACTCCCGGGCGTCCTCGCCGCTGAAGCGGCGGATCATGGAGGCGATCATTTTGCTGCCCTGGGGCTGGCTGATCAGCGACTGGCCCGTGTAGTTGCGCCCCACCACCACCTGCTTCTGCCGTACCAGCAGATCGGTGAGCGCATCCTCCAGCTGGGGATGCACCAGGCCCATCGCCCCAGCCGCGCGGCGCACCACGTTCCAGTCGCCCTCCTCCAATCCCCGCCGATACACCTCCTCCAACAGGGCCATCAGTCGTAGAGAGGGGCCGCCTTGGGGTCCCTGCAGCTGGGCGCCGGGGCCAAGCCGGCGGCCCAGCAGCTCCAGAACCTCCGCTTGTTCCTCCAGGGAGTGGCTGGTCCAGAGCCGCTCGATCAGGGCGGCCACGGAGGTGTCCTCCAGCTCCTGCTCTTCCCGGGCCGTGAGAGGCCGGTGGCTGCGGCTGGAGGGGAGCAGAGTCTGGCGCGGCTGATTCAGCCGGCAGGCGGCCTTGGCCTGGGGCGGCAACTCAACCCAGCTGGCTTCAGCAACCAGGGCGGCCAAGGGGGCGAGTTGCACGGGCACCCCCTCCAGTTCTCCGGTCAACAGACTGCGGCCAAGGTCAACAAAGGCCTGGGGATCACGCTGAAAGGGAATGGTGGCGATCGGGATCAGGAGCACCGGCAGGCCCCCGCCCCGCCAGTGGCGCCGCAGCAGGCGCAGTTCGCTGGCCACCGTGTCCACGAGCTGTCTGGGGTCGTCGGCCAGATAAAAGGTGTCTTCCTCCAGCACGGCTGGCTGGAAGGCCAGGGCCTCCCCGTTGTGCCGGTAGAGCCGGGCAGTGGCCATAGTTTCCATCCGCACCTGCGGATGGCCGCTCAGCCCCAGTCGGTCGTTGGCGCCCACCGTGGCCATGCGCTGGGCTAGCTCCCTGGAACTGGCCACCCGGAGCATGCCCTCGTCAGGGTTGTAGACGGGCAGACCGCACGCGGTGAGCTGGGCGGCGATGGCGCCGTTTTCGGGCACCAGAGCCACCATCACCTTCTCAGCCCCGAGGGGCTGGCGGTGGCGCCGTCCCAGGGGGTCCAGGTCGTCTGGGGTGATCAGGCCATGGAGCAGCAGATCCGCCAGCCAGGTGAGGCTCTGGGTCCAGAGGAGGGGAATGTTCTCATTGGGCTGGCGCGGTTGGCTTCCGGGGTTGCGCCGCTCCCCGGCGATTCTTTCCCTGCTGACCAGATAGAGCTCCGGCAACAGGGCCACCTCATCCACGTCCACACTCAGTTCCGTAAGCCGTTGTCGCCAGCGACGGGCTTCCTCCCAGCGCTCCTCGCAACAGGCCGTCAGCAGCTCGTAGGCCAGAAACAGGGGCCACTCGCACTCGATGTGCTCGAACTCCGCCAGTTCTTCCGCCTCGTAATGGAGCCGGCTCACGTCCTCGATCACCGTCTGGTGGCCATCGCGGCGGAAGCGCTTGTAGCCATAGGCCCCCCCTAGGTCTCGGCGGATCTTGCTGCGGGTGCGGGCCACCAGCTCGCCGTCCTCCACGGCCCAGGCGGGATAGCCGATCACCGACAGGCAGGCGCTGTCGGCTTCCTTGCTCCCCGATTCCCGCGGCAGCAGGCTCCGCAGGGCTCGACGGAGGCGCACGATCGCATCCTGGGGAATGGTGAGGCAGTAGCTCCCATCCCCGTGGGGGCCGAGAAGATCGACGCCATCGAGGGCCTCCAGGGCCGCCTTCACCATGCCGATGGAGCTGGCGTTCCGCTCCGGCAGGCCATGGTTGCTCTTGTCGCCCCGCTCCCAGATGCCGTAATCGGCCACCCGGTAGGCACGGGCGACGTAGTACACAAGGTTTTGCACGAAATCCCGCTCGTGGGTGGTCTGCACCACCACCACCCCGGAGCGGGTGAGCTGGGCAAGCTGAAGCAGAAACACGGCGGTGGCATCCAGCTGCAGATGGCCCCAGCCGTCGTCGGGCACCACCGTCGCCCCTGATCCAGTGTCGAACTTGGCGTGGATGGCATCCAGCGGGCGCAGGCTGCGCTTGAACCGCTCCACCTTCGGTGCCTGGCGTATCATCGCAGCGAGTAGCCCTCGCATCAGCTGCAGCACCCGCTGCTCCAGCTCGAAGGCCCGTCGGCAGGGGCCGTTCTGGCGCCTGTGGGCCATGGCCAGTCCCCACACGCATTGGATGGAATACACGCAATCGCGCACCCAGGCGTCGCCGTAGTTGCCGTGCACCGTGTTGGCCGTGCTGGCCGGGAGCAATCCCGTGAGGGGGTGCTGCCGTGAGAGCACCACAGTCTCAATGTCCCGATCCA
Source organism: Cyanobium sp. (assembly GCA_040399515.1). Classification (GTDB taxonomy): domain Bacteria; phylum Cyanobacteriota; class Cyanobacteriia; order PCC-6307; family Cyanobiaceae; genus Cyanobium. The sequence continues at coordinate 61,448 of JBBASA010000003.1, read as the reverse complement.
GGCGTTGGAGCAGGGCTAGCGCTTCGGGGGCCGCGTCACCAGCTGCCTCTCGTGAGGAGGCGTTCCATTCTCCCTGGCTCACCATGGTCACGTCACCGGTGCGCATCCCCACGGGCTGATTCACCTTCTAGGCAGCCATAGATTCTCCTCCGCGATGTCCCCTTCCATGGCAACAAACGTCACCGATCCCCTGCAGGCTGAAGTGCTAGGGATTCCGGTGAACGTCTGCTCTGATGTTCTGGCCTCTGCGGTCTCCCTCTATGACAAAGGCGGTGGGCAGATCGTGACCCTCAACGCCGAGATGACCATGGCGGCCCTGAATAATCCCGCCCTGGCGGGAGCCATCCGTGGAGCCGACCTGGTGATCCCCGATGGGGCAGGAGTGGTCTGGGCCCTTGGGCGCCTGGGCATTCGGGTGCGGCGAACGCCCGGCATTGAGCTGGCCCGCCATCTCCTGGAGCATGCCGCAGCGCAGGGATGGCGCGTGGCCCTAGTGGGGGCAAGTCCCCCCGTGCTGGAGCAGCTATGCCACCGGTTGAAGGCAGAGATCCCTGGCCTCCAGCTGGTGATAGCGATACACGGGTACAGCGACCCTGAGGCCTGGCCCGATCTGGAGAAGCGTCTGCTCTCGATGCATCCCGATCTGGTGCTTGTGGCCCTGGGGGTGCCCCGCCAGGAGCTCTGGATCCAGAAGCTGCCACACCCTCTCCTAGGCATTTGGATGGGGGTCGGTGGCAGCTTTGATGTCTGGGCTGGCACCAAAAAACGTGCCCCCCTGTGGATGGGGAAGATCCAACTGGAATGGCTCTATCGCCTCGTACAGGAGCCTTCGCGCTGGCGTCGGATGCTGGCCTTGCCGGCCTTCATGGGGGCTGTGCTCAGCGGAAGCCCACCGAAGCCTGCCAAACAAAGGCCAGTAGCAAGAAGAAGAGGGGGATGATGGGCAGGATGTCCACCAGGGGGGCAAAGGCCTGGTAGGCCTCTGGAAGCTGGGCAAACACGTGCAGGACCATGCCGGAAGGAACCCTTTGCGGTGGCTGGAACCTACCACGTGTGTGCCGCTGGGGAGGCGGGCTCCCAGGGAGCGAAATCCTCTGAAAAACAGTCCTCGGCAATGGCTTGCCCCATCGCCGTGGTGAATCGCAGGAGCGTGGTGAGGTTGTGGAGGCTTAGCAGGGTGCGGCCCAGCATCTCCTCGCAGCGCAGCAGGTGGTGCAGATAGGCCCGGCTGTGTTGCTGGCAGGCCAGGCAGGGGCAGCCTTCGTCCAGGGGAGTGTGGTCGTGACGAAAACGGGCATTGCGGAGATTCCAGCGCTCGCCGCCCACCAGGGCTGAGCCGTGGCGCCCCAGGCGGGTGGGGAGCACGCAGTCGAACAGGTCGAAGCCATGGGCCACGGCCACCGCCATCTCTCGCAAGCTGCCCACGCCCATGAGGTAGCGGGGACGATCCTCCGGCAGCAACGGGGCCACCTGGGCCACGATCCGGTGCATCTCTTCCACCGGTTCTCCCACACTCACGCCCCCCACGGCGATGCCCAGCAGATTCATCGAAGCCACCACCCGGGCCGACTCCTCCCGCAGGTGGCTGTAGCACCCCCCCTGCACGATCCCGAACAGGGCCTGAGCCCCCCCCTGATGGTGCGCGATGCACCGCTCCAGCCAGAGGTGGGTGCGCCGGCAGGCCTCAGCCACCTCCGATTCCGTGGCCGGATAGGGGGGGCACTGGTCGAAGGCCATGGCCACATCCGCCCCGAGATCCCTCTGGATCGCCATGCAACGCTCCGGGGTGAGCAGGATGGCCGCGCCGTCGCGGGGGGAGCGAAAGGCTACCCCCGCGTCATCGATGCGGTTGATGGCCGCCAGGCTGAACACCTGAAACCCGCCGGAGTCGGTGAGCATGGGCCCCTGCCAGCCCATGAAGCGGTGCACCCCACCCGCTTTGGCCACCACGGCTTCGCCGGGTTGGAGGTGAAGGTGAAAGGTGTTGGCCAGCACCATCTGGGCCCCTGTCTCTGCCAGCTGGGGGGTGCTGATGCCTTTCACGGTGCCGGAGGTGCCCACCGGCATGAACCGGGGGGTGCTTACCGTTCCATGGGGGGTCTGCCAGTGTCCGCAGCGGGCGCGCGTGCGGGGGCACTGGGCCGTGATGGTGAAGGCAAAGGCCTGGGCTGACACGTTCCTGGCTAGGGGATTTGACCCTAGACGGCTGGCATTCCCCCCGCCAGGCCATGTCAGGGTGGTGCTGCTCTGTCCCAGCCCAGCCACGCCCTCTTTCCCTCCCCCCTGGCTCCAGGATCTGGCCGGGGCCTGGATCTTCTATTCCGTGCTGCCCCCCTGGCCTGGCATCCGCCCCCGGTTTGAGCGAATTGCCCGGTTCGCCCCCTGGATGGGTCTGCTGATCGGCGCCCTCCAAGCTCTGCTCTGGTGGCTGCTCCAGGGGCATGTGCCCCTGCTGGCTCAGGTGTGCGGCGTGCTGGCCGCTGGTCTGTGGCTCACGGGAGGGTTGCACATGGACGGGGCCATGGACACGGCGGATGGGCTGGCGGCGGGGGACCGGGTGCTGGAGGCCATGCAGGACAGTCGGGTGGGGGCGAGTGGGGCCCAGGCCCTAGCCCTCCTCCTTCTTCTCAAGGCGGCCGCCTTGGCCACCCTTCAGGGCGCCGCTCCCCTTGCTTTGGTGTGGGCTGCTCTTTGGGGCCGCATGGCCCCCCTGCTGGCCTTGGCCTGGTTTCCCTATCTGCATGCTCAGGGGTCGGCAGGATTTCACCGCAAGCATTGGACAGGCTTGCTGCGGGAGGTCCGTCCAGGCCTGATGGCCGTGGGGGCTCTCCTCTGGCTCAGCCTCTCCCTGGGTTGGGGGCCTGCAGGGCTGGCGGGTGCCGTGCCAGCCCTCCTGGTGCCTTGCTGGCTGGGGCGCCGGCTGGGGGGGCACAGCGGTGACAGCTATGGGGCCTGTGTGGAGTGGACCGAAGTCATGGCGCTGGTTCTCATGGTGATGGCGCGAATCGCTCCGTCTGGGCCGGCAGGGTGAGCTGGAAGGCATTCCCCCGGGTTGGCATGGAGGCATCCACCAGGGCCGGGGGAATCACCAGCTCCAGATCCCCGCCCAGATGGCGGGCAAGAGTCCTTGCCAGGGCAAGACCCAGGCCTGTGCCGGGCTTGCCCTGGCTCTGGAGCCCCCGCACCCCCCGCTCAAAAATGCGCTCCCGCTCCTCCTCCACGATCTCCTCCCCCCCATCCCAAACCGTGAGGCCGAGGCCTTCGGAGGCGAGGGAACAGTGCAGACCCACGGTGCTGCCTGGAAGGCTGTACTGAAAGGCGTTCTCCAGCAGGTTCGCCAGGATTTCCGCCACCGCGCTGCCCTCACCCCGCCATTCGGGGAGGGCCTTGGGGCCCACCCACTGGCGACCCTGGAGGGCAGCTGTGGCTTTAGCCCGCTGCAGGAGAGGGGCGATGAGATCGGCCAAGCCGACCCCTTGGGGACCGGAGAGGAGGGGGGGGAGGAGCAGGGGATCGGGAGTGCTGGCGGCAGGCAACAGCCCATCGGGCTGGCCAAGGGCGCTGATCGCCTCTACGTATTTGTTGAGCTGGCGTTCCTCGGCCAGCAGTCCTTCCACCAGGCTGCGACTGTCGCTGTCGTCCTTCAGGCGCCGCAGCAACAGATGGCCGAAGGTACGGACGGCTGTCAGGGGATTGCGCAGCTGATGAACCAACAGCCTCAGTTGTTCCTCCTGGGCTTCCACGCGTCTTTGCAGGCGCTGTTGCTCCAGATCAAGGCGCAGGGCTTCCGTCAGGCAGACGGCCACCCCCTGAAGCCGTTGCTGCAGAAGGGGAGACCATGTGGCTCCGCGGGTTTCCACCTGCAGGGCTCCCAGCAGGGCGGGTCCGTCACGGAGGGGAAGCCAGCGCCTCTCTTCTGCTGGCACCCGCAGTTGGCTGTCGCTCCCGACGGCGGTGAGGCGTCGAGCGTTTTCCGGCCATTGTCCGAGGGGAAGAAGGGTGGGAATGTTCCCCTGGCCTGGATGGGTGACATAAACCACGAGGGCTTCAACGTCTGGGCAGTCGATAAATTGCCCCAGTTGACTGCGAAGCAGGATGAGAAACCTCTCGGAGACAGGTGTCACAGGGAAGAGGACCCAGGCGTATGGGTCAAGTTAAAAAAAGTTGATGATCCCGAGGGGCGAAATCGAAAAAAAAGCTTTAAAGTCGATGTGTCGACCACTACTTCCCAGTCCCCAGCCGGGAGGGGTTGTCCAGCCATCTCGGCCAAAGGTTGCAAAGCCCTTGCAACCAAGGCTACAGCAGAGACAGGTGCATGTTTCTGCTTTCCGAGTGGGTCACCGCCCCAGGCGAATGGCTGCGATCCTCCCTGATCGCTTCACGGACGACAGAACGTAGGGCCGTGGGCCGCCTTCAGCGTCCCGGCAAACGGAGAACGAGCTTGTCTTGATCCTCCTCTCTTGCCAGCCCTCCCCCCCCCCTCTCTCTCTCTCTACTCCACCCCTGGAGTGATCTCTACATGTCCAAGAAGCGCAAGCGGATCAGCCGCCGTCGTCTAGCAGGCCAGCGCGTGCTGGCCCATGTGCCCACCTTCAACCTGGAAACGGGGTCCCATAAGCCGGTCACCGCAGCCCGCCGGTTCATTGCCGAAACCGAGCTGCAGGCGCCCGCCATTCTCAACGTCCGCCGCAATGAGCACACCACCGACCGCTTCTTTTGGGGTGAGAAGGGTCTATTCAGTGCCCAGTACGCCGAGGAGAACCATTTCCTGTTCCCATCCCTGCGGTTGATCGTTGATCGCATTGGGGAAGATGTGCTCTTCGAGGGCATTGAAGCCCTCGCTGCCGACGACTGGGAGGAAGTGGAAGAGTACGAATACGCCTTTGTTTGAAGCCCTTAGGCCTCACCCTGCCAGACGCGACCTAGAAAGTCGCGCATGGCAGGGAAGAGGCCGGGGTCGATGCCATGACCCCCGTGAAAGGGCAGCATCTCGACAGATCCTCCATGTTCCTTGAGGCTCTGCTCCAGGGCTTCACAGGCCCCAAAGGGAACCACCTGATCCTCCCTGCCATGGGTAAGGAGGATCGGCATCCTGGGTTGTTGGGGCACCCAGCCAGGATGGGGATACCCGCTGCATCCGATCAGGCCTGCCAAAGGTAGTTCGGCGCCTACGGCCACATCGATGGCCATGGCCGCGCCCTGGGAAAATCCCAGCAGAGCTGTGCGCTCCAGGGGCACACTTTTTGAGAGCTCATGCAGCCTATTCAGCAAATCCGCCCTGGCGGCTGGAAGCTCGGGCCAGTTGGGCAACCCCAGGTCGTACCACTGACGTCCCATTCCCCCTTGGTGAGGGAGGGGGGCCCGCAGTGCCACCAGACTCATAGCGGAGGCTTCGGATCCCAGGAGTTCGCGGCCAAGATCCAGCAGATCATCGGCATCCGCTCCCCAGCCATGGAGCAGCACGAGACGCCGATCCGCCTCCTTGGGACCAAGCACGAGGGCGGAATTGGAGGCCATTGGGTCGTTCGCGACAGGTTGGAAGGGCAGGAAAGGCACCTGGAGAGTCGCTGTTTAGGTTGGCGTTTCCGCGTTACCGACGTCCATGGCCCCTACCGCTCTCCTCAGTGTGTCGGACAAAGAGGGGTTGTTGCCTTTGGCCCAGGGGTTGCTGGCCCAGGGCTACCTGCTGATCTCCAGTGGGGGCACCGCCTCTGCCCTTGCTGCTGCCAGCCTTCCGGTGACTCGGGTGGCGGAGGTCACGGGGGCCCCGGAAATCCTGGGAGGTCGGGTGAAGACGCTGCACCCCCGGATCCATGGGGGCATCCTTGCCAAGAGAGGTGATCCTACCCATCAGCGGGATCTGGAGGCCCAGGGGATTGATCCCATTGACGTGGTGGTGGTGAATCTCTATCCGTTTCAGCGCACCGTGGCCAAACCGGGAGTGAGCTGGGAGGAGGCCATCGAGCAGATCGACATCGGTGGGCCGGCCATGGTGCGGGCTGCGGCGAAGAACCACGCCCATGTGGCCGTCCTCACCAATCCGGCCCAATATCCTGAATTCCTAGAGGCCCTCAGGGCCGATCAGGTGGATGGGGCCCTGCGCAGTCGCCTGGCCTTTGAGGCCTTCCGTCACACGGCTGCCTACGACGCTGCGATCAGTCGTTGGTGGGCAGAGCGTTTGGCCCAGGAGCATTCCCCTTCTGCCCAGGACCAGCAGGGTGGCGGCGAGAGCCATCTTCAGCTCAACCTGCCCGCGCTTCAGGAACTCCGCTATGGGGAAAATCCCCATCAGAAGGCCACCTGGTTTGGCGACTCCACGGTGGGATGGGGCGCTGGGCGCCAGCTCCAGGGCAAGGAGCTCAGCTTTAACAACCTCATGGATCTGGAGGCAGCCCTGGCCACCGTTCGGGAGTTTGGTTATGCCGAGCCTGGCTCCCCCTCCCAGACAACACCGGCGGCCGTGGTGATCAAACACACCAATCCCTGTGGGGTGGCCACGGCGACCAATCCAGCGGAGGCCCTGCGACGGGCCCTGGACGTCGACCGGTTATCCGCCTTCGGCGGCATCGTGGCGCTCAACCAACCGGTGGATGGGACTTGCGCTGAGGCCCTCACGGGCCTGTTCCTGGAGTGCGTCGTGGCCCCTGGCTACAGCGCAGAGGCCATTGAGCTCCTGGCGGCCAAGCCCAACTTGCGGGTGCTGGAGCTGGCACCTGCGGCTGTGGAGGCAGCGCTAGGCCAACACATTCGCTCCCTCCTTGGCGGATTGCTGGTCCAGGACAGGGATGACCAGCCCATCGACCCGGAGGCCTGGCAGGTGGTGAGCCAGCGCCAGCCCACCGACCAGGAGTGGCTGGATCTGCGCTTTGCCTGGCAGGTGGTACGCCATGTGCGCTCGAACGCCATCGTGGTGGCGTCCCAGGGGAAGACCCTGGGCATGGGGGGCGGGCAGACCAACCGGGTGGGCGCCGCCCGGATTGCCCTGGAGGCCTCCGGAAGCCAGGCCCAGGGAGCAGTGCTCGCCAGCGATGGCTTCTTCCCCTTTGACGACACGGTTCGTCTGGCCGCAGACCATGGCATCAGTGCCGTGATCCAGCCTGGGGGGAGCCTGCGGGATGGGGACAGCATCACCGCCTGTGATGCCCTTGGCATGGCCATGGTGACCACGGGCCGCCGTCATTTTCTCCACTGACCCCTGGGGCTCCCTCGCCCCTGCTGGTCAGCGCCAGATGTAGCTTCGCCTAATAGTAAGTGGCCTTGCCATGCTTGACCTGATTCCCCCTTCCGTGGCCCACAACCTCAATTTCCTTCACCCGGTTTTGATGTGGGTGCTGTTTGGCCTGTCGGCCTATTCCATGGTGCTTGGCCTGAAAGCCAAAAAGACCCGCACTGCGGATGCCGAAGAGCGCAAGACCTTGATCAAAGGCCAATTTGCCCGTCGGCATTATCTGATGGGCAGCCTGCTGCTGGCGCTGATGGTGGTGGGAACGGTGGGTGGCATGGCGGTCACTTATCTCAATAACGGCAAACTCTTCTTTGGTCCCCACCTTCTCGTCGGCCTCGCCATGACCGCCTTGATCGCCATGGCTGCGTCCCTATCGCCGTTGATGCAGCAAGGCAATCTGGTAGCCCGAAAGGTTCATGTGGGCTTGAACATGGCCCTGATGACCCTGTTTCTCTGGCAGGCCGTCACGGGAATGCAGATCGTTAACAAGATCCTCACCAGCTAACAAGATGTTCGAGACCCTCCCGACCTAAAACTGGGCCCGGCGGCGGGGGGGGCAAGGAATCCCATGGCGGGCATGAAAATCGGCCTGCACCTTCCAGGTCAGACGCCGGGAAATCTGGCGCACGATCTGGCGCAGTAGATGGTCACCGCTGCTCTGCAACAGTCCCCCGGGGAGGAGGGTCAGCATTGAAGGCAAGCGGATCCATACGGCCAGATCGAGCTGCCAGCGCACCAGGGTGTGGGACATGAGCCGGTCCACATCCTCATGGGAAACCTCCTTGGATCTTTCTGGTCCGGCTTCATCCAACTCGAGGGAGGCGTTGAAGTCCACGTCGTAGACACCGGCAAGGGCAGGATCCGTCGACGGCTGGGGCACTGTGATGATGGAATAAACACCATTGTCTTCTGGCAGCAGCTCCAGGCCAATGGTGGGCTCCACTTCGAAGCCGAAGTTTCCGAAGCGCCCCAGGCTGAGGATGTATCCCCGCTCCCCAAGAGAGGTGACCTCCATCGGGCTTGCACAGCTCTGGAACCACCCCTGGTGTTCATCCAGGTACCCCGCCACCACGGCGGCAGGCGCACGCATCTCCATCATGTCCGAAAAGGCGCTGGCGTAGCGAAACACATGTTTGTCGTTGCCGTAGGCATGGCGCAGGACCAAGCCCGAATGCTGCTGCGCGATGGGGGCAGGCTGCCCCGCGGAGCCCCTTTCTGCGGGGTGCTCTGGCTCTGGAGGACTGTCGATCGTTGGAGTGGACACCAGGGAAGGCGAGGGCAACGGGGCTCCTTATTGGTGGGGGGGCGCTGGGGCCGTGGGTCGACCCTTGAAAGGGGTGCAGACCCTAGGACAGAGGACGAACCTTTAGGGAATGTAAAGCCAGGTCTTGGGACTGGATCGGATCAGGCCCTGCTGAGTTGGATCAACCGTTGGATCACGTCTTCCACCACCCGATCCGGCGTGGAGGCTCCAGAGGTGATGCCAACCCGGATGGGTCCCTCAGGCAGAAACGGCTGTTCCGTGGCCAGCTCGGCTCCGAGAGGTTTGTGGCAGATCTGGTTGCCAGGGCCGATGCGCTCAGGGGTGTCGATATGGAATGAACGGATGCCACGGCTGATGGCAATCTCCTGCAGATGGGTGGTGTTGGAGGAGTTGTAGCCGCCAATGACCACGATCAGATCGAGGGGCTCGTCCACCAGGGAAAACATGGCATCCTGCCGTTCCTGTGTTGCGTCGCAGATGGTGTTGAAGGCCACAAAGTGGTCGTTCAGATTGCTGGGTCCATACCGCTTCAACATGGTGCGCTCAAACAGTCGACCGATGTCCTCCGTTTCCCTTTTCAACATGGTGGTTTGATTGGCCACGCCCACATGCCGTAGGTCGCGGTCGGGGTCAAAATCGGGGGAGCAAGCCTTCGCAAAACGCTCCATGAAGGCTTCACGTTGCTCCGTAGAAGGGGTGCGACCCTCGGCGCTGGCCAAAATGTAGTCGCACACCAATTGGGCTTCTGCCAGGTCAAGGACTACTAGATAGGTCCCAGCAAATGAACTTGTGGCAAGGGTTTCTTCGTGTTTTACCTTGCCGTGAATGATAGAAGTAATCGAATGTTTTTTATGCTTTTCTACCGTTGTCCATACTTTAGAGACCCAGGGACAAGTAGTGTCGACTATGTGGCATCCCCGTTCATTGAGCAGCTGCATTTCTTGAACGGTGGCCCCAAAGGCTGGGAGAATTACTACATCTCCAGACGCAACATCAGAGAAATCCTTTAAACCTTCCTCCACTGGAATAAAGCGCACGTTCATCTCGCGGAGATGGAGATTAACCGATGGATTGTGGATAATCTCATTGGTAATCCAGATTCGCTCTTGCGGGTAAAACCGGCGGGTTTCGTAGGCCATGGCCACTGCTCTTTCCACCCCCCAGCAAAAGCCGAAGGCCTCTGCCAGCCGGACCGTGAGTCGGCCATCTCGCAGGGCGTATCCGTTATCCCGAATGCTGGCAATCAAATCGCTTTGATAGGCCGTTTGCAGATTGCCGGCTACTTCTTCACCCAGCCCGAAGCCCCGGCGGTTGTAACGCTCCGAATGATGGAGGGCACGCTTAAAGGCGTGGGTATCCATGGGCGCACCGACAAACCAACTCGACTCTATGGGATGTCTTTTGCCTCTGGGGCTGGCGTGGGTTGGTGGGGCAACACGGGGGCGATCCCCTCCCAGTGCACCGCATCCACCTCGTAGCGGTACCGGCAGGGCAGCACTTCCACCCCTGCGGTCAAGGCCTCACGGAAGAGCGATCCATAGCGGGGGTCGGCGCTGTCGCCAGGGGCGAACTGGTCGATGTCAGGGCGACTTAGGCAGGGCACCAGCACGGCCCGCGCATCTGGAAGCACCCCCATGAGCTCCACGAGATGCTTCTGCCCCCGTTCGCTCACCGTGTCTGGGAACAAGCCCACCGCGTTCAGGCACCAGGTGGTGTTCTTCACCTCCAGGTAGATGGGTCGCGGGTCGGTGTTGGCTGGATCCGGTTGCAGCAGCAAATCGATGCGGCTTCGCCTGCCCTGGCCATAGGGCACCTCGGCCCGGATGGCACCCACCGGACCCAGCCAGGGCTCCAGATAGCCCCTTTCGATCGTTTGCCTTACCAGATGGTTGGGCAGGGCTGTGTTCACCCCCACCCACACGGGCTGGCCATCCACCCCCGGCACCTCAGCCTGTTCCCAGGTCCACTCGAGTTTGCGGGTAGGTGCTGGAGCGTGCCGCAGTCGCACCCTGCCACCAGGGAGCAAGACGCCGGTCATGGGCCCGGTGTTGGGGCAATGAACCGTCACCACCTCCCCCCCAACCAGTTCCACATCCGCCAGGAACCGCTTGTAGCGCCGCAACAGCACCCCCTCCACCAGGGGAGACATCTTGTGGACCAGTTCTCCAGAAGCCCCGCTGCTGGGGTTCAGAGGGCCTGTGGAGGGGGGCATGGGCGTCAGGGCTTGGGACCGGCAAGGCGGGCCGCCATACTGCCGTGCGACGTGTGGGGCTTCGGGCCCGCTTGGATTGGCTCCATCCCTCAAACGGATTGCCCTAATCGTGGCTGTGGCCACGGCCCTCAGCAAGGTGGCGGGCCTGTTCCGCCAGCAGGTGATCGCGGCGGCGTTCGGCGTGGGTGCCGCCTATGACGCCTACAACTACGCCTATGTGCTTCCAGGCTTTCTGCTGATTCTCCTGGGGGGCATCAACGGCCCCTTCCACAGCGCCATGGTGAGTGTGCTGGCAAGGCGCCCCCGCCAGGAGGGGGGCCATGTGCTCGCCGCCATCAACACCTTGGTGGGGGCAGCCCTCCTTGTGGTCACAGTGCTGCTCGTGGTGGCCGCCGATCCCCTGATCACCCTGGTGGGGCCGGGTTTGGATGCGGTCAGGCACGACATTGCCGTGCTCCAGCTCCGCTGGATGGCCCCCATGGCCCTGTTTGCCGGCTTGATCGGCCTGGGCTTCGGCGCCCTGAATGCCGCCGACGAGTTCTGGCTTCCGGCCGTGAGTCCCCTGCTCTCCAGCGTGGCCATGATCGGGGGGATCGGGCTGCTGTGGTGGCAGCTGGGTGAAACAATCACCCTGCCCTCCACGGCCGTGCTGGGGGGAATCGTGCTGGCAGGCACCACAACCCTCGGGGCCGTGCTCCAGTGGTTGATCCAGTTGCCGGCCCTGGCACGGCAGGGTTTGCATTCCTTCAGGCTGGTTTGGGATTGGAAGCATCCCGGCGTGCGCGAGGTGCTCCAGGTGATGGGGCCCGCGACGCTCTCGTCAGGGATGCTCCAGATCAATGTGTTCGTGGATCTGTTCTTTGCATCCGGCATCCTTGGAGCCGCAGCTGGGTTGGGCTACGCCAATCTGTTGGTGCAGACACCTCTGGGGTTGATCTCCAACGCCCTGTTGGTGCCGCTTCTGCCTGTCTACGCCAGGCTCACAGCCCCTGAGGACCGCCCCCAGCTCATTGCCCGGATCCGTCAGGGGCTCATGCTTTCCAACGCCAGCATGTTGCCTCTGGGGGCCCTCATGGTGGGTCTGGCCGCACCCATCGTGGCCCTGATCTACCAGAGGGGGGCCTTCGATCAACAGGCTGGCACCCTGGTTACATCGCTCCTGATGGCTTACGGGGTGGGCATGCCGGCCTATTTGGCAAGGGATGTTCTGGTTCGCGTCTTCTACGCCCTTGGCGATGCGAACACCCCCTTCCGCTGGTCTGTCGGGGGGATTGGCCTCAATGCCGTCTTTGACTGGTTGTTGGTGGGAGGGCCGACCCCTGGCCAGGGCCAGTTGTTCCCCCGTCTCTACTTCGGGGCCCCAGGTCTGGTGCTGGCCACGGTGCTCGTGAATGTCATCACCTGTCTGGGGCTGCTGCTTATGCTTCATCGACGGCTCGGTGGGCTCCCGCTGGGGACCTGGGGACGGGACACGATGTTGCTGCTTCTGGCGGCTTTGCTGGGTGGGGGAGCCGCATGGGCGCTGTCCTCCCTTGTGCAGTGGCCGATGGGACTGATCGGCCTGCTTCTCCAGAACGGATTGAGTGCAGCCCTTGCAATAGGGATCTACGGAATGCTGGGCTCCTGGTTTGGGGTCGCGGAGGTGAGGGAGATCCTCCGTGGCCTCCAGCGCCGCCGGGCCTAGGAGAGCTTCACATCCCGTTCTTCCCTCACCTGCACAGGAATCTCCAGGCGCGAGCGTCCAATCATCTCAGGGCCATCGATCGAGAGGATCCGTGCTTCGATCCCGAAGTCTTTGAAGGCCGACTCCAGCTCATTAATCAGGGCCTTTTCCACTTGAGCCTCCGCATCCACCACCTTCCCAATCAGCCGGCTGCCGAGACGGCCAATGCGCTTGCTCACCACATCTCGGGCGTTAGTGACCTCGATGATCAGCATGACGGATCCCCGGATTCGCTTACCCTATTCGCCGATGGTTCCTCGCCGGTCCGTGGGCTTGAGGAGGCCGAACTAGCCATACGTCTGAAGGATTTCTTCCAAGTCCCGTAGCTGGTTGGCAGGGATCAGTCGGGCCAAAGGCAAACGGGTGGCCCCCCCTCCGATCGGTACCTGCACCGCCTCCAAGGCCTGGCGAGCGCAGACGGCGGCCCCCTGGTCCAGGCGACCTGCACACTCCTGGGCAAGGGTGGAGGCCAGGCCCGCATCCCCGAGATAGAGGTGCCACTGGGCCACCTCCACATACAGCCTGTCTGCGATGGCCTGGGTTAGCTCTTGGAGCTCTTGAGCGGAAAGGGTCATGGCGGAGGAGGAGGGGTGGCTTGAGGCCGCAAAAGCACCACCACGCTGCCATGGAGCAACAAGAGGGCTGCCCAGCCCAAGGTGAGCCAACCCAGGTGGGCCCAGGGATGGCGCAGCCCTTGCACAAACCAGAGTCCACTGTTGATGGAAGCGAAGAGGGCCGCATGCAGCGTCAGGTTCACCACCCGCTCGAAGTGGCGGTAGGTGGGATCGCTCGGGTCGGCCGGGCCATACCAGCGAATGGGCATGGGGAGAGGGGAAATGGGAGGGACGGTTGACGGATGGGCACCCCTTCTGATGAAAATGAAGAGGTAAGCGCTTGTAGCTCAGCGGATTAGAGCATCTGACTACGGATCAGAGGGTCGGGAGTTCGAATCTCTCCAGGCGCGTTTGAAGAGCCGCTCCCCGTGAGCGGCTTTTTTTTGGGCAAAGTCTCAGGATACGGGCGTCTGGTCGCTGGGTTCCCTACGATCAGTTCACGTGCAGCGCTGCCATGTCTCCCTCCATCGACGCGCCTCTGGCCACCGAGGATCCCGCGATTGCTGCCCTGATCGGCAGGGAGTTGAAGCGACAACAGACGCACCTCGAGCTGATCGCCAGTGAAAATTTCGCCTCCCGGGCGGTCATGGAAGCCCAGGGGTCCGTGCTGACGAACAAATACGCGGAGGGACTCCCCCACAAGCGCTACTACGGGGGCTGTGAGTTTGTCGACAGCATTGAGGAGCTGGCCATCGAGCGGGCCAAGCAGCTCTACAATGCCGCATGGGCCAACGTGCAGCCGCACAGCGGCGCCCAGGCCAACTTCGCCGTGTTTCTGGCTCTCCTCCAGCCCGGCGACACGATCCTGGGCATGGATCTCTCCCATGGCGGCCACCTCACCCACGGCTCTCCTGTGAATGTGTCTGGGAAGTGGTTCAAGGCCGTCCATTACGGGGTGGATCCCATCAGCCATCGGCTGAATCTGGAAGAGGTGCGCCAGCTGGCCCTGCAGCATCGGCCGAAACTGATCATCTGTGGCTACTCCGCCTATCCCAGGCAGATCGACTTTGCTGGGTTTCGGGCCATCGCTGATGAAGTGGGTGCCTATCTCCTGGCGGATATGGCCCACATTGCAGGCCTTGTGGCAGCTGGTGAGCACCCCAACCCCGTGCCCCATTGCCATGTGGTCACCACTACCACCCACAAGACGCTGCGCGGCCCCCGGGGAGGACTGATCCTCTGCAACGACGCTGAATTCGGCAAGCAATTCGATAAGGCAGTCTTTCCTGGTGTCCAAGGTGGCCCCCTGGAACACGTGGTGGCGGCCAAGGCAGTGGCGTTTGGAGAAGCCCTTCAGCCCGCCTTCCAGAGCTATAGCAAGCAAGTGGTGGCGAACGCCAGGGTGCTGGCGGCCCGCCTCCAGGAACGGGGAATTGCGGTGGTGAGTGGTGGCACCGATAACCACATCGTGTTGTTGGATTTGCGATCCATCAGTCTGACGGGCAAGGTGGCTGACGCCCTGCTCAGCGAGGTCAACATCACGGCGAACAAGAACACCGTTCCCTTTGATCCGGAATCCCCCTTTGTTACCAGTGGGCTTCGGCTGGGCACCGCGGCTCTCACCACCCGAGGGTTTGATGAACCTGCCTTTGCTGAGGTGGCTGAGGTGATTGCCAGCCGTTTGCTGCACCCCGAAGACAGCAGTGTGGATCTCCAGTGTCGTGAACGGGTTCGGGCCCTCTGCGAGCGTTTTCCTCTCTATGGCGGCCAGCGTGCGCTACAGACCGCTTAGAGAGGTCTCACCTCCCATGGAGGGCCCGTGAACCTCGCTTCCACCCCGAATGCGGCGGCCCTCCTCACATTCACCGTCGCCAGCCTGGGGACCGCTTTGGTGGTGCCCCAAGTCCGTCGTCTGGGATTGCGTTTGGGCTTGGTGGACCAACCGGATGCTCGCAAACAACACGCCTTCCCGATGGTGCGGCTTGGCGGGGTGGGCATCGTTGTGGGATTCAGTCTGGGGTTGTTTCTCACCTGGCTCTTTGGGGGTTTTGCGGAGCTTCCCCCCGACAAAGATCAGCTGATCTGGACCTCCCTGGCGGGAGCCCTCTGTTACTTCGTGATCGGCCTTGGGGATGATCTCTTTGCCCAGCCGCCCTTTCCCCGTCTGCTTGGGCAGGTGGCGGTGGCCGTGGCGGTGTGGAGTCAGGGCGTGCGCATCAGCAACATTGATCTGCCCTTCCATGTGCCTAGTGCTGGCGGGGAGTTCGACCATGTGCTGCGGCTTCCGCCGCTCCTGAGCCTGGTGGCCACCGTGATCTGGCTGGCGGGAATCACCAATGCCATCAATTGGCTGGATGGATTGGACGGTCTGGCCGCAGGAGTGAGCGGCATCGCCGCTGTGGCGTTGCTCTCGGTGAGCTTCAGCCTTCAGCAGCCGGCTGCCGGTTTGCTGGCAGCTGCCCTGGCCGGGGCCTGCCTGGGCTTTCTGCGCCACAACTTCAACCCCGCCCGCATCTTCATGGGCGATGGCGGCTCCTACTTCCTGGGATTTGCTCTGGCCTCTATCAGCATCGTCGGCCCGGCCAAAGGCCTCACCAGCGTGAGCCTGCTTCTTCCTTTACTCATCCTCTCTCTTCCCCTGGCCGATATGTCGGCCGTGATCATGGGCCGCCTCAGGGAGGGACGATCCCCGTTCTATCCAGATCGTCGACATCTGCACCATCGGCTTCTGCGTTCGGGTCTGAGCCACCGGCGCACGGTGTTGATGATCTATGCCTTCACCCAATGGCTTGCCGCCTTGGCCCTGGTGGTGGCGAATGCTGAAATGCGCTTCCTCTGGCTCACCCTGGCCACGGCTGTGCTTGTGGCCGCCGTGATCCTGACCCGGCGGAGTCTGCAGCAGGATCCGAATCAGGAGTCCAAAGATCCCAAGAGGGCCGCATGAGCGCGGAGCTTCTCTGCATCGGCACCGAACTCCTCCTCGGAGACATTCTCAACGGCAATGCCCGGTGGTTGGCCCAGGAGCTGGCCAGCCTCGGCGTGCCGCACCATCGCCAGGAGGTGGTGGGCGACAATCAAGAGAGGATCATGGCCGCCGTGCGGGAGGCGTCCCAGCGTTGCCGGGTGTTGATCACCACGGGAGGCCTTGGCCCCACGGCGGATGACCTCACCACGGAAGCCATCGCTGCCGCCTTTGCTGTGCCGCTGGTGGAGCATCCCGAGGTCTGGGCCGATATTCAGGCGAAGCTGGGCTCTCGGGGCAAACCCGTGGCCGCCAGCAATCGGCGCCAGGCCTTGCTGCCCCAAGGGGCCTCCGTGCTGCCCAATCCCACCGGCACGGCTCCAGGGATGATCTGGAGTCCTGTGTCCGGCTTCACCATCCTCACGTTTCCGGGTGTGCCTTCGGAAATGAAGACGATGTGGCGCAACACCGCTGTGGCCTGGCTGCGGCAGGCGGAACTCGCCGAGGGGCTCTTTCTCAGCAGGCGACTGCATGTGTGGGGCATTGGGGAGTCGCTGCTCGCCGAGCAGGTGGCCGATCTTCTGGCCTTGGCCAATCCCACCGTGGCTCCCTATGCCGGCGGGGGGCAGGTGACGCTGCGGATCACGGCCCGGGCGACCGATAGCGCCTCAGCACAGGCTCTTCTCGCCCCAGTGGAGCGGGAGATCCGTGCTCGGGTTGGGACGGCCTGTTTCGGGGCGGATGGTGAGAGTCTGGCGTCGGTGGTGCTGGCCAAGCTGCTGGAGCGAGGGCAGACCCTCGCGGTGGCGGAATCATGCACCGGTGGAGGCCTGGGAGCGGCGCTTGCCGCCGTGCCGGGGGCCTCTGAGAGCTGGCTGGGAGGGGTGATCGCCTATGCCAATGCTGCGAAGGAAGAGCTCTTGGGCGTGTCGGCCGACCTGCTGGAGCGCTGGGGAGCCGTGAGCGATCCGGTGGCCCTGGCCATGGCCGAGGGGGTCCGCCAACGGCTGGGCACCGATTGGGCCGTGGCCATCACCGGAATCGCGGGTCCAGGGGGAGGCACACTCGAAAAGCCTGTGGGCCTGGTTCACGTGGCCGTGGTGGGGCCGGAGCCTGCTGGCACCTGGAGCGAGGGCCTGAGGTTTGGCGCCAGTGGGGGTCGCCAGGCCATTCAGGCCCTGAGCGTGGGTGAGGCCCTCAACCGCCTGCGCCTGAGCCTCGGCAAATGCAATTTGCCCTGAAGTGAGCAGTTTGATTGGCAGAAGCGCGAAGGATCACGAGACTGATCACGAATACTGACAACCGGAGTTTTCCCCCGATTAGGCTCATTTTCCCCAGAAAATTGGGGGGTTTTCCACAGTTTGAATGCCCAGGCGCCCTGAGGAAGGCGTTCAACACTCTCCTGGTCAGCCCTTTCTGTGGGATCTGTTTTTTTCCTTGACAGCGCAAGACATACGGGAACGCGCAGCTCCCGTTGAGTCCTCCATGGCCTCCCAGTACAGCTGAAATCAGGGATCTTTTCGTGAGATTCTTGAGATTCGCCGTGCGAAGCTCTGGTTGACTGTTGGTGGCTCTCCGTGGGGTGATGGGCAGGCTGTTGTCTCTGTGAATGCCCGAGAATCCCCGTCCTGTAGCTAGCCATCCCCCGCGCAGTGTGAGCATCGAAAACCAGATGCCCGAGGACCTGTTTAATGCCATGCGCGAGTTCATCCGTCTCCACCCCCAGTGGGATCAATACCGGTTGATGCAAGCTGCCCTAGCTGGGTTTCTCTTTCAGCATGGGGCCACGGACAGGGCGGTGGCTCGCCACTATCTGCATGGCTTGTTCCAGCACGGCCAGGCCATCCCCAGCTCCCTTCCCCCATTAGGGTGTGGATCCGATCCAGTGGGTTTTCCGTGAGCGCCCGCACCCTGTACGACAAGGTTTGGGATCTGCACCGCGTCGCCGAGCTGCCTTCCGGGACCACCCAGCTCTTCATCGGCCTCCATCTCATCCACGAGGTCACGAGCCCCCAGGCCTTCGCTGCCCTGAATGACCTCGAATTGCCGGTGCGCCACCCCGAGCGCACCGTGGCCACGGTGGATCACATCGTTCCTACCACCAGCCAGGCTCGCCCTTTCGCCGATCCCCTCGCCGAGGAGATGCTGGCTACCTTGGAGGCCAATTGCGCTGCTCACGGCATTGCGCTCCATGGCATCGGCAGCGGACGACAGGGGATTGTGCATGTGATCGCCCCGGAGCTGGGGCTCACCCAGCCCGGCATGACCGTGGCCTGTGGCGATTCCCATACCTCTACCCACGGGGCCTTCGGCGCCATCGCGTTTGGGATCGGCACCAGCCAGGTGCGGGATGTGCTCGCCAGCCAAAGCCTGGCGATGGGAAAGCTCAAGGTGCGTCGGATCTGGGTGGAGGGGGCGCTCCAAAGCGGTGTCTATGCGAAGGATCTGATCCTTCATGTGATACGCCTCCTGGGGGTGAAGAGTGGCGTGGGCCATGCCTATGAGTTCGCCGGCCCGGCGATCGCCGCCTTCTCCATGGAAGAGCGCATGACGCTCTGCAACATGGCCATCGAGGGGGGAGCCCGGGTGGGCTATTGCAACCCGGACGAGGTCACCTTCGCCTACTTGCAGGGTCGTCCCCACGCCCCCTCTGGGGAGGCCTGGGAGCGAGCCCTGGCCTGGTGGAGCTCGCTGGCCAGTGGACCCGAGGCCGAATTCGACGATGAGGTGCGCCTGGATGCGGCCACCATCGCTCCCACCGTCACCTGGGGGATCACGCCTGGCCAGGGCATTGGGGTCGACGAGTCTGTTCCCACCCCCGAGCAGCTTTCGCCGGAGGAGCGGCCCCTAGCGGAGGAGGCCTACCGCTACATGGACCTCAGCCCTGGCCAGCCCATTGCTGGCTTGCCCGTGGATGTGTGTTTCATTGGCAGTTGCACCAATGGCCGCCTCAGCGATCTCCGGGCTGCAGCGGAGGTGGCCCGCGGTCGCCGGGTGGCCCCCGGCCTCAAGGCCTTTGTGGTTCCCGGGTCGGAACAGGTGGCGGCGGCAGCAGAGGCCGAGGGGCTCGATGCGGTGTTCCGCGCGGCCGGCTTTGAATGGCGCGAGCCCGGTTGCTCGATGTGCCTGGCCATGAACCCCGACCGGCTGGAGGGTCGGCAGATCAGCGCCAGTTCCTCCAATCGCAACTTCAAGGGCCGGCAGGGTTCCGCCACGGGTCGCACCTTGCTCATGAGTCCGGCGATGGTGGCGGCGGCGGCGGTCCGAGGCCATGTGGCGGACGTGCGCCAGCTCCTCGCCGAGCCTGCCGCTGCCGCCCACTGATGGCGGTTCTGTTCTCTTCTTGCACCACTGCCCTGCCCGTGATGGCCGCCTCCCCTTCCGAACCTCGGCCCTTCCCTTCCGGCCCCGTGCTCCGGCATCGGGGAGGGGTGGTGGCCGTGGTGGGCTCCGATATCGACACCGACAGGATCATCCCGGCCCGCTTTCTTAAATGCGTCACCTTCGAAGGATTGGGTGCAGGGGCTTTCGCCGACGACCGTGCCGAGCGAGCCGGCCATCCCGATGGGCCCCACCCGTTTGATCGACCCGAGCATCAGGGCGCATCGGTGCTGGTGGTCAACAGGAATTTTGGCTGCGGTTCCAGCCGGGAACATGCTCCCCAAGCCCTCCTCCGTTGGGGCATCCGGGCGTTAATTGGCGAAAGCTTCGCTGAGATCTTTTTCGGCAACTGTTTGGCTTTGGGTATCCCCTGCCTGTCGGCTGGCGCCGATGCGGTAGAGGCAATCCAGCAGGCCGTGGCCGCTGATCCCGGCGTCGTGCTGGAGCTGGATCTGGAGGCGCTGGAGGTTGTTCTTGAGAGCGAGTCGTCCGGCGAGAACCGATGGTCTGTCTTTCTCGACCCAGGGCCCCATCGCATGCTGCTCAGCGGTCAATGGGATGCCACCGGCCAGTTGCTGGCCCATGGGGAAGCGTTGATCGCCACCGCCCAGAGGCTCCCCTACCTGAACGGCTTTCGTACCTAGCGCCTCAAGAACGCTGATCAGAAGGGACGCATCAGGGTCTGTTGGGCTGGGGTGTAGGGAACGAAGGGTGTTCCCGGCCCGCTGAAGTTGAAGTCGTGGAGCCGCACCCGCACGCCTCCCAGGCCGTCGTAGGGGCTGAAGAACACGCCAACGTCGAAGGACCGGCGCTGCCAGCGCACTTCCACGTACGACTGCAGCACCTCCCCAAAATTCGTTGAGTTGGGATCGACGTTCACCCCCACCCCACCGCTCAACACCAGGGGGCCAACGAGCTGCTGGGTGAGACCGATGCCCAGGGTGCCGAGGTCTGCGGCCCGATCGAAGCTGAAGGGGCTCAGGCCCTGACGAAGGGTGCCGCCTCCTGTGATGGTGAGCTGGGTATAGTCGAGGAAAGGCTTGATGAAGTGCCCCAGGGTGAGGGTGGGTCCACCGCTGATGCTGAGTGTGTTCTGGTTGGTGCCGTCCCCGTAGTAGGCCAAGGTCCCCTGGAGGTTGGCGTTCAGGGCGAGGCCCGGCACCACCGGCTGGGGGGTGTTGGCAAACCCGCTCAGCGGAGTGGCTGGGGCAGGGGTTCCCGTCCAGAGCGGATAGGACAGATTGAGCGAGCCGATGGCGTTGGCACGCCAGAGATCAGCAAGATTGGCGGTATCGAATTGATCGCTCTGGTAGTTGCCCAGCCCAACGCGCCAGAGGTAGGTGCCGCTGAGGCGGCCCCAGTTGGGTAGGGCTGCTTCCTTTTCCAGGAATCCACCAAAGGCGGAATACACATCCTGTTCGCCGAGGGTGCCGTTCCAGGTGCGGAAGCGGTAGGCGCCGAAGAGCCGGAGCTCCGTGTCGCCCAGCACCGGCAGCGGGAGGTTGCGCGAGAACTCCGCCAGGCTCCGGGTGCCATTGGCGATGTTGTCGGGATTGAAGGTGGTGACATCCAGCCTGGCCTGGGTGTCGAAGCCGAGGAAAGGGGTATTGAGGCGGGCCCGCAGGCCGAAATCATCGGCCAGTGTGGCGGGTTGCTCCACGGCATCGGCGCCGGCGGATTGCCAGGGATAGGGGTAGCTGTTAGTGGTGCCATCCAGGGCCCGCTCCACCAGCAACTGGGGCTGGAGCGTCAACGCGCCACTTTCTCCGATGGGTATGCGGGCGTTGTAGCCCAGGAAGATCCCATCGCGATCCTCCCGATCCACGCCGAACACCCAGGGGTTCTCGACCTCTTCTTCCTTCTTGGCGATCACTGTGCGGCGCCGGGCTGGGATGCGGAACCGGTCTTCCAGCACCACTTCATTCCGTTTCGCCTGGATCACCGTGTCGCCATTGGCCTGCAGGGTGCCCACCACATCCTCGGAATCCATCCACGACTGGGCGGGGGTGAAGGGATCGTTGCTGAAGGCCACCCGCTCGCCGGAGAAGGTGGCAGGACTGAAGGTGAGCCGGCTGGCCTGGATGCGCCATCGGCTGATGGTTCCCTCCAGAAGCTTCTTGTTTTTCCTGTCGCTCGCCAGTTGCAGCTGGGTGGGCCGCACCTGGCCATAGTCCAGTTGCTTGTCGGTGATGAGGACCTGTTCCCCATCGTTGTTCGTGAGCTGGCCGGGAATGTTGAGGCGTCGCTCAGCGGTGAGGCTCTGCTGGAAGCTCACATCCTGCACCCGCTGGTTCAACTTGGCGATGGCCGCCTGCCGCGCCTGCTCAGCCTGCCGAGCCCGGCTCCACACCGAGCCCTGCGCTGGCCCAGGGCGTTGGGGCTGTCCCGCTCCTGCACCCCCCGCAGGTGGAGCCAGCGGAGGCCCGGGGCGCTGTTCCGGACCCATCGCCACTGACTCCAACCGGCTGGCCAGACCGTCGAGGGGGTAGCGCTCCGGAGGCAGCGCTCCGGCACAGCCTTCCGCAGGGGGCATGACGGGCGGGGGGCGACGTTCGGGGGCGGTGCCGAAGCGGTGTCTCACCCCCAGCAGGTAGGCATTGCTTCCCTCCCGCACGCCGCTGTAGGTGCCATAGGCCCCGGAGCGGTGGTGAATGCGCCCGACCAGCGACCACTCCGGCGTGACCAGACCCTCCACCTCGAAGGCCAGGTAGTTGAGAAAGGTTCCGTAGTTCTCCCGTTCTGTTTTCTCCCAGTTGCTTGGCTCGCTTAGCAGGCTCACCCCTTCTTCGAAATACACATTGAGCCAGGGCCTTAACCACAGGCGTACCCCGAAGCCCAGGGTGCCTTCCGCGAAGCTCTGGGCCGGGCTGTCGGCAAAAGGCACCGCCTGGTTGTAAGGCCCACCAGGCTGCTTGGCAGCCTGGTGGGCAAACACGTTGGCATCGATTTCAAAGGAGAGGGGCCCCGCTTCCATCACCCGGCGTTGGATGCCAACGCCCCCCAACACTTCCGGTCGATACTCGCCTTGAAAGGTGAAGGTGTCGCCGAAGTTGGCGGTATACATTTTCCCGCCCCAGCCCGTGATCGACCAGGGGTAGGGCTGCCATTCCGGCACGGGGGGGAGCGGCGGCGTGCAGCTCAGGTCCTCGGGAGGCGGCAGGGGGGTGGATGGAGGCATCTCCAGATTCAGATCCTGGGCACTGCCGTCCAGGTCGAGCACGCCATAGACGTCCTCCATCTCGCCGATGCCCTCCAGCAGGCCGTACCGCAGCCGGCTGGCCTGGAAGAACTGCTGTCCCCTCTGGAAGCGCACACTGCCGCTGGCAAACAGGGTGCGTGTGGCGGGATCCACCTCGATCCGATCGGCCTGCAGGCGCCCACCGGCCATCTTGGCGGTGACGTTACCCGTGCTGACATAGCGCTCCAGCTGGGCGTCGTACTCCTGCTGGTTGCTGATCAGTTCCAATTCCAGGGGCACGGGAGCCGGCGTACCCGGATCGGGAAGCCTGGCCGGTCCGACGGGTGCTGCCGTTAGTGCTCCAGGAGGGGACGTGTCGTTCCCAGGAGGGCCCTGGGCTTCAGGGGCGGGCAGCGGAGCAAGCTGCACGATGGTGGGAGGATCCTGGTTCTGCCCCTCCGCCAGAGTCTGGGGTGTGGGGTTGGGGAGGGGCGGCACGAGGACCACCTCCGCCAGGGTGATAGCCGGGCCCAGGCTCCGGGAGGGACCGGAGGGATGGGGCACGGATTCGGCGGCAAAAGCAGGAGGGTGTTTGGCCCAGATCACCCCTCCAAGGAGCCAGAAGGCCACACCAGCGGGAAACTTCACACGTGTTTTTGGAGTTGCCCCTGGGGACTGACGATGGGGCACCACCTGCAGCCCGCCCTCAAAAAGTGGTGCAGATCCTGCCACGAAGCACATCCCGTGGCCCTTCAATTCAGCCGGTTTGCCACTCGGAAAGATCGTTCAAACGATCGGGGCTGGCAAGCATGCTGGTGGTTGGACCTCACTCCTCCAGGTCTTTCCGGCTGGGTGTGCGGCTGGGATCGCTGGCGAGGAAGCCAAAGACAAAAATTCCAATAAAAAAGAAAACAACCGAGTAAACCGAGATCTTGAGGGCGAGCATGGGCTCTTCGGCGTGTGACAGGGGAGGCTGGCGCGACTGGAACAGGCGTTCCCCGAAGCGGCCGAATCATCTTATGGGGCCTGCCGCGCCATCCACGCTGAGAGGGCCTGCTGAGAGGCTGTTCCTGTCGGGATTGAAATGTTTCCGTCCCCTGAGGACCCTTCCCCCTGCCCTCACCGCCGATGCCTACCCCCCCGGACGCCGCTGTCGAGAGCCCCCTGGAGCTGCAATCCCTTTGGATGCGCTCCTTGTCCGATGGGAGCACCTGCGCTGCGCTCCATCATCCCTGGGCCGGCCGCCATCGGCCGGACTGGGCGGCCCGGGGGCTGGTGGTCTGGCCCCGGGGAGGGCAATGGTGCCTCCTGAGGCTCATCCTGAGCTGCCCTGAACCCTGGCGCCAGCTCGGCCCGCAGGTGGTGCGTGCGCGGCTGGCCCTGCGTTGGTGGGCGGAAGCGGCAGAACTGTGGGTGCAGGGGCAGCTGGTGCATCAGGGCGATCTCTTTGACACCAGCTGCCGCTGGCCCCTGCCGGACGCCTGGTGGCAGGGGGACGCCTGGTCGGTGGAGCTGCGCCTGCGCAGTCCGAAGCATGACGATGGGGCCCTTGTGCTCAGCCAGCTGGTGCTGGAGCCCCGCGATCTTGCCGATCCGCAAGGGATTCTGACCCCGACAGTGGCCCAGTTGCAGACCCTGCGCCGTGAGGCAGGGTCTGCAACTGGGCTCCCCGATGGGGTAGTCGGCGGAAGCTGGCAGGTGCTGGGCCATGCCCACTTGGATTTGGCCTGGCTCTGGCCCGTCGCCGACACCTGGCAGGCAGCGGAACGCACCTTCCGCTCTGTTCTCAGCCTGATGGAGCACCAGAGCCAGCTCCATTTCGGACACTCCACTCCCGCTCTCTATGCCTGGATTCAGGAGCATCGGCCGGCCCTCTATCGGCGGATTCGGGAGGCCATGCGCCAGGGACGCTGGGAACCGCTTCATGGCCCCTGGGTGGAATGTGACTGTGTTCTGATCGGGACGCTTTCCCTGCTGCGGCAATTTCAGGAGGGCCAATGGTTCAGCAGGGGCGCCTTCCCAGAGTGGACCCACCCCGTGGCCTGGTTGCCCGACAGCTTTGGCTTCAGTGCCGGCCTGCCGCCGGTGGCCGCGGCCACCGGCGTGCGTTGGTTCTGCACCCACAAGTTGGCTTGGAATGCCAGCAACCCCTTCCCCCACAGGCTGTTCCGCTGGCGGGGGCGCTGCGGCAGGGAGGTGCTGGCATTGATGACCGCCCCGATCGGCACGGATGGGGATCCCTTGGCCATGGAGCGTTACCGCCTGGCCTGGCAGAAGGTGACGGGAGTGGGGGACGCCCTCTGGTTGCCCGGGGTCGGTGACCACGGGGGTGGCCCGACCCTGGAGATGCTGGAGCAGCTGGCCCTTTGGCAGGGGCGGGAGGGCACCGCCCCCCAGCAGCACGGGACCCTCCGTGCCTATCTCTCGGGCCTTGAGCCCCTGGCGCCCACCCTGCCGGTGTGGCGGGATGAGCTCTATCTGGAGTTGCATCGCGGCTGTGCCACCAGCCGGCCGGATCAGAAACGCCATAACCGAACCTTGGAGCGACTGCTGCGGGAGGCAGACACGGCCATGGCCCTGGTGGCCGCCGCGGGCCGAGGGGATCGGCCCGGCTCACTGCACACGGAGGGAACGGATTGGCGCCCTCTGCTCTTCCAGCAGTTCCATGACATCCTTCCTGGCACCTCCATCCCAGAGGTGTTTGAGCAGGCCGAGCCCATCTGGCGGCGGGCCCGCCGCCGCAGTCGACAGCAAAGGGATCAGGCCCTGCTCCAGCTGCTCGCTGGCTGTGCAACCGGACGGGAGGAAAGCGATGTTTGGATGGCGTGCCAACTGCAGTGCCTCCCCGCAGCTCCCCGCACACTTCGCCTGCCAAAGGGGCCGTGGCAACTTGGGCAGGGTGGTGTCCTGCCCTCCCAGAAGGCCTCCGCGGGCGGCGAATGGGTGCAGCTTCCGGGGGTGGATGGGGTGGCAGCCCTGGCACTCAGCCGCCCCAATGAGAAGGCTTCTGGCCCCACCCCGATCGTGCCTGTGGCCCATCCTGTGGTCGTTCAGAGACTGGACAGCCCCTCTGGAGAGGGGGTTTGGCGTCTGGACAATGGCATGGTGGCCCTGACCCTTGGGCCCTCCGGGGTGGAGCAGCTCTGGGATCAGCAGGGCCGGGCCCTTCTGTCCGCGCCCCTGCGGTGGTGCCGCTACGGAGATCGGGGGGAATTCTGGGATGCCTGGGACCTGGCCGAAAACTATCCGCACCATCCCCTTCCCTGGATCTGGGAGGGAGGGGGCGAGTGGCTG
Source organism: Cyanobium sp. (assembly GCA_040399515.1). Taxonomy (GTDB): domain Bacteria; phylum Cyanobacteriota; class Cyanobacteriia; order PCC-6307; family Cyanobiaceae; genus Cyanobium. The sequence continues at coordinate 35,655 of JBBASA010000003.1, read as the reverse complement.
GAGCAAGGACCCCTCTGCGCTCGCCTGGTATGGCGCGGCCGCTGCGGAGAGAGCGCCGTGCGGCTCGAGGGCGCTCTGCTGGCAGGCTCCCCCTGGTTTGAGCTGGTGTTGCAGGTCGACTGGCGCCAGCGCCATGAGCTGCTTCGGCTCCACGTTCCCCTGGCTTCCCCCATTTGCCGCTGGGCCGCCGATACGCCCGGGGGCGTGATAGAGCGTCCAGCAGACCCTCGCAAATCTCGCGAGCAGGCCCGTTGGGAGGTGGCGGCCCTGAGTTGGCTCGCCTCAGTGCAGGGGGGGGGCGGCGATGGTCTGGCGCTCTTGCTGGACGGTCCCCAGGGCGTTTCCGCTGGAGTGGAGGAACTCGGGGTGTCCCTGTTGCGGGCCCCAACCTGGCCCGATCCTGGCGCAGACCATGGTCTACAGCGGTTAAGGCTCGCCCTGATGCCTGCTCCGGAGGGGTGGAGGCGGGCAGCCGTGCCCCAGGAGTCCTGCCGTTTTCGGGATCCCCTATGGCTCAGGCCGGCGAACAGCCTGGGAGAGGTCTCTCGGATGGACCTCTTTCCCAGCCAGGAACCGGATGTTCAGGTGGTGGCACTGCAGGCCCGACCTATGGGGACGGGTGAGGTGGTGGTCACCCTCCAGAACCTAGGGCCCGTCCGCAGACTTGTGCGCCTCGGGGCCCACTGGGAGATCGTGAGTCAGGTGGACGGCTTGCATGCACCGCTTCCAGCCCTTGGAAATTGGTCGGCTCACAAATTGTCAGATCAAAAGGTGTCAGCTGAGAATTTGCTGGCTCCCTGGAGCCTCAGTTTCTGGGTCCTGCGTCGGCGTCAGTCCTCGTGATCATCAAACGGGTCGGTCAGCTGCTTGGAGGGGGGACCAAAGGCCTGGTAGATCCCGAATCCGGTCAGGGCCAGCAGCACCACCAACACGGTGAGGGCCACGGAAAAAGCCGGTGATGTGCTGCTGAGGGTGGGATCCATCGACGTCTCCTCTTGGGGGCTTGGGGGCAGGGTTGGACGGAAGTTCGTCACAACACTCGACAGCGCCTCGTGGAGGGGCCGGCAGGACCCTTACAGTAACCAGTACGCTGACCCGTCCGAGAGGATCGAGCCGCCATGGCCCAACGCACCCGACTGGGAGACATCCTGCGCCCCCTAAATTCCGAGTACGGCAAGGTGGTTCCCGGCTGGGGCACCACTCCCGTGATGGGGATTTTCATGCTCCTGTTTCTTGTGTTCCTCCTGGTGATCCTCCAGCTGTACAACAAGTCCCTGCTGCTTGAGGGCATCAACGTCAACTGGAACAGCGCCGCCTGATCTCCTCTGCCCCCCCTCCAGGATGAACATCTTCGGCATCGGCCTTCCAGAGATGGCCGTGATCGCAGCCATCGCCTTGCTGGTGTTTGGCCCGAAACGTCTTCCAGAGATGGGTAAAACCCTGGGCCGAACTCTGAAAGGAGTGCAGAGTGCCTCCCAGGAATTTGAGAAGGAATTCCGATCTGCCCTGCGCACAGAGGAGGAGTCTCCCCAGTCCCCCGCGTTGCCGACGTCCCAAAGTGTCGAAGGTGGCGAGCCCTTGACTGTGGCCAGCCCCACTGAGGGTGTGTCCTCCCCGTTCTCTCCACCGCCGGCCTGAGCGAACACCCTGGTGGATCTCCAGCTCTTGGTGGGGTTAGGTAATCCAGGCCCCCGCTACGCCAATACACGCCACAACGTTGGCTTCCTGGCGCTCGAACGGATGGCTTCCGCCGGGGGCCAGACCTTTCGCCAGCAGAGTAGGTTGCATGGCCTCATTGCGGAGCTGGGGGTGGGCCCGGAGCGCATTCGTTTGCTGATGCCCCAAACCTTCATGAACGACAGTGGCCGTTCCGTGCGCGCCGCTCTCGATTGGTTTGGTTTCCGTGCCGATCAGATGCTCGTGATCGTGGATGACATGGACCTCCCTCTGGGGCGCCTTCGCTTGCGGGCCTCCGGAAGTGCGGGGGGGCACAATGGGCTGCGCAGCATCATCCAGCACCTTGGGGGCCAGGAGTTTGCCCGGCTGCGGATTGGCATCGGCGCCCCGGCCGGCGATCCCCGCGATCGGAAAAGTCAGGCGGTGGGGCACGTCCTCGGCCCTTTCTCCGCCAGGGAGCAACCCATCCTCACCCAGGTCATGGAAGAGGTGGCCAGGGGGGTGGAGCTGATCCGTCAACAGGGGGTGGAGCGGGCCGGCAACCGCCTGAATAGTTTCCGTGCCCTTCCCGAGGCATCCTGAATCTTTTCCCCGTTCGCGCTCTCAAACCTTGGGCCGCCTGCCTTCCACCACTGCCCAACTCAGGGTGTTGCATCACAGCTTCCAGCCCTGTCGACTGGAGGGGGAGGTGACAGCCGGGAGCTTCCAGTGGACCTTTTGCTGGGCCTTTGATCGGGGGGAACTCACGATCGAACCCTCCCTCGGCAGGGCGTTGATTCAAGATGCGTTGCTGCGGTTTCTGCTGCGCGCCGATTACCAGCTGGAGGCGGGCGGAGACTATGCCTTCACCGTGAGGGCCTCCTTGTGAGGGGGTAACCCAGCCAGCGTTCCAGCAACAGCTGAGCCACGACGTCATCCCAGTCGCGGGGCGGTTGCCTCAGCCCTTCAGGGACCAGGCGACGCCATCCTTGGGCCGGCTCCAGATCCCAGTAGCGCTGCCGTGCCTCCAATGTGGAGCCCCGCTCGTCGATGGTGTGAAGGGGAAGCTGGCCCTCCAGACGCGAGCGCCATGCACGGCTCCCCGTGCCATCTCCCATCACCACGGCATGGATCAGCCCCTGGTGCCGCCACTCCAGCAGCCTCTCGAAGCAGCTGTCCGGAGGGAGGACCGAAGCCTCCAGAATCACTTGTGCCGCCCCATCGGTGCGTACCAGGCCGCATTTGCTTTGACCTGGGTCCAGTCCAGCCAGGGGGCCCGCCGGATCAGCCACGGAGACGTCCCTCATGGCTTCCAGCGCAATTCGACGGCAATGGGATCCGGGGTGTCTGCATTCGCCAGGGCGACCGCTTCCACCGTGGCCCGCGCGCCCTCCGGTCGCTGGCTCAGGGTCAACCCCAGCCTGTTGAAGTCGGCACCATCCACCTGAAGCCCATCCACCAAGGTGCCCTGGCGTTGGGCCTGGGTGAACGCAGCCGCCAGGAGCAGATTGAGCCGGCTGCGCACCTCCTCAGGTGAACGCACATCGCCATCGAGCACGGTGCGCGCCAACACATCTCCGCGGCGCACCACGCTCCGGTTGGGCCTCAGATCAGGGAACGCCAGCACCCGCTGTTCCCCCCGCAAGATGTTGGCCGCCGATCGAATGGTGACCACCCAGACGCCAGGTTTGCGGATGGCTTGATCCAAGCGCTCGATATCACTGCGAGGGACCAACAGAATCTGACGATCAGCCTTCTGGCCAGGAAGCAGGAGCCGAAAGGCACTGGCATTGGCTTGCTGAAGCAGGGTGTCGATCGCCTGGCGCCCATCCTCCTGGCGCCCCAATTTGATCCTCCCCATGGCCAGGGGTTGGCCACTGGCGATGAGCACATCTCCCCTTCGCAGGGCGATCACCTTGCCCTCGAGTTCCTTCAGTTCCTTGGCGCTCGCATCGATGCGGGTCTGCACGCCCGCCAGTTGCTTTTCCGTGCGTTGGATCTCCGCATCCCGGCCCCTGACTTCCTTGGTCAACCTGTCCCGTTCGGCCTCCAGCCTGCGGCGCTGATTCTGGAGCGGTTGCAATTCCCGCCGGAGATCCCCCACGCGGCGTTGGGCCTGGGAGAGGGCCTGGGTGACCTTGCGCTCACTGGTGATGGCGGCCTGACGACCTTCGAGGGCACGGTTGCGCTCGATGCGGCTCAGCTTCAGGGCCTGCTGATTGGTTTTGAGTTCCTGACGGTTGCGTTCCAAATCGCCTTTGGAGCGCTTCAGGTCGGACTGACTGCGGGAGAGAGCCTGGCGACCGTCCCGCAGGCGCTCCTGTAATTGATCCAGCTCAAACAGACCCACTCTCAGCCGTTCGCTCACCAGGAGCATCAACCCCAGAGAGATGGCGCTGATCAGACTTCCCGTCAGCGCTGTGATCACCACAGCTGTTTTGCGAGGCCGCAGGTTGAACAGACTCAGGCGGGCCTTGCCGACCTTGCTGCCAAGCCGGTCTCCCAGGGTGGAGAGAATCCCTCCCAGCATCAGCAGGGTAAGGATCAGCAGCCACCCGGACACAACGCCTCCCGACTGGGATCAGTATCCCTGCCCTTCGTTCCCTGGACGTGAAGGGGAGCCGGATGCTCAGCTGAACCGTTTAGCGAGGGCGATCGGGTCGAAGACCGTGATCTTCTTTCGATCAATCTGCACCAGGCCATCATTCCGCAGGTCTCCCAGCAGGCGCGTGATGGTGACACGGGTGGAGCCGATGGCCTCGGCGATCGCCTGATGGGACAAGCGAAGGTCGATGGTGATGCCCTCATTTCCCGGGACCCCGAAGTCGCGGCAGAGAACCAAGAGAAAACTCACCAACCTGGAGGACATGTCGCGATGGGTGAGCGTCTCAATCATCGTTTCGGTCTGCAGGATCCGGGACGACAATCCCTGGAGCAGCAGCAACCCCACGCTGGCATCCTGTTCAATCGCTCGGCGAACAGAGGTGGCGGGGGCTGTGACCAGCTCGACTCGGGTGAAGGCAATGGCGTGATAAAAGCGGTCTGAGCGCTGGCCGGTCAGAAGGGACAGCACCCCAAACAGGCTGTTTTCCCGCAACAGGGCCACGGTGATTTCCTCCCCTGATTCGTAAACCCTCGACAGTCGTACGGCGCCCCTCCGCAGGAGGTAGACCCGTTCCGCCGGATCCCCCGGGAAGAAGATGGTTTTTCCCCGTTCCACGCTTTCTGTGCTGCTCCCTGCCAAGGACGGCATCACTTCCAGCAGGGTGGGGTGGTTGGCGGCGAGGCCAGGCCCGGTTGGAAGAGGGGCAGCGGGGGTCCCCCGAGAGGGGGCTGGCGTGTAGCGGCTGAATCCCTGGCTGCCGACCATTAATAAGGGCCCAATCCGCGAAAGCTAAGGATCACCCCTGGCTCGACCTGTATCATAGCGCACCTTTTTGCGCTCGGGTGCCGTATTCAACGCTGTTCCGGGGGTCTGGCTCTGGCGGGCGCAATCGGGGGAGCCAGGGCTATTTCCGCTACAGGTGGTGTGCATCACCGGCAGATCCCGCTACATTCTGAGGGAGGGTGCGTGTTCTCCACAGTCCCGATCCATTGGCCGAATCCATCGGCTAGATCTGTGCCATTGCACCTGCTTTGGTGTGGTTTGCGCTGGCGCACCGTTCTCACTTTTTTTGATTGCTCCCATCGATGACCGTCCGCCTCGCCCACTCTGGCCATCCCCAGCGAAACGAGGCTCCCCCTCTCTCACTCCGCCTGCTTCAACCCCCCAGGCTCCATCTGGCTCCCCAGCCCGAGGGACTCCTTCAGATTCACACCGCCCTCCATCGCGGCAGTTTCTCTGGGGTGCTGAGTCAAGCTATGCGCGCGGCCGGCCTGGGCAGTCGGGTGTTGGTGTGCCAGTTGTTGAAGGGTGGTGTGGATCAGGGGGTGGGGGGGAGCCAAGTGCTCTGTGGCCGATTGGAATGGCTCCGTCCCGCCACCCCTCTCTGCCTGGAAACCGCCGCCGCCGATCTGCCGGAAGGAGTGGCGGACGCCACTGACGTCCGCCAGGCCGTTCAGGAGATCTGGACCTACAGCCGCGAGCAATTGCTGAAGGGGCGATTGGATCAACTGGTGCTCGATGAGCTGGGATTGGCCATTCAACTGGGCTATCTGGCCTTGGATGAGGTGCTAGAGACCCTGTCGGGCCGTCCCTCCCATCTGGACGTGATCGTCACCGGCCCCGCCATCCCTACGGCGCTCATGGCCATGGCTGATCAGGTCACGGAGCTGCGCGGGGTCTAGCTGAGCTCCATCCACGTAGCCTCTGCTGCCAAGGCCTAAAACCTTCCCTCCCCATGCTCAAGAACGACCGCTGGATCAAAGAGCAGGCTGCCCAGGGAATGATTGAGCCCTTCCAGTCCAGCCTGGTGCGCCACACCAATCCGGAGGCCCGTATTGGCCCCGTGCTCAGTTTTGGTTGCAGCTCCTATGGCTACGACCTGCGCCTTTCCGCCAGTGAATTTCTGATCTTCCGCCACGTGCCAGGCACGGTGATGAATCCGAAGCGGTTCAACCCCGCCAATCTGGAACCCGCTCCGCTCCACCAGGATCAGGATGGGGAGTACTTCATTCTTCCGGCCCACTCCTACGGCCTGGGAGTGGCCCTGGAGAGGTTGCGGGTGCCCCCCACGATCACGGTGATCTGCCTTGGCAAGAGCACCTACGCCCGTCTCGGGATTATCGTCAACACCACCCCTGCAGAGGCAAGCTGGGAAGGTCATCTCACCCTGGAGTTCAGCAACTCCTCGGGGGCTGATTGCCGGATTTATGCCAAGGAGGGCATTTGTCAGCTGCTGTTCTTTGAGGGGGATCCCTGCGACACCACCTACCAGGACAGGGCTGGCAAATACCAGAACCAACCAGAGCGGGTGACCCTCGCCCGGATCTGAAGACGCCGGCGATCCGGCGCGACTAGGGAAGTGATTCAGAGGCCCAGAAGCCGTTTCACAGCACTGGCCCGGGATCGGACCCAGTAAAAGAAGGCGTCCACGCGGTCTCCAGCGAGGAGGGGCTGGTGTCTGGCCAGCAGCTGTGTCCGTCTGAGTGGGCTGGGGTTACCCCTTGGGTCAAAGAGTTGGGTGCTGTCGATTCCCAGATTTGAGAATCGCTGCAGCAGGGATGTATCCCTTGTATCTTGGGTATGTATGGATTTCAAATGAACGGGGTCCGACGACTCGGGTTGGGCACAAGATATTCAATTTTTTGACGGCTCATCCTGAGATGATCTGAGTAAGGTTTGAAGTGAAATTCAAAATAGGTAATGTTACTTTCTCGCTGCGCAAGGCCAGAGCGGGTCTGGCCTTCATGAAAGCCGTCGGTCAGCGACTCGCAGGCGTCTTTGGCGAAGAAACATTTCTTGCAATGGGTGATCTTTGAATAAAGATTAGGAGATTATGGGCTGTTAACGTATTGATGAGGTATGGTCAAAACTTTATCGCTGCCCAGAAGGTTTGTTAGGGATTTTTCGATGTCACCTTGATGGCAGGACAGGCTGCTGTTTGTGGCGCACGCCAGGAATTCATCGCAATCTATGGGGAAATAAAGATACTGGCAGAATCAACAAGATTTCGGTGATAGATGATCCAGGGTTCAAGAAGAATGTTCTCATTCTTCTGCATCATCAGCAGGGCTATTCGCAGGGACATGTTTGTTTCAGGGGGCCAGGCGTGCACGGTGCAATCGGCTTTTCTCGTACCAGCCGGCGAACTCCGGAGCCCAGCTCTGCAGATGGGGCCACATCAGATCACACAGGGCGCGGATTTCCTCCTGGGCATCGAGCTTTGCCCGCAGGTCGAGGAAGTGGAGGAAGGCCCGCAGGCTGAAGCTCACCACGAAGTGCTGCCGATAGTCGAACGGCAGGATGCCGCGGGCATGCTCTTCGGCGAAACCAGCGGCCAGAAGGTCGCGGTAGCGCTCGGCGGCGGACTTGCAAAGGCTCAGGTCGACGGCGCGCTGCTCGGTGGAATAGGTGTATTTCTTCCCCTGGCGGTCGGCGTAGTCGCCGACAGGCCGCAGATAAAACACCTCTTCTAGATCCATTTCGCCGTTGGCAGCCTTACAAATGCGATCACCTGTGTAGCGCATGGATTGCACATCGAAGCTCACGCCTACGCGATGGGTGCGGGCCTGCTGCATCACTGAATGGGGGAACCAACCAACATTGAGCACAATCTGGCCATGCTCCAAGGGGCCGTAGTGGCCTCTCTCACCGGCCAGCAGGCGCTTCACGCAGATCTCACCGGCCTGTTTCTCATCAGGCCAGGCCTCCCGCTCGGCGGCAACGAAGCCCTCGCTGTAGTCCTGGTGCATTGCCGCGTAGACACACTGCTGGGGATTGGGTGTGGCGGCGATGGTGTCCACCCGGAAACGGTGATCAACAAGGGTGTCAGCCATGGCTGCGGGGGGCGATGGGGATGGCCTGGGGTACGGATGACTCCCCCTCCAGGGTGCTGGTGGGGGCGGATCCGGCTAAGGGGGGGAGGGGGGTGCCGGCCACCAGGGCAGAGCTAAGCGACTCGAGCTCATCGCCGGTGCGGGCCCCAATCACCTGGCCCAGCCGTTGCCCCCCCCGGTCGAACAGTTCCAGATGGGGAATGCCGTTCACCTCGTAGGTGTCGACCTGGGGTTGCCAGCGGGGGTTGTCCACGTTCAGCAACACCACATCCAGCTCCCCTTGATGACGCCGCTCCATGGACTCCATCGCCGGGGCCATGGCGCGGCACGCCTCGCACCAGTCGGCGTAGAACTCCACCAGGGTCGGGCGGCCGTCCGCCAAGGCCACATTCAGCTCAGGAGACTGTCGCGCCAGCCGCTCCAGAGCCGCTTCCGGATGGAGGCCCCCCCGCAACCAGAAAAGTGCCAAGGCCAGAAGGGCCGCCACAGCGGCGAGCACCATGCGCTCATGACGGCCAAGGGACGTTGGGGGGGCAGGCTCGCCCATGGACGGGGTTCGTTCACAACGATGGATCGACCCTAATGGTTTCAGAACCTGGAACGATTCCGCGGTTGGGATCCTTGCTAGCGTCCGAATAACGCCCATGGGCCGTGAAGAGGCGCCTTACCCTTTACTTCCCTCGTGACGCTGTCCATCAGCCGATCACCTACCGATTGGCTGTCGATTTTGATGTGGCGGCCAAAATCCTCCGGGCACAGATCGCTCCCAGCCAGAGCGGCACCATGGTGGTGGAGCTCTCCGGTGACATCGATGCGTTGGATGCGGCCGAGCTCTGGCTGGAACGCCAGGGCCTCCGACTAAGCCGGGCCCGCAGTGAGATTCGCGTGGATCCTGAGCAGTGCGTGGATTGCGGGCTCTGCTCAGGGGTCTGCCCCAGCGGGGCCCTTTCGTTCCCCATCCTCGAGCGCCGTCTGCGGTTCGACGCGGCCCGCTGCCTGGTCTGCGAACAATGCCTGCCAAGTTGTCCATTTGGTGCCATCAGCCTGGTGCTGGAGCCTGCATGAACACCTTTCTGCGCTACATGCTGCTTCCCTTCCGGGCCCCGACCTTGCTCATCCTGCTGCTGGTGAGTGCCTATGTGGGCCTCGACTGGAGTCTGAGCCGGGCTGCCATGCCTGGCCAGGAGACGATTGATGGCCTGTCCTGGGCTATGGAGTGTCTGCAGGCCGGGGTGGTGGTGGTGCTGTGCACTATCCCAGACCTCCTGCTCCGTCAGGTGTCCTCCCTGATGGCCACGAGCCGGGTGGTGAGCCTGGTGGCCACCCTGCTCATCGTGACCCTGGTGGGGATCTACATGCTTCACCTCGAGATGCTGGCCGACGTGCTTGTGCTCGGCTGCACCGTGCTCCTGGCCCGGCTGGACATGGTGAGGGCCCGGGTGGTGCCTCCTCCCCTGGTTACCGTGTGTCTGCTGGCGCTGCTGGTGATTGGGGGGGCCTCCCTAGGGAGGTTGGCCGGCTCGGGCAGCCTGGGCCTGATATTCCTGCCTCCGGGGGCGAGGGTTTAACAGGCGGGGCGCCTCTCCTGCTGGTAGCTCCAGGCATTGCCGAGCACCTTTTTCACGTAGATCCGGGTTTCCGGGTAAGGAATGGCTTCCACCCAGACCTCGGGGAAGCGGCTGCGGTCAGGGGTCTGCCAACCTTGCACGGCCCCGGGCCCCGCGTTGTAGCTGGCCACCGTTGCCAGGGGATCTCCCTTCCACTGATCCAGCATGGCTCTCAGATACTGGGCTCCCAGCCCAGCGTTGCGCTTGGGTTCCTGCAGCTCCTCGGTGGTGAGGGGGTTCCCTGCCAGTTCGGCAGCCGTGGCGGGCATCAATTGCAGGAGTCCCACCGCCCCCGCCGACGATTGCACGGCAGGGGTGAAACGGGATTCCTGCTTGGCCACCCCGAGGAGCAGGGATAAGGGCAGCTGCTGTTGTTCCGCTGCCGGAGCGAAGGCCTCAGCAAAACGCTTTGGATGCAGGGCCTGCTCCAGTTGGGGCAGAAGGGAACACTGCTCGGGCTTGAGCAGGAAGGCGGCCTTCTCCAGCTGGCCCAGCCCAGTCCAGTCGTCCCCCACCCCTTGGCGCAGCCTTCCTTCCACCAGCAGGTCCCCGCTGTCCTTTGGGGGTTGGCCGCCACGGCGCAGCCTCCAGGTTTCCCAGGCTTCCGTGAGTTGGCCGAGGCGCCACAACTGATCCAGAGCCCCATCGCCACTCGCCAGGGGCTGCCAGGGGGTGCTGGTTGCTTCTCCTGCCGTGCCGGCGGGGGAAGGTTGCAGGTTCAGGTCTTCCTTGCCGAGGCGTGCTGCGGCCCGCCAGCCGTAGTAGCCGCCCGGGTGGTGCACCAGCAGTTGTTTCCAGGTGAGGGTGGCCTCCTCCTCCTGGCCCCGTTGCTGCTGTGCGTATCCGAGCCAGAACCGGTGGCGGGCCCCAAGCGCTGGGGGGAGCTGGTCGGCGGGGATGGCGTTCAACATGGCGACCACGCCATCCCAGTTGCCCTTCAGCAGGAACTGCCGGGCCACCTCCCACTGCAGGTCCCAGCTGGCGGGATCCTGGGGCCAGCGCTGCAGCACGGCCAGAGCCGCCCTCCCGCTGCTGTCGCTGAGGGCGAGCCGCGCCTGGACGGGGGCGGTGTTCTGCCAGCGCGACGGGAGCTGCTTCAGGTTGGCCGGGGCGGTGTTGCCCTCCTGCTCACTGAGCAGGCGAACAGCCTCTTCCGCTGCGGGGGTGTCCGGCCGTTGCTGCACCATCTCGATCAGCAGGGGAGCCACCAGGCGCTGGGTGTCCTGAGGGCCCTTCAGAATGGTGCGGGCCAGGGTCAGCCGCCCTGCATCGCTGAGGGCCCCAACAGTGGCCGCTTCTGGACCCTTCTCGCCCAGGCAGCGTAGGGCTCCAGCCCCATCCCCCGCCTCCGCCAGACCCTGGGCCAGCTGGGCGTGCTGGGCAGCACTCAGGGTTCGGTTGGTGCACTGGGCGGTGATGGCTTCCCTGGCTCCGGGCCAGCGGGCTCCCCACTGGGCCAGATGGAGGGTGCCTTGCTGTTGCTCCGCTTCCCCTGGCCCTGCCTCCAGGGCGGCCGCAAGGGCGGCTGGGTGCGCCGGGAAACGGCGGAGAAGCTCCTCGCGAAGGTCGGGTTGTTGGCGTCCCAGGGCATAGAGGGCATCGGCACTGGCAGGTTCCTGAGGAAAGCGCCGCAGCAATTGGCGCCAGAGGGGCACGGCTAGCTCCTTCCCGATGAGCTTCTCCCGCTGCATGGCCGCCTGCTTGAGTACCACGGCAGCCAGCGGATCCGGTCCCCAACCCTGGCCAGCCAGCCATTGGCCCTGCCCTTCAGCGCCGTTGCTTGTCTTGCTGGCAAGGAGCATGGCGGCCTCCCGTCGCCTCTGGGGATCCAGCGACCAACGCCACTCCCGCTGGAGCTGGCTGATGGACGCTTCCGGTGTCAGCTCGGGGCGCCTCTCCAGCAGGGCGCGGCCCCCGAGGAGAGCGGCGCCCGTGCCCAGGCACGAGACCAGCAACAGGAAGGGGAGGCGGGCCAAGACTAGGGATCAGCTGGTGGCATTCTGACCAGGCACCATGCTTGCTCGGGCCATGCGTCCGTTGCGTCGTCTCCTCCCCCCCGTTCCTCCCCTGTTGCGCCATTTGCCGGGATCCCTGGGCCGCCGTCGTGCCCTGGCCGTGGTGGGGACTGCACTTTTGGTGTGGTTGCTGAGGCCTTGGCCTCCCTTCCAGTGGCTGCCTGGAGCCGTGGTGGGGCTCTTGCTGCTCTGGGCCGTGCTTGAGCTCCTGCGTTGGCTCTGGTGGCCCCGCCGCTGGAGCTGAACCTGTCCACCTCTCTGGTGAGCAGAGGGAATCCCGCGTAGCCTGGGCCACCTTCATCCTTCCTCCATGGCTGCAGCCCCCGTGCACCCCCTCGGGGCCCCCTTGGGGGGGGGAGTGTCCTTCGGCACCGATGGGATTCGGGGGCGGGTCGGCACGGCGATCACCCCAGCACTGGCCTTGCAGGTGGGCTACTGGACCGGGCTCGTGCTGCCGATGGAAGGCCCCCTGGTGATCGGAACCGATTCCCGCTCCAGTGGCCCCATGCTGGTGGCGGCTCTCACCGCAGGCCTGGCAGCGGCGGGCCGGGAGGTGTGGCAGTTGGGCCTCTGTCCCACCCCTGCGGTGCCGGGCACGATCCAACGCATGGGGGCCGCTGGGGGGCTCATGGTGTCCGCGAGCCATAATCCTCCCCATGACAACGGCATCAAGGTGTTTGGCCCCAGCGGTGCAAAGCTCGCCCGGCCGCATCAACAGGCCATCGAGATCGGCCTGAAGGGGGAAGCGCCTCACCTTCAACCCGAGCTCATGGGCACGGGAACGGTGCATCAGCGCACCGACCTGATGGCCGACTACCGACAGGCCTTGCTGGACAGCGTGGCCGGCCAGCGACTCGTCGGGTGCAAGGTGGTGCTGGATCTCTGCTGGGGTTCGGCCACCGCCTGCAGTGAATCGGTGTTCCGCGACCTGGGTGCGGATCTGGTGGTGCTCCATGGCCAGCCGGATGGTGGTCGCATCAACCAGGGCTGTGGCAGCACCTATCTGGAACCCCTGAGGCAGGCCGTACTGGCTGAGGGTGCGGAGATGGGCTTCGCTTTCGATGGGGATGCGGATCGCATGCTCGCCGTCGATGGCCGCGGCCGGGTGATGGATGGGGATCAGATCCTTTATCTCTGGGGCTCGGCCCTGCGGGCATCGGGTCTGCTTCCCGCAGACCGAATTGTGGCGACCGTCATGTCCAATCTGGGTTTTGAGCGGGCCTGGCAGCAGGCCGGCGGCGTGCTGGAGCGCACCCCTGTGGGCGACCAGTACGTCCATGCGGCGATGGAGGAATTCGGGGCGGGCCTGGGGGGCGAGCAGAGTGGACACATCCTCTCCGCTCACCATGGGATGAGTGGGGACGGTTTGCTCACAGCCCTGCAGGTGGCCACCCTGGTGCATGGCCGGGGCCAAACACTGGCCGAGTGGATGGATCACAGTTTCCGGCCCTATCCCCAGAAGCTGGTGAATGTGACGGTGCCTAACCGTGACCGTCGCACGGCCTGGCAGGACTGTGTGCCGATGCGGGAGGCCGTGGCCCGAGCCGAGGCAGCGATGGCGGGCCATGGTCGGGTGCTGGTGCGGGCCAGCGGTACCGAGCCCTTGTTGCGGGTGATGGTGGAAGCCGCCGAAACGGAGCAGGTGGAGCATTGGACCACTCTCCTGGCATCGGAGGCTGATCGCCTGCTCAACGCGGCCTGATCTCTGGCTTGGCGCCCTTCCTGCCTTGAGCCACGAGCGCAGCGGCCAGGGAGAGGGCCCCGTCGCAGCTGTCGCCTGCAGGGTCGACCCAATGGCTCTGTGGCAGGGCCTTGGCCAAGGCCTGGCCGAAGGCCTCCCGCAAGCTTCCCAGATGGGTGATGGCCCCTCCCAGGGTGCACACGGTTGGGGCCGGTAGGGCCAGGTGGGTGGCGACAGCCACCACCATCTCCACGAGGGCCTCCCCATGGCGACGAAGGATCCCCTTGGCCAGGGGATTGCCGGCAGCTGCCTGGTGCTCCACCTCCGGGGCGAGGGCGGCGAAGCCGGCAGGGCCGAAGCTGGGCTTCACCACAAGGGCCTTGATCTGTTGCGGGGTCTGGGGATCCTCCTGCCTCAGGCCCAGGGCCTGCCAGAGGGCCTGACGTAGGGGATCGTCAGGATGGCGTCCATCCGCCATCCGCAGGCTCAGGCTCAGAGCATCTCGGCCGATGTCCATCGCCGAGCCGGCTCCATCCAGCAGCCAACCCCACCCTGCGCAGCGGTGGTGCCGGCCTGTCCGGTCACAGCCGATGGCGATGGTTCCCGTCCCACTGATCACCACGATCCCCTCTCCTTGGGGAAAAGCGCCTGCCAGGGCCGTGCGCTCATCCCCGGTCACCACCAGATGGTCCTGATCCAGCCCGAGGGTGGCGGCCGCAAGTTCCAGCCCAAGGTCTTGCACCCTGCTGCCGTGTTCGATGCCGCTTGCCCCCACCGCCGCCGCTCCCAGGGCCCAAACGCCCTGGGGGGCCAGGCGATCCACCAGGTGGGCCCGGGCGCTAACCAGGCTCTCCCATAGGGCCTCCTGAAACCGCTCCGGCCCATCTGCCGCCGCCAGATGGGCCACCCCCGGCCCTTCCCCTTCCGCCAGGGGGATTCCGTCGAGGGTGGCCAGACGGCAAGTGGTGTGGGTCTGGCCCGCATCGAAGCCGGCCAGCAGCAGGGGGGCCTCTTGGGGGGGGGCTAGGCCGGCGGTCACGCTCACGGGCGCCTGGACTCCAGCAAGCTCGCTCCGGTCCCATGCACGGATGCCGCCAGGGTGGCCAGGCTGAACAGGGCGATCAGCTGCACTTCGGGTCGGAAAAAGATCGTGTCGGTGAGGCCCTGCACCGCCAGCCCTGCGAAGGCGGCCACCGCCGCCAGCGCCGGTAGCACCAGGGGGCCCTTGGCACGCCACTGGGCCAGCCCTGTGGCCATGCCGCTGAAAAACAGACCCGCCCCGCACACCAGACCGGGGATGCCTGCCTCCACCAGCCATTCGAGGGGGATGGAGTAGGCGCTCAGGGCGTTGAACTTCGGCTGCTGGTAGAGGGGGTAGATCAGATTGAAAGCGGTATTGCCCGGCCCAATGCCGATCCAGGGCCGGTCCTGGATCATCTTCAGGGCTGAGCTCCAGACGTTCATGCGGAAGTTGTTGGAGCTGTCCTCCCGGCCGGCCACCAGGCTCATCACCCGCACCCGCAGGGGCTCCACCTGGGTGATCAGTACCACCAGGGCCAAAGCGCCGCCCCCCAGCAACACGATGGGCACCAGCCGGCGCCAGAGGGGGGGCCAGGATTGGGTATGGCGGAGCACCAGCAGGAGGGCCAGAAGGGCCAGGGAGGCCACCATGCCCATCCAGGCACCTCGGCTGTAACTGAGCACCAGGGCCACAATTCCCATGGCCAGCGATCCCAGGGCGAACAGGCGCCGGGGCCATCCCTCCCAGCGGAGCAGGGCCACGGCGGCCAGGGGCAAGATCGGCAGCAGATAGCCCCCCAGGAGGTTGGGGTTGTCGAGGGTGCTATAGATGCGCACCGTGCCTTCGGCCACAGAGTTGGCATCCGACCAGCGGGCCAGGGCACCAGTGTCGCCATAGAGCTGACGGATGCCGATCACGCTGGTGAGCAGGGAGCCCGCCAGCAGAGCCCCCGTGATCCGGTCCCACCAGATGGGAGCGGTGGCCAGTAGCTGGCGCATCAGGGCATAGACCCCGAGATAACTCACCAGCTTCATCAGGCCTTTGAAGGCCGCCATCGGCACCGGGGAAAACCCCGTGGCCACCACGGCCACGGCCAGCACTGCCAGCAGCCAGCCGTTGATGGGGCCCAGCCCGCCTGGCCGGGTGCGCAGGGCCCAGATCAGCCAGAGAAGGCCGCAGGCAAAGATCAACAGGCTCAGACCGGCTCGGGTGATCTGGGGAAGCCAGGCCATCAGCCCACAGAGCACCAGGCCGGCGATGAGCTCCAGATGCTGTCCCAACCAGCCGTTGCGTTGATGGGCCAACACCCCCTGCCAGCGCAGCAACATGGGGGTGGGGGCAACGGCAGTCACGGGGGCGCGTCAAGGGTTTCGCCAGGATTATCGGTGGCCCCGGCGGCCCTGGCCCCGGCGACGCCCTCCAGTGCGTCGAGTGGCGGCGGCGCGGCTGCGTTGCGTTCAAAGAGTACCCGGAACACCGGTAGCCCCAGGGCCTCCACATGGCGCTCCCGCTCGCTGGTCATCGGCAAGGGGTTGGTGGGCCGCCAGGGGCGGGGATCGGCCACTGGCCGGCTGAAGCAGCCACTCCCTTCCACCAGCTCCACCATCGGCGCGATCACGGCCAGCACATCGCTCTGGAGGAAGAGCCGGGAGCCTGGCGCCATGGCCCCCGCCAGGGCAAGGAGCAGGGGGGGCTGAAGCACCCGGCGCTTGTGGTGGCGGGTTTTGAACCAGGGATCGGGGAATTGCAGGCTCACCAGTGCCAAACGGCCAGCGGGGAGCTCGGCAAGCCATCCCGGCAGGCTGACGCCGGCATGGGCGAAGAGAAAGCGCAGATTGGTTAGCCCGGCCGCCTCCCGGTCGGCCTCTGCGGCGGTCACCAGGGGCCGGCGAATCTCGATCCCGAGGTGGTTGTGCTCCGGGCAGAGGGGAGCCAGGGCCAACAGAAACCGGCCGCGGGCGCTGCCAATGTCGAGATGGAGGGGCCGCTCGGGATCGGCGAACAGGTCGGCCAGGGGGGGGAGGGGCCGCGGCAGTTGATAGAAGCGGCTGAGGGGATTGACGTGCTGCCGCACCATCAGTCGTTGGGCACCAGGAAGGCCCAGCAGGCCGTGTAGCCGTGCAGATGGGTGGCGCCGCCCACAGGGCCGATCTCTCCGTTGCAGAAGAGGCCGCCGATGGGCACGGTGGCAAACACCTCCCGGCAGAGTTTCACGTCCCCGTCGGCTTCTCCATAAAGCCCCTCTCCTCGCCCTAGACAGGCGAAGAGCAGGGCCGCCACGGGTCCCCCCCCCTCGATCGCCTGGCGACCAAGCAATTGCCGTGCCTCCTGCCGGGAGGCTGCCGCATCCCGCAGCTGAAACTGAACCTTCTGGCCCACCCGCATGCGCTCGGCCACCGCCACGGCTCCGTTGCGGGGATCCACACCGATCAGGTTGCGCACCAGAAAAGCGGAGGCGTGGTCGTTCCCACTGGAGAGCAGCATTTCGCTGCGATCGACCCCCAGAAACAGGGAGTGTTTCACCTGCTCCCGTTCTGCAGGGGTGAGCTCGCCGAGGATGAGCTGGAGGGCCTCAACGGGGCTGCGGGGGGTGTCGCCCCCCTTGCTCACCTGGATCACGATGTTGCGTTGGGCTTGCTCCACCTCGAAGACGGGGCCGATGGGCCTGCAGCCTTGGGCGACCAGTGGATCCAATCGCCAGCCGCCGCTGATCAGACAGCCCACGGCACCGGTTCGCACCCCACCTCCCCCTTCTCCCGAACTGGAAAACAGCAGGGAGCCATGGGGGGCACTGTGCTGGCCGGCGATCCCTCCCACCTTGAAGGTGTGGGGAAGGGCGTAATCCAGGCCGCTGATCAGGTCGTTGATGCAGCTGCAGGTGGGATCCACCAACAGCAGCATGGAGGCTGGGCTGTTGTCGCTGCTGAGGGGAGCCCGAGGCAGCCCGAGGGCCTCCAGCCAGGCCTCAGCGGGTCCATCCAGATCCGGCAGGGAGGTGGTGTCCAGCGCGAAGGGCTGGAGGTTGGCCTCCGGCAGATGGAGCAGCAACACACTCAAGGCGGGTTCGCCTTCCAGCTCATGGGCCTCCTGCTTGCCCGTGCCCACCACCCCGCCACCGCAGCAACCGATCCAGTGGTCGGCCTGGAGCTTCTGGCTCAACAGGGGAAGCAGCCGGGGGAGATCGCTGGCAAAACCGCTGTAGGCGAATACCAGGGCAAGATTTGCCCGACCCGAGCCCGCCAGCTGCTGGCTGACCGCATCCACGGCCCCCTGTAGCGACACATCCCTGGCTAGGGCACTGCGACACCAGGCCCCACGGGGTCGGGAGGAGAGCCAGGGGAAGGAGGGAAGGGCCATGGCTGGAAGCTATCGCCCGCAGGGTGTACGGATAATGGCGCCTTACCGAACTCCATGGCTGTGCCGGATTTGCTCTACCGCTCCCTGGTGTGGCTTGATGTGCGCCTGGGACTGCTCTTCGCTGTGGGGGTACCCCTTGTCCTGCTGGGCTGGGCTGCCCTGCGCCGGGAGGGGGCCCTGCTGCGTCTCCTGGGCCTCTATTGGAAGGTGGCGTCGTTGATGGTGATTGCGCTGTTGTTGCTGACCCATGGGCGTCCCATGGGCTACGTGTTGCTGGTGCTGGCTCCCCTTCTGATGGTGGCGGCAGTCTGGCTCTGGGTGGATCTCAATGAGGAGCTGGCCGACATGCCGCCCTGGCGCCCCTTGCCCCTTACCCTTCGGCTGTGGCGCTGGAGCCTGACGTTTTATGGCCTGGCCAGTGCGGCCCTGGCCGCCACGGCCCTGCCCTGCGTCGGCGGGGGCCTGGGGCGTCCCCAATGCCAGGTCTGGCTAGAGGCCCCCTCGGGTCTGCACGGGGGGGTGGCTCAGGTGTTGGGATTCATCTTTGGCGCCACCTGGACCCCGGGGGTGGCGGCCTTTGTGGGCTACGTCCTGTTGGTGGGCTACGGGGTGGGGCTGCTCCAGTGGCTCCTGCTGCGGGTGCCCCGCCAGGGCCGGGTGGCTGGAGAGTTTTAGGCTCGCCACTCTTGATCCTTATCTCTGCAGGGAGCACGGCATGGAATGGGGCGTGGCCGCTCTCCTGGGAGTCCTGGAGGAGATCAGCCGTGGCCGCTCCGATCGGGTGTTGCGCCTGAGGGGCCAACTGGCTGTGGATGGGGAGGGGCGGCCTGTGGACGCCCCCCCTGGGGCTGACCTTCCCATGGAGCCCTTTGAATTGCTCATCTTCCGCGGCTTCTCCAGCAGCGTCACCCATCCCACGGACTTTGATCCCGATCGTCCGGCCTTGCCGGCAGGGGCCAGGATCGAGACGGCTGAGCTCCTGGCTGCCCCCCTTGATCTCCAGATGGAGCAGCGATTGGGAGTCCCCCAGCCCCCGGAGGCGTTCCTCTCGCCGGCTGCCTGGTAAGAGTTCAGCTGGAGGCCGAGGTGTAGGAGCGCAGGGCCAGTCGCCAGAACCAGCGGCTCAAGGTGAAGCAGCCCAGGGCCATCCCCCCACCTGCCAGCAGCCAGACCAAGGAGGGGCGGCCCAGGATGGCTTCGGCGGGCACGGTGGTGAGAAAGGCCACGGGGATCACCACCGTGAAGAGCACGCGCAGGGTTTGCGGATAGGCGCTAATCGGATAACGCCCGGCGGTGAGGGTGGCCCGCAGCACTTCTGTGGCGTTCCAGGTTTTCACGAACCAGATGCTGGTGGTAGCCAGGAGAAACCAGAGGCTGTAGAGAATGGTGAGGCTGGCCAGAAGCAGCAGGGCCGCTGCCCCCAGGGAGGCTGGGGTGGGACGGGCACCGGCCACCCCGGCGGCCCAGCCCATGAGGGCGAGGCCACTCAGGATCTCTGGCAGCCCTCCGAGAGCGAAGGTGCGACTGGAGAGCCAGAACTGGCTGTCGATCGGTTTAAGCAGCACGAAGTCGAGGGTGCCTTCCTGCACATGGGTGACGATCCGGCTCAGGTTGGGCCGCAGGAAGGTGTTGGCGACGCCATCGAGCATGGAGTACACGCCCAGCACCACCAGGGCTTCGGGCCAGGTCCATCCCCCCAAGCTGCGTCCGCCCTGGAAGAACAGCCCCATCACGAAGAGGCTGCCGGCTAGGTTGCCGCCAATGGCCAGCAGGTCAAACACCAGATTGGCCTGGTATTCCGTCTGGCTGGCCAGGGCCGTGCTCCAGAAGCGACGGAGGGTTTTCAGATAGCGGCCCATCAGGCCCCCATGGCGGCGTAGCGGCGCACCCCCGCACGCCAGAGCAGGAGGGTGAGGGGCAGCAGCAGGGCCAACCACCCAAGCAGAGCTGCAAAGCCCTCGCTCACGTTTATCTCCGCCCCGGCCAGCAGGCGCGCCGGGAAATGGATGATCCATGGGAATGGGGTCCATCTAGCGATCTGGCGCACGGCCGGTGGAAACACCTCCAGGGGGGCCATCAGACCCGAGAGGAAGAGCATGGCTAAAGTGTGCAGACGTTCCAGAGCGCTGGCCCGCTCACTCCAGAAGCAGAGCACGGCAATCAGGCTCTGCACCAGGAAATTCACGGCGAAGGCCAGGCCCGTTGCCAGCACCGTCTGCACCAGGCGCCCCGGCGGGGGAATCCAGAACGCCCAGGGCACCATCAGCAGGAAGAGGGCCATCAGGCCCATCACAAAGGGGAAGCGGGTAGCCTGCTCCGCCAGGTGGGCGCTGAGGTAGCGCCAGAGGGGATGGAGGGGCTGGAGCAGCATGGGGGAGAGCCTGCCCTGCAGGGCGTCCTCCTCGAAGGAGAACACCACCCAGGCAATGGTGAACTGGCGGACCACGAAGGCGCTGAGGAAGTAGCGCGCCAAGTCCAGTCGGCTCAGCCCCGCTGCGGCACCGCCCGCTCCGCCGAGCCCCCCGACCGTATCGGCCTGGTGGATCCAGAGGGCCATCATCATCAGGGGCACCAGTCCCGACAGGGCCCACAGCGCGATCTCGGCTCGGTACTCCAGCATGTGGGCGTACTGGGTGGCTAAGAGCACCCTGGCTAGGCGGGCTTGCTTTCTCATCCCACCTCCCCCTGGCGGAACACCTGGCCGATGAGGTCTTCGATGGGGGGATCACGCACCTCCAGATCCTCCACCGCGAGCTCGGCCAGGATCTTGGCCACTTGGCCCGTGAGCTCTCCCCGCGGAATCAGCAGCCTCACCTGGCGCCCCTGCAGGTGCTGCAGCTCGCCATAGGTGCGAAGACGCTCCGCAGCCACCGGATCGGCCAGCTCCAGGCGCACCTCACGGCAGGGCGCCAGCCGGTTGGTGAGCGCCTCCAGGCTGCCGTCATGGAACAGCCGCCCCTGATGAATCAACAGCACCCGGGGGCAGAGGGCGGTGATGTCCGCCATGTAATGGCTTGTGAGCAGGAGGGTGGCGCCGTAGCGCCGGTTGTAGGCCGCCAGAAACTCGCGCACCCGGGCCTGGGCATTGATGTCGAGCCCGAGGGTGGGCTCATCAAGAAAGAGCACCTGTGGACGGTGGAGCAGGGCCGCCATCAGCTCTGCCTTCATTCGCTCTCCTAGAGAGAGCTTGCGCACGGGGCGGGTGAGCTCGGGCCCGAGTTCCAGCATCTCGGCCAGCTCCTGGATGCGCCGTTTGGCTTCCCCGTCGTCGATGCCGTAGACGGCCGCGTTGAGGTAGAGGCTGTCGAGGGGGGGGAGATCCCAGAGCAGCTGTTGCTTCTGGCCCATCACCAGGGTGATGGTTTCCAGAAAGCGCCGCTGGCGCCGGCGCGGCTCCAACCCCGCCACCTCGGCCACACCGCCGCTGGGGTGGATCAGGCCGCTGAGCATCTTGAGGGTGGTGGTTTTGCCGGCCCCATTGGGGCCAAGAAAGCCCACCATCTCGCCGGGTTCGATGGTGAAGCTCACGTCCCGCACGGCATCCACCGAGCGCCAGCGGCGACGCACCAGATGGCGCAGGGTGCCCCCCAGTCCGGGTTGCTTGTCCGCCACCTGGAAGCGCTTGCTGAGTTGTTCGGCCCGCACAATGGTCATGCCTTAGTCAACCTCTGGAGCAGGGCCAACAGATCGGTGCCATAGCGATCGAGTTTGGCCTGGCCAACCCCGCTCACCTCGGCCAGGTCTGCTTCGCTGGCGGGTCGTCGCCTGGCGATCTCCATCAGGGTGCGGTCGTGGAACACCACATAGGGCGGAACCCCCTGCTGGCGGGCCTGCTCCAGCCGCCAGCTCTTGAGCGCTTGGAACGCCTCTGCGGCGTTGCCGGAGAGGTCTTCGGGGCTGGGCCTGGGAGCTCCACCCTCCCTGGAGGATGCCGTCCGTCTTTCCCGGCTCGGGGCGGGCAGGGGCACCGCCAGGGAGATCTCCCCCCGCAGCAAGGGACGCACGTGCTCCTGGGGGCCGAAACGCAGGCCACCGCGGGCTTCAGGTTCGGCCTCCAGATAGCCGAGGTTCACCAGCTGGCGAAAGAGGCTGCGCCATTGCCCCCGATCCAGCTCCTTGCCCAGTCCGTAGACGCTCAGCTCCTGGTGGCCTAACTGGCGGATCCGGGCGGTGTCGGCCCCCAGCAGCACATCCACTAGGTGGGAGGCGCCGAAGCGGTAGCCGGTGCGGTGCACGGCAGACAGGGCCTTGCGTGCCGGCTCCGTCACTTCCACGGGGGGTTGGGGATCCATGCAGGCATCGCAGTTGCCGCACGGTGCCTCCAGGGTTTCCCCAAGGTGAGCCAGGAGCAGCTGGCGCCGGCAGCTGCCCGCTTCGGCAAAGCCGATCAGCGCTTCCAGCTTGGCGCGTTCAATGCGTTTCTGTTCCTCGCTCGCCGCCGAGTCTTCGATCCACTGCCGCAGCTGCTGCCCATCGCCCCCCCCGTGCACCATCCAGGCCATGGCGGGGAGGCCATCCCGTCCGGCCCGGCCCGTCTCCTGGTAGTAGGCCTCCAGGCTCTTGGGCAGATCGATGTGGGCCACAAAACGCACATCGGGTCTGTTGATGCCCATGCCGAAGGCGATCGTGGCCACCACCACCACGGGGCCTCCCCCGCGGAAACGCTGCAACACGGCCGAGCGGCGCTCCGCCTCCAGGCCGGCGTGATAGGCCAGGGCCTCGATGCCGGCGCCCTGGAGCAGGCTGGCCACCTGTTCCACCCGCTTGCGGGAGCGGGCGTAGACAATGCCTGCTTCGCCGCGATGCTCCTCCAGGAAGGCGAGCAGTTGGCGTTGCAGATTGTCCTGCTGCCGGATCCAGTAGCGGATGTTGTCCCGGTTGAAGCTGGCGATGAACACCGCCTCCGGGGCCAGCTGCAGATGCTGGATGATGTCGTCCCGCGTGCGCGGATCGGCGGTAGCGGTGAGCGCCAGACGAGGCACCCCTGGCCAGCGCTCCGCGAGTTGCACCAGCTGGCGATACTCCGGACGAAAATCATGGCCCCATTGCGACAGGCAGTGGGCCTCGTCGATGGCGAACAGGGAGACAGGGCCCAGGTGCTGGAGGCCCTCCCCGGCAAACAGGCGCTCGGGGGAGACGTAGAGAAGCTTGAGTCGGCCCTGGGCCAGCTTGGTCCAGGTGGCCGCCGATTCCTCCGGCGGCAGGGCGGAGTGCAGGGCCGCGGCGGCCACCCCCTGCTGGCGCAGGCTCTCCACCTGGTCGTCCATCAGGGCGATCAGGGGTGAGATCACCACGGTGAGGCCGGGGAGGCAGAGGGCGGGCACCTGATAGCAAAGCGACTTGCCCCCCCCAGTGGGCATCAGCACCAAGGCGGATCCCCCCGCCAGCACATGCTCCACCACGGCCTGCTGGGGACCGCGGAAGGCGGGGTAGCCAAACACCTGTTGCAGGATCTGCTGGGGATCGGCGGGGATGGTGGGGGGTGCCATGGGAGCCGATCCGGTGGTGGGGTGTGTCAGGACGCCGAGCGCTCCAGCACCCCGACGCAGCGCCCACAAAGGGTGGGGTGGGAGAGGTGGGTGCCGATGTCGCTGCTGTAGTGCCAGCAACGCTCGCATTTGGTTCCTGCGGCCCTGGCGATTCGAACGGTCACCCCATCCTCGTGGGCCTCACTCAGCACCGATGGCAGCGGTTCTCCCCCCACCTCCACGGCGGACACCAGCAGCCAGTCGGCCAGGTTGTCGACCGTAGGCTGACCACTGGCGCCCAGGGTCTGCAGGCCGCGGCGGAGGGCGTCCGCCGTTTCTCCGTCCTCCAACAGCACCTGCACCTGGGCTTCCAGGGAGGCGCCCAGTTCCCCCCGGCTACGGCACCCTTCCAGTTGGCGGTTCACCAGGTTGCGGAGTTCCAGCACCTGGTGCACGGCAGCCTGATCCTCGGCGCCCACCAATCCTTTCCATTCGACAGGCACGCTGGGCCATCCGCGCTCGAACACGGAGCGTTCCGCTACGGGATAGGGGAGGTTCTGCCAGATGTCTTCCGCCATGTGACAGAGCACCGGAGCGATCAGTCCAGCCAGCCGCTCCACCACCAGCTGGAGCACGGTCTGGCAGCTGCGGCGCCGGAGATCATCAGGCGCACTCACGTAAAGCCTGTCCTTGGCAATGTCCAGATAGACGTTGGACAGATCAACCACGCAGAAGTTCTGCAGGGCCTGGAAGAAGCGGTAAAACTCGAAGCGTTCGAAATCCGCGCTCACCGTCTCGATCAGGCTGGCCATGCGCCCCAGCATCCAACGGTCGAGCAGGGGCAGCTCGGCCAAGGGCACGGCGTTGCGCTCGGGTTGAAAATCATGCAGGTTGCCCAGCAAGTAGCGCGCCGTGTTGCGCACTTTGCGGTAGACATCCGCCAGCTGCTTCACGATGCCTGGGCCGAGGGGCACATCGGCGGAGTAGTCCACCGAACTCACCCAGAGCCGCAGCACATCAGCGCCGTAGGCCGGCTCCTGTTTTTCATTTTTCCCACCCTCCACCAGCACGGTGGGATCCACCACGTTGCCAAGGGATTTGCTCATCTTCCGTCCCTTTTCATCGAGGGTGAAGCCATGGGTGAGCACCCGCCGGTAGGGCGGCTGGCCCGTGGCGGCCACCGCCGTGAGCAGGCTCGATTGAAACCAGCCGCGGTGCTGATCCGAGCCTTCCAGATAGAGATCGGCCGGGAAGTTCAGCCCTTCCGCTGGGGTGTCTGCCAATCCGCCGAGCACGCCCGCCCAGGAGGACCCCGAATCGAACCACACGTCCATGGTGTCGGTGCCCTTGCGCCATTGATCCGCTTCTGCGGCGTGGGAGGGGGGCAACAGCTCCGCTTCAGAGCGCTCCCACCACACGTCGGAGCCATGGGCGGCGATCAGCGCCTGGACATGGGCCAGGCTCTCGCCGTTGAGCAGCACCTCCCCACTCTCGCGGTGGTAGAACACCGGAATCGGTACTCCCCAGGTGCGCTGGCGGGAGATGCACCAGTCGCTGCGCTCCCGCACCATGGCCTCGATCCGGTTGCGGCCGCTGGCCGGCAGCCACTCCACCGCAGCGATGGCTTCCAATGCCATCTGGCGAAAGCCTTCCACCGAGGCGAACCACTGCTCGGTGGCGCGGAAGATGGTGGGTTTCTTGGTGCGCCAGTCGTAGGGGTAGCGGTGGGCATAGGTCTGTTCCGCCAGCAGGGCACCAGAATCCCGCAGGGCCTGGATGATGGCGGGGTTGGCATCCTTGAGCACATTGAGCCCGGCGAAGGGGCCGGCCTCATCGGTGAGGGTGCCCGCCTCATCCACCGGGCAGAGGACGGGCAGACCATGGGCCCGGCCGGTGTGGAAGTCGTCCACCCCATGGCCCGGAGCCGTGTGCACGAGCCCCGTGCCTGAGTCGGTAGTGATGTAGTCGCCGCCCACCACCACAGGGCTGGTGCGATCCAGCAGGGGATGGCGATAGAACATCCCCGCCAGTTCGGCGCCCTTCACCGTCACCAGGGGCTCCAGGGGCCGATCCAGGGTCTGGCTGAGCTGGTCCACCAGGGCTGCGGCCACCACCAGGTAGCGGGGGGGGCCAGAGGCCCCATCGCGGCAGATGGCGTAGTCGAGCCCCCCATTCACCGACACCGCCAGGTTGGCCGGGAGGGTCCAGGGGGTGGTGGTCCAGATGGCCACAAACATCTGCTCCCGGTGGTCGTGGTCTGTTGGACCTTCGATGCCGGCCAGCCTGAGGGGGGTCTGCAGGCTGGCGGGCACCTGCACCACGGGAAACGCCACATAGACGCTCGGGGACGTGTGGCCGTCGGGGTATTCGAGTTCGGCCTCCGCCAGGGCTGTGCGGGAGCTGGGGCTCCAGTGCACCGGTTTGAGGCCCCGGTAGATGTGGCCGGCCAGCGCCATCCGGCCGAACACGGCGATCTGGGCGGCTTCGTAGGCCTTGTCCAGGGTGAGGTAGGGCCGATCCCAGTCGCCCCAGATGCCCCAGCGCTGGAAGCCCTGGCGCTGCAGTGCCACCTGCTCCATGGCATAGGCGTGGGCGCGGCGCCGCAGCTCGAGGGGGGTGAGGGCCTGCCGTTCGTCCTGGCTCAGGGTCTGCAACACCTTCAGCTCGATCGGCAGGCCATGGCAGTCCCACCCCGGCACGAAGCGGGCCCGGCGGCCCTGGAGCAGGGCGTGCTTGTTGATGATGTCCTTGAGGATCTTGTTCAGGGCGTGGCCCACGTGGAGGGCGCCGTTGGCGTAAGGCGGTCCGTCATGGAGCGTGAAAACCGCCCCGGGGTTGTGCTGGCACAGGCGGTCGTAGAGGCCCAGCTCGCTCCAGAAGGCCTGCAGCTCAGGCTCCCGCATGCGGGCATTGGCCCGCATGGCAAACGGGGTGTCCAGCAGGTTGAGGGTGTCCTTGTAGGACGGGGCAGCGGGAGCCGGTTGGGTGGACACAACGCCTGAGGCGGCAGGTGGGGATTATCCCGCCTCGCCTGCGGGGTCTTCCGCCTGGTCCTGGCTGGTCCTGTCGTGGGGCGCTTCTGGGGCGGACTGAAGCAGGGCATCGATCTCGGCGAAATCCTTTACCACCACCACCGTTGGGGCGGTCGTGGTGGGAGCCTCGGCGGGCGTGGTGGCGGCCTCCTCCTGGCGCACCCACCGTTTGCCGGTGGTTTTGGGTTGGCGCCGCTCCTGCCACCAGATCAATAGATCGGAGGCCTTCGCGCCTGAGGCCGCCAACAGGACCTGCAGGGCCGTGCCGGATTGGCTGAGGCTGGTGCGCCATCGCTCCCACGACCCCAGTCGCCCCTGCTCCTCCGGGCTGAGCTGGCGCCAGCGGCCGTTGCCCACCTCCACCGTGAGACGGCCGATCAGCAGGCCCCCGCTGATCACGGCCAGCATCGGGGAGCCCGTGAGTCGGTCAGCGCAGGTCACCAGCACCAGGGCCAGCACCAACACCAGGGCTCCCCAGGCCGAATCTCCCGGCCGGCTGAGCTCCGTGGCCAGCAGGGGAAGCAACAGCAGGCCCAGACCCAGGATCAGGGCCCCGAGGCCCGCAAGGGTTGCAACCATCAGCCGCAATGAAGAGAGATCTTCATTGTGCGGCTCTGCAGGGGATCTGCTTTGGCGGAAGTGAAATCTATGGCGAAGGTGAAATTCGTGGCTAATGTGAGAGCCGTTTTGCCAGGGGCGATGGTTCAACTGGTAAACGGGCCCATCTGGCGGAATTGGTAGACGCGCTGGATTTAGGTTCCAGTGGCTTCGGTCGTGGGGGTTCAAGTCCCCCGGTGGGCATCAGTCAAACGCTCAACTGCCATTGATTCAGCAGTGGATTTCTGGCCATGGCTGATTCGGCCATGGATTGCACATACAAGAGTTTTGATATTAGAATCATAATGATTAGCTGTTGAACTCGAAAACACTTAACAATTCAGCGAATGGTCACAAGGGAGGATCTAGAGGGTCTTGATCACATGCTTTGGCATGGCAACGGTCCGAGGGCCGCTGCGGCGCTGCAGTGCAACCAGAGCACCATTTCCCGTCGGGTTCAGCGCTGTCTTGGCACCTTTGGCTTGCGCCTCCGTCGCCGTTCCGGGAGCTGGGTGATTCAGGGCCCCTCCCTCCTGCTCCAGATGGAGCGGGAGATCCATCAGCTGGCCCGTGTGCTGGGCCAACATCCCCTTCGCCTGGAGGGGTTTCCTGTCGGTTCCAACCCTTTGCTCCAGCCCCCTCCCCCCGGTTGGGCCATGGGCCCCCATGACGCGGCGGGCATCAGGGCGCCCTTGGGGCTGCTGAAAGAGCGCATCATCGATGCTTGGCTGACCGATGCGGCCGACGATCTTCCCCAGGATCCCGAGTTTCCAATCGTGGTGTGGCCCCTGGCGCAGCAATCCATCACCATGATTGCCAGCGCCCGGCACCCCCTAGTTGGGGACGCCAATCTGCAGATTTCGGATTTAGCTCGCTTTCCCATTCCCATCGTGCCGGAGCAGTCCTACCCCCGCAGCCATGCCTTGTCTGCCCAACTGGGCCTCGGTACTTTTCATACGGAGGTCCGTCGTTATGAACACCAGGGTTGGGAGGGCCTAACCAATAATGATCTCACCCTCGTTCACACCAGTCCCCTCAATGCCCGCGCCCATCCAGAGCTGGTGGCGCTCGATTCGGTGCCCCTGTTCACCAATCGCTTGGCCCTGGTCTGCCGGGAGGATGTGGCCACCTACGAGCGGGTACAGGATCTCTACTGCCTGTTGAAAACCCGTTTGCAGTACCTCCAGAAGGCCCACCCCCATCTCGAGAGGCTCCGCCTTCTGCCATGAGCCCTGTCTCCCCCTCCTCCTTGGAGCTGACCCTGGCCTTCGGCAATCGCCGCGCCAAAGTTGAGCATGATCCGGATCGGCTGGCCCAGCAGGTGCGGCGGGCCGTGCCGCTGCGGGATCTCTCCCCCTGCCGGTCCTCCGACCACTTCCTGCATCGCTCCGCCCATGTGCAGGCCTCGGGGCTGGGCATCACGGCCGCAGCCCACTCCCCCCTCCATGGGGCCAACCATGCCCACAACCGGGCCGTGTTCACCCTTCCCACCCTCGGGGAAAAACGCTTCCAGATTGAAGGTCGCAGCTACCGGGCTCGGGCGGGCCATGGTGCCCTTTTCCTGCCCGGAGAGCCCTACACCCTGGAAACCACCACCTGCAGCGGGGTGATGTTCACGATCTGCCCCCGCCAGCTGGCTGCCGTGGCCTTCGCCATGGCCGGTCCCGATGCCCGCCCCTTCCAGCCCAGCGAACGTCCCCTCCAGTTCCTGGAGAGCCATCCCCAGCAGGGCAAAATCCTGTCCCTGATGCGTCGCAGCCTGCAGCTGATCGATATGGGCCTCCTCCATGGCCCCACCGTGCTGGGCCAACTGGGCTTGGAAGACAAGTTGCAGCGGTTGATGGCCCTGTTGATCTACCCCCACCTCGCCTCCCATCCAGCCCTGCCCAGGCCGGGGCTGGGGAAGCGTGAGCAGACTTCTTTTGAAGCCCTGGTTGAGGCCATTCAGCAGGATCCGATGGGAGATTGGACCCTGACCCGTATGGAACGGCTGGCCTGCCTCAGCCGCCTCCAGCTTCAACACCAGTTCCGGGTTGTCTTCGATTCCAGGCCCCTGCAGTGGCTCCGCCACCAGCGCCTTTGCTGGGCCCGCCTCCAGCTCGATTCCTCCGAACCCATCGCTTTGGAGTCCATGGCCCTGCGGTGTGGCTACAAGGATCTCGCCAGCTTCTGCCGGCACTTCGAAGAGCAGTTTCAGATAGCTCCGGAAGACCTTCTCCGCCGTTGGAACGTCAGCCCTGGGTGACGGCCAGCAGATCGATCTCCAGGCCGAAGTCGGGATGGGAGAGCCGTGTCACTCCGATCAGCGTGCTCGGGGGGGGCAGATCTGCCGGCCACGGCTGGGGCAGGGAGGGGTCGCGCTGCATGGATAGGAATCCATCCATATCCAACACATAAATGCGGCGAAACACCACATCGGCCCAGGTGGCTCCTGCCGCCTCCAGCTGCAGGCTCAGGGCGTCCATCACATGCAGATACTGAGCTCGCAGGTCTCCAACCGCCACGGGCTCGTACTGGGCATTTGAGGGGGTCTGTCCGGCGATGAACACCAGGCGTCCAGGGGCTGCCACGGTGATCACCCGTGTGTATGCCGGATGGCGAAACAGCTCCGGTGGATTGATGTGCGTTCGCTCGAAAGTCATTCCCTTCTCTCCAGCGTCATGATTCTCATGAACATTAGGATTCCGGTCCCTTCCCGGGGTCCCGGAAGGCTTGACTGGGCTTCTCTCATTCGCTGGCGCTCTTGATTAAGGTATGACCGCCACCGACATCCCAGATGGCTCCCCCCGAGGGCAGACCCTTTTCCGCAGCCGTCTCCGTGCCGGTCCGGTCCGTGCCTAAGGAGTTTCTGGACCCACCAGCGGCCTGGAATCCCACGGTGGCCCTTTTTGTGGGCGGCTATGCCCTGGCAGGTCTTTCTATCTGGGGCTGGTTTGTGGCGGGATGGCCCCTGACCGTGCTCCTGGCGCTCGGTTTTCTCGCTCTCCATCTTGAGGGCACCGTGATCCACGACGCCTGCCACAACGCCGCCCATCCCGATCGGCGATGGAATGCGGCCATGGGCCATGGGGCGGCCCTGTTGCTCGGGTTCAGTTTTCCGGTGTTCACCCGGGTGCATCTGCAGCACCATGCCCATGTGAACGATCCCAAAAACGATCCCGACCACATCGTGAGCACGTTTGGTCCCCTGTGGCTCATCGCCCCTCGTTTTTTTTATCACGAATTTTTCTTCTTCAAACGTTCCCTTTGGCGAGGGAATGAACTGATGGCGTGGGGATTGGAGAGATCCGTTTTTCTACTTATCATTCTTGCTGCCTTGAAGTTTGATTTTCTCCCATTCATTTTTAATTGTTGGTTTGCTCCTGCCTTGATGGTGGGAGTCACCCTTGGATTGTTCTTCGACTACCTCCCCCACCGCCCCTTCCAATCCAGAAACCGATGGCATAACGCTCGCGTGTATCCAAGTCGTCTGATGAATTGGCTCATCATGGGCCAGAACTACCACCTTGTTCACCACCTCTGGCCCTCTATCCCCTGGTTTGAATACCGGCCGGCCTATCTGGCTACCCGCCACCTTCTCGATGCGAAGGGATCGCCCCAGCGCCTTGGCCTCTTTGAAACCCGAAGTGACGCACTCAATTTTCTTTACGACATCTTGCTCGGGGTGCGCAGCCACAAGCGCCGCCGCAGCCGCCTCCGTCCCCTTGCGGCCCTGATGCCTACCCGCCACGCGCGCAGAAGGGTGCTTGAACTCCTCCATCGCACAGCGGTATCTCCAACCCGTTAGCGAAACCTGGATACGGATTTTCCTTCAGCCTTCCCTTAGGCGTCTTCCCCAAGGATTCGGGGCACCCGATAGAAATCTCCTTCCCTTTGTGGAGACAGTTCGAGGAGATCCTCCCGGATGTCGGTGGTCTCCACCCCATCCGGTCGGGTCACATTGGGCACCTCCACCGCCCGGGTGGTTTCCGGCACCCCTTCCGTGTCTACCTTTTGGAGATGGGCGACGTAGTCGAGGATCCTTTCCAGTTGGCCGGTGTAGGTGGCGATCTTGTTGTCGGGAAGCTCCAGCCTGGCCAATTCGGCCACCTTGCGCACGTCGTCGAGGCTGATCTTGCCCATGCCCTGTCCACACCGTTGAGCATGACAATACGCTGCTCTTCAGCGGCCATGTAGGAGCTCAGTCCTTCAGAAACCGTTCCAGATCGGCCGCCAGGGCTTCGGCGGCCAGACTGAGGAAGCGCTCCCCGTGCTCGGCCCTGGCCAGGAAAGGATCCGACCCCATCCGGCCGTCCGGATGGCGCTCCCGGAAATCCGCCGGTCCATGGATCGGGCCTGCGGGGGCCGGTTCCGGCAGGGGACGCTGCTTGGCTTCCAGGCTGGGTTCTAAAGCCAGGGTGAGGGCGATTTCGCTGGGGGTGGCGTGATGGCCTTCCCGCTCCCCATAGAGCTTGCGGGCCTCCTGCATCACCGGCCCCGCCATGAACCAGTTGGACAGTTGGCAGCGCAGCCGGGGGGCCACGGGCAGGCCCTGGGCTGCTGCTGTGCAGTGGGCCTGGGCGAAGGCGCTTCGGGCTGTTGCAATGTTGCCACCGTGGCCATTGATCACAAAGATCCGCTCAAATCCATGGCGGGCTAGGGACAGCACCACGTCGTGGAGGACTGCCAACAGGGTGGTGGGTTGCAGGCTCACGGTGCCGGGAAAACCGAGATGGTGTTCTGCCATCCCGTAGGCCTGTGTTGGCGCCACGAGCACTCCGGTGCGCCGCCCGACCTCCATGGCTACAGCGGCGGCAGTAAGGGCATCGGTGCCGATGGCTCCAGTGGGCCCATGCTGCTCAGTGGAGCCCAGGGGCAGGATGATTCCTTTGCAATGGCTCAGGTAGGCCTCCACCTCAGGCCAGCTGCGAAGGTCAAGCCGGATCTTCTCCGTTTCAGAGGAGGGCGAGGTGGGGAGGAGGGATGTCATCACGGACACGGATTGGGTCGTCAAACTGCCTAAACTCTTTTAAGTCGCGGCAGCGGCATGTTGCACCGAAAGCTTGCTCAATACTGTGTCGAGCAGCGGTCTGTTTGGGTCTTTCTCAAAGACCAGCAGTGTTGGCTGGAAGATGCCACTGTGGTCGATGTGGACGTCGACCTGGTCACCTTTCGCTATGAAGAGGAAGACGATGAGGCTGACGAGCGCCTGAGCTGGGAAGTCTGCGTCCCGTTGGAAGCGATTGGCGCCGTGAGCACCAGGCTCGCCACCGTGAACCGGATGACTGAGGTGGAGGATCTGGCGACCACGGGGGATTGTCCTGAGGCTGAGCGCTTGGGGTTGCCCTGAAACGGGGCGATCAGTGGGCTGTCCCGTTCCCGTCGTAAGCATCGGTGTCGTAGTAGCCGCCCTTGGTGCCGAAGAACAGGGTGGTCAGGCAGAACAGTCCACTGCCCACCAAAAGCACGGAGGCAAGGGTGAGGCCGTCGTTCATGTCTGATCTCAATGCTGTGTTTCCTCATTGTGCTGGCCCCAGGCCAGTTCTGCTGCACCCTGTCTTGCATGCCGCACACCTAGCCGATTCGTCCTGGTTCTCTGCACCGTCCAGGGTGCCTAGGGAGAAAGAGGGATTGGAGGGAGCATCTCAGCTGGCCGGGCAGAGGGATCGAGGGTTTTTGGCCACATTCTCTATCGATCAAGTCTGCAAACCTGGTTGGAATCCTGGCTGTTATTGGAATGGTTTGCCTTATCAGGATCCAGGCTTAGTTGACGAAGCTTTTCTGAAAGAAGAGCCGCTCCTTACTGGAGTTGGTGATCCACGCCTTGCGCAGATTTCCTTCGCCCCAAGGCTTCTATTCGATCGCAGTTGCGTTGATCCCAGTCAGGGCAGGACTCGAATCCTATTGGTTTCTTTGCTTTTTGGTTTCTTTGCTTTTCTTGGCTTTTTCCCTTTCCACCCTATCAACCCTCTCCCGCTACGGCTTTGCTAAGCAGAGCTCAGTGGACCAGGACAGGGCTTGCCCAGTGATCTCTACCTCCCAGCTCCCCCTAACCTTCTTCGCACGTCCCGCCGAGCTCGTGGCCCCTGAGCTGATCGGCTGTCTGCTGGTGAAGCGCCAGCCCTCAGGCGAGCTTCTGTGGGGCGTGATTGTGGAAACGGAGGCCTATTCGCAAGCCGAACCCGCCTGCCATGGTTATCGGCGGCGAAGCCCCAGAAATCAAACCCTTTTTGGCGAGCCCGGCCGTTTTTACGTTTACGTGATTTATGGAATTCACCACTGCGTGAACGTGGTCACCGATCGGGCTGATTGGGCTAATGGGGTGCTCCTGCGGGCTCTGGCGCTTCCCCAGGAACCGGAGCGGGTGGCCTCCGGACCGGGTCTACTGGCCAGGCGGTTTGGGATGGATCGCCGCCACGATGGGCTCTTGGCCCGCCCTGATCAGGGGCTTTGGCTGGCGCCCAGGCCCGCCAGGCTTCAGGATCGGATGGAGCAGTGGAACGGGGAGGACAAACAGCTGGTGACCGTCACCACCCGGATTGGCATTCGCGAGGAGGTTCCGCTCCCCTGGCGTTGGTATCTCTGGCCTAGCCGCAGCGTGAGCCGCCGGGCCCCTGGGGATGGCGCGCCAGCAGAGACGCTGGCCTGGCCTGTGCAGGAGGACTGGCTGCCATGACGGCCTGGACCCACCCCCATGTTCAGGATCTTGCCTCCTTTTCCTTGGAGGATTACGCCACTGTGCTGGAGCTCGCCCAGCGCTTCCGCGCCCTGCCCGTGGCGGGAGCCCGCAAGCTGCCGGCCCTGCAGGGCCGGCTGGTTACCACGCTCTTTTTTGAACCGAGCACCAGGACGCGCAGCAGTTTTGAACTCGCTGCCCGCAGGCTCTCGGCCGATGTGCAGACCTTTTCCCCCTCCTCCAGCTCCCTCAGCAAGGGGGAAAGCCTGCTGGATACGGCCCGCACCTATGTGGCCATGGGTAGCAATGTGCTGGTGGTGCGCCACGGCTGTGCGGGCGTGCCCCAAAAGCTCGCCCGTGATCTGGAAGCCCTCGGCTCCGGAGTGGCGGTGCTCAATGCCGGGGATGGCCTCCACAGCCATCCCAGCCAGGCCCTGTTGGATCTGTTCACCCTGGCCCGCCACTTCGCGCCGGAGAAGCCCACGCCTGAGGCCCTGCAGGGCAAACGCATTGTGATTGTGGGGGATGTGCTCCATTCCAGGGTGGCCCGCTCCAACCTCTGGGCCCTCACCGCCTGTGGAGCTTCCGTGGTCCTGTGTGGCCCGCCCACTCTGCTGCCCGAGACCTTTGCCGCGTTCACCTCCTCCCCACCTCCAGGCCAGGCGGTGGATCCGGTGGCGGTTCGGGGCCGTTTGTGCGTTGTGCGGGATCTGGAGGAGGCCCTCCCTGGAGCTGACGCGGTGATGACCCTGAGGATCCAGAAGGAACGAATGCATCAACATCTCCTCACCAGCCTGGACAGCTATCACCGCCGCTATGGCCTCAGCCACCGGGTGATGGCCCTCTGCGGCAAGCCCGTGCCCGTGCTCCATCCCGGGCCTGTGAATAGGGGGGTGGAAATGGCAGGCGATCTCCTGGATGATCCATCTCGGAGCCTGGTGGATGAACAGGTGCGCAATGGGGTGCCGATCCGTATGGCGTTGCTCTACCTCCTGGCGGCGGCCCGGCCCGAAGAGACTGGTCTGAGGGAGTCAAGCCTCAGAGAAGCTTGAAGCCTTCCAGCAACAGCCCGTACAGCAGGCCGATCCGTGCCATGTCCACCAGCTGTACCAGCAGCCGATCGCTTGCTCCCTCCCGCAGGCCCCTGCGCGTTCGGACGCTGATTTCGAGGACCACCACGCAAACCATGGCAGCGATCAAGTCCATCTGATCCAGCGCCCCGGTGATGGTGCCCAGCCCGACACCGATTACAAAACTGATCAGCAGCACCACAAGCAGGAGCGACAGGCGCCGCCATGGATTGCTTGACCAGCGTTGGAGGCGAGAACCTGCCTCAGCAATGGTGATCTGAAAGCGGGTCTGCTGGTAGCGCAATGACTCTCAAGCGCTGAAAGAAGGCTGAGCCTAAGGGAGGCATGCCTGTTTGAAAGAGGGGCAGGGCTGCCTTTGGCCGCCGCCCCCCCAGGGTTCACCGTTGTTTCGGTGAACCCTGGGGGGGCGGCGGCGGTGATCCCCATCACCCGACCCGGAACCCTGCTCCCCCCATATCTACACCATTTCTGGGGGTATGGCAGCTTTTTCACCCCACCCATAGGGGATGCCAATAAAAAAGCCCGAGGCCGATGCCCGGGCGGGTGATGGGGACCACGCAAGGAAACCAATCACGACAAGGCGAGGCAAGCTAGTGCAGCCGCCATTGGGACCGTCCTTATTTTTTTGTTGACAGATGGATCGCTTCTGTGTGGTAACACACACCATGGTAGGGCCGGGTCAGGATTCACCCTCTTTCTTGCGGGGGGTTTTCCCTTCCAGCAGCTCCATCAGGGCTTCCATTTGTGCCATCACCCCTCTCAGCTCACCGGCTTCGGGGAGTAGTCCGTCTTCGATCACACCTTGGTGCATCTCGCGAAGCTCCTGGCGGATGTAGCGGAGGTGGCTGACCACCTGCTCGCGTTTGGACTGCGACATCGTTTGTGTCGGGCTACAGCCTACCTGTTTACCCCATCACCTGCCTGATGCGGATGGGTTTCCCACCATACGCCGTTCCAGGGCACAGGAAGAAGCGCGGTTTTGATGGAGAATAGGGGACTCGAACCCCTGACCTCTGCGGTGCGATCGCAGCGCTCTA
>JBBASA010000002.1:0-185846 GCA_040399515.1 Cyanobium sp. | reverse complement strand
ACCTGCTGCAGCGCTACGACCTGGCCAAGGCCAAGGAGCTGGTGGAGCGCAGCTTTGGCCGCTACCTGGCCACCCTGGATCTGGCGGACGACCAGGCCGCCATCGATGACCTGCGCGCCCAGCTGGCTCAGCTGCAGAGCGGCAGCGTCGACGTGCCATGGGAAGACTTCGAGGCCTACGAAAAGGAGCGCGGGCGCCTGCGGGAGGAGCGGCGCCTGCTGCGGATCCTGCAGCAGCAGGCGGAGGAAACCCTCGCCCATGAGCTCACCCTGGCCCTGCAGTTCAGCAGCGAGGGCACCCTGGTGAGCCTCAAGGCGCCCCAGCTCAGGGGGCGGGTGTCGCCGGCGGTGATCGTGGAGAAGGTGAAGGGGCCCGGCCAATTTCCCCTGCTGCTCTGCCTCACAGACGACAACCTCTGGATCCTGGTGCCCTGCACCGCCGTAGTGAGCCTCCACGCTGAACTCAGCTGCCTGCAGGTGAGCCAGCTGGAGGCC
Organism: Cyanobium sp.; assembly: GCA_040399515.1. GTDB lineage: Bacteria > Cyanobacteriota > Cyanobacteriia > PCC-6307 > Cyanobiaceae > Cyanobium. Next base: position 185,352 of record JBBASA010000002.1, on the reverse strand, counting down.
CCCGAGCTGCACCACGCCGGCGAGCTGCGCCACGGGGATCAGGCCAGCGGCGGCCTGGCCCTGGCCGTGGCCTCCATGGCCCGCCGCCACGACATGCACACCCCCCAGTACGACCTGGCCGGGGAGGTGCGCAGCCAGGCGGACATCGTGGGCGAGCTGGAGGCGGAGCTGGAGGACCATCCCGCCCACCGCTGGGGCGACCGCAAGCACCTCAAGAAACACCGGCGCCGCATGGAGGAGCTGGAGATGGAGCTGGAGGAGCGGCAGAAGCTGCTCCATTTCCGCTCCAACCGCCACTGGGACACCTTCCTGGCCCTGATCGACATCCTGCGCTTCTTCGGCGCCCTCGGTGGCGACAACGGCCTGGAGCCCACCGAGGTGGGCCGCACCGTGGCCGCCCTGCGGGGCGACAACGAACTCTGGCTGGGTCTGGCCCTGATGAGTGGCCACCTCGATGCCCTGGAGCCCCCCGATCTGGCGGCCGTGCTGGAGGCCATCTCCACGGAAGTGAACCGCCCCGATCTCTGGTGCGGCTTCCCGCCGCCCCCCGCCGCCGAGGAGGCTCTCCACGACATCCGGACCCTGAGGCGGCAGCTGGAGCGCCAGCAGGAGCAGGGGCGGGTGGTGGTGCCCGTGTGGTGGGAGCCGGAACTCACGGGCCTGGTGGCCCGCTGGGCCCGGGGGGCCTCCTGGAATGAGGTGATCGGCAACACCTCCCTCGATGAGGGCGATGTGGTGCGGGTGCTGCGGCGGACTGTGGATCTCCTGGCCCAGATCCCCTACTGCGAAGCCATCAGCGACCAGTTGCGCCGTAATGCCCGCCGGGCCCTCGGAGCCATCAACCGCTTCCCGGTGTGCGAAGTGGAAGACCTGCTGGGGGCCTCAGCTGCGCCGCAGGACCAACCAGATGACCAGCAACAGCAGACTGATGCTGGTCACGGCATAGATCGTGTCGGCGTAGGGGGTCCAGATCATGGGGCGGCTCCACCGGAGGCCTTGGCGTCAGCGCCCTCTGCCGGCTGAGAGGGGAGTAATCCCTCCAGAGCATCGGCAATCGCCGCGGCGATCGCGGCCTTGCCCTCCACCCGCCGTTGCTCGCCTTTGGTGACGATCCAGGCCACCTGCAGGGCCTCGCTGATCTCCTCCCCACGGTTGGCCACCACCACTGCATAGCGGCTCAGGCGGCGCACCGCTTCGGCGATCAGCTGTGCATGGTTCCCCCCTTCCATGTATTTGAAGCTCACGATCGGCATCCCTGGCGCCGCCGCTGCCACCGCCTCGATCACCTTCTCTGTGGGCTGAAGGGGCACCACCAGCTCCCTCTGGCCGCTGCCGATCTTGCCGGGATGCACTTCCCTGGGCCGGTAGTCGGCCACGGCGGCGGAGAGCACGGCCGCCTCCGCCCCGGCCCCCACCTCCGCCAGCACCTGCTCCCGGTAGGCGTCGTAGGTGGGGGCGATGGACACCGCCGGGAGCCAGGCCTCTGGCCGCCAGCCCCCATCTCCCAGTATCAGCTGGCTGTCTGCGCCCCGCCTCAGCAGTTCCTCGTGGATCGTGGCCCCCAGCTGGCCGCGAAACTTGCTGGTGATCCGCCGCACCCCATCGAGGGGCACGGGCGTGGGACCGCCCGTCACCAGGATCCGCCGCTGCCGCAGGGGCGAGCGGCTCAGGGCACGGCACATGGCCGCCACGATCAGCTCCTCCTCCGGCAGGTTGTGCTTGCCGTAGGCATCCCGTGGTGGCACGAAATGCACCCCCAGCTCCGCGAGCCGGCGGCAGTTGGCCTCCAGCACGCTGTGGTGCATGGAGCCATGCATGGTGGGGGCCATCAGCACCGCGGTGGTTCCCCGGGCCAGCCGGCCCAGGGCGGAGGCCAGGGTGGCTGTGAGCAGGGAATCGGCGATGCCGTTGGCGGCCTTGCCGATGGTGTTGTAGGTGGCCGGGGCCACCAGGTAGGCGGCGAACGCCTCGCCGTCGCTGAGATGTTCGGCCCGCCAGCTCAGCTCCCGCACCAGGGGGCGGCAGGTGCTCCACTCCAGGGCGTCGGCGCCCACGTAGCGCAGGGCTCCCGGCGAGCAGAAAGCCGTCACCTGGGCTCCCCGGCGCCGCAGGGCCCGGGCCAGCAGGGGGGCCTTCATCGCTGCGATGCCCGCCCCCACCAGTAGGGCGATCGCCTGGCCCTCCAGGTGGTTCGAGAGCAGGGGCACGTCATGGTCGCCGAGGGCCGCGCTTGCCGGAGGGGTGAAGTTCCAGTCAAAGGGGCCGGCCACGGCCTAGATCCCCAGCCGTTGCCAGATCACATCCAGCTGGGCCCGGTGCAGATCGGTGGCGAAGCAGGCCTCCAGCTCCTCCGGGCTGAGGTGGTCCGTCACCGCGGGATCGGCCGCCAGGGCCGCCCGGAAGTCGCCCCCTTCCCTGTTCCAGGCCCCATGGGCATGGTGCTGCACCAGCCGATAGGCCTCCTCCCGGCTCAGCCCGGCCGCCACCAGCGCCAGCAGCACCCGCTGGCTGAACACCACGCCGCCGTAGACGTTCATGTTGCGGGCCATGTTCTCGGGGTACACCCCCAGGCCCTTCACCACCTCGGTCATCTCCCGCAGCATGAAGTGCAGGGTGACGGAGCAATCGGGCAGCATCATGCGCTCCACCGAGCTGTGGCTGATGTCGCGCTCGTGCCAGAGGGCCATGTTTTCCAGGGCCGCCACCGTGTAGCTGCGCAGCACCCGGGCCAGGCCACTGATTCGCTCGCTTCGGATCGGATTGCGCTTGTGGGGCATGGCGGAGCTCCCTTTCTGCCCCTTGGCGAAGTTTTCCTCCACCTCCAGCACGTCGCTGCGCTGCAGGTTGCGGATCTCCGTGGAAAAGCGTTCCAGGGAGGCGCCGATCAAGGCCAGGGTCTGCACGTAGTCGGCATGGCGATCGCGGCTGATCACCTGGGTGCTGGCGGTGTCGGGTTCCAGTCCCAGGATCCGGCAGGTGATGGCCTCCACCTCGGGGTCGGTGTTGGCGTAGGTGCCCATGGCACCGCTCACCTGGCCCACGGCCACGGTGGTTTTCAGGCGCGCCAACCGCTCCTGGTTGCGCAGCGTTTCCGCCAGCCAACCCGCCACCTTGAAGCCGAAGGTGATCGGCTCGCCATGGATCGCATGGGAGCGGCCGATCATCACCGTGTCCTTGTGCGCGCGGGCCAGCTCCCGCAGGGCCTCGATCAACCGGGCCAGTTCCTTCTCCAGTTCCATTACGGAGGCCTTGAGCTGCAGGGCCAGGCCCGTGTCCAGCACATCGGAGCTGGTCATGCCCACATGGATGTAGCGGCCCGCATCCCCCACGTGTTCATTCACGTTGGTGAGGAAGGCGATCACGTCGTGCCGCACCTCCGCCTCGATCTCCAGGATCCGGGGCACGCAGAAGGCCGCCCGCTCACGGATCTGCGCCATGGCTTCGGCGGGCACCCGCCCCAGATCCGCATTGGCCTGGCAGGCGGCGATCTCCACCTCCAGCCAGCTGCGAAACTTGGCCTCCTCACTCCAGAGAGACCCCATTTCGGGAAGGGTGTAGCGCTCGATCAAGGGCGGACGATGGAGGGCAACCCAACCTATCGGGAGGCCGGTCGGTCTTCGGAATCAGCCTCGCTGCAAGGTTTGAGAGGCCTTGATGCGACGGCGGATCATGCGGGCTGGCCCCATTGTCTGTGGCAGTCAGGGGAGGGGGTGTCTCCAGACCCAATCCCGTCGAGGATCTATGTGTTGGCTGGAGCGCCAAAGACACTCAGCACATCCACAAGCTTGTTAAACAGAGTCTTGAGGTAAGAAAAAACAGCAAAAGATGTACTTTCAATCTCTGCTCAGGCCGCGGCTGTGAGCTTGCGGTGGGCCACTTCCAAGTGCAGAAGGTTGCCCCAGGATTGTTGACGGATCCAGCAGCGGCCGCCGCGACACTGAATCAGTTGAAACGGGGGCAGGTCGTCGGGATGGTCGTGCAGGCGCACGAAGCTGCCGGGTCGCAGCAGTTCAAACACATCGGCGAGCTGGATGGGGCTATCCCCTGCCATGGTGTGCGTCCGAGGTGGGATTATCCTCTCTTCCCTGCCGGGAGAAGGGCCCGCTCCTCGGTTTTTGTTCCGTTTTCTGCGTGGAAACCATGACCAAACGGCAGCGGTTGGATCTGCTGCTGTTGCAGCGGGGGCTCGCCAGCAGTCGGGAGCAGGCGCAACAGTTGATTCGAGCGGGCTGGGTGCGCCAGGCCGGTCGGGTGCTCGACAAGCCTGGAACCGCCCTGCCCCCTGATGTCCCCCTGGAGGTGGAATCTCGCCCCCGCTACGTGTCCCGCGGCGGCGACAAGCTGGAGGCCGCGCTGAAGACCTTTTCGATCCCCCTCATCGGACGGGTTTGCCTCGATGCTGGCCTCTCCACGGGGGGGTTCAGCGATTGCCTCCTCCAGCATGGAGCCACCCGCCTCTATGGCATTGATGTGGGCTACGGCCAGGTGGCCTGGAGCCTGCGCACCGATTCCCGGATGGTGCTGCGGGAACGCACCAACGTGCGACACCTCCTGCCGGACGAGCTCTATGGGCCAGAGGATCCCTGGCCCGATCTGGCGGTGGCCGACCTCTCGTTCATTTCTCTCACGTGCGTGCTGCCCGCCCTGGGCGCCTTGCTTCGTTCGTCCTCTCCCCAGGATCCGGTGGAGATGGTGTTGTTGGTGAAGCCCCAGTTTGAGGTGGGTCGGGAGGGGGTGGGCAAAGGTGGTGTGGTGCGGGATCCGGCGGCCCATGCCCGGGCCATTGGCCGCGTGCTGGAGGCCGCGATAGCCCTGGGCTGGCAGGGCCGGGGGCTCACAGGCTCTCCGATCACCGGCCCGGCCGGCAACCATGAATATCTCCTCTGGCTGGCCTCCAATGCTGGTGGCCTGCTTCGGGACGAGGGGAGCCGGGGCCCCCTGAGTCCAGAAGCGATCAGGGCGGTGGTGGCTACCACGCTTCGCCCAGCTGGTCGCCCTGCCTTCGAGGCTGAAGACTCAGGCGCCCCCTAGATCGCGGTGCTGTCCCGGTCGCCTGTGCGGATGCGAATCACCGACTCCACCGGGGAGATGAAGATCTTGCCGTCACCGATCTCACCGGTGCGGGCAGCCTCTTGGATGGCCTCCACCACGGTGGCCACCCGATCGTCGTCCACCACGATTTCCAGTTTCAGTTTCTGCAGAAATTCCACGGTGAATTCCGATCCCCGATAGCGCTCAACTTGGCCTTTCTGCCGGCCAAAGCCCCTCACTTCGCTCACGGTCATGCCCACAATCCCCGCATTCACCAGCGCAATCTTCACGTCTTCGAGCTTGAAGGGGCGGATGATGGCCTCAATCTTTTTCATGGTTCAGGGTGTGTGGGGGAAGCGGTGGTGTGTGGAGGAAGTCTCTCAGACCCGTGGCCGGATCGCTGGGTGTGACTGCGATCAGCAAAACTATCTTTAAGCCGCATGGGGGAGGGTTCGGGGGTGGCAGTTGCTACCAACCCACCGCCCCTGTGTCCTGGCTCTCACCTGCCTGCTTCCTCAATGTCAGTCACCCCCTCGCCTGCCACCACCACACCCCTCTATGGCCAGCGGGCGATCGAGGAAGGGGAGCTGATCTGTTTCGCTAACCCCAGAATCGGCCGATTTTACGAGGTGACGATTGAGCTGCCGGAATTCACCTGCCATTGCCCTTACTCGGGTTACCCCGACTTCGCCGTGCTGCGGTTGCTCTATCAGCCCGGCCCCCTGGTGCTGGAACTCAAGGCCCTCAAGCTCTACGTCAACAGCTACCGCAACCGCACTATCTCCCATGAGGAGGTGGCCAACCGGATCTTGGATGATTTGGTGCAAGCCTGTGATCCCCAGTGGATGGAGCTGGTGGCGGATTTCAATCCCCGCGGCAATGTGCACACGGTGGTGCGGGTCAGCCACGGCGTGCGTCAGCCCTGTTGAGCCGTCTCCTCAGGGGTTTCGATCCCCGCCAGGAGGGTGGGGAGTTCCCTGGCAAAGGCCGTGAGGTTGCGGTTGCACAGACCGCCCGCATGGAGGCGCCGTGCTCCGTCCCGTTGTTCCTCCACCGCCCAGAGTTGGCGTGTGGCCACCAAGCTGAGGCCCCCACCGAGCAGGGCGATGGCAAAGCCTGTGTACACCAGGGGAACTCCTGGATCACGCTTGAGAAGAATGCCGCTGGCGGGCAGCACGCCAGCCACCCGGATCGGTAGACCCTGCACCTCCTCGGGCTCTCCGCCGGGTTGGAGCAGGGCCAGAGAGCTGCCATCGGCCGCAAACACCTCCACCGGTCCGACTTCGCTGGTGAGGGTAAGCAACACGGGCTGGCTTCCATCGGGTCGGGTGGGTAGCAGCAATCCCCACACCTGCTCGCCTAGCTGGGGAAAGCGTTGGAGGGGAAGCTCCAGCACGGGGGATCGACCCAGTTGGATCTGGATGGCGGCCAGGGTCCAGTCCGCCTGGTAAAGCGTCATGCCCCTGTAGCGCAGCGGGTGGTTGACGCTGATCTCCGCCTGCCGAGTGGCGGTGGCAGTGGGGGATGGGGCCTGGCTTTCCGCCTCGTCAGGCCCGCCGGCAGCGGGGGGAATCAGGCGCAACCGGGAGGTGAACTGTTCCGGCCTGCCGGCCGGATCGCGGCTGATGGCAAAGTCGTCCAGTGCCAGGGTGACTTGGGGCCGCCCCTGCCGATCCAGCAGCTCCAGCTCCCGGCCTGGGGCCAGGAACTGCTCCAGTCGCTGGCCCGCCAAGGCGCCCCAGGCCGAACCCACCATTAACACCACCATCCCCGCGTGCACCAGCAGGGGACCCACCCGTCCCAACACCCCTTTGCGTGCGGCCAGGCGCCCTTCTTGGGTTCGTACGCTCCACCCCCGTTCCCGTAGGCGCTGGCCCAGCACGGCCAGGCCGTCCGCCCTGGGATGGGTGAGGGTTTCGGCCAGGGCCAGTTTGCTCAGCTGGCGGGGGGTGGTGTAGTCGATCCAGCGCAGGGAGGCCTGCAGGGCCGGCCATTGCCGGCGCCAGCTGCAGAGGATCAGGGCCAGGCCCAACAGGGCCAGGAGCGTCAGAAACCAGCCGCTGGAATACACATGGTCGAGTTGGAGCCGCAGGATTCCTGCCCCCTTCAGCCAGCCGAGCCAGGGGGCATCGTCGTAACGCTGGTGATAAAACTCCAGGCTTTCTTTCTGGGGGATGGCGGTGCCGATGCCGCTGGCCACGGCGATCAGCAGGAGCAACACGATCGCCAGGCGGAGATCGGAGATCCAGGCGACTAGGCGCAGGAGCCGTCGCGAGAAACCCGTGGCAGGGGAGAGGGTGGTCATGCCAGGTGGGCTGCCAGGGTAAGGGCGCCGGTTGTGAGCAGAACCACGCCACTGATGGGCGGAATCCAGCGGCCCAGAAGCCGGAGTTGCAACAGGCTGGGCAGGCTTGCCGCCAGGGTGCCGGCCAGCAGCAGGGGCAACACCTGGCCGGCGCCGAAGCAGGTGAGCAGGAGCATGCCCACCAGGGGCTTGCCATTTTGGGCCATCCAGGCCAGCAGGACGGCCAACACGGGGGTGGTGCAGGGCGTGGCGGCCAGTCCGAAGGCCAGCCCCGCCGCCAGGGGGGCCAGAGGGGCCGGTACCCTCTGGCGCCAGCGTTCAGGGTCGGGGCCTGCCGGGAGCTGGAGGGGCACCAACCCCAGCAGATGGAGGCCCATCACCACAGCCACCACGGCCACCACCAGGGACACCCCTTCAGGAATCTGGCCATATAGGCGCCCAAGCAGGCTGCTGCCGAAGCCCAGCAACACCAGGGAGGCCACGATGCCGGCACTAAAGCTCATGCTTCGTTGCCAGGGCAAAGCACCGGTGGGGACCATGCCAGGTGATGCATGGGTTTTCGGAGCCCCGAAGCCCGCCAGGTAGGCCAGGGTGACCGGGAGGAGGGAGAGGGAGCAGGGTCCCAGGCTAGTGAGCAGGCCCCCGGCAAAGACCAGGGCGAGGGTCAGGGGTGTGGGGTGGCCCAGGGATGCTCTCAGCAGGGCTTCGCTGGAGCGGGTCCAGTCAGCGAGCTGAAGCCCGAGGCTGGTCATCGGCTGAAAAGCGGGCGCAGAGTATTTAGCCTATCGGGGCTGCAGGCGGCCGCCGGCGGCGCGGACGGACGGTTTCCATCCCTTTGGTTTCCAGGGAGCAACGCACCAGTAGACCTGCCACCAGCAGGCTGCTCAGCAGGGAGTTGCCTCCGTAGCTCACCATCGGTAGGGGGAGGCCCGTGGTGGGCATAGCGCCACTGGCCACGGCGATGTTGAGGATGGACTGGCCCACCAACAGGATGGTGCAGCCCATGGCCACCAGCCGGTGTTGGTTGCTCATCGTGGAGAGCGCGATGCGCAGGCCGACAAAACCGAACATCACCAGAAAAATCAGGAACATCAGGCAACCGATGAAGCCGAATTCCTCGGCGAACACGGCAAAGATGAAGTCCGTGGTCTGGATCGGCAGGTATTGAAGCTTTTGGGTGGAGAGCCCAAAACCCTGACCCAACAGTCTTCCAGAGCCAATGGCCAGCAGGCTTTGCACCAGCTGATAGCCAGATCCTTGGTCGTCTTTCCAGGGATCGAGGAACGACGTTACCCGATCCCGCTGGTATTGATTGATCAGGATGCTGCTGGCCCCCACCAGGAACCCCCCGCCGGCGGCTCCAAGGAGTTGCAGGAGAGGCAGCCCACCCGCCAGGGCCATCAACCACAGCAGCAACCCAGTGAGGGCGGCGGTGCTGAGGTTGGGCTGCTTGAGGATAAGCAGGATCAGCACGGCAAACACGCCAAGCCACAGGAGCTTCTGATCGGCTCCGATGCGTCGCCAGTGGGAGAACAGCACGGCCCCTTGAAGCACCACGAAGGGTTTCACCAGTTCCGTCGGCTGAATCTGGATCGGCCCAAGAACGAGCCACCGGCTGGCACCATTCACTGTGCTGCCCACCACCAAGGTGGCCGCCACGAGAACCCCCCCGATCAGCAGGGCAGTGGGGGCCAGGTGGAGCCAGCGCCGCAGGTTGGTGCGGATGGCCAGCCAGAAGAGGACCCAGCTTGCCACCATCCACAGGCCCTGGCGCTTGATGTAATAGGCCGCATCTCCCATTTCCCGATCCGCCACCCACCAGCTGGCCGAGGAGAGCACCAACAAGCCCAGCAGACTCCAGAGGGCCACCAGGCCGAGCATCAACCGAGCCTCAGCTGGCCACTGGTCCCAAGGAATGGGAAGTAGACCCTGGGGAGATGTGGGCTGGCGGGTCTGGGGGAAGGAATCCATGGAGCGGGGGATGGAGCGGCAGCAGAAAGGGGTGGGATCTGGGAGTAAGCCCCCCATTCAGCCGGCGAAAGCAGGCTTTGTCGAGCCCCATGACCCACCGACAAAAAAAAGCCCAGCGCATGCTGGGCTTGGGAGGTGAGCCAGTGTTCAGTTGCCGCAGTTCTGTTGGCGACGGCCAGTGGCCAGCTCAACCTTCAGGATTTTGCCGCCCTGTTTCATGATTCGCTGCTGTTCGGCAAACCAGCTGTCATATGGAACCCACTTGGTGAAATAGGTGTTTTGAATTTCCCTCTGGGTGCGGGCTTTTTCTGGACTGGGTATGCAGGCTGTGACTTTGAACAGGCGCATGGTGTTCCTAAGGGCGAAGGGTGAGTTAGTTGCCCAGCCCAGAGCTGATGTAATCGAAGTAGACGCCCATCTCCCTACCTGCATCGGGGCCGACGAGGGCAGCGGTGGCTTCCTTCATGGCCTGAATCGACTGAACCGTGGCGCCGATGGGCACCCCAAGGGAGTTGTATGTCTCCTTCAGCCCATTGAGCACCCGCTCATCGAGAATGGAGGTGTCGCCGGCCAGCATGGCGTAGGTGGCGTAGCGGAGATAGTAGTCCAGGTCGCGGATGCAGGCGGCATACCGGCGGCATGTGTACATGTTGCCGCCCGGACGGGTGATGTCCGAATAGAGCAACGACTTCGCAACCGCTTCTCTGATGATGGCGGAAGCATTGGCGCTGATGGTTGCCGCAGCCCGGACGCGCAATTCACCGCTGGTGAAATACTTCTCGAGGCGACCCATGGCAGAGCCGTCGAGGTAAAGCCCCTGGACGTCTGCCTGGTTGATGACGTTGGTGATGGCGTCTTGCATGGAATCCCGTTGAGGTGGCGGTGTGGGGAATGGATGGGCCTCAGGAGAGGGCGCCGACCACGTAGTCGAAGTAGAAGCCTGCTTCCTCGGCATCACTGCCGGTGAGGATGCTGGTGGCCACCGCCTTCATTTCCCGCACGGCTTCTGCCATGGCTTCAAGAGGGGTGCCCAGGGAGCGATACATCTCACGGGCTCCGATGATGCCGATCTCCTCAATAGGAGTGACATCCCCGGCGACCACGCCGTAGGTGACCAGTCGCAGGTAGTAGTCCATGTCCCGCAGGCAAGAGGCAGTCATCTCTTCTCCGTAGGCGTTGCCGCCAGGGGAGATGACATCGGGCCGCTTCTGGAAAAGCTGGCCAGCGGCCTGCTTCACGATGCGTTCGCGGCTCTCGCTGAGGACTTGGGCAACGCGCAAGCGGCGTTGGCCTCCTGCAACGAAGGATTTGACCTGGTCGAGTTCGCCAGGGCTGAGGTAGCGGGCTTCGGCGTCCGCGTTGATGATCGAGTTGGAGACGATGCTCATGCAGTTCTGCCTCGAAACAAGCGGTCACCGTTAAGGAGACCGGTATCCGGTGGGTAAGGGTGTGATCGGTTGGTGCCGATCGCCGAATCATTCTGCGCCAGAGGCACGCTCCGCCCGGGGCGTCGGTAACAGATCTTCATGGCGATCGTTGCGTGAGATCCCTTGGCTTGCAATGAGTTTGGCCATGCATAGATGGCACAGAAAGAGTGCTTTTTCTCATCATCTGTTGCAGGAGATTCCGATCCCTCTCTCCCAACAAAAAAGCCCCCGGCTCGCGGAGGCCTTTAAGGGTGGCCGGGCCGGAGGCCGCCGGTCAGATGGCTGATCGGGGGCTCGGGGTGAGGCCCCCATTGCCGCCGTAGAGCTCGGCAGAACGGTTCACGGTGGTGAGGGGGATGCCGTCTGTGGTGTTCAGCCCGCGCAGATAGGGCACGGTGTTCTGACCAAACGAGCTGGCGTAAGCCTCGCTGGAGAGAACTTGCGCCACTGCGGCCCCCAATCCTTGGGTTGTGCGCGTAGCCAGAAAACGACTGGCCTCTGCAGGCTGGGCCGCCCTTCCCAACAGGGCCAGGTGGGCCGCTGCCGCTGCCCGGAGTGGGGCCAGGTTGTTGAGGCGTTGCAGAAAGAGCTCACTGTTCGCGATCAGCCCCACGAATTCGGCCACGGAGATCTGGCCGTCCCGAAGTTGGGATTCCGCATCCCGCAGCCGTTCTGCCGCAAATGGAACTCGGTTCAGCAGCTGGCGGTAGGTGGCATTCACCACTTCCTTCAGCTGGCTTTCGCTCGGGGAACTGGGAAGCTGCACGGGCCGTCCCAGGCTCTGGAGGCGCCGGAACCCTTGGGGATTTGAGCTGCGCAGAGCCTTCTCCATGGCTTGGGTCGGACCCGAGGCAGGCCCTGCCCCGAGGCTGAGCCCGGCGGCCGACACCGAGGCTTGCCAGGATCCGATTGTCGTAACGGAGGCTGGGGCCTTGGAACTGACCGGAGCCGTTGTGGGCGCCGAGCGGGTAGGTGCAGTGGCCGTGCCCGCGCCCCAGGAGGGAGCGACCGATGGCTGCGGCCGCCAGGTGCGGGAGGGGGCTGGTGCCTGGCGAAGGGTGCCAGGACCGCCATCGCTTCGGATGGGTGGGGCCATCACCTCGCCGCCCGTGATCTGGGACGACCAGCCGCCGCGGGCGGCCTGGGGGCGGGGCGGCAGGTTGCGAGGGGTGAGATTGCCGGGCGTGCGGATCTGCTGGGGGGCAGGCACGTCGGGGCGGGGAATGGGGGTGAGATCCGGAATCGCCGCCACATCCAGGGGGCGACGCAGGGCCGGCACCCGACGGGTGTTGAGGTCTGTCGGAGTGATGAACCGCTCGTAGGGAACGGTGTCTTCCCCAAAGGTGCCGGTGTATTCAGGGCTGTTGATCATGGCGTCGACGACGCCGTAGAAGCCTTTACGGGCAGCGGTGTCGAAATAGGCATCGATTTCCCAACGCCCGAAGGTGGGACGGCCCAAGAGCCGGCGATGCATCACTTCAATCGCCTTACAGATATAGAGGCCGCTCCAGTAGCGGCGGCGGAAAGCATCCGAACGGGCCACCTGTCGCACGAATTCGCGCAGGCTGATGTCGCCGTTCTCCAGCTTGATCTCCTCCACCGTGTTGCGTTCACCGGCATAGCCGCTGTTGCCCAGCACCTGGGCATACACCGCACGGATCACCCCCTGGGTGGAAGATTCGCTGCCGCGCACGCTCGGCTGACCGCCACGGTTGGGCACGCTGTTTCCCCCAGTGGCGATCTGCTGAAGTCGCACCACCCTCGGCCCGAGCCTGCGGGGGGTGGCCTTGCGGAACTGGGGGCTGTCCATCTGGCCGGGCTGCTTCAGGCCGTTGCTGATCAGGATGCGGCGGCTGTCGTAGCTGAAGGGCACGGCACGGGTGGCTACCGATGCCGTGCCGGAGGGGAAGATGGCGCCGTAGGTGAGGGCCAGGGGATCATTGCCGCCGCCATAGGCATGCTGATCGGGTAAGGGCTGGCGGTAGGAGGCGTAGAGGGTGATGTATTGGGGCGCACCCTCGAAGGGAGCGCTGAAGCGGAAGAGCTTGCGGTTGGATCCCCAGCCAGCGCTTTCCTGGGCTTCCTCTCCGAGGTCCCGCAGGTAGGGCACCGTTTCTTCGCCGAACACCCGGGCGTATTCCATGCTGTTCACCAGCACGTCCACCAGACCGTTCAGCCCCTGGTCGCTGACGATGGCGAAGTGGTAGCGGAATTCTTCGATCGAGCTCAGTCCGCGGCCGAGGAAATGGCGGAAGGCCAGCTCCACCACCCGACTGTTGGAGAAGCGGCCATAGAACTGCTGGCGATATTCCTTGCTCCGGCCCAGGGCCCGGATGAACTCCCGCATGGAGATCTGGCCCTGCCGGCACTGGGTGGCCTCGACGGGGCACACCTCCTGGGAGTACCCCTTGAGGATGTCGCGCTCGAACACCTGGCGATATGCGGCTCGGATGATCTCGGCCTTCTCACGGCCGGAGAGGCCGGGCTTCATCACAAACCGTTGGCGTCCCTCCGCCGCCAGGGCATAGATCGCCGGTAGCTGCAGCCCCTGGTTGACCGGGCTCCCCAGACGTTGCCGGGTGGAGGGCGTCGGCATCTCAAGCTCCTTGAGGAGCACGTTGAAGCACTCGATCACAAGGGAACGGGCTTCCGGTTCCCCTTTGAAGAGCTCGGCCGCGGCCGCTCGCATCTCCTGGAGGGCCACATTGGTGGCAGCCAGGGAGCAGGCCTTCTCCAGCACATCCCTCAGCCCCCGGGTGTTGACGGCCAGGATGCTGGGATCGCCGGCCACCAGGGCGTAGCCCACGTACCGCAGGAACCAGGCCAGGTCGCGGATGGACTTCTTCATCCGCTCCGTGCCGTAAATGCCGACGGAGATGGGGTTGAAGCCACTCGGCAGCAACACCCTCACGTCCGCGTCGCCGCTGGCCCCTTCCAGGAGGCGGCTTATCACGTTGCCACGCCCCTTGGTGGTGGCGGTGCCGCCCACGAAGGTCTGCACCGAACGCTGGAAGGCGGCCTGGTCTGCGGCCAGGGGAGTGCCCTCGCCCATGGCCGACGTGCCCAGGGGGGCATCGAGGTAGGAGAGGGGCGTACCGCCCACAAAGATGCGGTTGGCGGCCCTGGCCACGATGGCGGCGGCATTGGCCGTGATCCTCTGGGCGGCTTCCACACGGGTCTGCCCGCTCTGGAAGAAGGTGATGAGGGTCTGTAGTTCCCCTCCGTCGGGGAAGCGATCCTGCTGCTCCGCCTGACGGACGCTGGAGAGGGGCAGGGTGTCGTAGAGCTGGGGGTTGACCCTCGTGCTGCCGCTGCTGGCGGTCACAGTCATGAACGGGAGCGTGCCGGGCCTCGGCACGTTACGGCTGCCCTGTGGGCCCTCAGGGAGCACATGAACAAATGTTTGCAGCCGCCGGGGGGTTCTGATCAGCTTGAAGGAATCTGGAAGGGCCCAGGGGTTGCCCATGCAGGATGCCGCGATTGATGCCGCCACGCCGGTGGTGAGCGCCTTTTACGACCGCTTCCCCTACCCCGGCGATCCCCTCCAGGATGGTCCCCCCCCCGGGTACAACTGGCGTTGGTGCATCGACAGCGTGGTGGCGGCAGTGCGTGGGGTGTTGCCACCCCGCTCTCCGGGGGGCGGTCCCAGAGCCTGGCGGGTGCTGGATGCGGGCTGCGGCACGGGGGTGAGCACCGACTATCTCTGCCACCTCAACCCAGGTGCCTCGGTGCTGGCCGTGGACATCAGCCCGGGGGCCCTGGAGGTGGCCCGGGAGCGCCTGCGCCGCTCAGACGGGGGCGGGAAGGTGAAGGAATTGCGAATCGAGCAGCGCAGCCTCCTCGATTTGGGCGATGAGGGCCCCTTCGATGCCATTAACTCGGTGGGGGTGCTCCACCATCTCGCCAGACCGGAGGCCGGACTTTGGGCCCTGGCGGACCGGCTAGCCCCCGGGGGCCTGCTGCATCTTTTTCTCTATGCCGATGCGGGGCGCTGGGAGATCCACCACACCCAGAGGGCCCTGGGCTTGCTGGGTGTCGGCACCGGGGCCGAGGGTCTCCGGCTGGGCCGTGGCTTGCTGGCCGACCTGCCGCCTGACAATAGGTTGCGCCGCCACCATGAAGAGCGATGGGCCATCGATACGGCGGCCGATTCCAACTTCGCGGACATGTATCTGCATCCCCAGGAGACCAGCTACACCCTGGAGGGACTGTTGGACTTCCTGGCCCAGGCCGATCTCCACTTTGCGGGCTTTTCTAACCCTGAAGTGTGGGATCCGGCCCGTCTGCTCTCCGGGGAGCTGCTCGATCGGGCTCGGGCCCTCAGCCCTCGCCAGCAGTGGGCTCTCGTGGAGGCGTTGGATCCGTCCATCAGTCACTTTGAGTTCTTTGTCAGCCGGGAGCCCATCACCCGCTGCGACTGGGGGGAGGACAGCGCCCTGCTGGCCGCCGCAGGCGAGACAAACCGCTGTCTCTGGGGCTGGCCCGGGACGGACCTGCTGGATGCCGATCTCCGTCCTCTGGAGATTGAGCCCGCCGATCTGACCTTGATGGAGAGCTTGCAGTCCGCCCCGGCAGGGACCCCTCTGGGGGGCCTGCCCCTGGCCATGGAGGAAGGGGAAAAGCTGGAGCGCGCACGACGACTGATCGAGCGAAGGGTGCTCCTCCCGGTCGCTCCCTGATGGCGCTCGCGCGGAGCCCGCGTGATAAATTCCCACCGCTCCATAAGGTCTTCTTCAGGTTGGCGATTGCTCTTGCCACTCCTTCCGACGCCGACACACCTTCGGCGGCGGATGAGAGGCTGGGCACCTCCCCCTCTGCAGACCACTTCATCCCCCCCTCACCGGTTTCTCCGGTCGGCTCGGATGGGATGGATCACTATCGCCGCCTTCGACGGCGCCTACTGGTGGCCACCACGGTGGCAGCGGCTCTTGCCGTACCTGCAGTTGGCTTCGCCTTCGGCCTGAAGGCTGCCCTCAGCGCCCTGGTGGGCGCCCTCAGTGGCCTGCTCTATCTGGTTCTGCTCTCCCGAAGCGTTTCCCGCCTGGGTGCAAGCAGCAAATCCGTGAGCAAGGTTCAGCTCCTGGTTCCCATTGTGTTGGTGCTTGCAGCTGCCAAGCTGCCCCAGCTTCAACTGTTGCCAGCCCTGCTGGGTTTTCTGCTCTACAAACCGGCCCTTTTGGTTCAGGCCCTACTCGACGCCTGATCTCCATCTCGTCGACGTCCCATCGACGAGATGATCTCCGATCCGGATGTCTGTCCGGAGTTGTCCAATCCGATGGTTCCAATGCCTTTCGCGATGCCCCTGCTCCCCCTAGCCGCACTTGAGGTGGGTCAGCACTTTTACTGGATTCTGGGCAAGCTCAAGATCCATGGTCAGGTGTTCCTCAGCTCCTGGGTGGTGATCGGTGCCCTGCTTGCTCTGATCGTCTATGGCACCCGCCGCATGCAGAGGGAGCCGGCTGGTGTGCAAAACCTGCTGGAGTTCCTCTGGGATTACATCCGTGATCTTTCCCGAGAGCAGATCGGCGAAAAGGCCTATCGCGATTGGTTGCCGTTCATAGGCACCCTGTTCCTCTTCATCTTCGTCAGCAATTGGGGAGGGGCCCTTATCCCCTGGAAGCTAATCCATCTTCCCAGCGGCGAACTTGGGGCTCCGACAGCCGACATCAACACCACAATTGCCCTGGCCTTGCTGGTGTCGCTTGCCTACTTCTATGCAGGCCTCAGCAGAAAAGGTTTCCGCTACTTCGAGTATTACGTGGAACCCACCCCGATCATGCTTCCTTTCAAGATCGTGGAGGATTTCACCAAGCCTCTTTCCCTCTCTTTCCGTCTTTTCGGAAACATCCTGGCTGATGAACTTGTGGTGGCCGTTCTGGCCTTCCTTGTGCCCCTGATCGTGCCGCTTCCGGCCATGTTTCTCGGGCTTTTCACCAGTGCCATCCAGGCCCTGATCTTCGCCACTCTTGCCGCTTACTACATCGGTGAGGCCGTGCACGAGGAGCACCACTAGTCAGATTTCGCCTTTCGGCGCTCTGGCAAACTCTCAGCGCGCAGGTCCGGCTTTGTACGGGCCCATCTCCCCCGGTTTAATCCAGGAGATGTCCAGGCGCCAGGTTCCATCCGGTTCCATCCCCCGGCCTTTCAGGCCATGGCCATTAGGCCTCCAGCGACTCCCATCCCCCGTTACCCCATGGATTCCCTCACTGCCGCCGCCTCTGTTGTGGCTGCCGGTCTCGCCGTCGGTCTTGGTGCCATCGGTCCTGGCATTGGCCAAGGCACCGCAGCAGGCGGCGCTGTCGAAGGCATCGCTCGTCAGCCTGAAGCTGAAGGCAAGATTCGCGGCACCCTGCTGCTCTCCTTGGCCTTCATGGAAGCTCTCACCATCTACGGCCTGGTGGTGGCTCTCGTGCTGCTGTTCGCCAATCCCTTCGCCGGTTGAGCCAGGGCCGGATGGAACCGTGACGGGTTGTTCTCCTCACGGCTCCATCCGGCATCTCCTCAGCCGTTTCTGTTCAGCTTTCGCCGTTTCACCCTCCCCGCTCCATGACCACCTGGCTATTGCTTGCCGAGGCCGGTGCCCAGGAGGGAGGTCTTTTTGACCTCGATGCCACCCTGCCCTTGATGGCGCTCCAGGTGGTGCTCCTCACCTTCGTCCTCAACGCGCTCTTCTTCCGCCCGGTCGGTAAGGCCGTTGAGGAAAGAGAGGGTTACATCAACACCAGCCGTGCAGAGGCCAAGAGCAAGCTGGCCCAAGCTGAGCGCCTTGAGGCCGATCTGAAGGCCCAGCTCAAGGGAGCTCGGCAGGATTCCCAGACCCTTGTGGTCGAAGCCGAGCAAGAGATGGCTCGGCTGTACCGAGCAGCCCTGGCTGAAGCCACCTCTGCTGCCAATGCCTCCCGCGAGGAGGCCCGTCGTGAGATCGATGCCGAGCGGGACAACGCCAAAGCTCAGCTCGAGCAACAGGCCGTGGCCCTCGGTCAGCAGATCGTCTCCCGCTTGCTTCCCACCCCATGACCGCCTCCCTGCCCCAGCTCCTGGCCAGCCATGGCGGCTTCGGGCTTAACTTCAACCCCTTTGAAACCAATATCATCAATCTGGCGATCGTGATCGCCGGACTGGTGTGGTTCCTCCGGGGATTTCTTGGAGGCATTCTCGAACGGCGCCGCTCCGCCATTCTCAGTGATCTCAAGGATGCTGAGGAGCGACTGACCTCCGCCTCATCGGCCTTGGCTGAGGTCCAGAAGGGTTTGGCGGATGCCCAGAAGAAAGCCGACCAGATTCGTGCGGACGGAAAGGCCCGCGCCGATGCGATTCGCCTCGAAAGCGAGCAACGCACCATCGAGGAGATTGCCCGCATGAAGCAGGCTGCCTCCACCGATCTGGCCAACGAAGCTTCCCGGGTGAGCGACCAGCTCAAGCGGGAAACGGCCCTTAAGGCCATCGAAAAGGCCCTCGCTTCACTTCCCGGCAAGCTCGATGAGCAGGCCCAGGCCAATCTCATTGACCAGTCCATCCAATCCCTGGGGAACCGCTGATGCCCCTTCTCAATGCCATCACCACCCCCTACGCCGACGCTTTCCTCCAGTTGGCATCCTCGTCCGGGGAGACCGAACAGGTGATCATCCAGGCCCGGGAGCTCCTCGCCGTCTGGCAGGCCTCTCCGGAACTGAGGGAGGCCATGATCTCCCCCGTTTTGGAGCCGGAGGCCAAGAAGCAAGCCCTGACGGCCCTCTTTGGACAGGATCTCAGCCCCACCTTCCTCAACCTCCTCAAGCTCCTCGCCGACCGTCGTCGGATCGGGGTACTCGACTCTGTTCTCGAACGGATGCTTGAGCTCTACCGCGAACAGAACGGCATCTCCCTGGCCACCATCACCGCCGCATCCCCTCTGAGCGATGCCCAGCAGGCCCAGCTGGCTGAAAAGGTGAAGGCCGTGGCCGGCACCGACAAGGTTGAAATCGTCACCGCTGTCGACCCCTCCCTCATCGGTGGGTTCGTGCTTCGGGTCGGTTCCAAGGTCATCGATGCCAGCCTCCAGGGCCAGGTTCGCCGAATCGGTCTGGCGCTGGCCTCCGCCGGCTAAGCCTCCCCCTTCTCCAACGCCCTCTCCTCCTCTTCCCCGTTCCCCCCAGGGACTTTCCAGCCATGGTTTCCATCCGCCCCGACGAGATCAGCGCGATCCTCAAGAAGCAGATCGCCGACTACGACAGCTCGGTGTCTGTCAGCAACGTGGGCACCGTTCTCCAGGTGGGTGATGGCATCGCCCGCATCTACGGCCTCGAGCAGGTAATGGCCGGTGAATTGGTGCAGTTCGAAGACGGCACTGAAGGCATCGCCCTCAACCTTGAGGAAGACAACGTCGGTGTGGTGCTCATGGGCGAAGGCCTGGGCATTCAGGAGGGCAGCACGGTGAAGGCCACCGGCAAGATCGCCGCTGTGCCAGTGGGTGACGGCATGCTCGGCCGGGTCGTGAATTCTCTGGGTCAGCCCATCGATGGCAAAGGTGAGATCCCCTCCAGCGAGACCCGCCTGATCGAATCCATGGCGCCTGGCATCATCCAGCGGAAGTCGGTGCATGAGCCCATGCAGACGGGCATCACCGCCATCGACGCCATGATCCCCATCGGCCGTGGCCAGCGGGAGCTGATCATTGGCGACCGGCAGACTGGTAAAACCGCCATCGCTCTGGACACGATCATCAACCAGAAGGGCGAGGACGTCGTCTGTGTGTATGTGGCCGTGGGGCAGAAGGCGGCTTCGGTGGCCAACGTGGTGGAAGTGCTGCGGGAGCGTGGCGCCCTCGACTACACCGTGATCGTGGCCGCGAATGCTTCCGATCCCGCTGCGCTGCAATACCTGGCTCCTTACACCGGCGCGGACATTGCCGAATCGTTCATGTATAAGGGCAAGGCCACCCTGGTGGTCTACGACGACCTCACCAAGCAGGCCCAGGCCTATCGCCAGATGTCGCTCCTTCTGCGCCGTCCCCCCGGTCGGGAGGCCTATCCAGGAGATGTTTTCTACTGCCACAGCCGTCTGCTCGAGCGGGCCGCGAAGCTTTCCGATGCCATGGGAAAGGGCTCGATGACTGCCCTGCCGATCATCGAAACCCAGGCGGGCGACGTCTCCGCCTACATCCCCACCAATGTGATCTCGATCACGGACGGCCAGGTGTTCCTGAGTTCCGACCTGTTCAACTCCGGTCTTCGCCCCGCCATCAACGTGGGCATCTCCGTGAGCCGGGTGGGCGGTGCCGCTCAAACCAAGGCCATCAAGAAAATTGCTGGCACCCTGAAGCTGGAGCTCGCCCAGTTCGATGAGCTGGCCGCCTTCTCTCAGTTCGCCTCCGATCTGGATGCCGCGACCCAGGCCCAGTTGGGCCGGGGCAAGCGATTGCGGGAGCTGCTCAAGCAGCCACAGTTCAGCCCCCTCAACCTGGCGGAACAGGTCGCCGTGGTCTACGCCGGGGTGAAGGGCCTGATCGACGACGTGCCCGTGGACCAGGTCAGCCAGTTTTGCCGCGAGCTCAGAGAGTATCTGCGCACCAACAAGGCCGATTACATCACCGCCGTGATGGGCGAGAAGCAGCTCAGCGATGCTTCCGAGGCCACTCTGAAGGCTGCCATTGCTGAAGTGAAGGCCTCCATGATGGCTGCGGCCTGAGTTACGAAATGGCAAACCTCAAGGAGATCCGCGACCGGATCAGCTCCGTCAAGAACACCCGCAAGATCACCGAGGCCATGCGCCTCGTGGCTGCTGCCAAGGTTCGCCGGGCCCAGGAGCAGGTGCTCCGCAGCCGCCCCTTCGCCGATCGGCTGGCTCGGGTGCTTCAGAACCTGGAAACGCGCATGTCCTTCGAAACGGCCGACTCCCCCCTGCTTAAGGGGCGGGCCGTCGACCGGGTCACCCTCCTGGCCGTCACGGGAGACCGGGGACTCTGCGGGGGCTACAACTCCTCGGTCATCAAGAAAACCGAGCAGCGTTTTGCTGAGCTCAAGGCCCAGGGCCTGAACGTGGATCTGGTGCTGATGGGCCGCAAGGCCATCACCTATTTCCAGAATCGGGCCGAGAAGTACACCATCCGAGCCACCTTTACCGGCCTTGAGCAGGTACCGACGGCCAAAGATGCCAACCGTGTGGCCCGTGAGGTGCTGGCCGATTTCCTCTCCGACAGTACGGATCGGGTAGAGATTATTTACACCAAGTTCATCAACCTGGTGAGTTCGGCGCCGGTGGTACAGACTCTTCTGCCCCTGGATCCCCAGGGCATCGCCAACCCAGAGGATGAGATCTTCCGCCTGGTCACAAAAGACGGCGCACTGGGGGTGGAAAAGGTGGCCATCGACAATACCCAGGCTCCTCTGTCCCCTGATTTCGTCTTTGAGCAGAATCCGGATCAATTGCTCAATGCACTGCTGCCGCTCTATCTGGACAACCAGTTGCTGCGGTCTCTCCAGGAAGCAGCCGCCAGTGAGTTGGCCAGTCGGATGACGGCCATGAACAATGCCAGTGACAACGCCAAGGCTTTGGCCAAAACGTTGACCCTTGATTACAACAAAGCGCGTCAAGCGGCCATCACCCAGGAAATCCTGGAAGTGGTGGGTGGTGCCTCTGCAATGGCCTGATCTTGCCATCGATAGACAAAAACTCAGCTGCTCAAACGTTGTTTGGGCAGCTTTTTTGTTGTCTGCACGGTGATCCCGACCATGGCGATACGCTTGATTCTTCAATCTGATTGTTCCCCGCGGATGGGTCTGGCCCTGCGTCTTGATCAGTCCCTGGCCCGTCTCAAGCGCCGGGTGCTCCTCCCCGTGGCCATCCTGGCGATTCCCTGGGCCCAGGAGCTGATCGATCAGCTGGTCTTTCGTGGCCGCTGGAATCTCCCCATGGTCTACGGCGGCCCCTGGTGGGGTTTACTGACAGCACCCTTCAGCCACAGCGGTTTCGGCCATCTGATCAGCAACTCGATCTGGTTCCTGCCCCTCTCCTGGCTGGTGCTTCTGAAGGGCACCAGGGGCTACTGGGCGGTCTGGATCTGTGTGTTGTTGCTGCAGGTGCCGGTGTGGCTGCTCTGGCCGGCGGCGAGCCATGGGCTTTCGGGGGTGGTCTATGGCCTGCTGGGCTATCTGCTCCTGATCGGTTGGTTGGAGAAGCGCCCCCTCTCGGTTCTGCTGTCCCTGGGCTGTGTGTTGGCCTATGGGGGGCTGCTGCCCGCGTTGCTGCCGTTTGCCAGCCCACCGGGGGTGAGCTGGATTGGCCATGCCGCGGGGTTTGCCGGTGGGCTCCTGGCGGCGTTGGCGGTCTATCGGGAGTGATGGGAAACTCGCTCTGCACCCGGTGCTCGATCTAGTTGCAGCCCTCCACCGAAACCCTGTAGCTGAAACCGGTGGAGCCGGGCATGGTGCTGGAGCCCACCCGTACGTTCACTTGGCTCGTGCGTTTGCCCGGCACGGCAGGGAATGGGCCAAAAGCGCGGCTTTGCCCCGGATCAAGGGTGAGGTTTTCATTCACGACCTGCAGGTTGCTGCCGTCGGTGAACCTCAGAAACACCCCCACGGGGAAGAGCCCCTGGCCGGTGGAGGCCGATTGGAAGTTGACGCGATAGCTGCTGAAGCTGCGGTCCACCGTGAAGTCGGTGTTCCAGTTGGTGCGGCCCACCAGCCGATCCGGGCTGATGCGCTTTTCCACCACCGGCACTCCGCCACCGCCGATGGGCATCAGGGAGCGGCACTGGGCTTGGGCGCCTTCGGCCCAAGGACCGAACAAGAGTGTGGCGCTAACGGTGAGGGCCAGTGGGTGGTGAAAGCGGATGGGCATGGCAATCCGTTCAGGTCGATTGGCATTCGTTCAACCTATCTGGCCGGGTCTGCGCAATGCTCCAGAAGCCCCTCCCTTCCCTGCCCATGCCGCCCGCCGAGCGTTCTTCACCCCCTCCCATCGAAGGTCCCCTGGGTTGCCTTGTCTTCCAGCCGCTCTTTCCGCTGGCCCTGGGCCAGGTGCAGCTGGCGCCCGATCCCCTCGAAACGGCGGTATTGCTGCAGGAGATCCTGAGGTTGCGGGGGGAGGCCACGGGCAATCCCCAGGAGGGATGCGCGTGGACGGGGGATCTGCATGGTGCTGGCCAGCTCCATCACCATCCCGCCTTCCAGCCCTTGCTGCGCCGGCTGGGCCTGGAGGCGGCGGCCTATGTGGAGGCCCTTGGCTTCGATCGGCGCCAGCTGGCCCTGTTTTTGCAGCGAGCCTGGCCGGTGGTGAGCGAGGCGGGGCAGGGGGTCGGACGCCATCACCACCCCAATGCTCACCTCAGCGCCACCTACTACCTCACCGGTGATGGCAGCGGGGCGGATGGCTGCCTGCGGCTTTGGCCGCCGCGCCAGGCCAATGAGCTGGTGCCGGGTCTGGCGGTGGGCCATGGCGGGCCGATCACGGCCGGGCTGACAGGGGCCCAGTCCTGGAATGCGTCGTGGTGGGATGTGGCCCCACGGGCAGGACTGTTACTGATGTTTCCCGCCTCCGTCGACCATGGGGTGCTGGAGAACACAACGGGGGAGGAGCGACGGGTTTCGATCGCCATGGACTTCTGCCTGACGGCGCCGGCCCAAGGGGTTGAAGGTGGCGGTGAAGCGGAGTATCTGACGCCCCATCCCAACACATGGCTAGAGGTGGGAGAGCTGGCGGAGGAGGTAGACCTCCCGTGAACGAGGAATCTGAAGGCTGGGACGAAGGACGTCGTATTGACGCAGCCAAAGAGACTGGCTAAAGGCAAAATTTAGAGCACATTACGTTGTACTCTGGCTGGCCCCAGCAAGGTCACGTCCCCGCTTTACGTAATAAGGATTCATGTTTTCCATCACGAAGAGTTCTTGAAAGTCATGAGATTCAAGCTTTGTTTGGCGTTAATTGCGTTTTTGCTTGTTGTTGCTGTCTTTTTCTTCTTCAATTTTATTGGCTGGCCGGGTCTCCACTGGGACGCTGCTTTTTTTGCCCCTGTTGCGATAAATATTGCATCTGGGAAGGGCTGGACTTTTGATGATGGCTATTTAGCTTTTCTGTTTCTTCACGAAAATAATGTTTATGATTTTCATGGCGTTTTGCAGCCTTTGATTTACGGAGGGTTGCTTCGCGCTTCCAGTATGCAAGCCCTTTTGGCTTGGATGTCTATTTTTAACGCCGCTACTTATATCATTTATGCCGTTATCTTTTTTCTGATTCTGAAACGAAATAAACGACAGAGCCTTTGGATGTCTTTGCTTCTTGCCGTTGTTCCTGGTGTCATTGTATTAGGTCTTCAAGGGAGGCCTGAGCAGCTGCTCCCCTTGCTGTTTTCTATCCCCCTATTGTGCAGCGAGCTGGGCGCGTCATCGCAAATTATATCTTTTCTGCTGCCGCTTGTTTCCGCATTCGCATGCATGGTTTCTCCTTTGCCAGGGTTTGTTTACGGTGTGTTTTGCTTGGTGATCATGCTTGCGAGGCGCTCCTCCGTTATCGCTTCGATGAGGAGTGCTTACCCATTCTGGATTGGGTCGGGGGTGGCAATAGTGATTTCCATTGCTATCTTCAGACTTTTTATTCCTTTTGATATTATCCACTGGATTAAAGGCATTGCCTTTGCAGGAGGTAGCGCTCTGAATGAATTGCCAAAGACGCTCAATTTCCGTGCGGGTAGATGGGGTTACACCCTGCCGTCGCCTGCCACCAATTTTATTGTTGTCACTGCTGCATTGGCCTATTTATTTGAGCTTCTGCTCCGGAAGAAAGTGCTGTCTTTTCTGATTCTTGCTTCAGCCCTTTACTGGTCTTCAGCCACCATGGGTGATTATGGATATGTTTGCTTTGTGCCGCTCGTGACTGCCTTCATGATTGATGGCAATTTGATGTCCAAACTCGCCATTACTTCTGCAATAAAAACCAGTTTTTTCTTTCGTGCTTCCTTGGTTATTGCCTTTCTGTACCTTTATATCTTTGGATTATATTCTTCTATTGCAATTGTTCACGCCAATGGCGCGTCTTCTTTTCTGCAGGGGGCTTCTTTCTTGAAAAGTGCTGGCGTTCTAGGAGAGGCCAAGCGCCCTTTTCAATCTGCTGATGATGTCATTGGATATCCAGAAGTGATGGCCCCATCCCTTATCGTTTATTCCATTCCCAATTCCTCCTTTGCGACTGCAGAAGCTGACTCTGGAGATCAGCCTGCAGCAGGCTTGATCAAAAAAGGTTCTGGCCCCAAACGGCCGGGTTGGCTAAGGCGGTACGAATCAATGACGGGAAAAAAAATTCGCTACTATTTACACCCCCAGCAATATCCCTTTCTCCCAAAGGACTTGCCGGCAACCGTGAATCTGGACGAACAAAAATTTGATCTTGTTGCCAATTCATGGAGAGAGAAATTCTCTTTTTTTGAGAAGTTGCCAATGCCCCGTTCTTTCCCTTCCGCCTACAGGCTGGCGATTTACAAACGGCGTTGATGATGTGCCGACCAGGACGACATGCCATTCGCCTGCTGACCCTTGCGGTTTTGGTGCCCCCAACCTTCGGGGCTGCTCTCTGTGCCTCGCTCGCCGCTTCGGCGGTACCCCACCCATCAGCCCATCCCTGGAATGATGGACGGGTTCTGCTGCAGGGCTTCTATTGGGAGTCCTATCGCCACGGCAATACCCGCTTTCCCCAATTAGGAGAGAAACCTTGGTACGAGGTGGTGCGGGCGAAAGTGCCCGCTATCGCAGCGGGTCGCTTTGATCTGATCTGGTTGCCCCCACCCATCTACGCCGGGGAGCTCAGTGCCGGTTACAACCCCAAGCAGTATTTCAGGTTCGACAACAGCTATGGCAGCAAGGCCCAGCAGCAACAGCTCCTGCGCGCCCTGCTGGCCAAGGGCGTCGAGCCGATTGCCGATGTGGTGATCAACCACCGCGATGGCAACCAGGGGTGGGCGGATTTCCTGAATCCCGCCTGGGGCACTCAGTCCATCTGTGCCACCGATGAGGCGTTCACCAACCCTGCATCCGGCCTGACCCGCACCCCCGCAGCCCAGCGGGGCATCTGTGAGGATCCGGTGCCCTACCGCATGGGCCGCACCTTCAATTACGAGAGCTTCCGCGACATCAACCACGGTGATCCCACCGTGCGCAACGACATCCTGCGCTATCTGCTGAAGCTGAAGGCCCTGGGCTATCGGGGCTGGCGCTACGACATGGTGCATGGCTACGATGCCCGTTGGGTGGGCTGCTACAACGCCGTCACCCAGCCCACCTTTGCGGTGGGGGAATACGACTGGGACAAGCAGGGGGAGATGCGGGGCTGGATCTGGGCGACGGCCACCCAGCCCGCCGCCAGTGGAGCCGATCACCTGCGAAGCAGCAGCTATGCATTTGATTTCCCCAGCTTCTTCCGGCTGAAGGAGGCGATCACGGCCAGCCGCTACGGAGATCTCTACGCCTTCAACTTCGGCCCCGGCCTGATGGGAGACACCACCGATGGGATGCCGTGGAAGCAGAGGGCGGTGACGTTTGCCGAAAACCACGACACCGGCTTCCGAATCAACGACGATGGCACCCCCCAGAGGGGCCATCAGTTCGACAGCTTCGCTAAGGGCTGGCAGGTGGAGCAGGCCTACGCCTACCTGCTGAGCCATCCGGGCGTGCCGAGCGTGTATTGGAAGCATTACTTCGAGTGGGGGGGTGATCTGCAGCGGAAGATTCAAGCCCTGATCAACGCTCGAAAGGTGGCCGGAGTGCATGCGGGCAGCGCGCTCTATGTGCAGCAAAATGCCCGCCAGGCCGGCGTTTATGCCGCTGCGGTGCAAGGCAGCAAGGGGATGCTCTACGTGCGCATCGGGGGCGATGACGGCAACTGGCAGCCTTCGCGTTCCGGCTACAGCAACATCCGGGAGTACGGCCAGGGGCAAGGCTGGAAGGTGTGGGTGGGGCTGCCGGGGAATCCTCCCCTGCTTTTCGCTCCCCTGGCGGCCGCTTTGGCCCCTCCGTCAGCGGAGCAGGGGTTACCTGCTACCTTTCCGTTCCTCTGCCGCCGCTGAAGCACGGGCGACTCCAGAACACGTGAATATCACCCCGATTTGTTTCGGGGTCCCATGGCTATCCGTGACCACCTACCCCGGCACGTGTTGCCCATTCCGTACAGCCTCCCATCGGGATCACCACCTTTGATGCAAAGGACCCCAGGCGCGCCACTGCACCACTCATTTCGGCGCCAGAAACCGGATCGAAGGCGCTCCCTTGAGCTGGCTGGTCACGTTCCCCTGCAGGTTCTCATTGCCACCACTGAGCCGTAGCGACTGGTCCATTTCAGGGAGTTCACCCCACCGGCCCCATCCAGCCGTTCTCCGCGGGGAATCACATGGAAGTGGGAGTTGAAGCCATAGGGCCAATCCATGGATCGCCCGGTGATCACCTGGTTGGCGGGCCCCACCCAGGTGATGCGGGAGCAAGCCAGGGATTTTTGGGGGAAGCCTCCCATGCCGAGGGTGGTGAGGGCAGCGGCGGCAGCCGTGCTCAGCAGACGGGGGGTGGTGGCCATGGGGTGTGACGCAGGGTATGTGTGCAGTTTGTGCCGGGCCACCGTTTTTGCCCACACTTTGCCCTGAGGGCTGATAGGGCACGATAGGTAGCCATTTAGATGCAGCGAAAGGGTGATGAAAAAAGTTCTCAATGTCGGTGGCAACAATAAGGCGATTGCCCTGCCACCCCAATATGCGCAATTCGAGCATCTGCTCCTGGATATTGACCCTAAAGGAGCGCCGGACATCCTCTGTGACGCCCGCCAGCTCACCACCCTGGAACCCGATCAATTCGCTGCCCTCTATTGCTCCCACAACCTGGAGCATTACTACCGCCATGACGTGCCCAAGGTGTTGGCTGGCTTTCTCCATGTGCTGCAGGAGGGGGGATTTGCCCACATTCGCGTGCCCGATCTTCAGGCGGTGATGCGCGAGGTGATCGAGAAGAATCTGGATCTTGAAGATGTGCTCTACACGTCACCCGCAGGGCCGATCATGGTGCTGGATGTGATTTATGGCTACGGCGCGGAGATCGCGCGCAGCGGCCACGATTTCTACGCCCATAAAACAGGCTTCACCCGCCAATCTCTACTGCGCGTCCTCCAGGCGGCGGGATTTCAAGCGATCTACAGCGGTACGAGCAATCGGGAGATTCGCGCCATCGCCTTCAAGGGCACACCCAACCCGGAGGCCCTGGCGTTGTTTCAGCTGACCAACGCCTCCTGAGCAGCACCAATCCCGAGCGGCAACCCTCAACGTCAACGATCCAACGCCAACCACTTGCGGGCCTCCCGGGCGTCTCGCTCCTGGCCGGCCCGGTGGCCTAAGGCAAAGGCCCCCGCCGCCAGCGCCACCGCAGCCACCATTCCGCCGCCGCGGCTGGGGCTGAGGGGCCCAGACGGCAGGATCACGGGCACGGTGGCGGCGAGCATGAAGCTGGTGGCCCCCAAGGCCGTCACCCCGTACACAGCAGGCTTCACCGTGCGCCGGCTCAGGCCGTGCTTCACCAGCACCACTAGACCCACCAGGGGCACGGCACTGCCCAGGGCCCAGGCCCAGCGCCCCCTCGGTGTGTCGCGCAGCCGGAGGTGGAAGGCGTTGGGAAGAGATGACAGTTCCAACGGCTACTCCCTCCGAGGCGCGCCGCGCCGCTCGGCCAACACCTGCTGCACCCGGCGCCAATGCACCCCGTGGTGGGCCAGGGCCACCTGCAGGTGGAACACCATGTCGGCGGCTTCGTTCGCGATCGCTTCAGGGTCGTTGTCCTTGCAGGCCATCACGAATTCGGCGCTCTCTTCGCCGATTTTCTTGAGGATGCGGTTGTCGCCCCCAGCTAGAAGCTTGTTGGTGTAGCTCCCTTCCTCAGGCTGATCGCGTCGCCCCTCGATCACCCGTGCCAGTTCGGTGCAGGCATCCGCCGGGGGGGGCGGGGCCAGGGCGCCCCCGCCGCTGGGGGGTGTTGCGCTGTCGTAAAAGCAGCTGCGGGCGCCCGTGTGGCAGGCCACCTCTCCGGCTTGCTCCACTGTGAGCAAGAGCACATCCGCATCGCAGTCGTAGCGGAGGCCCCTGAGCCGCTGAATGTGGCCGCTGGTTGCGCCCTTGTGCCAGAGCTCCTGCCGGGACCGGCTCCAATAGTGCACCTCTCCGCTCTCCAGCGTGCGTTGCAGCGCCTCTCCATTCATCCAGGCCAGCATCAACACCGCCCCGTCGAGCCAGTCCTGGGCGATCGCCGGAATCAGGCCCGCCCCGTCCCAACGGAGTACGGCTGCGAGGTCCTTCGCCAGCCGCGCAGCTTCCTCCACGGTGGGCGGTGGAGAGTGGAAAAATGGTGGAGTGGCCACGACGGGCGCGTTACCAGCTGCAGCGATCCTCCCCCATGCCTAGCCCTTCGGCTCACACCTGCAGCAAGACCTTCTCGGGCTTTCCCT
The DNA here is from genome assembly GCA_040399515.1 of Cyanobium sp. Classification (GTDB taxonomy): domain Bacteria; phylum Cyanobacteriota; class Cyanobacteriia; order PCC-6307; family Cyanobiaceae; genus Cyanobium. The sequence goes on along the minus strand of JBBASA010000002.1, from coordinate 156,177 downwards.
GCACCCACCGCCAGTGGCGCCATCGCGGCCACTGCCGCTTTGTGCATGGCTACAGCCGGAGCTTCACCTTCTGGTTCGCCGCCCATCGGCTGGATGGCTGTGGCTTCGTGGTGGATTTCTCCAGCCTTCAGCCCTTGCGGGAGCGCCTGGCCGAGCAGTTCGATCACACTTTTCTGGCCAGTGCCGATGATCCCCTCCTGCCCCAATGGCAGCACCTCCATACCCTGGGCGGCCTGGATCTGCGGGTCATGGACAACGTGGGTATGGAGGCCACCGCCCAGTTGGTGTGGGGGTGGGCCAATGAGCTCCTCCATGGGCGGGAGGGAGGCCGGGCCTGCTGTTTTCGGGTAGAGGCCCGGGAAAATGAGCTCAATGCGGGCTTTTTTGCTTTTACTCCGGAGTGGTTTGCCCTGGTGGATGGCCCGCCAAGCGTCTGGGAGGCCCCATGAGCGCCGCCCTTGTGGCCCAGCGCTCCGCGACTGCCTGGGCCCTGTTTCAGGGATTGCTTATCGAGGCGCTGCCCTTTCTCCTCGTCGGGGTGGTGATCGCCACCGCTGCACGCTGGTTGGCTCCGGGGGGGCGGTGGCTGCGCCAGCTGCCCAGCCATCCACTGCTTGGCCCCCTCACAGGGGCGGGTATGGGCCTGGCTCTGCCCGCCTGTGAATGCGGCAATGTGCCGGTGGCCCGACGGCTCTTGGCAGCTGGGGCCCCCGTGGGCACGGCCTTGGGGTTTCTATTTGCCGCCCCCGTTCTCAATCCAATCGTGCTCGCCAGCACCTGGGCCGCCTTCCCCGACCGCCCCTGGCTGCTCCTGCTGCGGCCCCTGGGCGCGGTGGTGGTGGCCGTGGGCCTGGCCTTGCTGCTGGGGATGCTGGGGGAGGGGCAGTTGCTCACAGGCGATCTGCTCGAGGAGCGGCGCCTCAGCAGGCCTCTGGCCGAACTCAGCCTGCTGGAGCGGCGCAGTGGTCTGCTCGGTGCCTCTCCTCCCGAGGCTCTTCTCCCTGCCCCCGTCCCCGTGCGCCCCACGGCATCAGACCTGTTGCGCCACGGCAGCCAGGAGTTTCTCTCCCTTGCCCTCGTGCTCGTGGTGGGCTGTGCCATCGCCGCCCTGGTGCAAACCGTGGTTCCTCGCCAGTGGTTTTTGGCCGTAGGGGGCCTGCCCACCCTCTCGATCCTTGCGCTGATGCTGTTCGCCTTGGTGGTGTCGGTGTGTTCCAGCGTGGATGCCTTTCTGGCCCTGGGTTTCGCCGCCCAGATCACCCCTGGGGCCTTGCTGGCCTTTCTGCTCCTCGGCCCGGTGATCGATCTCAAGCTCTTTGGCCTGCTCGGTCAGATCTTCCGCCCCCGGGCTCTTCTCCTCACCCTGGGGGGAAGCAGCGTGCTGGTGTTGCTGATCGGCCAGCTGGTGAACCTTTGGCGCCGCTGACCGGACCCTCCATGACCACCACTCCCCAGCCCCCTTCCCCAGCCCTGCCCCCCCTGCAGCGGGGCGCTCTCTGGCGAGGCACGGCCCTGGCGCTCTGGGGCGTGCTGCTATTGCGCTCCGCCGTGGATGGCCGGCTGGATCTGCTGCTGCGGGCCGTGTTTCACCCCCTGGTGGGCGTGGCGGGCGCGGGGCTGGCGGTCCTGGCCCTGGCCCAGCTGTTCCAGGGGCGCCCTCGGGCCAAGGGCGCCCGGGAGCGGGTGCGCCCCAGCGAGCGAGCACTGGTGGTCGCCACGGCCCTCCTGACGGCGGCGGTGCTGGCCTGGCCCCCGGCTCCCTCCTTCTCCGATCTCGCCAGCCAGCGCCCCCGCGACAACACGGCGGAAGAGGAGCTTGCCTTCGTGTTGCCACCCTCGCAGCGGAGCCTCACCGACTGGGTGCGGCTGCTGCGGGCCCAGCCCGATCCCGAGCTTTTTGCGGGCGACCCGGTCCGCATCAGTGGCTTTGTCTGGCCGGTGCCCGGGGAGCCGCCCCAGCTGGCCCGACTCCTGGTGCGCTGCTGCCTGGCTGATGCGGCACCGGTGGGCCTGCCCGTGCGCTGGGCCGCCCTGGGCCCCCCACCACCGGCTGATCAATGGCTGGCTATCGAAGGCGTGATGGCGGTGGAGCCAGATCCCCAGCCCAGCAGAGGTCAGCGCCTGGTGGTGGTGCCCCAGCGGATCCGGTCGATCCCACGCCCAGCGCGGCCCCTGGAGCCATGAGCTCTTCCAGAGCCCGCCATCCCCTCTGGGCCCTGGGCGGCCTGGTGTTGCTGGCCCTGGCCCTCCAGCAGGCCCTGTTGCGCCAGCCGCCCCGGCTTCAGCAGCTCAGCCAGGCGCCGGCCAGCTCCGGTCCTGCGGCTTTACGGCTGCGGTTCAGCCGTCCCATGGATCCGGCCAGCCTCTCCACCAGCAGGCTGGACCCCCCCCTGGCCCATCGCTGGCTCGGCGATGGCGACACCTTTCTGCTCACCCTCGCCCCCGGGCTACGGGTGCAGGGTCCCCTTCGGCTCACCCTGGCGGGCCGGGACCTAACGGGGGTGCCCCTGCCGCCCCGCCGATGGCTCTGGGACCCCCGGCCACGCCTGCTGGCCGTGGTGTCCGTCGCCGGTGGGGATCAGCTGCAGGTGCGCGAGCATGACGGCCGCTGGCGCCCCCTGCTGCCCCAGGTGTGGCCCCAGATCGTGGCGGTGGAAGCCGTTGGCGACGGCACAGCCCTTGCCCTGGTGAGCCGGGAGGGGGAGGGCTTCCAGAGGGTGTGGCGAGTGCCCCTGCAGCAACGCAACCTGGCCTCTGAGGCCCAGGGGCTGGGGCCCGTGAAGGCCGCTGCGCCCGAGGCCCTGGAGCGGGAGCCTCTGCTCTTTGCCCATATCAGTGGCAACCGCCGCGGTGAGCTGCTTGTGCAGGCCGGTGGCGTGGGCGGTGAGGCGGTGCAGACCCAGCTCTGGCCCCCCTCGGGCCCTCCCCGCCCCCTCGCTCTCGATGCCGTGGGCACGGCCAGCCTCCTCCCTGAGGGGGGAGCGGTGGTGGTGCCCCGCAATGAGGGGCTCACCCTCGATGACCTCCCCCCCCGCCCTCCCCGGCGCCAGATCCTTCCTGGCAGCCGGGATCTGCTGGCCTTCTGTCCCCGCTCAGGTCGTGCCCTGCTGCGGCGCCACTGGCCCGACTACAGGCGCTCCCTGGAATGGCTGGAGCCCGGCCAGCCGCCGCAGGAGCTTTGGCGGGGCCCTGACGCCTTGCTGGCGGCCACCTGCCAGGGGGGTGGGGAGCGGATCCGGGTGGCTCTCCTGAGTGGAGAGCGGCAGCCAGAGCTGAGCCTGCTCTCCCTCGATCGCCAGCGGCGCCAGACCAAGCTCCTGAAGCTCGATGGCTGGGAATTGGAACCAGGAACCCAGCTGGAGGACGATCCCACCACGGGTCAATTGGTGGCCGCCCTGCGCCCCCTGGCGAAAGGAGACGCAGGGCGGCGTCCCCTCCCGGCCCGGCCCATGCGCCTGCCCACGGGCGAGGACAATGGGGCACCGGTGGCCCTGGGCCCGCCGGTGCGGCAGGTGCTCTGGCTTCCCCCCGGGGCAGTTGCTTCACAATGAAGCTGATCCTTCCCTCTTCTCCCGCTTCTGCCCACCTGCGCCATGCCCCTCCCTGCCCTTTCCACCTCAGCTGCATTGCCTGCCCGCCAGGAGCACTTGCTGATGGTGCTGCGAGAGGCGGACGATGAACTCTCCGGCCAGGATCTCCATGCCCGCCTGCGGGCGGGGGAGGGGGCCATGGGTCTGGCCACCGTCTATCGCCATCTGCGCCAGCTCCAGCAGCGCGGGCTGGTGCGTTGTCGCCATCTCCCTAGCGGTGAGGCCCTGTTTGCCCCCACGGAGCGGGATGAGCACCATCTCACCTGTGTGGACTGTGGCCGCACCCTGCGCTTGCCCCACTGCCCCGTCCATGGCCTGGAGCTGCCAACAACCCACCTGGAGGGCTTTCAGCCCCTGTTTCACACCCTGGAATTCTTTGGCCTCTGTGCCAACTGTCAGGAGCGGCAGGGCCCAGATGCCCTCCCGGCCTGACCGTTCCGCCTACCCAATCCCCCTGGCTCCCTAACCTCCAGACAGCACGGTCCTTCCCATGACCACCACCCGTCCACTTCCTCCTCCCCTGGACGCCGTTGATCCCACTGCGCCCGGTGGGATTGGATCCACCCCTCTGCCGGTGACGATCCTTTCGGGCTTCCTTGGAGCCGGAAAAACCACCCTGTTGAACCACATTCTCACCAACCAGCAGGGCTTGCGCACGGCGGTGCTGGTGAACGAATTCGGGGAGATCGGCATCGACAACGACCTGGTGGTGACCACTGGTGACGCGATGGTGGAGCTCAGCAACGGCTGCATCTGTTGCACCATCAATGGCGAGCTTCTCGATGCGGTGTACCGGATCCTGGAGCGCCCCGAGCCGGTGGACTACCTGGTGGTCGAAACCACCGGCCTGGCGGATCCTCTGCCGGTGGCGATGACCTTCCTGGGCAGTGATCTTCGGGATCTCACCCGCCTGGATTCGATCATCACCCTGGTGGATGCTGAAAATTTCAGCGAGGAGTTGCTGGATGGGGAGGTGGCTCGCTCTCAGATTCTCTATGGGGATCTGCTTCTGCTGAACAAGTGCGATCTGGTGGAGGAGGGGCGGTTGGCCGCCCTGGAGGACCAACTCCGCGCCATCAAGAGCGATGCCCGCATCCTGCGTTCAGTGAAGGGGGAGGTGCCCCTGGCCCTGCTCCTCAGCGTGGGTCTGTTTGAGAGCGACAAAGTGGCGGCCTTACAGGAGGCTCCAGCCCAGCCGGGGGGGCACGACGCGGCCCACGACCATGACCACAGCCACAGCCATGAGGACCACAGCGCCTGCGACCACGACCATGGGATTTGCACCCACGAGGGGCATGACCACGACCATCACCACCACCACGACCAGCACCCGGATCACCAGGCCATCGAAGGCTTCACTTCCCTCTCCTTTGCCAGCGATGGGCCCTTCTCCTTGCGGAAATTTCAGAATTTCCTCGATAACCAACTCCCCGAGGGGGTGTTTCGGGCCAAGGGCATTCTCTGGTTCAACGAGAGTGACCGCCGCCACGTGTTTCACCTGGCCGGCAAGCGCTTCTCCATCGATGACACCGAATGGAACGGGCCCCGCAAGAACCAGTTGGTGCTGATCGGCCGCAACCTCGACCACGACCGGCTTCGGCGCCAGCTCCAGGCCTGCGTGGCCCGGGATGCGGGGAGGGGTTTCGGGTAATCCCCCTGCTGCAATGGCTACGGCAGCTCTGTCGAATGCCGCTATGGTGTTTGGACACGACGTTTCCCAATGCCTGAGCTGCTTGTCTCGGTAGGCATCCTGGCGATCCTGGGACTGCTCCTCTGGTTGGGCTTGGATTCCGATGACGACAATGGCGACGGAGGTCTGATGGAGCCTGCCCTCGTTCCCATTCCGGTGCGCCACCGCTGACCAATTTGGGTCTCCACCTGCTCTGGAAGGGCTGACCTGGAAACTTGGATTGTTGTCGCAGTAGAGCCCTGTTCCTATGGCCCCAACGGGCGCTGCCACCCTTCCCAAACGTCACGTCCAACGTCTCGTTTTCCACGCCACCTTTGCCCGAACGGCCCTGGCGGCTCTAGTGCTTTTGCTGGCCTCCCTGGCTTTGGCCCCTGTGGTGGCCCTCCTTCTCCTTTCCGTGGGTGTGGGCGACTCAAGGACCCTTCTGGGACTTGGCCCTGAAGGCTGGATCGCTCTGCGTCACACGCTGGCTCTGGTGCTTGGGGTGGGTCTGGTGGTGGCCCTGCTTGGCACAGCGAATGGGTGGCTCACGGCGAGCTGCGCGTTCCCTGGCCGCCGCTGGCTGAGGTTGGCCCAGGTGTTGCCGCTGGCCACACCGGCCTATCTGCTGGCCGCCACCTGGATGGATCTCGGGAGTCGCTTTGGCTGGCCCATCCACGGCCTGGGGTGGGCCATTGGGAGCCTGAGTTTGAGCACCTACAGCTACGTGTTCTTGTTGGCCTCCGAGAGTTTCGCGGCCCTGGGCCGTCGGCCCTTGGAGGCCGCCCGCAGCCTGGGGGTGGGACCCTGGGGGGGATTTCAGCGGGTTGCCCTGCCCCTGGCCCTGCCGGCCATTGGCGCCGGGGTTGCTCTCAGCGGCATGGAGGTGGTAAACGAGCTCGGTGCCGTGGAACTGCTTGGTGTTTCCACCCTCTCCACCGCCATCCTTCAACGCTGGCAGGTGGATGGGGAGCCCCAGGCCGCGGCGGGCTTGGCCCTGGTGGCCCTGCTGATGGTGGCGGCTCTGCTGGCAGCGGAGCGCTCCTGGCGCCGCCGGAGCCGTCGCTGGAGCCTGGGAAGCGGCCTGGATCGAGCCCCTGCCTATCGGCTTCGGGGCTGGCGGGCCCTGACAGCCCAGATCCTGGCGCTGCTGCCGCCCATGCTCACCCTCGGGGTGCCCCTGCTGTGGCTGGCCGTGAGCTGGGACCAGATGCAGGTGCAGGAGCCCCTGGAGCTCTTCCTGCTTACCAGCCGCAGCCTCGGCCTTGCCCTGGTGGCCGCCACCGCAACCCTTCTCATGGCCCTGGTGCTCGCCATTGCGCGCCGCTGGTTGCCCGATGCCCCTTGGTCGCCCCTGACCTTCCTGGCGGGCATGGGCTACGCCGTGCCCGGGGCCGTGCTGGCCCTCGGTCTGATGCTTCTGGGGGGCGGAGCGGGGCTTGCGCCCGTGGCCCTGTTGCTGTGGGGTTATGGCGATCGCTTTTTGGCGGTGGCCAAGCAGGGCCTTGACGCGGCCCTGGAGCGGGTGCCTCCCAGCCTTGATGAGGCCGCTACCTCCCTGGGCGGCAACTGGTGGGCTGTGCTCCGTCGGGTCCATCTCCCCCTCCTGAGGGGGCCCCTTTTGGTCGGGGCCCTGCTGGTGTTTGTGGATGTGGTTAAGGAATTGCCACTCACGTTTGCCTTGCGGCCGTTTGATTTCGACACCCTTGCGGTGCGGGTGTATCAATACGCCAGCGATGAGCGGGTGGGAGCGGCCCTGGTGCCGGCCCTTCTGATTCTTGTTCTGGGTTTGGTGTCCGCCCTGGCCCTGGTGCCCAGCCTTCAGCTCGGGGCCAGGGATGAGCCCTAGGGATCGCCCGTGCAGGAAGGACAAAGGGCTCGCACATTGAGCACCCCCTCCAACAGTCGGAAGCCATGCTGATGGGCCGCTGATTCTGCGGCTTCCAGCACAGCGGGGCTCTCAAATTCCTCGATGCGCCCGCAACGCACGCACACCAGATGGTGGTGGAGTCGCTGGTTGTGGCCTGCCAGCTCGAAGAGACGCCCCCCTTCCGCCAGCTCCAATTCCCTGAGGAGCCCCATGGAGCTCAGGAGCCGCAGGGTGCGGTACACCGTTGCCAGCGACACCTGCTCTCCCCTGTCGCGGAGTTTCTGGTGGGCTTCCTCCGCGCTTAAGTGGCGACCCTCCCCCAGACGCTCAAACAATCCCAGCATGCGCTCCCGCTGGGGAGTGAGCCGTTGGCCCCGGTCATGGAGGCTGCTGCGCAGGCTCATGGGGCAGGACTCTCCATGGGAGATATCTTTTCATCCAGATCCACCAGGCCTGCGGCCAGCAGGTCGGCCAGGGTCACCACGATGCGATAGCTCAGGGCGACGGCCAGCACCGGTGGTTCCGGCAGGGTAAGGCCCAGGCGCAGCAGCAGGGCCGCTTCAAACACCCCCAAACCCCCTGGGGCCCCAGGCACCACAAGACCCAGGGTCCAGGCCAGGGCAAAGCCGCTTAGCCAGGTGGTCCAGGGCACCATGGCCTGGAGGTCAAAGGCCCAGACGCAGCACGCAAACCCGGCAAAGCGAAGCAGCACAAAGGCCAGCTGGGTCAGCAACGGCGTCCAGGGATAGGCCCCCACCTGGCCCGCCCATTCCGGATCCGCCTTTGGGCCCGACCCTTCACCATCCCCCAGCCCAAGCTGGGAGGCCTTGCCTCGCTCCAGCTGCCGCAGCAGGGGATTGAGCCAGCGGGGAACCAGGAGTCCCAAGGGCAGAAGGGCCAGGGCCCCAAGGCCGCTTTGCCACCCCCCCAGGCTCACAAGGGCCAGGGCGGCGGTTGCGGCCAGCAGGGGTTCGATCAACACGGCCAGCAGGGCGGTGGCTGTGGCGACGGGGGGGCCGAGGGCGGCGCTGGGTTGGCGCAGGGCCTGCACCCGGCTGGCCAGATGCCAGATTCCTCCAGGCAGAAATTTGCGCAGATTGGTGCTGATGTAGAGGCTCACCACGGGTGTGGGGCGGGGGCGCAGACCCAGCCAGCGCAGAATCACCACCCAGGCCAGGCCGCTCACCACCAGGCTCAGCAGACAGCAGCCCACCCCCAGCAACAGCAAGAGCCAACCCTGGGGATCGAGCTGGTATTGGCGAAGCTGGCGGCTGTGACTCAGCAGGGCCGCCATCACGAACCCGAGGCTCATGAACGTGATCCATGGCCGCAGGCCCCCAGGAAGCCGCAAGGATCGGGCCGCTCCTCTTGCGCGCCAGTGTTGCAGGGTTTGCCAGAGCTGTTGAGGGGGCCTGGGTAGGGGGCGGAGGGCGACCGGTGTCTGCCTCAGTCGGCTCAGAATCCCCTGGCAGACCCTCTGCCATCGCTCCTTCATGGGGCGTCTCCCGGGGGGGGCTCCACTTGGGGGGTGGGGGCAGCGGTGGATCGACCATGGAGTCGTTCAGGAACTGACGCATGTGGTGGAGAGAGACATGGTGCTGACGGGCCAGGTCCGCCAGGTCCCCATGTTCCAGCTTGAAGCGTCGCTGACCATCGGGGAGGGTGGTCCACTTGCGCCGAACCGGTCCCCAGGACGTCTCGATCTGGTCCTGGGTCCGGGGCAGCCGCCAGCGGTGCTGGAGGTCTTCCCGTAGACCCAGGGTGGTGCTGTGGCGCCACCAGATCGCCCGCAGGGTTTCCGCCAGATCCGGTCGGGCCAGGGCCGTGATCAGGGTGCCCGCCCGCCCCTTCTTCATCAGCACCGGCTGGCTGAACACCTCCACCGCCCCGCCCTGCCGCAGGGCCTCCGCGAGGAACGCCAGATCTTCGGCCGTGGCGTCGTCGATCTGGGCTTGCTGCACCAAAAGGGGCTCACAGGCGATGTCCCCCTCACGGGATGGCCTGCCCTCTGCTGGGGCCCCGCCCGCGTCCAGGGGGTCAGCCACCAGGAGCCGCAGCAGGTTGGGCCGATCGAGGGAATGCGTCCCAAGGCCCACCCCAACCACCTTGGGCACGAGGGCCGGCGGGGGCGAGAACTGGGTGGCCCAGCACGCCATCAGGGCCAGACCCGTGGGGGTCGTGAGTTCGCCGGCGGGGAAGCCGGCGCTGCTTGCCAGAGGGATCGATTGCCGGCGGGCCATCTCCAGCACCGCGGGGGCTGGGAGGGGCAACAGGCCGTGGGCGGTTTGCACGCTGCCATGGCCGGCGGGGGGGATCGCGCAGATCACCGGCCCGGCATCCAGGTGCAACAACCCGGCGCATACCCCCACCACATCCACCAAGGAATCGAGGGCCCCCACCTCATGGAATTCCACCGCCTCCGGGGCATGGCCATGGACCACCGCTTCGGCCTCCGCCAGGCCTTGAAACACCCTCAGCACCCGCTCCCTTAGGGGTTGGGGCCAGGGAGCCTGCAGAATCTGCTCCCGCAAGGGGCCCCACGGCCGGTGGTGGGGCTGGGCCTCCAGGGCTCTCACCTCCAGGTGTACCCCCCTCAGGCCACCGCTCCGCCGCTCATCCCTCACGATCCTGTAGGTGCCCTCCAATCCGAGAGCTTCGAGGGGGCTGTGGATCACCTGCTCTGGCACACCTGCATCGAGCAGGGCAGCCAGGAGCATGTTGCCCGCCAGCCCAGTGGGGCAGTCGATCACCACCAGACTCATGGAGTGAGAAGGGATCGACCCATCCGTGGGGCGCTTGTCGCCAGTTGGTCGGCCCGTTCTTCGAGCTCCTGTCGGCGATTCTTCAGCAGGTTGGTCACCTCCCTTCGGGCCTGGCGCTGTTCCCTCTGGGAGGTAGAAACGTCATAGCCCGAGAGTCCCCACAGGCGCCCCAACTGGGCCTTGTCGTCCGCCCCGCCGGCACTGGAGCCGTAGATCAATTCCTCGGCCACCATCCCCGCCTGCAGCACCCGGCTCCACCGGCGTAGATCTTGCAGGGGCAACTTGGTGGCAGGGGGAAGCTCGAATTCCGTCAGGCCTCCCCCGCTGACGCCCGCCTGGAGGGTGGCCCAGCTGCCCACCAGCACCCGCCGTACGGGCAAGGCTTCCGCGTCGGCGATCAGGCCATGGGCCGCTTCATGGATGGCAATCCGCCGCAGCCGGGCCGTTCCGCCCGGCAAGGCTTCGGCCACCACATGGCCGCCCCGGCCTCCCAAGTAGGCCGCATCGGCGGTGAGGGCCGCCAGGGTCAGCCCCGCGAAGAGGGTGGTGATCCAGGGGGAGAGACCCACCGCGGGCCCGGCCACGGCTGCCACCGTGATGGCAAACACGGCCAGGCCGGCGGTGAGGGCTCCAGTGTCTCCGGGGAAGGCCATGACCTAGGGGCGGGGGCGGCTGACGGCCCGGCCATGGCTACGTGGGCCCGCTGGCCCGGCCCCTTGGGATCCTGAGCGCGCCTCTGGCCGGCCGCCCCGACCTTCGCCGCCGCTCCTGCGGGCCTTGCCTCCCCGGTTGCCCCGCTGGGGGAGTTCGGCGATTACCTCATAGCCATCCACCGTGAGCATTTGCTCTTGGCGGCGGGCGTCAATCGCGACGAAATGGCGCAGGTGTTCCAGAGGGATGGTGCCGCTCAGGTGCAATTTGAAGGGCGTGGGTCGGGTGCCGTCCGCCCTGGGAAGTTGGCGCACCTTCACCACCACATCGCCACTCTCGGGGCGGGTGTAGATCAGCTCGCCCCGAACGGAGAAATAGTCATCCCCCTCGGGCAACGTGTCGGTGGGGGGGGCTTCACCAGCCAGCTCCTGGCGGGCCAGGGTGCTCGGCTCCCATACCCCCATCAGCTGGAGGTGGAGGGTTTTATCATCTCGGCTGCGGGGGTACACCACCCAGAGATGGGGCTGGCTGATGTCCAGGTGGCGCCGCATCAGGGTCAGCAGCCGGCCCAGCACCACGGCCTCGAGGTTGCTGCCATCGCTAGTGATCAGCCGGCCGCGGGTGAGCTGATCCTTGTCCTGGGGTTCGAACACGCCACGCACAAGCCCGATGGCCCGGTATTGCTGGGGTTCGCTGACCGGAGAGATCGGATGGGGACGCATGGGGTGGGGAAAAGGCCTGAAGCATGCTCCAGGGACAGGGCAGAGTATGGCCGCAAACGGTAGTCTCCTCGCAGGCGTTCAGCCACCTTTTTTCGTGCTCGCATGCCGACGCTTACCCTTCGCCCGGCTTGGCTTGGCACCGTGCTCCCCGCCTTGGCGGTGGTGGCACTATCCGTGGGCGCGGGTTGGTGGCTGGGCCAGAGGCAGAAGCTCCAGCCCCCTCCCGTGGATCCTCGCCGGGCGTCCTTGATCCGCGAAGCCGACCTGTTGCAGAGCAGGGATGAGGCTCTGCAGGCCACGCCACAGGAGCGTCAGCGCCTGCTGGAGCTCCTGGTGGGCCTGGAGCGTCAGCCCGAGGCCATTGCCCTGCTGGAGAAGCTGGCCGACCGGGAGCCCCAGCAATGGAGCCTGCGGTTGATGCTCGCCGAGTTGCGCCGCGACCAGGGCGATCGGCGGGGGGCGGAGCGGGAGCTACGTCAGATCCTGCATCAACGACCGACCCAGATGGAGGCCCTGCAACTGATGAGCCTGGTGTTGCTGGAGCAGGGGAAAGGATCGGAGGCGGAGTCCCTCATCAAGGCGGCCTTCACGGCCAGCAGCAAGCCGCCCCCCAAACCTGACGCCCTCGGCCAGGGGTTGCTGCTGGCGGAAGTGCAGCAGCGCCGCCAGTTGCCCGCAGCCGCTGAGGCCACCTACCGGCAGCTGCTCATGGCCTTTCCCAACGATCAGCGCCCTCCGCTGGGACTGGCACTTTTGCGGGAACAGGAGGGCAACCTCAAGGGCGCCCTTGAGGCCCTGGATCAGGCCAGGGATCGGGGCAAGCCGGATGGTCCCTACCGGGCCACCCTGGATCGGCTTGCGGCTGACTGGCGGCTCAAGGCGTACCGCCAGCCCCCGAAGGCCGGGGCGACGCCACCACAGGGCTCGCCGACTTCCCAGCCGGCTGGGGGGCCGTCTGGGCCTCCAGGTCCCTGAGCGCTTGATCAATGGCATCGCCCGGTGGGGTGGCATCGTCCATGGCTGTGCTCTTGCGGATCTTGTTGATCAGATCCAGGGGATTGGTGGGGGTCAGCCCCCCCGATCCGCCACCGGTGCGGCTGCCACTGGCCGGGTCGTAGTTGTAGAGCTGACTTTCGGCAGGGCTGGTCCCCATGGTTTGGCCATAGCCCGCCTGTTGGGCCGCTGCAGGGGGCTGGTGTGTGCCAAGAACCAGGGGGAAGGAGGAGAGCAGGCCCAGCGCCAGAGCGTTCAGCCCAAAGGGGTGGCGAGGGGGGTGGGTCATGGAACCAGGCACCGTCCAATGGATTGGGGAGCATGCTAAGGGACCTTTTCGCGCGCGTTGCCTGCGCCATCCCCTCCCCAGCCATGCGGATTGCTACCTGGAATGTGAACTCCGTGCGCACACGTCTGGAGCATCTCTGCCGCTGGCTTCAGGAGCAACGGCCGGAGGTGGTTTGCCTTCAGGAAACCAAGGTGACCGATGACCTCTTCCCCATGGCCCGCTTCAGGGAGCTCGGCTACGAAGCGGCCATCAGTGGGCAGAAGGCGTACAACGGGGTGGCGATCCTCTGCAGACTTCCCATGGAGGATGTGCATGTGGGCCTTGGGTCCCTGCTGCCAGGGGATGGCGAGGCTCAGGAGCTCGATGGTCAGAAGCGGGTGTTGAGTGCCCTGATCGAGGGTGTGCGGGTGCTCAATCTCTACGTGCCTAATGGCTCAGCCGTAGGGTCGGATAAATACGTCGACAAGCTGCGCTGGCTGGACTGCCTGGCGCGCTATCTGGAGGTACAGGAGGGCCAGGGCGATCCCCTCTGCATGGTGGGGGATTTCAACATTGCTCCAGAAGCGCGCGACATCCACGATCCGGCGCGGCTCACTGGCGGCATCATGGCCAGCCAGGCAGAACGGGAGGGGCTGCGCAAGCTGCTCGGTGATCGGCTGGTGGATGTGTTCCGGGTGTTTGAGCCGGAGAGCGGCCACTGGAGCTGGTGGGACTACCGCACGGGGGGGTGGGAAACGGGTCGGGGTTGGCGCATCGACCACATCTACCTCGATGACCAGCTCGTCGATTGCGCCACGGGTTGCGAGATTCACCAGCAGCTCCGGGGCCTCCCCCAGCCCAGTGATCACGCGCCTGTGGTGGTGAATCTGGCCTGGCCGCCGGACGAGGAGGGCGATGGGGCGGAGGACGACGATGGGGAGTGGTGACCTAGGGGCCCGGTCTGCAGGAGAGGAAGCCCGTTGCATAGCTCTTGCAAGACCAACCCTCTTGTTTCATCCAGGCGATCGCCCCCCGGTTCCACTCACCGCTACTGGCCCAGCCAGGTTCGTGGAGGTGGAGCACGAGGCGTTGGATCCCCGCCATCTCCTCTGGTTGGAAACGGGTCTTGGGCATCCGGATGTCTTGTCGGTGCGTTAGATGGGGAGAGAGGTAGGTCGGAGCAATCACCCGCTCCCCAGCCCCGATGTCTTGCACCACTTCCACCGCAGGGCCGCTTAAGGGCCTTCGTTCGCTGAAGTTTTCCAGCAGATCTCCAGGATCGACAAGGCGGAACCACAGCACCAGGAGCCAGAGCAGAGGCAACCAGATCCAGCCTCGAACCCATTGGCGCAAGGTGGGATCGGCGGCGAGCCCTTCGATAGTGGCCACCACTAGGAGCACGGCGAGGGGAAGTTGATAGTGAAATTGGAGGTTGCGTTGGGCCTCACTCTCCGAGAGCGCGTTGGCTGCCAGCAGGGGAAGGCAGGCCACAAGCACCGGCAGGGACCGCTTTCGCCAGGACCAGGCCAGGGGCAGGGCCAGCAGGAGCAGATAGGTGCCAATGTCCGGAAGGTGAACCACCTCCAGCACTCGCCAGGGGATGCGCAGCAGGGTCCAGAGGATGGCGGCAGGGCTGTCGCCGAAGGCGGTGAAACGCTCAAGGGCAGCTGGACCCGCTCCTTCATTGAGCCTTGGGTAGAGAACTTCGCTGAGGAAGAAAAGCCAGCCCATGCCGATCCCCAGGGCTCCCCAGGCCCAGCGCCACCGACGCCTCAGGAGCTCCCCCAGACCGATGCCGATGGCGATCAGGGCAAGACCGTCGCGGAAGCCGAGCAGCAGGACCCACCCCACCAACCACACCCGCCAGCGATTTTGGCTCTCCAGCACAAACGAATGGGCCAGCAGAGGCATGGCCAGGGTTTCCGGGTGGAAGTCGTAAAGGTTGGTGTGGAACACCGTGGCCTGCAGCCACCAAGCAGCGGCCACGAACCAGCACAATCGCTCGGGCAACCCCCTAAGGGCGGCCAGCCGCCAGAGGGGAATGGCGGTGGCCGCCAGGCACAGCGATTGCAGCATCAGGAGCCACTGCACCGAGGGATGGATCCGGTACAGGAGCCCCATGGGCAAGAAGGCCCAGGCACCATGGTTTCCCATGTGGGAAAGGCCCAGGAGGGTGGAGCGCGGCTCCAGCCCCTGGGCGATTTGCCAGGCCACCTGGTCGTAGATGCCCAGATCGAAGGCATTGCTGCGCAGCAGCCCATGGCGGAGTGCGGCCAGGGCCCACCAGTTCAGCCACACCCCAGCGGTGAGGACCAGGAACAGGCGAGGAGGTGCCTTGCTCTCCGGCATGCCGTTCGACGGATAACCACCTCCAGAATGCACCTTCATGATGGACGTCTCTGTGGAGCCAGTCCCATGACGTTGATCGCGATCAACATCCTTTTTGAGCCCGATGCGGCCACCGTGGAGCGTGCCAAGGCCCTCAACGCTCGCCTGCTGGGGAACTATCCCCAAGGCTTTCCCCTCGACCAGCACCACACCCCCCACATCACAATCCTGCAGCGGTTTGTGCCTGGCGACGTAGTGGAGGCGGTCGCCCAGGAGGTGCGGGAGGTGGTGGCTGCCGAACCCGCCCTGAACTGGGGGAGCGTGGCCACGGGGTTGTACGACCTGGCCCATGGGAACCTCGGCGCCATGGGCATCGCGATCCAACCCACGGAGGATTGGCGCCGCCTCCAACTGGGGATCATCGAGGCGGTGGCTCCCTTCGCGGCGGAACAGGGCACGGCTGAGGCCTTTGCCCCAAGGCTGGATGGTGCGCCGATCAGCCAACTCACGATCGACTACGTGAACAGCTTTGTCGGACCCCGCACCGGATCGAACTACAACCCCCACATCACCGTGGGCATCGGCACGCGCGCCTTTCTGGATGCCCTCAAGGCCGAACCCTTTGAACCCTTTCCTGTCCGGGCCCAGACGGTGAGTTTGTATCAGGTGGGAGATTACGGAGTGGCTCAGACCAAGCTCCATGACCTCCATCACTGCCGATCCTCTGCCCTCCTGGCGAGAGGGCCCGTCCAAGGCGGCCATCCTGGCGTTTGTGGCCCAGGTGAGCCAGGAGGGCTCGCCTGATTTCATTCCCCTGGCCGAACGCATCGCCGTGGTGGACAACGACGGCACTCTCTGGCCGGAACATCCCCTGCCTTTTCAGGCGGCTTTTGCCATCGATGAACTGCAACGGAAGCTCCTCAGTGAGCCTGGCCTGGCGGACGACCCCATGGTGCAGGCTGCTCTGGCTGGGGATCTCGCCACCCTGATGGCCGGTGAGCACTTTGAGGGCCTGCTGAGGGTTGTGGCCCTCACCCACTCCAGCATGACCAACCACGCGTTTCGTGAGGCCGTGGAGGCCTGGCTTGCCACCGCCACCCATCCCCGCTTTGGGCGGACCTACGACGCCCTCACCTACCAACCCATGCAGGAGCTCCTGCGCCATCTCAAGGCCAGTGGCTTCAAGACCTATATCGTTTCGGGTGGGGGAGCGGATTTTATGCGGGTGTGGGTGGAGCGGGTGTATGGCATCCCGCCGGAGCAGGTGGTGGGTTCCACGGCTCGCACCACCTATGCCCTGCAGGATGGGGTGCCGGTGCTCACCAAAACCCTCGACTATCTCTTCGTGAACGACCACGGCGGCAAGCCGGTGGGCATCCACCAGTTCATCGGCCGCAGGCCCGTGTTTTGTTGCGGCAACAGTGATGGCGACCACGCCATGCTGCAATACACCACCATCGCCAACCCCCTCCCAAGTTTTGGCCTGATCGTTCACCACACCGATGCCGATCGCGAGTACGCCTACGACGCCCACAGCACGAGCACGGGGAAGCTGGTGGCGGCCCTTCGAGAAGCCCCCGAGCGGGGCTGGCTGGTGGTGGATATGCGCTCTGACTGGTTGGAGGTGTTCGCTCTCTGAGCGCGCTGTGGCCCGCCATGACCTAGGGAATAGGTGTCAGACGGATTTCCCGGAATGTTTGCTTCGCTTTGGGCCGATCCTCACAGGCCTTGCCGTCCCGCTCTAGGTTGCCGTCGTCGCTGAGCACCACCAGGGTGTTGTCCTGCACGAACAGGGCCTCAGGATTGACTGTTTCCCCGGCCATCGGCGTGAAGGTGTGCAACTTCACCGGCGCCTGCTCTAACAGCCCGCTCCAGCGATAGAGAGTGGAGGGTGGGGTCTTGCCCCCTGAGCCCTCGGCGGGGCCCGCCACTATCAGCAGGTTGGCGTTCACACGTTCCAAGCTGCGGATGCCCTGGCCGCCCAGATCCAGTAGCACCGGATCGGCAAACATCGCCTTTTCTCCGCCCATTACCCCATTGGGGTTGGAGAGGGTGGCCAGCAGGGCCTTTCCCTCCGGCAGCGGATTGCGAAAGCCGATCAGCAGGGCGCCCTTGGGCGTGGAGGCCAGCCCCTCGATGTTCAGCCCCCCCCGGGCCTTGGCCGGACGCTGCGCCGCAGCGGCCAGGCCAAAGCGCCCATAGCGGGGATCGGCCGCCAGGTCGTCGATCAGGGTGGTGTAGGCCCGCCCCATCGGCTCCACGGTGAGGGCCATGGTCTTGCCATCGGCCCGCACGCCGAGGGTGGTAGCAAAGAGCCGCTGCTGGTTGGGGCGCGGCTCACCAACCGGCCCGGCGTCTTCTTTTTTCTTTCCCTTCCCACCCTTGCCCTCGGCTGCGCCGTGGGAGCCGATCCAGTAGGCCAGGGGGCCGATCTGCGCGGAGCCCTCCAAATCCAGCTCCGGATGGCCATCGTCCACCGGGGCAACGGCTGGGCTGGGAATCGTGCCTTCCCCCACCGCCTTGCCCACCTGGCCGCTGCGGTAGAGGCGCAGGGTTACGGGGGGCATCTCCTCGTCATCGGCCACCACGAAGAAGCCACTGCCCAAAGGCAGGGCCGTGGAGGCGTTGCAGGGGCCGGTGTGCACGACCACCTGCGCTTCGGCCGCCCAACTCGCCACGGGCCTTAGCGCCATGACGGCCAAAAGCACTCCCAACAGCCAGCCCATCCGCATCGGGTGCCGAGCCGCCGTGGCGGAATGCATGGAGAGGCGGGGGGCCATGGGCAGGTGGTTCACTGCTAGAAGAATGGCTAAGGCCCCCCGGGGTGTCGCACTCTTGCTACAGGCTGAAGCGTTTCCGCCTCAGCCAAGCATCTCCTCCACGCTCAGATCCGGGCGGCGCAGCAGGGCGAACACCGTGCCTGCATTGCCGCGGCAGACCCGCAGCTCCTGGTCCACCACAGTGATGTCCAGCCAGGCCGGGAAGCTCTGCCGAACCTGGCGTAGTAGCTGCAGCCGCTGGCCCCCTAGAGTGGGCCCGAGCCAGCCGCCCTCTTGAAAACGTACGCTCACCCGCTGGCTGGGTTGATCGGGAGTTTGCGGTGGCTCTACGGCGATGGCAGCTCTCACGGCAATGCCCGCCAGATTCCCCAGGGGGCCTGCCAGTCTTAGCAGATTCATGCCCTGCCCCCGGGAGGGGGAGAGCACCTGCAGGTTGCTGAGCCAGGGGGCGGTGGCCAGGTAGGGCAGGGAGCTGCTGCTCCAGCGCAGGTCCCACACCCCCTCCAGCAGGGGGGCGTCCCTGCGCAGGTCAGCCGGTTGGTCCTGCTCCAGCTGCTCAATCAGCTCGGGGATCCGCTCTCGATCTCCGCCGCCGCGCAGCAGGGTGAGGAGTTCGGACCGGGCTGGTGTGGGGGCCATGGGCGAGGGGATCAGGGTTTGGGGAAAGCCTTCTGAAGCCTGGCGCGACAGGTGGTCAGGGGGGAGAGATCAGCATCCACGCAGGAGCTGCCGTCGTATTGGAAGGGGTTGTCGAGATCGCGGATCAGCAGCAGGAGATAGGTGAAGGAGGTAAAGAGAAAGCACGACACCACCAACACCTCATCAAAGAGCTCCGCCTTGATCAGCAGCAGGGCCAGCACGGCCGCCACCAGAAAGATCTCCAACATGGCGTAGGCCGGCCCGAGAAAGCTGGTGCTGCGGTTCACGTTCATGCGGCTGATCAGCAGGCGCAGGCGAGCCAGCTCCGCCTGGCAATCGTTGGCGGCCGAGCCCTCGCCGTTGGCCTTGAGGGCGGCAAAGGCCAGGTTGAGCGCATCGAGCCGTTGCTCGAGGTGCTCCAGGCTGAGGGTGTTGCGCAACCAGCTTTCTGTGTCGCTGAGCAGGTCGGCCAGCTGCCGCTGGAGGGGGGCGCCGTCGTAGGCGGGTTGGGCGGCGGCACTGAGGCTGTTGAGATCGGCGATCGTCTCCACGGCGTTCACCACCTGCAGCACCATCTCTTCGCTGGCGTTGTAGTCGCTCAGGGTGCCGCTGAGCACAAAGGCGATCACGAAGGTGGCGGCCCCAAACAGGGCTCCCGTGAGGGAATCAAAGGCCCAGGGTTCCCAGCCGAGCCGATGAATGGCCACCTTGGCCAGGGCAAAAAGCAGGGTGAAGGGCAGCACGGTGAAAAAGAGCCGCCACTTAGCCATGGATCAGAGCACCACACCCGCACAACCTAACGAAGAGCATTCTCCCGAGACGCCGCCGTGAGAGGGCGCAAGACTCGCGGCTGCCGTGCCCCCTCATCCCCCGCTGAGCATCCGCCAAAGCAAGGCCCCTTCCCGGCCCTGAAGGCCCATGAGCCCCCAGCGCACATCCCAGGGGGCGTTGCCATAGAGGGCCACCATCGCCTGCAGCAGCTCGCTGGGGGGGAGCGTATTGCTGAGGAACCTCGCCCACTGCGCTTGAGGCAGCTGGAAAAAGGTGAGGAAGTGGTGGCGCAGCCGTGCCTCATCGAAGCGCATCAGCTTTTCCAACCCGAAGCGGAAAAAAGCGTGTTTCCAACGCAGCTCAGGGCTCCACAGCCCAGCCCAGGCCCCCTCCGCCAGCTCCTGGCCCCTGAGGCCGGCCTTCAGACCGGTAGCGATGGTCTCCGCTAGATCCGGCGCCCGCCGGAGCAGGCTGCCCACCATGTATCCAGAAGCCGGATGCACCAGACCCCCTGCCCCACCGAAGCCCACCACCCGCTGGTGTAGATCCGGCAGGGCTGGATTCATGGGAAAGAGGCAGAACTCCTCGTGCAACACCTCCTTCACCTCCACACCCCGGTGGGCCAGGCGCCTGTGCAGCCGGGCTTGGAGCGTGGGGAAAGGCACGGGGGGGGCTAGTGCAAGGGAGGTTTCCTCCACGAAGAACACCCCCTCCCCCAGATCCATGGCATAGAGGAAGGTGGGAGGCTCCCGCCGCTCGGCTTCGGAGAGGTGATCTGATCGGTAATCCATGAAGACGAATTGCCCCGAGAGGATCGGATCTGCGCTGAAGCGCCCCACGATCCCATAGGCCGCCTGGCCTGCCACCGGGCCATCGCTGTTGCGCACCACGAATACGGGATCATGGCCGCTGGCATCCACCACCAGACGAACCTGAAAGACTTCCCCAGCCGAGCTGGTCACGACGGAGGCTTGCGTGTCATGGCGGATACACGTGGCGCGTCCCCGATACCAGGGCACACCAACCTGGCCGCAGCGCTCCAGCCAGTGCTGCTGGAGCGCTGCTTTGTCGAAGAGGCCGTAAGCGCGGCCATGGCGGACGAGGCCATCGCTGCGGGCACCTTCCTCCTTGCCGCCTGGGCCGAAATAGCTCACCGTGTTACTCCAGCGATGCGAGAGGAGGTGGCCCAGTCCCAGGGCATCCACTTCCTCAGTCCAGATGCCATAGGTGTTGGTCCAGGGAGCCGCTGGATCCGCGGGTGCCAGGCCAGCCACCCCAACCCCTAACGCCGCCAGTTCAGCGGCGATGGACAGGGCTGCTGGGCCAGCGCCGATCACCAGGGCATCGCTGCTATGCCAGGTCCCATCCGGGTCTTGAGGCATCAAGATCCTTTGTCAGGGGGATCGACAGCTCCCTCTGCAGCCGTGGTGTCGATGTTCTCTCCGTCGAGAGAGCCCTCTCCATCCCCTTCAGGCTCTGCTGCTGCCGGTGGCACCAGCACCACTTCCGTGAGGCGATCTCCCGCGTCAAGGCGCTGCAGGCGCACGCCCGTGGCCGCCCTGGACTGCTGAGGCACCGCATCGGCTCGCATGCGCACGATCACCCCCCGCTCGCTCACCAGCAGCAGCTCCTCACCGGCTCCCAACACCTTCAATCCCACCAGCACATCGCCGTCCTTGCGAAACCGGATGGCTCGCAGACCCATGCCGGCCCTTTTTTGGAGACGGAATTGCTGTACGGGCACCCGTTTGCCCAGGCCACTGGCGCTCGCCACAAGCACCCAGGGACCCTCGCTGCTGACCACCTCTTCCGCGTCGCCCTCCTCATCACCCCCGCCCTCGGCAACGCGATCCGCCAGCTCTGCAGGGAGCACATCCATGCTCACGAGCTGATCGCCATCTCGCAGGTTCATGGAGCGCACGCCCCGGGCCGTCCGGCCCAGGGGCCGCAGCTCCTCGTCGCTCAGGCGGAAGTGGATGGTCATCCCTTTGAGCGAGCCGATGAGCACGCTGTCACCCGGGAGGGCCAACCGTACCCAGCGCAGGGCATCGCCCTCCTCCAGGGAGATGGCGATCAGGCCGTTCACGCGGATGTTGGCGAAGGCCGAGAGGGTGGTGCGTTTGACGTAGCCCTTGCTGGTCAGCATCAAGAGCTGTTCATCCTCCCCGAAGGTGCTCACCGACAGAAGGGAGGTGATGGCTTCCTCTCGGGGGATTGGCAGCAGTTGAACGATGGGCGTGCCCTTGGCGGTGCGGCTGCTGATGGGTACCCGGTAGGCCGGGAGGGAGTAGACCACGCCCCGATCACTGAAGAGCAGGAGGGCATCGTGGTCGTTGCAGCTGATGAACAGCTTCACACCCTCCTCCCCCTGGGAGCGGGTGCCTGCCTTGCCCCGGGTTCCCCTGCTGGTGGCCTCAAATTCGCTCACCGGCATCCGCTTGAGATAGCCAGTCTCTGTCAGGAGCACCACCGAGCGTTCATTGGCGATCAGGTCGATGTCCTCCAGCCCGCCTTCCAGGTCGAGGATCTCCGTTCGGCGGGGGGAGTCGTACTTGGTTCGGATGGCCTGAAGCTCTTCGCTGATCAGGCCAAACACCCGCTCCCGGCGGCCCAGGATGTCGGTGTAGTCGGCGATCTTCGCCAGAAGATCCTCGTGCTCCAGGCGGATCTTGTCGGCTTCGAGGGCGGTCAGCCGCCGCAGCTGCATCTGCAGGATGGCATCGGCCTGGATCTCACTCAGGCCGAACTCCGCCACCAGACCTTCTCGGGCCGAAGCCGTATCGGCGGCAGCCCGGATCAGGGCAATGATCGCATCGAGATTGTCGAGGGCGATCAGCAGACCCAAAAGGATGTGATCCCGTTCTTCGGCTTTCCTCAGGAGATAGCGGGTGCGGCGTTCAATGGTTTCGACCCGGAAGTCGAGGAACACCTGCAACATCTTCCGCAGGGTGAGAAGCACCGGCTCATTGCCCACCAGGGCGAGCATGTAGGCGTTGAAATTGCTCTGCAGCGGTGTGAGCTTGAAGAGGTTGTTGAGCACCACCTGGGGATAGGCGTCGCGCCTGAGCTCGATCACGATCCGCATGCCATCACGGTCGCTTTCATCTCGGATATCGGCTATGCCCTCCAGCTTTTTGTCGTTCACCAATTCAGCGATGCGCTCAATCAGGGCCGCTTTATTGGTCTGGTAGGGCAGTTCATTGATGATCACCGCATCCCGGTCGGGCCGGCCAGGGGCCTCGATCGTCTCGATTTTGGCCACGCCACGCATGGTTACCGAGCCCCGGCCGGTGAGATACATCTCCCGGATTCCACTGCGGCCGAGCACCTGCCCACCGGTGGGGAAATCGGGTCCGTGGATGTGGGTCATCAGCCCCCGGTCGTCCAGATCGGGGTTGGCAATCAGAGCCTGCAGACCATCGATCAGCTCCCCCAGGTTGTGGGGTGGGATGTTGGTGGCCATGCCCACGGCAATGCCCGTGGAGCCGTTCAGCAGGAGCTGGGGGATGCGGGCCGGCATCACGGTGGGCTCCTGTTGGGAGCCATCGAAATTGTCGTTAAAATCGACGGTTTCGCTTTCGATGTCTTCCAGCAGGCTGTCGCTGGTGAGGGCCTGCAGGCGAGATTCGGTGTAACGCATCGCGGCCGGGGGATCGTTGTCCACCGAGCCAAAATTGCCGTGCCCGTCGATCAGGGGCATGCGCATGGAGAAGTTCTGCGCCATGCGCACCAGGGCGTCGTAGACAGCCGTATCCCCGTGGGGGTGATATTTACCAAGAACTTCCCCCACGACCCGGGCGCATTTGCGGTAGGGCCTGTCGCTGGTGAGACCCAATTCGTACATCGCATAGAGAATGCGGCGATGCACCGGTTTCAAGCCGTCGCGGGCATCGGGCAAGGCCCGGCCCACGATCACACTCATCGCATACTCCATGTAGGAGCGCGACATCTCGTTGCGGAGATCTGTCTGAATGATGCGTCCGTCGCCGTCTCCCGGACCATTGTCTCCAAGGCCGCTGCCCCCCGGAGGTTGATCGCCCGGACCGTTGTCACCCGGACCCCCTTCGCCAGGCCCTGGGAGCTGTCCGGTTGGATCCGCCATGCACAGACACCTGGGTCAACTATCACTTTATCTGAACCCCCCTTGGCCTGCCTCCCTCCATTCGTCTTTCGCTGGCCATGATGTTGCCCGATCTTCCCCGCCGCACGGAGGCGGAGCTCCAGCGCCGCCAGGCCGAGGGCCTGCTCCGCGTCTGCCTGGCCGCCGAGTTCCGCCGTCTGGTGCAGGAGGTGGGCCTGGCTGAGGCCTACAGGCAGACAGACGTGGTCGTGGCGGCCACCGCCGAATTCACCAGCAACCTCAGTCTCCATCTCGCCCTGGGGCCCACCGATCCGCCGATCCGTTTGCGAGATCCCCAGCTGGCTGGGGTCACGGCCCTGGCCGCAGGATCCGGGACGGATCTGGTCTTGTCCAAAGGGGGGGGGCGGGTGCTTTCGCAGTGGCTGGCCGGACGGGCGGTGGACCTGAATGCGGCTGGGGAGGTCACGCCCCTGTCCCCGCGCCGTGAGCTGCACACCTCCCTTGGCCTGGAGGACATCAGCAGCGGACACCTGCTGTTGCCCAGGGCCATCAGCGAAAACGGGGTGGTTGCCGTCAGCAGCGCGGAGGGGCTTCTCCACACCCCCTACGGTCCCTTGCTCGGTCCCTTTGGCCAGGCCCTCTACACCTGCTCCGGGGCGGACAGCATCGGCCTGGCCATGCCCGGCTTGGCCTGGCTCGGTCCCGGTTCCCCCGTTCTCGTGGGTGGGGCTCTGGGTTGGGTGGTTGGGTCGGGGGGTGGGCACCAGCCCCAGCCCAGGAGGCTTGTCAGTGGCCATGCCCGCACCCCAGGGGCCGTTGCAGCGGTGTGTGCGCCCCTGCACGGCCTCCAGGCTCGCTGGGTGAGGGCAGGCTCGATGGAAGGTCAGGGCGATGTGCTGATGGTGGCCCTCGCGGCTCCCGTGCCCCTCATCGATGGCCCCACCGCTGCCGGTGCCGCCACCAGTAACCGGGTCCTTGAGGCGCCGGTTCTGGATGTGGCCATTCCTCGGCGCTTGAAGCCTTCCTTCGGGGGGGTGAGTTACGGCGCCCTCCGTAGCGGATGGATTGAGGTGGAGGGACGACGTCTGCCCGCCTTGCCGGCCCACAGTCCCAGGCTGGCCCAGGAGATTGGTGCGGAACTGGCGCGCCAACTGGTTGAAGGGATCTTTCCCCTGAGGCTGCCCCTTTGTGCGCTGGGGGGGCGTCTTGGCCTACTGCCCTTGAACGCCTGAAGGTGAATTAGCTGCCTTGATGGCACAATTGCTTAAAGTAATAACAAGATCACTGCAGCTCTCGATGTCTGAAACTCCTACTTCCCCCGGGCAGGATATCTCCCTGCAGGAGCCAGCCGATGCCCCCGAGAGTGGATTTCCCGAGGGGGTGATCAGCTACGGGGCGAGTGAAGGCCCCGGGGATTTGGAAGCTGTATTAGCGGCAGCGCTAGATGAGGACGATCTACCCGATTCCCATCCCCCTGCACCTACTCCCACCCTGGAGGCTGCAACAGCCCGTCCCACGGTGGGGTCCTATGGAACAGCGGCGGACCCCGTAGTTCCTATTGTCTCTTCCTACGGGATGCCTGAAGAGGAAGCTTCAACGGTTTCACCAATGGCGTTTTCTGCCAGTGAATCGGAGCCTGCTCCCGACCGAGGAGTTGCTGGGGAACCCACCGTGGCCACAACCCTTGAGGTGCCGCCGCTTTCCACTGGCCTGTCCGGTGACGCCAGAGCTGAGGGTGGGGAATTTGATCTCCTGATTGGAAAGGTGAAGGACTGGTTTGAGCAGGCTGATCTGGGGGGGCAGTGGGATCGCCTGAACGGACCTTTGCGGGGCGTTGGCCTGCTTCTGGGGGGCTTGCTTGTGATCAAGCTTTACTTGGCCCTCCTCGACACGCTTGATGATGTGCCCCTTCTGCCGCGCTTGCTTCAGCTGGGCGGATTGATCTGGTTGCTCAATTTTTCCGTCACCCGTCTCACCCGCAGTAGTGACAGAAAGGAAATTCTTGAGGATTGGAAGCGGCGCTGGGATGCCTTCCGCGGCTCCTGAGTGGAGCTTGCGGGGCCAGGGGGATCGAAAGGGGGGCGGTTCAGCCCCTTGATAGCTTGTCCCGAATCCTTATAGCTCCCTTGACCCTCTCGCTCGGCCGTTTTCGCACCGTCCGTCGCGCTTACGGCATTGATGAAATCGCTTTGGTGCCTGGAGGTCGCACGGTTGATCCGGATGTAACCGACAGCCGCTGGACCCTGGCTGGCATCGAACGGGAGATCCCGATCATTGCCAGTGCAATGGATGGGGTCGTAGATGTGGACATGGCCGTGGAGCTCTCCCGGCTCGGTTCCCTTGGGGTGCTCAACCTGGAGGGTGTGCAGTGCCGCTATGAGGATCCGAACCCGGTGCTGGATCGGATCGCAGCGGTGGGCAAAGACAATTTCGTCTCCCTGATGCAGGAGCTCTACAGCCAGCCTGTGCAGGAGGAGCTGGTCCGCCAGCGCATTGCCGAGATCAAGGAGCGAGGCGGGATCGCTGCGGTGAGCACCACTCCTGTGGCTGCCCTTCGATTCAGCCAAGCAGTGGCGGAAGCCGGAGCGGATCTTCTATTTGTGCAGGCCACCGTGGTATCCACAGAGCATGTGGGGCCCGAAGGGCGCCAGAGCCTGGATCTTGAAGCCCTCTGTCGGGATCTTGGCGTGCCCGTGGTGATCGGCAATTGCGTCACCTACGAGGTGGCGCTCCAGCTGATGCGGGCGGGCGCGGCAGGCGTGATGGTGGGGATCGGGCCAGGGGCGGCCTGCACCTCCAGGGGTGTGCTGGGAATTGGTATCCCCCAGGCCACGGCCGTGGCCGACTGTGCGGCGGCCCGGGATCACTACTTGCAGGAGAGTGGTCGCCTTGTCCCGGTGATTGCAGATGGCGGCATCGTCACCGGGGGAGATATCTGCAAATGTCTGGCCTGCGGGGCCGATGCAGTGATGATCGGATCTCCTATCGCCAGGGCTGCCGAGGCTCCCGGCAGGGGGTTCCATTGGGGGATGGCCACCCCTAGTCCAGTTCTGCCGCGTGGCACACGCATCCAAGTCGGCACCACCGGGAGTCTGGAGAAAATCCTCAGGGGCCCCGCCAGCCTGGATGATGGCACCCAGAACCTGCTGGGTTGCATCCGCACCTCCATGGGGACGTTGGGCGCTCGCACGTTGAAGGACATGCAACAGGTGGAGGTGGTGGTGGCCCCATCCCTGCTCACCGAGGGGAAGGTGTACCAGAAGGCCCAACAACTGGGGATGGGCAAGTAGCGGCTACCCTGTGGATGTGGGGGCTCCGGCTCGCACACTCCTCACACCGTTCGGCCCGGCGCGTCCGGGCCTTTTGTCTTCCTCCAGCGTCGGCCAGTCCATCTCTAGCCCCACCAGTCGGACTGGCTGTGCAACGGCCTGCAACGCTTGCCTTTGGGTTGTAGGAGGGCCCGAAGCACCGTTGCTAGATTCCAGATAATTCCTGCTCTTTCCCAGATGTCCAGTGCTCCGGCTGTCACCGATGCCTCCTTTGAGCAGGATGTGCTCAAGAGTGCAGAGCCTGTGCTGGTGGATTTCTGGGCCCCATGGTGCGGTCCTTGCAGGATGGTGGCACCCATCGTGGATGAGATCGCCAAGGAATATGAGGGGAAGATCAAGGTGTTCAAGCTGAACACTGACGAAAACCCCAACGTGGCCAGCCAGTACGGCATCCGCAGCATCCCTACCCTGATGCTCTTCAAGGGCGGCCAGAAGGTGGAAACCGTTGTGGGAGCGGTGCCGAAAACTACGCTCAGCGGCACGATTTCTAAGTACCTCTGACCCCAGCCCTCCTTTCCCAGTGCTCGGGGAGGGCGAGTCCCCGCTCTGAGCCAGGGAACACACAGAATTCGTCACTCGCTACATCCCTTCTGTCCATCACGATCTGCTCGATCGAATCCCACCCGAAGGGCCGCGGGCCCCTTGAGGCGCTTGCCCAGGAATTGGAGGGCCATCCCCAGCGACGCCGCATCGAGCAAGCGGTGCTCTCCTTGCTCGAGGTCGCCCGTGCGGAGAAAGAAGATGATGAAGTGTGGCGCCTGATCACTGGCTCCCTAGCGGATATCAGCGAGGCCCTGCAGGTGTTTCGCCCCAGTCGGGGCGTCCGCAAGATCAGCGTGTTCGGCTCGGCGCGCATCCAATCCCATGATCCGTCCTACGGTTTGGCGGAGCAGTTGGCCCGTCTGGCCGTGGAGGCCGGGTTCGACGTCATGACCGGCGCCGGTGGTGGTGTGATGGAAGCCGCTAACAGCGGGGCGGGCACGCCCCACAGCATCGGCCTGAATGTTGATTTGCCCTATGAACAGCATCCCAATCCCTATGTGAGCGACCGCTCTGGCCGTTTACTGTATTTCCGCTATTTCTTTACGCGCAAATTGTTTTTTCTCCGGGAAAGTGATGCCCTAGTGGTGCTTCCGGGAGGCTTTGGCACCTTGGATGAGCTCTTTGAATCTCTCACCTTGATTCAAACGGGTCGCACATCGCCGATTCCCCTGGTGGTTTTGGCTCCGGAGGGGGATGATTTTTGGCAGATGTGGCAAGCCAATATCACTGGTGTGCTGGCCAACCGGGGGCTGATCCTCCCGGAAGATCGCTCCCTGGTGGTGGAGGCCTGCAGCGCTTCTGATGCGGTGGCGCGCATCTGCCATTTTTATCGGGTTTATCACAGT
The DNA here is from genome assembly GCA_040399515.1 of Cyanobium sp. Lineage (GTDB taxonomy): Bacteria > Cyanobacteriota > Cyanobacteriia > PCC-6307 > Cyanobiaceae > Cyanobium. The sequence continues at coordinate 128,336 of JBBASA010000002.1, read as the reverse complement.
GCTCGCCTCCAGCAGGATCGGGTGGAGCTGCTGCTGAATGCGCCCATTCCTCCTGAGGAACTTCCTGGGCTCAACCAGCATTTTGGGGATCTGTTGGAGGATGGTGCCATCGCTGCAGGGGAGAGTGTGGATGACAACGGAATCCTGAGACCCTCCTTAAGGCTGCGCTTTGACAAGCGGCGGGTAGGGCGTCTCTATCAATTTCTCGACCATCTCAATGGCCTCAACCTATCCACCGCACCACCCTTAAACCATCCTGGCGAACGGCTCTGTTCCCCAGCGTGAGGAGCTCGATGACGCGGTTGGGACTGGTGGATTACGGCATGGGAAACCTCCATTCCGTGCAGCGTGCCTTTGAGCGCTTAGGGGCCGAGGTGGTGCCCGTTCAGGGCGCCTCCTCCATGGAGGGGTGTACGGCCTTAGTGCTCCCTGGCGTTGGAGCTTTCGATCCGGCGATGGAGCGGCTGGCGGCGGCAGCTCTGGTGGAACCCCTGCGGCGCTCCTGTGCGTCGGGCCGCCCCTTGTTGGGCATTTGTCTGGGCTTGCAACTGTTGTTCGAGGGCAGTTCGGAGGGGAAGGCAGAGGGGTTGGGTGTATTGGCTGGGCGGGTGGAGGCCCTGCCCCGTTGGCCGGGCCATCCCATCCCCCACATGGGTTGGGCACCGCTGGTGCCCTGTCGACCATCCCCCCTCCTGCCTCCTCAAACCCCCGAGAGTTGGATGTTTTTCGTCCATTCCTTCGCAGCGGTGCCCAACGATCCAGCTTCCGTGACAGCACAGGTCGCATGGGGGCAGGGGCTGGCGACGGCTGCGGTGTGGCAGGGGGGGATCGGGGCTTGTCAGTTTCACCCGGAGAAGTCCAGTGGTGCGGGCGAAGCCCTGTTGCGCCGCTGGCTGCTCTGGTTGGCCGCGCCCCGATAGGGCCGAGGTGCGCGGCCAAACACCCAGGAGGAGCTGAACGATGGTGTTGCGGTTGAGCGGTGGTCGACGGCTGCGGAGCCCCAAGGGGGAAGTGGCGCGGCCTACCACGGGGCGCGTGCGGTCAGCGGTGATGAACATGCTGGCTCCAGAGCTCAGAGGTTGCCGTTGGCTGGAACTCTGTGGTGGCAGCGCCGTCATGGCCTGTGAGGCCCTGCAGCGAGGCGCCGCCTGCGTGGTGGTGGTGGAGCGTGATCCTCGGGTGGCGGCCGTTGCTAGAGACAATCTTGCGGTGGTGGCTGCGTCCTTGGCCAAGGACGACCAATCGGAGCCTGTGGTGGCTGTCGTTCAGCAGGAGGCGTTGCGGTTTCTCCGTCCCGGTGCGGCAGCCAACGGTCTAAAGCCCTTTGATCTGATCTATGCGGACCCCCCTTGGGCAGCTGGTTTGCACGGACCACTCGCAGCGGCCGCGGCTAATGGAGGGTGGTTGGCGCCGGGGGGGACCATGATTTGGGAGTGTGGGAAGGACGCAGCGTTGGAGGTTCCCAGGGGCTGGCGGGAGCGGAGACGAAAGGTCTACGGAGCCAGTGCGTTGGTATTTCTGAGGTTGGAGGGCCCCGAGTAGAAAGACTTACCCCCAATCAGAGGCATGGCCTGAAGACAAAAGCCCAGCTTTGAACAGGCTGGCTGACAGAGCGTTCAATGAACGCAAATGTGCAATAAACAGGGTTTCTCACAGTGAACCATTGATCAAACAACGGATCATTTTTACGTAACACGTGTAAGATCAGAAGGAATGACAAGCCACTTTCTACCCATGTCTCATGCGAGAATGGTGAGATCGGCTTCCTTATCTGGTTCTGGTCGTGTCTTTATCTCCACTGCCGAGTTTTAACAGGCAATCCACCCCTTGTCACCCCCTTTTTCGTGGGAGGGGGGCGGTAGGGCTGATCGGCGTGCTTTGTTTGTTGAGCGGTGGTGTGATGACGCCTGTAAGTGCCGCCTCCTCAAGGCTCCCGTCAGTCCAGTCCCGTGAGACTCGGATTGCCCTGTTGTCCATCTTTGACCAGCTAGGCATGGGTGTTGATCTCGGCAATGACTCCACCCGCTCACGGGCCAATCGACGTCATCCTGATGTGGGATTCATCTCCAGCGACCCCATCTGCCTGTCGTGCGTGATGACAGCGATAGCACCTCCCGTTTTTCCCCCTACAGCACCGCGCCAAGAGCCACCACCACCCTTTCCTCAGCCCACGATTTTTTCGCCTCTGACCATTCTTGAGTCTCGAGTGACAGCACTTGTTCCTGTGGATCCCGAGATCGGAAATCCCCTGGTGCCACAGCCAACCCCTGTCTTAATCGAACTTTCTCCAATCGCCATCACGCCAGAGTCTCTTTATTCCGAATCTGCCTCTGAAATATCTTCCGCCCAAGCTCCAATCCAGACACCCGGACCCTTGCCGATCCTGGGGCTTGGAGCCTTTGGTGTCAGCCGTCGTCTCCGTGGTCGAATCAAAGCAGCCAATCGTCAACGGGTCCGCTGAGGGGCTTTGACTTAACCCAATGCACTTCCCCGGCGGTATTGGTTCCACGCAGCCACAAAAAGTCCAACCAAGGTGACGGGGATCAATCCGAGCACGATCCCACAGAGGAGGGGTTCGATCATTGAGAATCAGCAGAGGGCACCTCGTTTCATTCTTCCACGGCCCCAGCCCCCCTGGCGACCTTTTTTCGTTCTGTGACAGGCACTCCCCCCCTTGCCGCTGCTGCCACCAACCCCGTGTTGCCATCGGGGCAGGAGCCACCGAAGGGCAGACGTCTTCTGACTCTGCTGGCCCTGATGGCCGGATTGGCCGTCATGATCTTCAGCCTGGCCGTTTTGTTGCCGGGCCTGCACAGTGATCCCTACACACGTGCCACCCTCCAGCTGCCGGGCGATGCGGGCAACGGCGGCCGCCTGTTTCGCCTCAATTGCGCAGGATGCCATGGACTTGCCGCCCAGGGGCTGGTCGGTCCCAACCTTCACGGTGTGGTTCAGCGCAAAAACGATCGTCAGCTCATCCAGCAAGTGGTCAGCGGTCGCACGCCCCCCATGCCCCGCTTCCAACCCGATCCCCAGACCATGGCGGATTTGGTGGCCTTCCTACATAGCCTCCCTTGACCCCTCACCTGGTGCTCGTTGAGCCCTCAGGTGCCCGCAACGTGGGCAGCGTGGCCCGGCTCTGCGCCAACTTCGGCATCGGGAAGCTTCGCCTGGTGGCTCCCCGGTGTGATCCCCTCGGCGCAGAAGCCCGCCAGATGGCGGTGCATGGCGCAGCCCACCTGGAGCAGGCCGTGGTCTATCCCGACCTGGCCGCCGCCCTGGCCGATTGCTCCCGGGTTGTGGCGGCCACGGGTCGGTTGGAGGGGCCGCCCCTGCCATTGCGATCCCCTGGAGAAGCTCTCGCCTGGCTTCTGGGACAACGGGATCGATCCCAGCCAAGCAAGGACTCTGACGGGGGGACTGCCCTGGTCTTTGGTAGAGAGGATCGGGGCCTCTCCAATGATGAGCTTCTTCAGGCCGGCTGCCTGCTCCAAATTCCTGCTGCCGCCGTCTACCCCTCCCTCAATCTGTCCCATGCCGTGGCGGTGGTGCTCCATCACCTCTGGACCCTCCGCCAGGGGGAGGTTGCTTGGCAGGAGATCACCACCCAGACCTTCGTCTCCACCAAGCCCCTCGCCCCAAGGGGTGCTATTGAAGCGGCCCTCACCGATGCGGAAGCCTTGCTCCTGGAGGTGGGTTTCCTCCTGCCCCACACGGCCCACGCCCGCATGGCCAAGCTCAGGGCTCTCCTGCAGCGCGCCCAGCTCACCGACAACGATCTCGCCCTGCTGCGTGGCATGGTGTGCCAGTTGCGCTGGGCCAGCCGCCGTGGTGATGGGACGGGTCAGGGCCCTTAGGGTCGGGGAGAGCTTGATCGCCTGCGCTTCCCCGTGACGAACGGTCGCCCGTCCCGCCCCTACGGTTCACCCACCAATGGGCCTCTGCTGCTGTTCGCCAGGCTCATTGTGATTGGCGCCGGCTTAGGGGTGATCGCTGGCACCGGTCTGAAGCTTCTGGCGCCGCGCCTGGCCCAGGGGGCGGTCGGGGTGCCAGGCCTGGATCCCGCCCCCAAGCTCCTTCCTGATGGTCATCGCCATCAGGGTCGCTTCGAGCCCAGGCGTGAACTCAGCAATGTGAGTCAGCGTTGGGCCAAGCTCGCTGCCGCCCAGAAAGGGCTCAAGGCGGCTGGCTATCTGCTTGTGCTGGATGACGGCCGTTATGCCGAACTCAATCCCGACGAGCCCCTACCCGCCGCCAGCTCGATCAAGACCCCCATCCTTCTGGTAGCGCTCGACCGCTATGACCACGGTCGCCTGCGGTGGGATGAACCCCTCCCCCTCACAAAAGAAACCCAGGGTGGTGGTGCCGGTTGGATGGCCAGCAAACCTCTTGGAACACGCTTTCCTTTCTATGAAGCGGCCACGGAGATGATTCGCATCAGCGATAACAGCGCCACAAACCTGCTCATCAAGCGCCTTGGCGGCAAGGAGGCCGTGAATACGAGCTTCCAGGATCTGGGCCTGGGCGCCACCATGCTGCGCAACTGGCTCCCCGATCTCGATGGCACCAACACCACCAGCGCCCGCGACCTCGCGCGCACGATTGCCCTGGTGGACACCGGCGAGAAACTGGGCCCTCGCGCCCGCGATCTCTTTCGCGAAATCCTTAACACCTCGAGCACCAACACCTTGCTACCAGCAGGACTGTTGAAGGGCTTTGGCAAGGAGAGCTCTTCTCCAGATGACGAACTTCTCCCCTTTGGCGTCACCGTTTACAACAAAACCGGTGATATTGGCATCGCTTACGCTGATGCCGGTTTGATCCAGCTCCCCAATGGCCAGCGGGCCGTGGCCGCCTTTCTGGTGAAGGGACCTTTCAACGATCCCCGCTCCGCCGATCTGATCCGGGCCATGGCCTCAGAGGTGAGCCGTGCCCTGGTTCAGAAGCGCCAATGACCTGGCCCACTCCCATGTTCAGGGGATTGGCCCGTTGCCGCTGGGCCATGGTGCTTGCGGGATGGAGCGCTGTCACCTGGTTGGCCCCGGCGTTCAGCCAGGTTTCCCTGCCCACGCGCCTCCGTCTCCAGGCCGTGGAACCCCTCCCGGGTGGTCTGGATTCAACTCCCGTGCTCAATGACAACAACCCTGAGCTAATCGTGGCCCCAGGGATCCTGTTGTCCACGTTCCGAGGGGGCAGCCGCCTTGGCGCGATCCCCTTGGCCGGGGAAGGCGTCCATCTGGATGCTCCCCAGAACGGCACCTTCGAGCTCTTCAGCCACCACGTGTATGCGGGCAAGCCCGAAACGCTCTCTTCCACCCTCTGGCTGGCGGTGGTGGCCGCACCCCGAGGGTCCCAGCCCGTGCAACTCCGGCTGCTCGCCGGCTCCACGGCCCTCTCCCAGTCTGTAGATGGAAAGGATCCCCAGGCTCCCTTCCTCCCCCTTCCTCCCCTGATGCCCCAGGGCCTCACCCCCGTGTGGTCTGGCCCAGGCAGCCGGGTGGCCACCGAGCTTCTGCTGCGCCAGCCCATGCCCCAGAACGGCTGGCCCGAGAGCTGGACCCTTGCTCCAGGCGCCCTCACCCCCCTGATGGTGCTCCCCCTTCCTGTGCGGGGTCTGGATCCCCTGCTTAATGGCCGCAACCTTCAACTGCGGTTCAGCAGCGATGGCCCGGTGGATCTCGCCACCCTGGCGGCCTTCGGCCCCCAGGGCTCTCCGCCACCGGCGGCCCTCTTGGCCCAGATCCTGGCGGGTGGGCTGAGCCCGAAGGAACATGCCCCCACGCCCCGGGGAGCCCCTGGGCGCATGGTGTATTCCCGGGTGAGTGGGGTGCAGCGCGGATCCATCTGGACGGGCCGCCTCACCGACCGGGGTCAGTCCACGTTCTCGGTCTCCCGGGCACCGATCTCCTGGCCCATCAGTTCCCTGGAGAGGGGGAGACTCGGCACCGGTCAGGTGCAAACGGCCGAGCTCAGTGCCACTTACCCCGGCACGGCCTGGGCTGCCCACGGCAACTACGGGGTGACCTACGCCCTAACGCTTCCGCTGCGCAACGACACCCCACGCCTTCAGCGTCTGGCCCTGGCGATCGAATCGCCCCTCAAGAGCGACGCGCCCCAGGGGGGCTTGCGTTTCCGTGGGACTCCAGTCTCTGCCGGATCGGTGATGTTTCGCGGCACCGTCGAGGTGAGCGGGTTGGATGGGGTTCAGGGGCGTCCCTCTGGCAAGCAGGCCTTTCATTTGGTCCAACGGGCCGGGCAGGAGGGACCGCCACTCGGCACTATCACCCTTGCTCCAGGGGCCGTGCGGCAGATTCAGGTGCGCCTCATCTATCCGGCAGACGCCACCCCACCCCAGGTGCTCAGCCTGTTGCCGGATGATGGCCCTGCTCCATCGTCGCCGGCGCCGGCTGGCCCCCCTGGCGCGCCAGGGAGTGCTGGGCCAGGAGCAGGCGGGCCTGGGGCTGTGAAACAATCGCCGGTTGGGCCGTTCTCTCCTGATCCGTGAGTGTGAGCAGTAAGCGCAGGGTGTTCCCCTTCACCCAGGTGGTGGGGCAGGAGGAGATGAAACTGGCCCTGTTGCTGAACGTGATCGATCCGCGCATTGGCGGAGTGATGATCATGGGGGATCGGGGCACGGGAAAGAGCACCACGATCCGGGCCCTGGCCGATCTCCTCCCTGAGATTCCCGTGGTAGCAGGAGATCCCTACAACAGCTCTCCGGCCGATCCAGATCTCCAGAGCGACGAGGTGCGGGAGCGGGCCCTCCAGGGTGAACCTCTTCCCACCGAACTGCGCCAGGTGCCCATGGTGGATCTGCCCCTGGGGGCAACAGAAGATCGCCTCTGCGGCACGATCGACATCGAGAAGGCCCTCAGCGAGGGGGTGCGCGCCTTTGAGCCCGGCCTGCTGGCCAAGGCCAATCGAGGGTTGCTGTATGTGGATGAAGTGAATCTTCTCGACGACCACTTGGTGGACGTTCTGCTGGATGCGGCCGCCTCTGGGTGGAACACTGTGGAGCGGGAGGGCATCTCCGTGCGCCATCCGGCCCGCTTTGTGCTCATCGGCTCCGGCAATCCGGAAGAGGGGGAGCTCCGCCCCCAGCTGCTCGATCGCTTCGGCATGAGTGTGGAGGTGCGCACGGTGCGCGACCCAGAGCTGAGGGTGCTGGTGGTGGATCAGCGCACGGCCTTTGATGCGGATCCGGTGGCCTTTCTGTCGACCAGCGCCCCGGCTCAGGAGGCCCTGCAGGCGCGAGTGGTCGCTGCGCAGGAGCGGCTCCCCGGGGTGGCCATCGACGACGACCTGCGCCTGCGCATTTCGGCCGTTTGTGGGGAGCTGGATGTGGATGGACTGCGGGGTGACATTGTCACCAACCGGGCCGCCCGGGCGCTGGCGGCCTTTGAAGGGCGCGATGTCGTAGCCGACGAGGATGTGGCCCGGGTGGTGGCCTGCTGCCTGCGCCACCGCCTGCGGAAGGACCCGTTGGAAGCCATCGATTCCGGAGAACGGGTGGTAAAGGTGTTCTGCCAAGTGTTTGAGCGACCCTTGCCCAGCGACGAGGTCGACCGCCGAGCCTTTGAGCTGGCGTTGGCGGGGTGAGCCAGCCGGCTTAGAGCTGAAACCAGCCCGTGAGGGCCACCGCCAGGGCATCGGCGGCGTCATCGGGTCGGGGCGGGTCGTCCAGATCCAGCTCCCGCATCACCGCAGCGAGCACCTCATCCTTTTCCGCGTGGCCATGCCCTGCCAGGGCCAGCTTGATCTGCATCGGTGGATATTCCACCACTGGGATATGGAAGCGGGCCAGGGTCATCATCAACACGCCCCGGGCCTGCACCACGGAAATGGTGGTGCTGGAGCGGTAAAAGAAAAACTTCTCTACTGCCGCCAGCTCCGGTTGCCAGCGGCGCAGCAACACCCGCAGGTCGGCGGCGATCTCCACCAGCCGCTGCCCTTCGCTGCGGTCGGCATCGGTGCGGATCAGCCCGCAGTCCAGCATGCGCTGCTGGCCCCGGCTTGGCCGCCCGTTGGCACCCTTTTCCACCTCGATCACGCCGTAGCCCACGCGGGCCAGGCCAGGATCAAGGCCAAGGATGAGCATAGGGGCCGAGGCGGAACCGATCCAGCGTGGACCATGGAGAGGGCGCTGTCGATGACCACCCATGCCGCAAAAATGACCCATGGAATTCGCCCCCTCTCCCCCCGCGACCCCATCGGCAGGGACGAAGGCCGAGCTGCGGCGCCATTTCCGCCAGCTGCGCCGGCAGGCCATGGCCCAGGCCCACCCAGCCCTTCTCGCCGCCGCCGCCACGGTGGTGCCCCGTTTCACGGCTCCTCCGCTCCGGCTCGGCCTCTACTGGCCCATCGGCCATGAGCCCGATCTGCGCCCCCTGCCTCAACACCTGTCTGGCCCATGGCGCCAGCACCTGGCCTTGCCCGCCATCCGCGGCGACCGGCTCCTCTATCTGCCCTGGGAGCCTGGCGATCCCCTCGCCCCCGATGGGGTCGGCATTCCCGCCCCCCTGGGCGAGGCTGGCCTGGAGCCGGCGGCCCTGGGGCTGCTCCTGGTGCCTGCCCTGGCGGTGGATTCCAGGGGGCTGCGCCTAGGGTCCGGCGGCGGGTGGTATGACCGCCTTCGCAGGGAGCCCGCCTGGCAGGCCCTCCCCGCCCTGGCCGTGCTGCCCTCCCTCTGTGTGACGCCTGCCCTGCCGCAGGATCCCTGGGACGTGCCCTTCACGGGATGGTTGGATGAGGAAGGTCTCCACGAGGCGTCGGGTCGTGTTGCAACCTCTTAACGCTTGGTCCGACCACTCGCTCTTGCCGTTGGGATTTGCCAAGATCCAGAGAGCCCATCTCTTTGTCTTGGCCCTCTCCCCCTCCCAGCGGCTGGTGTTCGCCAATCCCTCCACGAGCTTTGGCTCCCAGGGAACGGCGGCTGCCCAAGTGCTCGCTGCCGAGCTGGAAGGGCGCCAGGGCAACGGCGAAGCCCTCAGCCTGATGGTCAGCACCATCGCTTCGATGGTTCAGGCCGGCCGCAGCACCTCCAGCCGCTGGAATGCGGGTTGACAACTCTGTCATCCTGACGTCTCTTCCTTGCACGGCACTGATGGTTGCTCCCCAGGCCCTTCGCATGCCCCTTCTCATTGGTGGCTGCACTCTCGCTTTCCTCGCCACCCCCGTGGTCCATGCCCATGGAATTGAGAGCTCCCTTGAGCGGTTGGGCGGCTCCACCCTTCGCAGCCCCTATCAGCTGGAAAGCAAGTTTTCGACGGGTCTCCCCGCCCGCGATGCAGCTGTGCGCATGGTGAACCCCACGGGCGATATCTCCGTCGAGCTGGGATACACCAATGGGGCCGGTCAGCTCACCTTCACCTTGCCTTCCCAGGCCAGGGCCGACTGGGAGGTCCAGGTGGATGCGGGTCCTGGCCACCGCGACTATGTCGAGCTCCCAGTCACGGTCCCAGGCGCCCTCCACAGCCAGGTCGCTCCCTCTCCCTTCCATTCCCTGGCACGCATGGCGAGCTCCTTCGGTGCCTTGGCCCTGCTGGGTGCCATGGCCGGCCTGCTGCTCCACCGCCCACGCCCATGAGCCCTCCCGCTTCTGGCAGCGGCAGTGCGGCCCTCGATCAGATGGTGGAGCGCCTGAGCAGCACCACAGATCCCAAGCGCCGCTATGAATACGTGCTCTGGCTCGGCAAGAAGCTCCAGCCTTTCCCGGATGCCCTCCGGCAGGACGCCTACAAGGTGCGGGGGTGTGTTTCCCAGGTGTATGTGGTGGGGGAGCTGCAGGAGGGACGGCTCCACTGGCAAGGGGATTCCGATGCGGCCATCACCAAGGGGCTGCTGGCCCTTTTGATGCAGGGCATGGAGGGGCTGACGACGGAGCAAGCCCTGGCCATGGATCCTGGGGTCCTGGCGGCCACGGGGCTTCAGGCCAGCCTGACCCCCTCAAGGGCCAACGGATTCCTCAGTATTTTTCGCACCATGCAGTCCCAGGCCAGCCAACTGGGGGCAGCCTGAGCTTCGATCACCCAGCTGATCCACCCCATGAACGATGGGTAAGGCCGGGCCCTTTCTAGGATGGGTGGTTTGCGGGATTCGGGCCCATGGCCATCGGCGTTGGCTTGCTGGGGCTAGGCACCGTGGGGGCGGGCGTGGCCGCCATCCTGGCCAGCCCGGAAGGGCGTCATCCCCTCGTGTCCGAGCTGACCCTGCGGCGGGTAGCCGTGCGCGATCCCTCTAGGCCCCGCTCGGTGGAGCTGGATCCTGCCCTGCTCTGCGCCGATCCGATGGCGGTTGTGGACGATCCTGCCGTGGAGATCGTTGTGGAGGTGATGGGAGGTCTGGAGCCGGCCCGCTCCCTGATACTCCGCGCCATCGCCGCGGGCAAGCCCGTGGTCACCGCAAACAAGGCGGTGATCGCCCGTCATGGGGAGGAGATCGCCGCCGCTGCCGTCCAAGGCGGGGTGTATGTGCTGATTGAGGCGGCGGTGGGGGGTGGCATTCCGATCATCGAGCCCTTGAAGCAGTCGCTCGGTGGCAACCGCATTCAGCGAGTGAGCGGGATCATTAATGGCACCACCAATTACATCCTCAGCCGCATGGCCGATGAGGGTGCAGCCTATGGCGCTGTGCTGGCCGATGCTCAGCGCCTGGGGTATGCCGAATCCGATCCGGCCGCCGATGTGGAAGGGCATGACGCCGCCGATAAAATTGCAATCCTCGCCTCCTTGGCGTTCGGTGGACCGGTGGAGCGCTCGGCCATTGCCACTGAAGGAATTGACCGACTGGAGGCCCGCGATGTGACCTATGCGGCCCAGCTCGGTTATGTGGTGAAGCTGCTGGCGGTGGCGGAGCGGATGGATGGCCTGGTGGGGACCGATGCTGCCGTCTCCGACGCCCTGCCTCTTGATGTGCGTGTGCATCCCACCCTCTTGCCCCGTCACCATCCTTTGGCAGGGGTCCATGGGGTGAACAACGCCATCCTCGTGGAGGGCGATCCGGTGGGGCAGGTGATGTTCTTCGGCCCAGGTGCGGGGGCGGGACCAACGGCCTCCGCCGTGGTGGCCGACATCCTCAACATCGCCGGCATCCGCCAGGTGGGGGGGACGGGCGCAGGCCTGGACCCCCTTCTGGCGGCAGGAAGCTGGCGCCGATGCGCCCTGGTGGACGGCAGTTTCAGCCGCCACCGCAACTACGTGCGCCTGCGCAGCAGGGATGAGGCGGGGGTGATCGGCAAGATCGGCACGGCCTTTGGGACGGCAGGGGTGTCGATCCAGTCGATCGTTCAGTACGAGACCAACTGTGACAGAGCCGAAATCGTGGTGATCACCCATGAGGTCGTGGAGGCCGATTTCCGACGTGCCCTGGAGACCATCACCTCCCTGAGCGAGGTGGAGACGGTAGCGGCTTGCCTGCGCACTCTCTGACGTCCTTCCTGCTGACTGTGCTCCTGCTGCCAGTGGTCCCGTGGGGATCCCCTGATCAGGAGAGTGAATTATGCGAGTTGAACCATCGATCTCCAGGGAGGTGGCAATTCTTAAGCAAGAATCAAGGTCATCAGCCATCCCTATAAACCCACCCACCCCGGTTTGACTCCCAACGCCTTCCAACCCATGAACCTCCATCAGGGGGATTGCATCCGCCTTCCCGAGGACCTCGCCGGGGATCATGCCTCCACAAGTGAGCTTTATCAGGTGATCGGTATGGATGCCCATTCCGATCGCATCTGGCTTCGCTGCTGGCCCCTCGCCCGCTGCGGTTCCCCGGTGTTTGAAGTCGCCCTCAGTGCGGTGGGTCCGGCCGCACGGCGCCATCTGCCCGCGCCTGCTGAAGCACCTCCCTGGATTGTGCACCGTCCCTTTGAATGGTGGACCTTTCCACGTCGGTGTGACCCCAGCAGCGGCTCCCCGTTTCCCTCGGTCGGTGCGCCCGGGCCTTCTCTCCTGGGGGCCGGTCGCCCTGCTGCTCCTCGCACTCACCGCCTGTCAGAGCGCCAAGCCTCCGGGCACGCTGATCGTGGCCACCAAGAGCCGCATCGAGTCGCTCGATCCCGCTAAGGCCTCCCGCATCGGGGAACAGCAGCTGCTCAGTGCCCTCGGCGATCCCCTCTACGCCATCGCTGCCGATGGGCGTCTTGAGCCGCGCCTGGCCACAGCCTTGCCCCAGATCAGTCCCGATGGCCTGCGGGCCCGCATTCCCCTGCGCCGGGGTGTGCGTTTCCACGACGGCACGCCCTTCGATGCGGCTGCCATGGTGTTTTCCCTCCAGCGCTTTTTGGACTTCGGCACCCTCAGTTATCAGCTGAGCGATCGGGTGAGCGCCATCCACGCCGTCGATTCCCACACCCTGGAGCTCACGCTCAAACGGCCCTTCTCGCCTCTGGTCCAGCTGCTTAGTTCCATCGTGCTCACGCCCGTGTCACCCACGGCATACCGGGGCCACAAAGACAAGCCGCTGGCGGAGCGTTTTGTGGGAACCGGTCCCTACAGGCTTGCGTTCTTTGGAGGCCAACAGCTGCGTCTGGCGCCCTTCGCCGATTACTGGGGGGAGCAGCCCGCGAATCGCGGCCTGATGCTGATCAGCTTTAGCAACTCCACGGCCCTCTTCGGCTCCCTGCGCAGCGGAGAGGTGGATGTGCTCCTCTCCAGTGGTCTCGAGCTCGACCATCAACGGGCCCTCCACCGCCTGGCCGCGGCGGGGCGGCTCCGGGAATCGGTAGGCCCGCCCCTGGAGATCGGCTTCCTCTCCCTGCTCACCTCCGAGCCGCCCCTCCACGATCCCCGCCTGCGGCAGGCCCTGGCCCACAGCCTCGACAGGCGCCTGATCGAGGAGCGGGTGAGCTTGCGGATGCGGCCACCTCTGCTCTCCCTGGTGCCGCCTGTGTTGCCCGGCGCCGATGCCACCGCCTGGCCGGCCTACGACCCTGCCCGTGCCCGTGCCCTTTTCCGTGAAGCGGGCTATTGCCAGGGGCGCGCTCTCACCCTGCCCCTCACCTTCCGCTCCGACATCCCCAGCGACCGCCTCTTCGCGCTCACCTGGCAGGCCCAGCTCCGCAGGGATCTGGCCGATTGCCTCACTCTGGAGCCCACGGGCATGGAATCCACCACCGCCTATTCCCAGCTCGACAAGGGGGCCTTCACCCTAATCCTGCTCGACTGGATGGGGGATTATCCCGATGCGGAGAACTACCTCACCCCCATGCTTGGTTGCAGCAAGGCCAAAGGCGGCCGTTGTCTGGAGGGGGGCAGTGTGCTCAGCGGCAGCTTCTGGACGGCCCCCGGTTTGGAGGGCGAGTTGCTGCGCAGCAGCGAGGTGGCGGGTCCGGAGCGGTTGGCCCTCCTGCAGCGGGTGCAGCGCCGGGCGGCCGCTGGTGTGCCCTACCTGCCCCTGTGGGTGGTGACCCCTGTGGCTTGGGCCCAACCCAGGGTGAGCACCCCGCGTTTTGATGGCTCGGGTCGGGTCGTGCTGAGCGCCCTGCGGGCCGAAGGAGGCCAGCCATGAGCCGTCGACGTGCCCTTCTGAGCTATGTGGCGGCCCGCCTGGCCCTGGTGCCCGTGATGCTCTGGCTGATCGCCACCCTCGTGTTCCTGTTGCTGCGGGTGGCCCCGGGAGATCCGATCGATGCCCTGCTCGGCAGCCGGGCCCCCGAGGCAGCCCGGACTGCCCTCAGACAGCAACTGGGTCTGGACCAACCTCTGCTGGTCCAATACGGCACCTTCCTGACCCAGCTTCTCCGCGGAGACCTGGGCACCTCCCTGAGCAGCCAGGAGCCCGTTACCACCATCATCGGCCGCAGCCTCCCCGCCAGCCTCGAGCTGGGAATGGTGGCTCTCCTGCTGGCAGCCCTGTTGGGCTTGGCCGTTGGGTTCAGTGGCATTGCCCGTCCCGAGGGAAAGGTGGATCTGGCGGGGCGCCTCTTCGGGATCGGCACCTATGCCCTGCCCCCCTTTTGGGCTGCCATGGTGATGCAGCTGGTGTTTGCCGTTGCCCTGGGTTGGCTGCCGGTGGGGGGGCGCTTTCCCCCCACCCTTCTTCCCCCCAGCGGTTCCGGGTTCTATCTCATCGACAGCCTGCGGGCCGCCAATGGGCTCCAGCTGATGGGCACCTTGCGCCATCTGGTGCTGCCAGCCTCCACCTTGGGCCTGCTCCTCAGTGGCATCTTCACCAATGCCCTGCGCCTCAACCTCCGGCGGGCCCTTGCTTCCGACTATGTGGAGGCGGCCCGGAGCCGGGGCCTGAGTGAGCGACGGGTGGTGCTGCACCATGCCCTGCCCAATGCCCTGTTGCCCGTTCTCACCATTGCGGGCATCACCGTGGCCTCCCTCATTGGCGGAGCCCTGCTGATCGAGGTCACCTTCTCCTGGCCAGGTATCGCCTTTCGCCTGCAGGAAGCCATCGCCCAGCGGGATTATCCGGTGGTGCAGGCCATTGTGGTGGTGGTTGCGGCCTTGGTTGTACTGATCAGCGTGGCCGTGGATGTGCTGGTGGCCCTGCTGGATCCCCGCATTCGCTTTTGAAGGGCATCAGCGCCTGAGACCCTGCTCCCAGGCAGCTGCCGCTGGTCCATCCATCACGTAGGCCTTCACCCCTTTCACCTGCAGACGCTGGGGGGGGAGTCCCTGGGCGGGAGGGGGTTCGATCGACATCAGGAAGGCTGTCGTCAGTTGGAGTAGCAGGGCCTGCACCGCCTCCGGTGGGGCGCCCACCAGCTCTGTTCCTAGCTGGAGGAGGGCCTGCTCCCGGGCACTGACGCGCACCGGGGAGAAATGGCTTCCCCCAGCCACCAACGCCAGGCGGCTGCGTTCATGGCCCACCGGTAGGAAGAGAGCCAATTGCTCCGTGATCGGTGGGGTGACGAGATCCAGGCTCCCCCCCACCATCAGCACAGGAATAGAAAGCCCGCTGACTCCCTTCTGGGGCCAGAGCAAGCTTCCGAAGCTGTTGTAGGCCACCATCCCTCGGAGCCCATCGGGTGGATGGGGCGTCAGCGGCAGGGCTGTGCCCGGCAACTGGCATTGCAGCAGAAGGGAGGGGTTGCTGACCGGCAGGCGATCCACAAACCGCTTGCAGCGACGCTCCAGCCCCGGCTCTGGCGAGAGTCCTGCCCCCAATAGGGCCGCCACCCCGCCAAGGGAATGGCCGATGAGCACGACCCCATCGCGCCCTGGGCTCAGGGGCAGCTGGCCCTGTTGCTCGGCACGGAGGACGGCCTGCAGATCGGCCAGCCGCTGGGGCAGGGTCTCCGCACCCGGGGGTGGACGGAGGCCCTCCAGGGTGGCCCGCATGGCCGTGGCGTCGCTGCCTGGGTGTTGCAGCACCACCGTGGGCCATCCCCGCGCTGCCAGATCAGCAGCCAGCCAGCCCATCTGCTCTGCCGTGCCTCCCAATCCGGGCATGATCAGCAACCAGGGTCGGCGCCCGAATCCCGACGCCGCTGCAGGAGAGGGGTTCCAGATCTCCAGCGGCAGGGGGTCAGGGCGGCCGGGGACCGCCAGTGTCAGGCGCTGTGGTCTTCCTTCCACGCCCACCTCTGGCCCCCAGTTCGCTGGTGGGTCAACATCCGCTGGCTCTCTAGGGGCCTGCAGCTGGCTCAACGTCTCCAGCTGGCGCAGGGCCTGGCCCTGGCGTTTCAGCTCCAGACGCCATTGCTGGGCCAGCCCCAGGAGGCCATCGAGCTGGAGCTGGAGACGGGGTTCCGGAAGGGCCCGGAGCAGCTCCAGCATGGACACCTCCCGCCGCTCCTCCAGGAGGCGTCGCAAGGTGACCTGCAGCAGGGGGGTGGTGCTCTGGCCCGTGGCAGTGGTGAGCAGGTAGCCCAACTCGGCCAACATCTGGCTGCCGGCCCAGCTGTCGAGCAGTTGGCGGCCAAAACCCTGATCCCGCAGCAGGGGGGCCCTCAGCAGCTGGCGCAGATCCTCCTGGCTCTCCCCCTCCAGCAGGCTGAACCAGATCGCCAGATCCGAGCTCTCCTTGCCCTGGGGCAGCCGGCCTCGACCTCCCTCTTGGCGGCTCCAGCTGTCCAGCTGGGCCAGGGAGATCGGCAGCCGAAGGGTGTCCAGCTGGATTTCCAACACCTCTGCAGCCCCTAGAGGCGTGGCCACTCCAGGGGCCAACGCCACCAGCAGACTGGCGGCCATGGCGCACCACCGGTGAGAGGGGCTTGAGACGGACACCAGCAGAGGACGGACCCAGCAGTTGGTTCTTCCAGTTTCCCCTGGAGTTGCGTGAAGTGGCCGTTCTCAGGTTGCTTTCCGCCATCGGGGGGGGCGCTGTTCTCTACCTCACCCCGATGGTGTTTCACCGGGAGGTCCTGACTGCCGCCGATGTGGGGGAAGGGTTGGCCCTCGCTGCCTTCGTTGGTGCGGGGGGACGCCTCCTGAGCGGATGGCTGCTGGATCGGGGGAGGTCCTGCTCCTGGCCCATTGGGCTAGGTGTGTTGGCTTCCCTACTGGGGGATGGGGTTCTCTTCGGCGCCACCACCGAGGGGGCCTTTCGCCTCGGACAGGTGTTCCTTGGCCTGGCCATGGGCCTCTATTGGCCGGCGATTGAGCTGGCCGTGCCCCTCACCTGTGCGCCCGTGCCCTCTGCCCGGGGATTTGCCCTGGCCCGCACCGCCGATGCGCTCGGCATCGCGGCCGGCTCCCTGGCAGGCGCCTTGCTGGCCGCCCTGGGCTGGTTGAGGGGCATCTATGTGCTGGATGTAGCAGGCCTCACCCTGATGGCGTTTCTGCTCTGGCGGGCTCCCTTGCCCAGCCAGCCCTCGCGCCAGCCAGCCCCAGAACAGCCACGGGAGGCCAAGGGCCGATCGATGGGCCGATTTCAGTGGATCCTCCCTTTGGTACCGCTCCTGGGAGTTGTGGTGGTGGCCACGGCCGTGCCGGCCCTCATGCAGAGCGCCTTGCCCCTTGATCTGGTGCGGGGCGGCCTTCTCAGGCCCCCTCTTCAGGACAGCTTGGGAGCCCTCACGATTGGCTTTCAACTCGCCTTGCTTCTCCTGCTGCAGTGGCCGATTGGGCGCACCCTGGCCCGCAGGCCTGTGGGGGTGGGCCTGGCTCTGAGCTTGGTGGCCTTTGCCTGCGGCACCCTGCTGCTGGCCGGATCAGCCCTGCTCCCCTGGGGGGGGTGGTTGCTTGTGGCGGCCCAGGTGCCGCTGGCGGTTGGAGCGGCCGCCTTTCTTCCTACGGCCACCGAAGCGGTTGTGGAACGCACGCCCATGGCCCACAGGGGCTTGGCTCTGGCCCTGTTTTCCCAATGCTTTGCCCTGAGTGGCCTGATGGCCCCGCTGCTCGGTGGGTGGTTGCTGGATCGACAGGACCATGGAGTGGGCCTGTGGCTTCTCACCACTGCGGGCCTTTTGCTGGGCCTTCCGCTCACCCTGGGCTTGGTTGACAGGCCAGAACCCCATCCGCCCGCTTCGCTTTAGGGGGCTTCCTTCGTCGCGGGGGGGCGATCAGGGGTCGCCTGCCCTTCACCCCAGGCTTCATGGGGGAGGGGTTCTGTGCCGTATTCCCAGTCGTCGTAATCCGGATCGTTGCGGATCTGCTGATGGATCCGTTTCTGGGCGTCGAAATCATGGTGCCCTTCCTCCCCTGAGGGGTGCCCCCCTGGGAATGGGACTCTTGGAGGCTGCCCCTGGAGGCCGGAATCGGGAGCGGATGAGGGGGGGGTGGGTTCTGGGGTTGTTGGGGCTCCTGGGTCCATGTCTCTGCTCCTTTAAAGGGCGTTGAGGCTTTAGCCATTCTCCCTGAATTTGCCCTGCGTTGACTCCCCCCGGCGCGCAAAGGCGGCCACAGCGGTGGGAATGGTGGGATACAGGTGCTCCCCCCCCACCCGTGCCACCACTCCGGCGGCCTCCAGCTGGGAAAACAGTTCCCGTTTCACCCGGCTCAGGGCGAGCCGCACGCCCTGAGCCGCCAGTTCTCGTTGCAACGCGAGGAGCATCTCGGCTGCGGTGCTGTCGATTTCCACAATGGCCTCTGCGTTCACTACCAGCCATTCCGCTGGCGGGTGGGCCTCGGCCAGAGCCGCCAGCGCTCGGCGGCGGAAATCCTCGGCGTTGGCGAAACACAGGGGGGCGTCGTAGCGAAAGAGCACCAGACCGGGGATGGTGCGCCCCCCTTCCCAATCCGCCACATCGTGAAAGCCCGCCAGGCCGGGCACCTCCCCCATCACAGCGGCATGGGGTCGGGCCAGACGGCCGAAGAGCGCCACCACGGAGAGCCCCACCGCCAGGGCCACGCCTGTGAGCAGGCCTGTGAGCAACACACCCACCAGCGTGCCCAGGGCGAGTAGGCACTCGCTGGGACGAAACCGCCAGAGGCGCACGAAGGCCCCAGGATCGATCAGCCGCAGGGCCGCGTACACCACGATGGCTGCCAGGACGGGCCGTGGGAAGAGGCTCAACACCGGGCGGAGGCACAGGAGCACCAGCAGCGTGACGGCCGCAGCCACCAAGGCGTAGCGCTGGCTGCGGCAGCCGGCCGCATCGGCCAGAGCCGTGCGGGTGTTGCTGCTGCTCACGGGAAATCCCCGAAACAGGGCACTGCCTACGTTCACAGCCGCCAGGGCCAGCAGTTCTCCGTTGGCCTCCAGGCGTTCACCACTGCGATGAGCGAAGCCCCTGCCCGTGAGCATGGTGTCGGAGTAGCCCACGAGGGCAATACCCAGGGCCCCAGCCAGCAGGGGCTGGAGCGTGCTCGGGTCCCACGGGGTGGAGGGAAGCTGGGGCCAGGGGAGCCCGGCCGGGATGGGGCCGATCAGGGCAACGCCCCGCTGGTCTAGATGCAGCAGGGGCACGGCCGCCGTGGCCAGCAGCACCGCCACTAGGGGGCCCGGCCAGCCTGGGGCCCAACGCTGCAGGGCGAGCATCAAAGCCAGGGCCCCCAGGGCCACGAACAGGGTGGGGCCGTGCACACCTCCCTCGGTGGCCAGCCGCTCCCGCACCGCTTCCATCAGGGTGTCAGCCCGCTGGCCCGTGCCCGTGAGGGCATGGAGTTGCCCGCACACCATCAGCACGGCCACCCCCGTCAAATAGCCCACCAGGATGGGTTTGGAGAGCAGATCGGCAAGAAAACCCAGCCGCAACGACGCCCCCAGACCGCAGAGGAGCCCTACTAGCAAGGCCAATAGGCTTGCGGTTGCCCAGTAGCGTTCAGCATTCCCCGCCGCCAGGGGAGCCACCACAGCGGCAGTCATCAGGGCGGTGCTGGTTTCCGGGCCCACCGAGAGCTGGCGGGAGCTGCCCAGCAGGGGGTAGATCAGCATGGCGGGCACCATCGCCCAGAGGCCGGCCACCGGAGGTAGGCCTGCCAGTTCGCCGTAGGCCAGGCACTGGGGCACTAGGTAGGACGCCACGGTGAGGCCAGCGAGAAGGTCGCCCTGTTTCAAACCCAGGCCCCCCTTTTCAGGTGATGCATCCGTAAAGGTGGGTGCATCCGTTTGTGATCAAAGCACCAACATGGAATGAGTGTATGAAGTGGCACCGCTCGCACCTTCACACGGGTCAATGAACTGAAGAAGATGCCTAATGTGGACGTCTCCGCCCTCCGACCCCACCTCTCTGTTGCAGGCGTCAGGGCTGATGTCCAGTTAATACTAGTGATCACATAAGTGATCAAACGTTAAAGAGAAACTCCATGACATCCCCCTCGGCCACCAAGTAATCCTTCCCCTCACTCCGCAGCCAGCCACGGTTGCGGGCCTCCACCAGGGAACCAGCCTCTAGGAGCTGCTTGTAGGCGATGGTCTGGGCCCGGATGAAGCCCCGTTCAAAATCCGTGTGAATCACCCCTGCGGCCTGGGGTGCGGTCATGCCGGCCCGAATGGTCCAGGCGCGGGTTTCTTTCTCTCCGGTCGTGAAGTAGGTCCGCAGCCCCAGTAGATCGTAGGTGGCGCGGATCAGGCTCTTGAGGCCCCCCTCGTTCACGCCGAGTCCCTCTAGGAACTCCTGCCGTTCCTCCTCGGGGAGGGCGATCAGTTCGGCCTCCACCTGGGCGGAGATGGACACTGCCGCTGCCCCCTCCTTCGCCGCCAAGGCCTGCACCGCCTGGGTGAGTGCGTTTCCTTCGGCCAGATCGTCTTCGCTCACGTTGGTGGCATAGATGATCGGCTTGGCTGTGAGCAGTCCCAGGGGCTTCACCAGGACGGCTTCCTCCTCGCTGAGGGCCACGCTGCGAGCTGCTCCCCCGGCTTCGAGCACCTCCTGCAGGCGCGCCAGGGCCCCATCTTCCAGCTGGGCCTCCTTGCTGGTGCGCACCTGTTTCTTGAGGCGGTCGCGGCGCTTTTCGATCTGGGACAGATCGGCCAGTCCAAGCTCGAGATTGATCACTTCCGCATCCCGCACCGGATCCACCGACCCCGACACGTGGATCACGTCCCCATCCTCAAAGCACCGCACCACGTGAACAATGGCGTCCACCTCGCGGATATTGGCCAGAAACTTGTTGCCCAGGCCTTCGCCTTGGCTGGCCCCTTTCACTAGCCCTGCAATGTCCACGAATTCCACCCGTGTGGGAACGATCTCCCGCGATTGGGAGAGGTCTGCCAGCTGCTGCAGCCGGGTGTCGGGCACGGCCACCACGCCCGTGTTGGGCTCGATGGTGCAGAAGGGGAAGTTGGCCGCCTGGGCTTGGGCATTGGCCACGAGGGCGTTGAAGAGGGTCGACTTGCCGACGTTTGGCAGGCCGACGATTCCGGCTTTGAGCATGGTCGGGAATCTAGGCGCCGCAGATCCCCCCATCACCCGCGAGACTGGTGCCAATTCCGGCCCACCGATGACTGCCCCGCGTCCGATCCGCTCCCTCGAGCCGGTGGCCCCCCCTCCTGTTGTGGTGCCCCCCCCTCCCCGTGCCTTGCCCGTGCGCCAGACCCGATCCCGTCGGCCCATGTGGATCGCTATGGCGGCCCTGGTGGCTCTTCTGGCTGGCCTGGGCCTCTGGCAGCGCCAGCGCTCGGCCTCCCAGCAGAATGTGACTCCTTACACGGCCCTGGCCCGGAGCGGAAGCCTGCCTGGGGTGGTCACCGCCAGCGGTGAACTGGATGCGGTGGAGCGGGTCAATGTGAGTCCTAAGCGCCAGGGCCAGCTTCGGGAGCTGCTGGTGGATGAGGGAGACAGGGTGGAGGAAGGCCAACCCATTGCCGTGATGGATTCCGGCGACCTTCGGGATCGTTTGGAAGAACTGCTGGCCAATCTCCGCTCCGCCCAGGTCGAGTTGGAGCGCAGCCGCAGCGAACTGGCTCGCAACCAGCCCCTCCATCGCCAAGGTGCCATCAGTCTCAACGATCTCCAGCGCTTCCAGGCGGATTACGAGGTGAAGCGCATGGGGGTAGCTGCGGCGACGCAGCGGATCCAGCAACGGCAGGTGGAGGGCAACGAGCTCATTGTGCGTGCTCCGTTCGCGGGGGTGATTTCCCAGCGCTTTGCCGAACCCGGTGCCTTCGTGACCCCCACCACCACGGCGTCCGCCACCGCAGGGGCCACCAGTTCCTCCATCGTGGAGCTCTCCCAGGGGTTGGAGGTGATCGCCAAAGTGCCGGAGAGCGATCTTGGCCGGCTCCGGATCGGCCAGCCGGCTGATGTGCGGGTGGATGCCTTCCCCGATCGCCGCTTCCCGGCCCGGGTGCGCCAGATTGCCCCCCGCGCAGTGAAGCTTAATAACGTCACCTCCTTTGAGGTGAAGCTTGGGCTTCTCAACCCGCCCCCGGAGCTGCGGATCGGCATGACGGCCGATGTGGACTTCAAGACCGGCAACCTGCCGGCCCGCACCCTGGTGCCCACGGTGGCCGTGGTCACGGAAAAGGGACGGCCCGGTGTGTTGCTGGTGGGGAAAAATCGTCAGCCCACCTTTCAGCCGGTGGAACTGGGGGTGAGCAGCGGTAAAGACACCCAGATCCTTTCGGGTCTGGACCCCGGGACCCGGGTCTTCATTGATCTGCCCCCGTGGGCTAAGCAGAGGAAGCCATGAACCTCCGAGCCGCCGCCAGAATCCGACCACTGGCATAGCCATCGCCGAAGGGGTTGTGGGCCTGGGCCATCTCGGCGTAGGCCTCGGGATCCTGGAGCAGCCGACTCGCTTCCGCCACGATTGAGGTGCTTTCGGTGCCCACCAGCTTGGCCGTGCCGGCATCGATGGCCTCGGGCCGTTCCGTGGTGCGGCGCAGCACGAGAACCGGCTTCCCCAGGGCGGGAGCTTCCTCCTGCAATCCGCCGGAATCCGTGAGCAGCAGGGTGCAACCCCGCATGGCCGCCACCAGCCTGTCGTAATCCAGGGGTTCGGTGAGAAAGGCCCTGGGGTGCTGCCCCAGGAGGGCCTGCAGGGGCTCCCGTACCGTTGGGTTGCGGTGGAGTGGCAGCAGGAGGGCTGTATCGGGGAAAAGATCGAGCAGGGCAAGAAAGGCCCTGCCGATGTCGTCCAGCCGCTCGCCCCAGTTCTCTCTCCTGTGCACCGTGGCGAGCAGCACCCGTTGGTGGGTCCAGTCGAGGCCCGGGAGCTCCCATTGCGGAGCGGTTTCCGCCATTTGTAGGAGCGCATCGATCACCGTGTTGCCGGTGGTGATCGTTTCCCCCACCACCCCGGAGGCCCTCAGATTGGCCGCGGAGCGCTCGGTGGGGGCGAAGTGCAGGAGGGCCAACTGAGAGATCAGGCGGCGATTGACCTCCTCTGGAAAGGGATCGAAGAGGTTGTCGGTCCGCAGACCGGCCTCCACATGTCCCACGGGGATCTGTTCATAAAAGGCGGCCAGGGCACTGGCAAAGGCCGTGGTGGTGTCTCCCTGCACCAGCACCAGGGCAGGGCGATGGGCCTGGAATTCACCCTTGAGCCCCTGCAGGGCGGCACAGGTGACGTGGGTGAGGGTCTGCTGTGGCGCCATCAGGGCCAGGTCGTGATCCGCCTTGAGCCCGAACAGATCCATCACCTGACTCACCATTTCCCGGTGCTGCCCGGTCAGTACCACCCGGGTTTGAAAATCCTCGGCCTTCTGAAACGCCAGGATCACAGGCGCGAGCTTGATGGCTTCAGGGCGGGTGCCCAAAACAATGGTGACCAGCGGCAGGGCACCGGCAGCAGCAGACAAGACCCGGTTGCAGACTTCATGATCCTAGGGATGGTGGTCGCCCGCTCCACCCTGGCGTCTGCAGATCGGGTTCAGGAATGGCACCATGATTTCACCGGGTTTCAGGGACCATGGTTTATTCCTCCAATCAGCGCCCCGTGGGCTCTGACCCGTTCGCGAAGGCCAGCGGGGGGCCTGTGGCACCTCCGCCGCCACCGCCTCGCCAGCCTGCCCACAGCTTGGCCGCCCAGGAGCCCGCCGTTGGACAACGGGGGATCCCCCCACAACTGCCCGCCACGATGGAAGGGATCGTGCGGATTGCCTTTGCGAATGATTTTTCCGATGTTCATCTCGGGGTGGGAGAAGAGCCTCGCTACCGCAGCCGTGGTGAGATGGTTCGAACCGGTTGGCCGCAGACGGATAAGACCACCTTTCGGGATTGGCTAAGAGAGATTCTCGAACCCTCCGATGTGGATCTCTTTCATCGGGAGAAGGAATATGACGGTTCCTACAGCTTCTCTTTTGTGCGGGTGCGCATCAATGTGCTCGAAACATTGCGTGGAAGCGCTATGGTTTTGCGGCTGATTCCTACGAAGATGCCCACCATTGAGCAGCTAAATCTTCCCGAGCAGCTCAGAACGCTTGCCGAACGCCCGAAGGGCCTTTTTTTGGTGACGGGTCCTACGGGATCCGGCAAGAGCACAACCTTGGCGGCGATTATCAATTACATCAATGCCACCATGAAGCGCCATATTCTTACGATTGAAGACCCGGTGGAGTTTGTGCATGAGAGCAAGCTTTCCCTGGTTCGTCAGCGGGAGGTTGGTTTGCACACCAAGGTGTTCCGTAATGCGTTGAGGGCATCCCTCAGGGAAGATCCCGATGTGATCTTGATTGGTGAGATCAGGGATCTGGAAACCCTCAGCACGGCCATCGAAGCCTCCCAGACCGGTCACCTTGTTTTTGGAACCCTCCACACCAACTCCGCCGTGCGAACCGTGGAGCGGGTGATGGGCATGTATCCCCCCCAGGAGCAGGAGAGTGTGCGCCGCACGATTTCAGAGTCGCTGCTGGCTGTTCTTTCCCAAGGGCTCATCAAGACAACGGATGGAAAACGGGCGGGGTATTTCGACTTTTTTGTCAATACAGATGCCTGCCGCGATTATATCCAACGTGGACAGCTTGATGAAATCGAGGCGATCATGTCTCGCAGCTCATTTGATGGCATGATCACCATCAATCAATCTCTGGCTCACCTGGTGGAGGAAGGGCGTGCCACTGCTGAAGAGGCCATGCATCACAGTTTGAAGCCCAATGAATTGGCCCAGACGTTGCGGGGCCGTCTTTAATGCTCGCCACATGAGGTCGTAGCGGTCAGCTGTGGTGAGCCAGTCGGGCCACGATCAAGACGGTGAGGCCAACGGATAGCCCAACCATGGCCAGTCTTCCGTTCCAGATCTCCGCCTGGGGGGTGAACCCCCTCCGCCAGGCGTTCAGTTCCTGCTGGGAAACGGGTTGTGGATGGGGTTCTTCACCAGGCGTGTCCGCCGTCTCTGGGGGCCTGTCGGAGGGGCGAGCCGTTGCCATGGCTGAGACCCACCTCATGTTGGGCCTGGAAAAGAAAAGAAAATCTACTGGATGTTGAGGGAAAACGGATGGATCCGTGCCGTCTTCAGAGGCATGGAGGGGTGTCGTAGAGCCGGTCCGCCTCCTCCAGGGGGAAGCGGGCCGCCACGCCCAGGCGAATGGAGCTGGTTTGGCCTGCCATCAGTCTTTGCAGGGCCGCCTGGCCCACCATCGCCGCATTGTCGGTGCAGTAGGCGAGGGGAGCCACCTGCCAGCCGATGCCCTGAGCAGCCGCTCCTTGTTCAAGGCGGCTGCGGAGTCTGTGGTTCGCCGCCACTCCCCCCACGAGCACCAGGGTGTCGAGGCCCCCATCCTCCGCGCACCGCAGGCTTCGCTCCACCAGCACCTCGGCCACCACCCGCTCGAAGCTGGCGGCCAGATCGGCCAGGGGGAACGGTCCGCCCTGGTCCCGCAAGCTCTGCACCTGTCGTCCGACCGCCGTCTTTAGCCCGCTGAAACTGAAGTCGTAGGGATGGAACCCCCCACCCGGCAGCGACACCCTGCCCTTGGGGAAGGCAAAACGCTGGTCATCCCCTCCCCTGGCGGCCCTCTCGATGGCCGGCCCCCCTGGGTAACCCAGCCCCAGCAATCGGGCCACCTTGTCGAAACATTCGCCCGCCGCATCATCCCTGCTGCGCCCGAGGCGCTGGTATCTGCCGGGCCCCTCCACCCTGACCAGTTCGGTGTGCCCTCCGCTCACCAGCAGCACCAGGTGCGGCAAAGGGGGAGGACCCGACTCCAAAGAGGCCGACCACAGGTGGCCTTCCAGATGATGCATCCCCAGAAAAGGCTTGTGGTGAAGCCGGGCCAGGGTCCGGCCCATCACGGATCCCACCAGCAGAGCCCCCACTAGGCCGGGCGTCACCGTGGCGGCAATGGCATCCAGGGCTCCCAGGTGCAGACCACTCTCCCGTTGCACCTGTTCAATCAGCCCTGGAAGGGCCTCCAGGTGACGCCTGGAGGCGATCTCCGGCACGACCCCTCCCCATCGGGCATGCTCCTCCACCTGGGAGGCCACAGCGGACGCCAAAACCCCCTGCTCACTGACGATGGCCGCTGCCGACTCGTCACAACTTGTTTCGAGGGCCAGAACTGATGGCATGGGCCCCTTGGCCCTCCCTTACTCTCCGCGATGACATCTTGACCCGCGGCCCCCATCCATGCGCCGTCTCTTCGCCGTTCTCCTCACCGCTTTCCTGATCTTTGGATGGGCGCCTACCGCCCAAGCCGATATCGGTGGCCTCACACCCTGTACGGAAAATGTCCGTTTCCAGCAGCGGGCTGGAGCTGCCAAAACCGAACAGGCCAAAGCACGCTTCAGGCTCTACAGCCAGGCCCTCTGTGGCACCGATGGTCTGCCCCACCTGATCGTGGATGGGCGCTGGAGCCATGCCGGTGATTTCATCATTCCGGGCATCGCCTTTCTCTACATCGCTGGCTGCATTGGCTGGGCCGGTCGCACCTACCTCATCGCGATTCGTGGCGCCAAGGACGCGACCATGAAAGAAATCCAGATCGATCTCCCCCTCGCCTTCAAAAGCACCCTGGCAGCCGCAAGCTGGCCGTTAGCGGCGCTTCGGGAGTTCACCAGCGGCAAGTTGGTCGAGGCCGACAGCAAGGTCACCGTTTCTCCTCGCTAATCCCCACCGACCTCATAACTCACTGGCTATTAGCAAGTCTCAAAACCATGAAAAAGTTTCTCACCACTGCCCCCGTTTTTGCAGCCATCTGGTTCACCATTACGGCAGGAATCATGATCGAATTCAATCGGTTCTATCCCGATCTTCTGTTCCACCCGCTCTAGTCATCGCTTCCAACCATCAGTGGAATTGCTACGGCCCTTGAGGGCCGTTTTTTTTGGCTCAACGGTTGCCCCCCAACCCTGCCAGCCCCATGAGCATCTCCAGTTCCAGGCCTGCCGCCGCCAGGTCCCCATTCACCAGCACCGCATCAAACTCCTGGGCAGCCTCCAGTTCCTCCCGAGCCCGGGCCAGCCTTCGTTGGATGGCCTCTTCGGCCTCCGTGCCCCGGCCGCGAATGCGGCGCTCCAGCTCCTCGAAGGAAGGTGGAGCCACGAAGATCTGCTGGCCGATGGGAAAAGTGCGACGCACTTGCCTGGCGCCTTCCACCTCAATTTCCAGTAACACGGGTTGGCCCTCTGCCAATCGTTGCTCGACGGCAGCGCGGGGAGTCCCGTAGCGGTTACCTGCAAAGGTGGCCCATTCCAGGAAGCCGTCTTCCTTGATCTGTTGCTCGAAGGCTTCCGCGGTCAAAAAAAAGTAATGCACCCCATCCACCTCACCTTCCCGTGGGGCACGGGTCGTGGCTGACACCGAGAGCCACAGCTCGGGATGGCTCTGCAAAAGGGCCCTTACCAAGGTGCCCTTTCCCACCCCGCTGGGTCCAGTGAGCACGGTGAGCCGGCCAGGGCAACCTACTGTGAATTGGCTTGTAAGGGTGGTCATCCTTTCGACAGCATCGGTCCCCACAAGATGGGTCCGCACAACATGACCAGCAGATTATTAGCCGCACATCAAAGAAAGGTCTCCTGCCCCGCCGATGGGCCCGCCCGTTCCCTCCCCCCGCCTCCAGCCCATCGATGCCACCACCCTCCGCGCCCTGGTGGGTGAGGTCCGAAGTGCCCTGGTGCCAAGCCGCTTCGAGAAAGCCCAACAGAGCGATGGCCATACCCTGCAATTGGCGCTGCGCCACCTGGGTGGGCTCCAGTGGCTGGAGCTGAGCTGGATGGCGGAAGCCCCCCGGATCCTGGCGATCCCACCCCCGCCAAGGCATGGCGAAGGCAGCACCTTGGCCCGCCAGGTTCAGCATGGCCTCC
Source organism: Cyanobium sp. (assembly GCA_040399515.1). Taxonomy (GTDB): domain Bacteria; phylum Cyanobacteriota; class Cyanobacteriia; order PCC-6307; family Cyanobiaceae; genus Cyanobium. The sequence continues at coordinate 100,822 of JBBASA010000002.1, read as the reverse complement.
GCGGTTTGGCCCTTGTGGCCGTGGGCCAGCAGGGCTGGGAGCGGGTGGTCACCCTGGATTTCGCGCCCCGCCCCGGGGAGCCGGTCGAGCGCCAACTGGTGCTGGAGCTGATGGGGCGTCACAGCAATCTCTTCCTGCTCCATGCCCAGGGGCAGGTGATCGCCCTGGCCCGGCAGGTGCGAGCGGAGCAGTCCCGGTGGCGGCCCATCGGCACCGGGGATCCCTACACCCCTCCTCCTCCCCTGCGGGGGGAACCTCCTCGCGCGGAGGAGTCGTTTGAACGCTGGCAACGGCGCCTCACGGCCCTGCCCCAGCCCCTCGCCGAGGCCCTGATGGAGGCCTATCAAGGGGTGAGCCCCGCTCTGGTGCGCCAGCTCCTGGAGAGTTCCATTCCAGAGGGAGCACCTCTCCAGCCGCAGCACCCGGTACAGGAGCTCAGTGCTGAGCAGTGGGACCAGCTCTGGCAGCAGTGGCTGCGCTGGCTCCAGGCCGTGGAAGGGGAACGGTTTGCCTTGAGCTGCACCACCCAGGGGGAGGTCCGCTGCTGGCCGGCGCCAGCCGCCCCTGACCATCCCCCCGTCCCGCTGGCGCTCCATGGGGCCCTTGCGCGCCTGACCCAGACCTGGTTGGAGGCCCGCAAGCTGAACCAGCACCGCCAAACCCTGCTCCACCGGCTTGGGGCGCTCCGCCAGCGGGAGTCGCGTCTGATGGACGACCAACAGGCCCTCCTGGAGGCCGCCGCCGGCAGTGAAGCGCTGCAACGGGAGGCAGACGCGCTCCTCAGCCTTTTCCCCCCGGCGAAGGAGCAGATCCAGCAGGCTCAGGTGCTCTACAAGCGCGCCCGCAAACTGCGCCGTTCCGTGGCCGCCATTACCCCCCGTCTGGCTGCCCACCGGCAACGTCTGGCCTGGCTGGAGGAGGCCCTGGTGTATGCAGATCAGGCCGATCAGGCGGATCAGCTTGCGGCGCTGGAGGAAGACCTCCAACAGCTGGCGCCCAAGGCCAGGGTCGGGTCCGCTAAGGGGCGCCAGCAACGGCGGCGGGGGGATGGGGAACGGGCCGCCGCCCCCCATCCCCTGGAGCTGCGGTCCCCATCGGGCCTGTGCCTTCAGGTGGGGCGCAACCATCGCCAGAACGATTGGATCAGCCTGCGCCAGGCCCGACGGGGCGATCTGTGGTTTCACGCCCAGGAAATGCCGGGCAGCCATGTGGTGTTGAAAGCCTCCGCAGGACCTGCTGCAGAAGCCGATCTCAAAGCTGCGGCTGATCTGGCGGCCCATTTCAGCCGCGGACGGGGGAACGCCAGGGTGCCTGTGGTGATGGTGCCCACGGAAGGGCTTCAGCGCCTTCCCGGCAGCGCCACCGGCACCGTGCGCCATAGGGGGGGGAGGATTCTCTGGGGGCAGCCTGAGCAGGCCCGGCTGCTTCTGGAGGCTTCCTAAGCTCAGTCTCATCCATGACGGACATCACCCCCCTGTCCCCCCCTGCCGATTCCCCTACTCCAGGATCGTCCATGGCCCCACCATCGGGGCCGACCAGTTTTGATGATGAGCTGCCAGGCGAAGTGGAGATGAGCCTGGTGGAGCATCTGGAAGAGCTCCGCCGCCGCATCCTGCGGGGTCTTCTGGTGCTGGTGGTGGCCGCCGCCGGCGCCCTGCTGGTGGTGCGCCCCCTGGTGCGGCTCTTGGAGCAGCCGGCGCAAGGGATCCGTTTCTTGCAACTGGCCCCGGGGGAATTTCTCCTGGTGTCCCTCAAGGTGGCTGGGTATGCGGGTTTGGTGCTGGCTCTGCCCTGGTGGTTGTTCGAAGGGTTGGCCTTCGTGCTGCCGGGGCTCACCCGGCGTGAACGCCGTCTCTTGGCCCCTGCCGTGGGAGCCTCCAGCGTGCTCTTCTTCGCCGGTCTGGCCTTCGCCTGGTGGGCCCTGGTGCCTGCGGCTCTGAGGTTCCTCGTGAGCTACGGCGCAGATGTTGTGGAGCCCCTCTGGTCGATCGAGCGTTATCTGGATTTCGTGCTCTTGCTGATGGTGGCCACCGCTCTGGCCTTCCAGCTGCCGGTGTTGCAACTGATGCTGGGGGCCTTGGGCCTGCTGGATGCTCCCACCATGGTGCGGGCCTGGCGGTGGGTGGTGCTGATCAGTGCCCTTGCAGGGGCCGTGCTCACCCCTTCCACTGATCCGATCACGATGTTGCTTCTCTCCGGAGCCATCACGGCCCTGTACGCCCTGGGCGTGGCCCTGGTGGCCCTCAGCCAGTCGGGGGGATGGCTCACCAAAACTTCCGGTTCCCGCTGAAGCTGGACCAATCAGAGCAGAAACTCCACGGCCCTAGGGTCCGAAAGGAGGAGGGCCAGAGAGAGTGCCTTGCCCATCCTGGGGCGGTCCCGTCCTTCCTCTAACCAGTTGCGCACCTGGTTGGACGCTCCCAATGCATTGAGGGTGTCAGCCACCTGAGCCACTCTCTCGCGATAAGCCTGCGCGGTCATGGGAAACGACTGTTGCTCCAGATGGCCCCACATCACCTGGAAATAAAGCCGCCCCTGACGCTGCACCAATCGCAGGTCGTAGGAGGCCTGCCACCGGCGCTGCAGCAGCCCGATCAATTCTTCTGCGCTGAGGGAGACCTCGGGCTCGGCCATGGGGCTGTCGATCACAGCTGCATCATTGTGAGGCTCATGCCTCCACCCTGCCCACATCGAACCGTGAAGCCTTCCATCGGAGCCGGCCTTTCGCTCCCGGCATCGACCGGGTGCAGTTCATAATGTCCAGGCGATAGCCCGCCGCCTCCCCGGTCCTGCCATATGACCCAAATGCCTGCAGCGTCTTCCCCCGCTGACGTGCCCGGGATGGGTCGCCGGCAGTTCATGAATCTGCTCACCTTCGGCACGATCACGGGTGTGACCCTGGGGGCCCTCTATCCGGTAGTCCGCTATTTCATTCCCCCCAAGGCCGCTGGCTCAGGGGGTGGCACCACAGCAAAGGATGAGCTTGGCAACACGGTCACCGCAACCGGATGGCTGGCCAGCCACAAAGAGGGGGATCGCAGCCTGGTGCAAGGCCTCAAGGGTGATCCCACCTATCTGATCGTGGAGGGCCCAGAAGCCATTGGTAATTTCGGGATCAACGCCATCTGCACCCACCTCGGATGCGTAGTGCCCTGGAACAGCGGAGCCAATAAATTCATGTGCCCCTGCCATGGCAGTCAATACGACGCAACTGGAAAAGTGGTGCGTGGCCCAGCCCCCCTGTCCCTTGCCCTGGCCCATGTCGCTGTCGAAAACGACACGGTGTTCGTGAGCCAGTGGACGGAAACCGACTTCCGCACCGGAGAGTCCCCTTGGTGGGCTTGACGTCCCATCCCCCGGTCTCCTCGTCCTCCCGTTTGCCTGCTCTCGCCGTTTTTCCCATGCGTCGTCCCCTTCAGGCCCTCCTCGGCAGCCTCGTCTCCTTCACCCTTGCCCTTGCTGCCCTGATCGGCGGGGCCACCCCCAGCTGGGCCTATCCCTTCTGGGCCCAACAGAACTACGCCACCCCCCGGGAGGCCACTGGCAAACTCGTGTGCGCCAACTGTCACCTGGCCAAGAAAGCCACCCGGGTGGAAGTTCCCCAGGCCGTCTTCCCCGACACGGTGTTCAAGGCTGAGGTGAAAATCCCCTATGACGCCAGCGTGAAGCAGGTGGCGGCGGATGGCTCCCAGACCGGCCTGAATGTGGGGGCCGTTGTGATGTTGCCCGAAGGCTTCAAGTTGGCCCCCCCTGAGCGCTTAAGTGAGGAGCTGAAGGAAGAAACCTCCGGCATTTATTACACCCAATACAGCGAAACCCAGCCCAATATTTTGCTGGTAGGTCCCCTTCCTGGAGATCAGCACCAGACCATTGTGTTCCCAATCCTCTCCCCCGATCCGGCCACTGACAGCTCCATCCATTTCGGCAAATATCAGCTCCACGTGGGTGGCAACAGGGGTCGGGGTCAGGTGTATCCCACGGGTGAAAAGAGCAATAACGGCGTCTTTACCGCCCCGGCCGCCGGCACCATCGCCTCCATCAGCGAGGTCGATAAGGGTGCACAGGTTGTGGAAATCACCAAGGCCGATGGCGGTTCGGTGACTGAAACCGTTCCGGCTGGTCCCACCCTGCTCGTGAAAGTGGGCGAAACCGTCGAGGCTGGTGCTCCTTTGACCAACGACCCCAACGTTGGTGGTTTCGGCCAGGTGGATGCGGAAGTGGTGCTCCAGAACCCGATCCGGATCTATGGGTTGCTCGCCTTCCTCGCCTCGGTGGCCCTGGCCCAGATCCTGCTGGTGCTCAAGAAACGCCAGGTGGAGAAAGTGCAGGCGGCTGAGGGGATCGTCTGACCCCCGCTTCCATGCTCCTGGCCCTCTTCACGTCACCCGGGCCCCAGCTCCAGCTGGGGCCCTTCACACTGCGTTGGTACGGACTGCTGATCGCCTCGGCGGTTGTTCTGGGGCTGCTGCTGGCCCGCCGTTTGGCCCGTCGTCGAGGCATCGATCCAACGGTGGTGAGCGACCTGCTCCCTGTTCTCGTGATCGGTGCCGTTCTGGGTGCTCGTATCTATTACGTGCTCCTGGAATGGCGCCACTACCGCGGTCAATGGGGAGAAATGCTGGCCATCTGGCATGGGGGTATCGCCATCCATGGGGCGCTCATTGGGGGCACCCTGGCCACGGTTCTGTTCTGCCGTTGGCGCCGCCAGCGCTTCTGGCCCCTCGTGGATGTCTTGATGCCTGCCGTGGCCCTGGGTCAGGCGATCGGCCGCTGGGGCAACTTCTTCAATTCAGAAGCCTTCGGCCTTCCCACCGACCTGCCCTGGAAGCTCACCATTCCCCCCTCCCGCCGCCCTGAAGAATTCATCGATCAAGCCACGTTTCACCCCACCTTCCTCTACGAATCCCTTTGGAATCTTGGGGTGTGTGCCCTGCTGCTCGTTCTCTTTCGGCAAGCCTCCAAGGGACGCCTGGAGCTCCCTGCCGGGGCCCTGACCTGCATCTATCTCATGGCCTACAGCTGCGGCCGTTTCTGGATTGAAGGCCTCAGGCTTGATCCCCTCTGCCTGTTTTCCCAACCGCCCTTCTGCAGCGGTGGCCTGCGCATGGCCCAGATCGTGAGTCTGCTGTTGATGGCCCTGGGTGGCCTCGGCCTTTGGTGGCTCTACAGCCGCCGCCAGTCCCTTCCTGATCCCGCTGGCGTCTCATCATGAGTGAACCGTCCCTTCTCCCCGTGCAGATCGTGGGGGCCGGTCCCGGCGCTCCAGATCTCCTCACCCTTCGGGCAGCTGCTGCCATCGAGCAGGCCCAGGTGCTCCTCTGGACCGATTCCTTGGTGAACCCTCGCATCGCTGCCCTCGCTCAGCCGGAGTGCGAACGGATCGGCACCAGCACCCTCACCCTTGAGGAGGTGATGGACACCCTCTTGCAACGGGCCCGTGCCGGCTTGCGGGTCGTGCGCCTGCATGACGGGGATCCCTGTCTGTATGGCGCCCTGGCGGAACAGATCAGCCGCCTCGCAGATGCGGGCCTGGAGGTGGAGGTGGTGCCTGGTCTCAGTGCGTATCAGGCCACGGCCGCCGCCCTCGGCAGCGAGTTGACCCTGCCGGGTGTGGTTCAAACCATTGTGCTCAGCAGAGCCGGCGGGCGCACCGGGATGCCCGAGGGGGAGTCCCTTTGCCGCCTGGCTGCCCTCGGTGCCTCACTCTGCCTTTATCTCAGTGCCCGCCACGTGGAGGAGGTGGAGCGGGAACTCCTCCTGCACTACAGCCCGGAGACGCCCGTCGCCATTGGTTATCGCGTCAGCTGGCCCGATCAGTGGCTGCAGGTGGTGCCCCTGCACCAGATGGCCGCCACCAGCCGGGAGCGGGGTTTGATTCGCACCACCCTTTACGTGGTGAGCCCAGCCCTGGCGGGTTCAGGCCAAGCCCGCTCCCTGCTCTACTCAGCCCAGCACAATCATCTCTTTCGTGGTGGCGCCTGACCATGACATTTCCCCAGCTCAAATGCCTGGATCAGGCCCTCTTTGATGCCGTGGCTGCCGAGGCCCGCAGCTCCGCGCGTCTGCGCCGCAACCACAATCTCCATGCCGAGCCCGAGCTGGTTCAGCGGTTCCTGAATGTGATGCAGCCAGGCACCTACGTGCATCCCCATCGCCACCTGCGGGCTTCTTCGGGGGAGGGCTTTGAATGTTTTTTGGTGTTGCAGGGCTCGATGGGTGTCCTGCTCCTCGACCCCGAGGGAGCCGTGATCCAGCAGTTGCGCCTCGATGGGGAGGGCCCCCTGCGGGGGGTGGAGATCCCTGAGGGCGTCTTTCACACCCTGGTGGCCCTGGCCCCCGATACGGTGATGTTTGAAATCAAGCAGGGCCCTTATCACCCGGCCAGCGACAAAGACTTCCTGGCGGTTTTCCCAGCGGAGGGATCTCCAGAAGCACGGACCCAGGAAGGACTTTGGCGCCACCGTTTTCTTCCGCTCACGGCTCAGCCCGGAGGGATCTGATCGGAGAGCTGGGTGCGACGGCAGAAGCTGCAGGTTCCCCACAGGGCCATCTCACCTGTGGGTGCGGGCCTCTGACAGGAGGGGCAGTCCGCGAGGCCATGGACATCAATGCGGCTCGGGTGCCGTGCCCAGACATCGGCTTCCGCTTCCCCCCCCGCCACGGGCAGGGGTTGGACGTAGTGCTGCTGCACCCTCACCTCCCGCACGGCAAACCCTGCTCCTCTGATGGATCCCAGCAGCTGATGGCGGGTGTAAAGCAATCCCTGCAACCAGGGACCCGGTGCCGCTCCCACGGTGAGCACACCCCCCTGCAGCGTGAGAGGACGGCAATGGGAGGCCAGCTGGGCTCCGGCCAGCCGGGGCCAGGCCTGCCAGAGGGCGGCCAGATGGCCCTCCCGTTGCCAGTTCTGCTGGAGGTTGTCCAGACAAGCCCCAAGGCCCTCCGCGGGAGCCGGGGGAGCAGGCATCAGGAAGGAGATATTGCCTAGAACTTTTTTTTCCTGGCTCGTTCCTTTCCGGTCCTTGCCACCATTTCCGCCCTTCGAGCGGCGTTTTCGGGATGGTGAAGGAGAATGGACCATATCTTGATTAAGATTCAGCGAAGGAGGCACCGAGGAGAATTGGGTAAGGTTCGGCTAACCCCAGGGCCGAAACCCCCAGACAGAGATACCTTCGTAAGGTATCTCTAATTCTGCCCCGGCCCATGGGCTTTTTTGATCGGCTCAGCCGCTTGCTCCGTGCCAACCTCAACGATCTGGTGAGCCAGGCCGAGGATCCAGCCAAAATCCTTGACCAGTCTCTGGCAGACATGCAAGCCGACCTGGTGAAGCTTCGCCAGGCTGTGGCGACAGCCATTGCCAGCCAGAGGCGCCTACAGAACCAGGCTGAGCAGGCAGATACCCAGTCGAAGGCTTGGTATCAACGGGCGGAAGTGGCGCTGCAGAAAGGGGAAGACAGCCTGGCCCGGGAGGCCCTCTCCCGCCGCAAGACCTACCAGGACACCGCCACCGCCCTGAACAATCAGATCAACAGCCAGGCGGGTCAGGTGGAGACCCTCAAGAAAAGCCTGACAGCTCTTGAGGGAAAGATTGCCGAAGCAAAGACCAAAAAGGACATGCTGAAGGCCCGGGCCCAAGCTGCTCAGGCCCAGGAGCAACTACAAACCGCCGTGAACAACCTCGGCACCAACAACGCCATGGCCGCCTTCGAGCAGATGGAGGAGAAGGTGCTCAGCCTGGAGGCCCGCAGCCAGGCCGCAGCAGAGCTGGCCGGTGCCGATCTGGAATCCCAGTTCGCGGCCCTGGAAAGCAGCGATGTGGATGATGAATTGGCGGCCCTCAAGCAGAGGTTGGAGGGGGGGCCGAATCCCATCCAACTCCCCGCCCCCAATGGCCCGGTTCCCCAGCTTGAACCCGCTCAGGCTGCTGAAGTGGATGCGGAGTTGCAAGAGCTGAAGCGCTCGATCGACAAGCTTTGATTCATACAATCGGATTAGTGCAGAGATCCATCCCGTGGCTGACCCCCTGACCCCCACTCCATCTGGCGTTGTTGATCTCAACGATGCCAGTGTGGCGGCTGGGGCCCTCAGCGAGGCAGACCTGCTACTGCTCGATGTGTGGGCTCAATGGTGTGGACCCTGCCGTCTCATGGCCCCGATGATGACCTGGGCGGCCCAGGTCTATGGGGGGAGGTTGCAGGTGGCCAAGTTGGAGGCGGATCCCAATCCCCTCACCATCGAGCGTTTCGGTGTGCAGGGCCTTCCCACCCTGATTCTGTTCCGCAGGGGTGAGGAGGTGGCTCGCCATGAGGGAGCAATCCCCCAAGCCCAGCTGAAGGCTTTCGTGGATGCCCATCTCTGAGCCCGTGGATGCCCATTTCTCAGAGGGTCTCCCGGCTTGGTAGCGGGGTCTTTTCCCGCAACGATCAACGCAAACTGGCTTACGTACAGAACCGTCCTTCCCACTGCGGCAATGGGGATTCAGGCTCTCTCCTGGATCTCTCCCTGGGCTCCACCGATCTCGCCCCACCAGGGGTGGTGCTGGAGGCCATGGCTGCGGCGCTTCATCAGCCGTCCAGTGCCGCCTATTGCCTACATGGAGCTACCCAACCCTTTCGTGAGGCCGCTGCCGCCTGGGTCGAGCGTCGCTTTGGTGTGGCCGTGGATCCTGCGACGGAAGTGTTGCTCCTCATCGGATCCCAGGAGGGCACGGCCCATCTGCCCCTGGCTGTGCTGAATCCAGGGGATCCCGCCTTAGTTCTGGATCCCTGCTATCCCTCCCACCTGGGGGGTCTCCACCTGGCATCGGCCACGCCCGTCTCCCTGCCCCTGCAGGAGGAACGGGGATGGAGGCCGGCCTTTGAGAGCCTGCCGCAGAGCACCTGGTCTGCCCTCCGGCTGATGGTGCTTGGTTTCCCCCATAACCCAACAGCCACCACCGGAGAGCAGAGCTGGCTTGAGGAAGCCGTGGCCAGGGCGATCGACCATGACGTCGTTCTTGTTCATGACAATCCCTATGTAGATCTGGCGCTGGAGGGGACGGCCCCAGCCCTGTTACTGCACAGCGACTGGCGCCGCTGTGGTCTGGAGCTGTTCTCCTTTTCCAAAAGCTGGTGTCTGGGGGGCTATCGCCTGGCTTTTGCCGTGGGGGCTGAACCCCTGATTGGGGCGTTGCGGCAGCTCAAGGGGGTGGTCGACTTCAACCAGTCCCTGGCCCTTCAGGCAGGAGCCATCGCTGCACTGGAGCGGGCCCCCGAATGGCCTGCCCAGCTGCGGCAGGTCTACCGGGACCGTCGGGATCGGATGGTGCTGGCTCTGCAGGCGGCCGGATGGGTGGTGCCTCGCCCCTCCATGGCCCTCTATCTCTGGCTGCCCATGCCCGCGGCTGCCCGCCAGCGTGGTCTGTCCTGCGAGGACGTGTCCGCCTCCTTGTTGGAGGCCACGGGAGTGTGCCTCACCCCTGGGTCTGGTTTCGGGCCCGGAGGGGAGGGGTGGCTGCGGCTGGCCTTGGTGCATCCCACTGCCTCCCTGGAGGACGCTGCCGCGAGGATGGGGTGCTGGCTCGCGGCTTTGTGAAGGCACCCCGCCGGTGGGAGTTGCGCGACCTACCGGTCTGTGCCAGCACGGAAACGGAACTGGAGCGCTGGCTGACCCAACGCTCTGCTGGGGCCCATCTGCGGCTGGTGCGACCCCGGGCCGTGCTGGCTCGTCACCAGCGGTTTGGCCACGGCCAGCACGGTCGCTTCTGGCAGTCGCCCCCTGGGGGGATCTGGCTCAGCGCCGCCCTCCCCTGGGCTCCGGAGGAGCCCGTGGCGGCCGCTCCAGGCCTGTGTGTGGCAGTGGGCCTTCTCCACCAATTGGAGGCCCTAGGCCTGGAGGCGCGACTCAAGTGGCCCAACGACCTCCTGCTCCAAGGGCGGGATGGGCAATGGCGCAAGCTGGCAGGCCTTCTCTCTGGACTCCGTCTTCGTGGGGCGAGGGTCCGGTGGGCCCGCATTGGCCTGGGTTTCAATGGCTGCAACCCCGTGCCCAGGGGGGCGACCAATCTGGTGGCAGCCTTGGGCCGGATCCGTGCCCGACCGCGCTACCTGCTGCCACGGGTCTTCGCCGCCCTGGATTGGGCCATGGCTATGGCGGAAGAGCCGGAACTGGTTCGGCAGGAAGCGGAAGCCCGTCTCTGGCTTCCCTCGCAGGATCTGACTATCGACAACAGGTGCTGGCATGTTCAGGGGCTCACCCGTCAGGGGGGATTGGCCCTGCTTTCCGGGGATGGCCGGCAAAGCGTCCTGCACCGTTCCTGGCCAGAGGGTGGCCAATGTACTTACATTGGCGGCGAGATTGATTCGACGGTTTAGACGCGTTTTACACCGCCTTTGCTCCGCCTGCTTCCCGGCCTGCCCCCCTCCCATGCTCCGTCGTCTCCGCCCCTTGTTCCTGGCCGTTGCCTGTGGAGTCCCCTTGGCAGGGTCAACTCTGGTGCTGGCCCAGTCCGAGGGGGTAGTCTCCACCCCCGCCGAGGGGGGATTGCAGGGGGCGCCGTCCACCCCTCCCCTGACCCCACCGCCACCGATCTCCCCCAATCCTGCCCCCGCCGCAGAGTTGCCCCGACCGAGACCGGCCCTGCCCGCCACGGCCGAGAGCCTGGAGCCCCTTCGCCCGTCTCTCGAGCAGCTCCCAAAAGACCGCCCCCAACGCTTTGATGCCTCCCTCGACGCCCTGGTTAGGGACGGGATCGTGACACCCAAGGAACGGGTGCGGGTCCGGGGCTCGTTGGTGCTGGATCCGGTGCCCGGGCTGAGGAAGCAAGCCTGTGGCAGTGGGGCTCTCTCGGCCGAGGAGTGTCGCACCGGAGTGGTGTTTCGTGGTCGCAGCCGACTCGATAGCGAAGCCCTCGTCCTGCCTGGGGCCTCCGCCCCTGCATTGTCGGGTCCTGGGGGAGCCAGCATCTCTGGCCAGGGCATGGCCCGGGAAGGCATCATCGCCTCCCCCCTGCCTCCTATCAGCGTGCCGGTCAACGCTCTGCTGGCTGGGGTGGGAGGTCGTTTTCGACTTACCGATGTCTTCCGTCTGACGCCCCGCCCCTCGCCCATTGGGGGCAATGGCAACCGTGGCCTGCTGTTTCCTCTGATCGGATCTGCGGTCCCTACCAGCAACTTCGGCTGGAGACTCCATCCGATCCTGGGGTCTTGGATCATGCACTCCGGGCGGGATTTCGCCGCTCCGGAAGGCACGCCCGTGGTGGCGGCTCTCTCCGGTCGGGTGGTGAGCAGTGGGGATGCGGGGGGCTATGGCCTGGCCATCGAGATCGAACACGAGCGCCCCATGCGCCGCACCCTCTATGGCCACCTTTCCGAGCTCTATGTGAAACCGGGAGACAGCGTTCGCCAGGGAGAGGTGATCGGCAGGGTGGGCAGCACGGGCCTGAGCACCGGCCCCCATTTGCACTTTGAACTCCGGCTGCCCCAGGACGGAGGCTGGGTGGCCACCGATCCGGGAGAGATGCTGCCTGCGGAGATGCTCACGGCCATGCGATTGCCCGGGTTGCCTCCAGGGGCCGGCACCCTTTCTTCCGGGAACCAGTCACCCGATGCGGTGGCCCTGTTGATCGGCCAATTGCTGCAAACCCTGGAGCGGCCCTCAGGCAGCCCGGCAACGGGCCTACGGCCACCCTCGCCTGCGATCCCCCAGCCAGGCCGCCAGGCCGGCTAACCCACGATCTGTCCATCTCGGAAGTGCACAACTCTTTGGGCCCGCTCGCCCACATCTTTCTCGTGGGTCACCAGGAGAATGGTGATGCCTTCACGATTCAGATCATCAAAGAGATTGAGCACTTCCGCGGTGGTCTGGGAATCCAGGGCGCCGGTGGGTTCATCCGCCAGCAGAAGGGAGGGGCGATTGATGATCGCTCGGGCGATCGCCACCCGCTGCTGCTGGCCGCCTGAGAGTTGATTGGGCCTGTTATCTAGCCGATGGGCTAATCCCACTCGCTCCAGGGCGGCTTCAGCCCGCAGGCGACGCTCGACTAAGGGGACTCCGGCATAGATCATCGGCAGGATCACATTCTCCAGGGCGCTGAATTGGGGGAGCAGGTGAAACTGCTGGAAGACAAACCCAAGTTGGCTGTTGCGGATGTCGGCCAGCTGATCATCCGTCAGACCTGCCACCTCAATCCCATTGAGCCAATAGCGCCCGTTGGTGGGCCGATCCAGACAGCCCAGGATGTTCATCGCCGTGCTCTTGCCTGATCCGGAGGTACCCATCACCGCGAGATAGTCGCCGCGGTTCACGGTCAGGCAGACATCGCGAAGGGCATGCACCTGGGCATCCCCTTCTCCGTAGACCTTGTCCACGTGCTCCAGGAGAGCCAGGGTGTGGCCCTTCTCCGGACCCCTTGCCCCTGGCCTGAGGGAATCAGCTGACCGCACCGGTATTAGCGCTGGCCAGGGCGGCCTGGAGGATCGGAGTGCCAGCCACCGTAGAGCTGGCCCACTCAAAGAGGGGACTGGAGAGGATGCCGCCGATGGCCGTGACGACCACACAGGCCACGAGGGCGGCACGGAGGGGTTGCATCCCAGCAAGATTCCACTGAATGGGTGGATAGGCCTTCACTACATCGGAGGCTTCGTGGGGTTCCTTCACCACCATCATCTTGATGACGGAGATGTAGTAGTAAATGGAGATCACGGAGGTCACGAGACCTACGATCACGAGCAGATACTGGTGGTCTGCCCAGCCGGCGAAAAACAAGTAGATCTTTCCGAAGAAGCCCAGCATGGGGGGAATTCCTCCCAGCGAGAGCAAACACAGGCTCAGGCCAAGGGTGATCAGGGGATCCTTCTGATATAGCCCCGCATAGTCGGCAATGCGATCACTGCCCGTGCGAAGGGAGAAGAGAATGATGCAGGCAAAGGCGCCGAGATTCATGAACAGATAGGCCGCCATGTAAAGCACCATCGAGGCGAAGCCTTCCTCGGTTCCACATACCAGACCGATCATCACGAATCCAGCCTGGCCAATGGAGCTGTAGGCCAACATCCGCTTCATGGAAGTTTGGGCCAGAGCCACAACATTGCCAAGCACCATGCTCAAGACAGCCAGCACGGTGAACAGGAACTTCCATTGGGCATCAAAGCTGTCAAAACAACCAACGAGTATGCGCAGGGCCAAGGCGAAACCGGCCGCTTTGGAGCCCACGGAAAGGAAGGCCACTACTGGCGTAGGGGAGCCCTCGTACACATCAGGGGTCCACTGGTGGAAGGGCACGGCGGCGATCTTGAAGGCCACGGTGGAGAGCACGAACACCAGGGAGAGGGCGGCGATCGGAGCGCTGCTGCTAGCCAGGGCCACACCGATGGCCTCCAACCCCGTGTTGCCCCCACTGAGGCCATACAGAAGGGAGGCGCCGTAGAGAAATACCGCAGCCGCTGCGGAGCCCACCAGCAAGTATTTGAGGGCGGCCTCGGAGCTTCGGGCATCCCGTTTCATGTATCCCGAGAGCAGGTAGCTCGCCACGGAAAGGGTTTCCAGGGAGATGAAGATGCTCACCAGATCTGTGGCTCCACAGAGGAACATCCCGCCGAGGGTGGCGGCGAGGAGGATCGCGGCATACTCCCCAAGCGGGGTGCCGCTTTGCTCTACATACCGCCAGCTCAGCAGCAGGGAGATCAAGGTGGAGCCTGCAACGACGGCTCGGAAGGCGATGGCCAGATTGTCCGCCAGGAAGGCACCCAGAAAGGAGGGTTCCAGCGACCCATTCCATTGGAGCGCGAGCAGCACCAGGGAGGTTCCCAGCCCCAGGTAGCAGAGGGGCGGCACCCACCGGCTTGCGGTTTTTTCACCGGCTAGATCCACCAGTAGACAGGCCACAAGGGCAATCAAAACGGCGGATTCCGGGGCAATCGCTGCCGCGTTCAACTGCAAACCGATGTCGGCAACCACAGCGATGGATCGAGCGTTGAAGCGGACTGTAGCGGCGCTGGCTACGGGTTTAGGCGCCTCCTGCGGGCGGCTGATTCGCGAAACGTTGCCCCGAAGGGCGCCCCGATGCGATATAGAGGATCAACCGGTTTGATCCATCTCCTGTGGCGCACACCCTGGTGATCGTCGAGAGCCCCACCAAGGCCCGCACCATCCGGAACTTCTTGCCCAAGGATTTCCGCGTCGAGGCCTCGATGGGGCACGTGCGAGATCTTCCCAACAACGCCAGCGAAATTCCTGCAACCCACAAGGCAGAAAAGTGGGCCAACCTCGGCGTCGATACGGCCCATAACTTTGAGCCCCTTTACGTGGTGCCGAAGGATAAGAAGAAAGTGGTGAAGGAACTTAAGGACGCTCTCAAGGGCGCCGACCAGCTCTTGCTGGCTACGGATGAGGATCGGGAAGGAGAAAGCATCAGTTGGCATCTGCAGCAGCTCCTGGATCCCAAGGTGCCCGTGCGGCGGATGGTGTTTCACGAGATCACCAAGCCGGCCATCCAGAAAGCACTGGAAACGCCCCGGTCCATCGACATGGAGTTGGTGCACGCCCAGGAAACCCGGCGCATCCTGGATCGTTTGGTGGGCTACACCCTCTCCCCCTTGCTGTGGAAGAAGGTGGCGTGGGGATTGTCCGCCGGTCGGGTGCAATCCGTTGCGGTGAGGCTGCTGGTGTTGCGGGAGCAGGCGCGTAGAGCGTTTCGCAGCGGCAGCTACTGGGATCTCAAGGCCGCTCTGGAAAGCCAGGCTCTGACCTTTGAGGCCAAGCTCACCCATGTTGGCAAGGACCGGGTGGCCGGAGGCAGTGATTTTGATGAGGGCACCGGTGCCCTCAAGAGCGGCAGCAAGGTCAAGCTCCTGAGCGAAGAGGAGGCAGGCTCCCTTCAGGAGCGGGTGCAACAGGCTCCCTGGAAGGTGAAAGCGGTGGAGGAAAAGCCCACCGTGCGCAAACCGGTGCCCCCGTTCACCACCAGCACCCTGCAGCAGGAGGCCAACCGCAAACTCCGTCTCTCTGCCAGGGACACCATGCGCACGGCCCAGGCGCTCTATGAGCGGGGCTTCATCACCTACATGCGCACCGACTCGGTCCATCTCTCGGATCAGGCCGTGCAGGCCGCCCGCAGCTGTGTGGCCAGCAAATACGGCAAGGACTATCTCTCCCCCGCTCCCCGCCAGTTCCAGACCAAGGCTCGGAATGCCCAAGAGGCCCACGAGGCGATCCGGCCCGCGGGAGAGGCCTTCCGCACCCCCTCGGAGACCGGATTAGACGGTCGGGAACTGGCCCTCTACGAGCTCATCTGGAAACGCACCGTGGCCTGCCAGATGGCCGACGCCCGGCTCACCCTGCTGGCCGTGGATCTGGAAGCTGCGGAGGCCACCTTCCGCTCGAGTGGCAAGCGAATCGATTTCCCTGGCTTCTTCCGGGCCTATGTGGAGGGCAGCGACGATCCCGATGCGGCCCTGGAGGGTCAGGAGGTGCTGCTCCCCGCCCTGGTGGTGGGGCAGACCCCCACTTGCAAAGGGGTGGAGGCCCTTGGCCACCAAACCCAGCCGCCCGCCCGCTACAGCGAAGCGGCCCTGGTCAAGACCCTTGAAAAGGAGGGGATCGGCCGACCTTCCACCTACGCCAGCATCATCGGCACGATCCAGGACCGGGGCTACGCAACCCTGCAGAACAATGCCCTGATCCCAAGTTTCACGGCTTTTGCAGTCACGGCCCTGCTGGAGCAGCACTTTCCGGAATTGGTTGATCCGGGGTTCACCGCCCGCATGGAGAGCAGCCTGGATGACATCTCCGCCGGCAAGACACCCTGGCTTCCCTACCTGGAGAAGTTCTACAAGGGGGAGGAGGGGCTCGAAGCCCAGGTGCAACGCCGGGAGGGCGACATTGACCCCGGCACCTCCCGCACCATTGCCCTCGAGGGATTGCCCTGCGTGGTGCGCATTGGCCGCTTTGGTGCCTACCTCGAGAGCAAGCGGGAAGCGGAGGATGGCAGCGAAGAGCTCTGCAAGGCCACCCTCCCCCAAGAAATCACCCCCGCCGATCTGGACGCCCAGAAGGCGGAGTTGTTGCTGAAGCAAAAAACGGAGGGGCCGGAATCCCTGGGAGAAGATCCGGAAACCTGCCAGCAGGTGTATCTTCTCTTCGGACAGTACGGGCCTTATCTCCAGCTGGGCCAGGTGAGTGAGGACACCCCTAAACCCAAGCGGGCCTCCTTACCCAAGGGGGTCAAGCCCGAAGACCTCAGCTTGGAGGATGCCCTGGGGCTTCTGCGGTTGCCGAGGCACCTGGGGGAGCACCCGGAGGGGGGAAAGATTCAAGCGGGTCTCGGTCGTTTCGGTCCCTATGTGGTGCACGACAAGGGCAAAGGGGAGAAGGACTACCGCTCCTTGAAAGCGGAAGACGATGTGCTCGCCATCGGCTTGAGCCGGGCCCTCGAGCTGCTGGCCCAGCCCAAGCGGGGGCGCGGAGGACGCACGGCGTTGAAGGATCTTGGAACCCCGGAGGGGAGCAGCGAGGCGATCCAACTGTTCGACGGGCCTTATGGCTTGTATGTGAAGCAGGGCAAGGTCAACGCCTCCCTGCCGGAGGGCACCACGGCCGAGAGCCTGACCCTCGAGCAGGCCATCGAGCTGCTCGCGGCGAAGGCAAGCACGGGCAAAGGGAAAGGAAGCAGCCGGGGACGCACGGCCACCAGGGCTGCTGCCGCTCCGAAGACGACCCGGGCCAAAGCCCCAGCAGCCGCCAAGACTCCTCGTGCCAGCACAGCAGGAACCGCCAGGAAGGCGCCCTCCACCACCAAGAGCGGTCGCCTCCGGGCCAGCCCCGTTCGGGTGATCCGCCCGGCAGGAAACGGATGAGGATCAGCCGTCCGCAAGTGAGGGGGAGAAGGTTCAAGGTGTGGACAATGGTCTGGTCTCTTCCCCTGCTCAGCTCACTCTCCGGCTGTGCGGGCACCCCTTGGGGTGACACCCTTTCCGGTAGTTTTCCTACGCCGCCGGTGCAGGCCACGGCGGAGCAGGAGGCTCCTCAAGCCCCGCAACGCCTGGAGGCCGAGGCGCCCATCGGCTCCCCTTCCCCGGGGGCCGCTGGCAAGACGGGTGGTACCGCCATGGCACCCCAGCGTGTCCCCTCCTCTCCCTCCCCAGCTCCTGACTCCAAGCCCAAGGAGCCCCAGGCGTCCAAGACAGCGGCTGCCAAGCCCAAACCCCCCTCCGTGGCCACCGCTCCCTCCCCCTACCGGGTTACGATCCGGCTGCCCCAGGCCGACCCTTCTGCCCCGGCGGAGGGGGTGACCGAGGCGCTGCGAACCGCCGGCATTCCCTTTGAAGTCGAAACGATCGAGCGGGTGAACGGAGCTGCCGCCCAGCCTGCCGAAGCCCCCCCAGCAGGTTCAGCCCTCTCACCCTCGGTCCGTCCAGCCCCTCCCCCCCGTTGACCATGGGAACCCCTCCCCGCCCAGGCCTGGGTGAGAGCCGGCGGGACCTCAGCCCGCGGCAGGCCCGCCAACTCATGGACACCGCCTATCTGGCGGCGGCGACGGCCCTGCTCTGGGCCGCGCTGTACTACCTGCCGGTGGGCAGTCCCCTATTTCGCCTGGCCCTCCCCCTGCCCCTCACCCTGCTCCAGCTGCGCCAAGGCTGGCGCTGCGCCCTGGAGGGAGTGGCGGTCACCAGTCTGCTGCTGGTGGCCCTGATGGGCCCGATCCGGGGCCCCCTCGTGCTCTTCCCCTATGGACTGCTGGCCCTGTGGTTGGGGTGGGGCTGGCGCCATCGCCTGAGTTGGTGGATCACCTTGCCCGTTGGTGCCCTGATTGGAGCCTTTGGGTTCCTCGTGCGCCTCGCCGTGCTCTCCGTTCTGATCGGGGAAAACCTCTGGGTTCTGATCACCACCGCAGCGTCCCAGCTATTGGATCGGTTCACGGATGCCCTGGGGTTGGGGGCCGGTCTTGACCTCGCCCAGGTGCAGGGTGCGGCCCTCGCTTTGGTGTTGGTGCAAAACCTGCTGGTGGTTTTCTGTCTCCATGCGGTGGCTTACTGGATCTTTCCTCGCCTGGAGGCACCCATCAGCGAGCCTCCACCCGTTTTGCAGGCGCTGGTGAGCCTAGACCCCCTTTGATCCGGCCAAGGCTGCTGTGCGGGTCTCCCGGGATGGGGGAGCGTTGGCTGGGCGGCTGGCTTCCTGAGGGGCCTGCCCCCCAGGTGCTCTTGCTGTTGGCTGCCACCGAAACCGCCTCCGTGCCAGGAATCTCCGCCGCGGGAGCGACCCCAGAGTCGCGCCGAGCCACGGCCGCTGCGGATGCGGAATTGCTATTGCAGGGTCCCCGGGGGCTCCGGCCCCACGCCCTGCCGCCCCTCCCCGCTGGGGTCTCCCCTGCCTTGATTAGCCATGTGGTGGTGGAAGCCCTGGCCCTCCGTCCCCTTGTGGTGGATCTGGGCTGTGCCGTGGCGCCGGCCATTCCCCACCTGCGCCTGCCGCCGCCCGCTGGAGTAGGACCCGCCCGGTGCCTGAGCACGGGGGCGGCGATGGCCCCGGCGCGGGTGGATGCCCTTCTGGAGCAGGGGAAACGTTGGGGGAGATGCCTGGCGAACCGTGTCCCCCAGGCCCCCCTCCTGTTGGCTGAGTGCGTTCCCGGGGGAACCACCACGGCCCAGGCCGTGCTGTGTGGCCTGGGTGTGGAGGCCCAGGGCCTGGTCAGCGGCAGCCTCAGGCGCCCTGCCCATGGGTTGAAGCGGGCTCTGGTGGAGCAAGGGGCTCTGAGGGCAGAGCTGGGATTAAGGGGTAACGCCTGGAACGATCCCCTGGCCGTGGCTGCAGCCCTCGGGGATCCCATGCAGCCCCTGGCGGCCGCCCTGCTCCTGGAGGCCGCACTCGCCGATGTGCCCGTGATGCTCGCCGGCGGCAGTCAGATGGTTGCCGTTCTGGCGCTGGCGCTGGCGCTGGCCTCCCCCTGCCAGCGGCCCCGGCTCATGGCTGCAACGGCCCTGGCCACCACCCGTTGGGTGGCCGAGGAACCCAGCAGCGATCTGACGCGTTTGCTGCACCAGCTGGCAGAGCGGTGGGAGGTGCAGCCCCTTGCTTTCGCTAGTTCCTTGCGGTTTTCCCCCTCATGCCATCCGGCCTTGGCCGACTATGAAGAGGGGTTTGTCAAGGAAGGTGTTGGGGCTGGGGGGCTGGCCTTGCTCTGGGAAATGGGCGGTCGAGATCCCGAGGATCTGGCCACCACCTGCAGTGCGGCTTGCCACCAGCTCATTCCGGCTCCTCCTGCGCTGTCCGGCCAGCGTCTACGGTCCACCCATGGCTGAGGGGCAACTGACACGGCGATCCCTGCTGGGGATGGGGGTCTTCGGATCCCTGGCTCTGCTGGAAGGCGGGTTGCTGGGGTGCGCTCGGCGGGGGCCGGGGCTGGCGGCTCGTAGGGGAGATCTGCCCGAGCGCTGGTTGCGTCAGCTGCCAAGGGAGTGGGGGGTGCGCTGGCTTGAGGGTCCTGCCCAGGTGAAGGAGGCGAGCCAAGCCCCCCTGGCTGAACGTCCCGCCCTGGTTCAACTCGGGGATGGCTGGGCCAGCGATTTGCCAAGGGACACCTGGGCCCCCTTTGGCCATGCCCCCCTCCTCAGCCGTCTCGATGCCAGGGCCGCTGCCCCCAGCCGTCTCTTCCGTGCGGGGGGAGAGGCACCGGTGGCCTTCCCCTGGAGCTGCAACCCCTGGGTTCTGGTCTTGCGAGACAGATCGGATCTGGCGAAGCAGGCCCCTCGCGGTTGGGACCTCCTCTTGGATCCCAGTCTTGCGGGCAAGGTGGTGCTGCCTTCCAGCCCGCGGGTCGTGATGGCGTTGGTGCAGGAAGATCCGCAACGCTTGTGCCAGCTACGGCGGCAGGCCCTTGCCCATGACGATCGCCATGGGCTCCATCTCTTGCTCAGTGGGCCCGCCCAGGCGGCCGTCCTTCCCAGGCAGCAGGCGGTCCCCCTGCTCCGCCGCGACCCCCGACTGGCCGTGTTGCTGCCGGACCAGGGCTCACCCCAGGCCTGGTCCATGCTGCTGCGGCCAGCAGGAGGGGAGGAGAGTCCCCCCGCAGAGTGGCTGGAGGCGATTCTGCAACCGCCCCTGCTCTCCAGGCTCCTGGCTGCCGGGTGGGTGCCGCCCCTTCCCATCCCAGCGCTGGCTGCGGCCCTGAAGGGCTTTCCCCCCGCCGTGGCACAGCTGCTGCTCCCTCCCGCTGTCGTCCTGGAGCGCTGCCAGGATCTCCCCCCCTTGGAGCCCCAGGAGCGGAACCGGCTTCAGGAGCTCTGGAACGGCACCCTTCCCTGCCAACGGGCCTAGCCCCAGAGCCGCCGGCGAGGGGGTGCCGCCAGCCGGCGGTGGCCATCCGCCAGCAGCGCAGGGATGGGTAAGTGATGAGGACAGCGGGGCAGGCAGGCGCCACAGCGCTCACAGGCCCGTGCATCCACCTGCTCCCACCAATGGCCTGCCTGTCCGATGAGGCTGTAGCGCTCCCGGGCAAAGGCCTCCATGCCATGGCCGATGGCCAGCTGTCGCAGCCGCAGCAGGGAGGGTATGGGCACCTCCTGGGGGCAGGGGAGGCAGGCCTGACATTGGCCACACCACTCCTCGCCCAGGCGCTCCTTGCGCTTGGTTTCGAGGCGTTGCACAGCCTGTTGTTCCTCCTGGCTGAGGGGCTGGTGGGCGCAGGCCAGGGCGGCGGCCAGTTCCAGGTCAGAAGGAACGGCGGCGCCCAC
This sequence comes from Cyanobium sp., assembly GCA_040399515.1. Lineage (GTDB taxonomy): Bacteria > Cyanobacteriota > Cyanobacteriia > PCC-6307 > Cyanobiaceae > Cyanobium. The sequence continues at coordinate 80,114 of JBBASA010000002.1, read as the reverse complement.
GGTGAGGGTGCTGACCCCCTGGGCGAGGAGAAACCGGTAGGCCAACGCAAGCGGGGGCCAGGGGGCACAGTCCTCCACGAGTTGGGGAGGGGGATCCTGAAGCCGCCCCCCCTTGTCTGCAGGGGAAATGGCCATCACCCCCAGCCCCGCCTCCAGGGCTTGCTGGGCGAGGGGCAGGCGGGAGGGATCAAAGAGATGGAGGTGCAGGCTGCAGAACCGGAACAGGCCGCTCTCCAACGCCCTGGCAATGAGGCTGTTGGAGCCATGGCTGCTGAAGCCCACCTGCTCCACGAGGCCTTCTCCAAGGGCACGGGCACAGAGGTCAGCTCCTGGTCCATCCAAGGCCCAATGAAGGTGCTCTTCCGTGTTCAGGCCATGGAGGGCCAGGTTATCCAGCCTGCCGATGCCCAGCCGCTGAAGACTTCCTTGCAGGTGGTTCCAGGCCTCAGCGACTTCGAAGGTGGGCAGCAGCTTGCTGGTGATCACCAGATCGGCCCGCTGTTCCGATTGGTCCCTGAAGAGGGAGGCCAGGGCGGCTCCGAGATAGGTCTCCGCTGGTCCGTAGGCGGGAGCCGTTTCAAGGTGATTGATGCCGATGGCCACGGCCTTGGCCAATACAGCCTCCATGGCTGCAGGGCTCTCGAGGGCCCGCATGGTGCCCAGGGTGAACAGGGAAACAGGCCGCCCAGTTCCGAAGGGGCGACGGATTGCTTTGGAGGGGTCTATGCCCTGCCCGTCAGGAGGAGGAGTCGCCATCATCCGGTGCGCCCGGGCCCTCTTCCGAGCCCGTACCGTGGGAATCGTCCGCTGTTCCCTCCCCTTCCTCCCCATCCTGGAGGGAGCCCTCGGGAGCGGCTTTGTGAAGATGGCGGATCAATTCCGCCGGGCTGGTCCGGTCGAGAAAGCGGCGGAAATCCTCCTGATCTTCCGCATCGGCTTCCGCATCCACCGGGATCGAGGCATCCGCAACCACCTCTTCCAGCATCCAGATGCTGCTGTCGGTGCGCAGGGCCAGGGCTATCGCATCGCTGGGCCGGGCGTCCAGTTCCGTGCTCTCCCCCGCCTCGTTGATCAGTTTGAGAACGGCCCTGAAGGTGTTGTCCTCAATGGCATGAACAACAACTCGCTCCAGCTCCAGCCCTGCCAGGGTGAGGATCTGGGCCATCAGATCGTGGCTGAGAGGCCGGGGGGGGCGCTCCCGGTTGATCCCAGCAAGAATGTTCTGAGCTTGGGCCTGATCAATCCAGATGGGTACCTGGCGGCGACCCGAAGGGTCTCGAAGAAGGACAATCGGGCTGCGGCTTGCGGCATCAAGGGCGATGCCGGCGACCTGCATTTCCACCATGGTGTTTTTGCTCCTGGGTGTGTCTGCTGTGCAACAGCCCTGGCCGTTGTTTGATTATGACGAGCTAGCAGCCCCCCTTCGCCCACGGCATGTTTACCGGATTGGTTCAGGCCATCGGCCGTCTTGAACCCTGTTCCCAGGGAGTGTGGGTGCGGGGGGCTTTTGGAGAGTTGGGGCCGATGGCCCTTGGAGACAGCATCGCTGTTGATGGGGTCTGTCTCACGGTGGCGGAACTGGCTGGCTCTGGCGAGGGATTTCGGGCGGATGCCAGCGAAGAGACCCTCTCCCGCACCACCCTCGGCAGGCGGGCCCAGGCGCGGGCTCTGGTGAACGTGGAGCCTGCGCTCCGCCTCGCTGATCGTCTTGGCGGCCACCTGGTTAGTGGCCATGTTGATGGACTGGGAACCGTCCTGGGCATTGAGCCCTTGCCGGCCTCCTGGCGCCTCTCCGTGGCCTGGCAAGATCCCCGCTACGGGCGATACATCTGCGAAAAGGCCAGCATCACTGTGGATGGGATCAGTCTCACGGTGGCCGGCTGTGAAGATGGGGGTGAGCACTTTTGGTTGGCGGTGATCCCCCACACCTGGCAGAACACCACTTTGAAGAAGCGGCGCGTGGGGGATGCGGTCAACCTGGAGGCAGATCTGGTGGCCCGTTATCTGGAGCGTTTGCTGGCGGATCAGACCCAGGGGGGTGGCCTAAAGGTCCAGCCAGCTCGTGCAATCCTCACCAGCCAGTGGCTGGTCGATCAAGGCTGGTGACCAGGGGGGGCTTATCTTTTTGTTGCATCAAGGGGCAAAAGCCAGATCGAACCAGTTTCCCGATGCAGCTCAATGCGGAACTCCTGGCCTGGTTCCAATCCCATCCGCCTGGTGTAAGCCTGTCCAATCAGGAGGTTCCCATTGCCATGGACCCTGGTTCGGAAGTCGGCATGGCGCCCTCGGCTGAGGTTGGTGGCCATGCTGCTTGAGGGAAGGGTGTAACCCTTTGCTGCAACAAGGGCTCGGTAGAAACTCTTTTTGAGCACCCTGCCACTGGGACCCACATATCCGCAGGCACGGGCGATCTGGTCTTCCGGACGGTTGCTCAGCGAACGGGCCTTGTCCAGCAAGTCCTTGCCCTCCAAAGGGGCCGACGTAGGCAGCCCATTGCTCTCAGATGGCCCGTGGGGCAACCTGTCCGCCTTGTTGGCGATGCGGGAGGTTGATGAAGTAGGACTGGCCGAACCAGCAGGGCTGGCTGAGCCTTTGTTCGCAGCCATCCGTGTCAATGAGCACTTATATCTTGATTTTGCCCGTAGGGCCTGCTTTTCGCAAGGAAATCATCCAATCGAAACCTAAAAGTTGTGATCAGAGGAGATACAGGAGTCCGTAGAGCACCACCCAGATCCCATCCACAAAGTGCCAGTAAAGTTCTGCTGCTTCGAGGCCGAATGGCTTTGAGGGGGAGACCTGCCCCTGCTCACCCACCTGGAGGAGAACCACAAGGATGCAGATCACTCCGAGGGTCACATGGAGACCATGGAACCCGGTTAGGGCGTAGAACGTGCTTGCGAAGAGATGGTCCCTCAAACCAAAGGGGAGATGGAAATACTCCACCATCTGGCCGATAAGGAAGGCGATTCCCAATCCTGCGGTCAGGAGCAGCCAGAGACGGCAGGGTTTGGGTTGACCTGATAGGAGGGCTCTACCGGCCCTGTGGAAGGTGAAGCTGCTGATGATCAACAGGGCGGTGTTGATCGTGGGAAGGACCAGCTCCAGTTCGTAGTTGGACCCACTGGGTAGGGGGTTCACAGCCCGGAAGGTCAGATAGGCCGCGAAGAATCCGGCGAAGGTCATGCCGTCGGCCACCAGGAAGGTGGCCAACCCAAAGAGCCTGAAATCGGCATGCCCTTCGGTGGAAGCGTGGGCAAGCACCTCCGCCTGTAGATGGGCAGAAGGTTCGCTGGGTGCAGCAGTGGCCAGACGGTCCATGGGAAAGGGGGCGGTGATAAGGAAGGGGGATCAGTTCCCGGTCCAGAGGTCCTTGCCTGTGGCTTGCTCCAAGGTCAGGGCGCCAGGGGCATGGCCGTAGCCGTAGGGGTGTTCCACCAGCGGAGCTTCTCCAATCCAGTTTTCAACCGGGGGAGGAGAGCTGGTGAGCCATTCCGGGGTGAGGGCATTCCAGGGGTTATCCCCTGCCTTTGGGCCTGCCCGAAGGCTCCAGATCACGTTGAACAGGAACGGCAAGGTGCTGACTGCCATCAGAAGAGCTCCGACGCTGCTCAGCTGGTTGAGAGTGGTGAATGTGGGATCGTATTCAGCCACTCTCCTGGGCATGCCGTTGAGGCCAAGCCAATGATGGGGGGCGAAGCAGAGGTTGAACCCAATGAAGGTCAGGGCGAAATGCAGCTTTCCAAGGGGCTCATTGAGCATTCTGCCTGTGAATTTGGGATACCAGTGATAGATGGAGCTGAAGATGACGAAAACGGAGCCACCATAAACAATGTAGTGAAAATGGCCAACAACGAAGTAGGTGTCATGAACGTGGATATCAAAAGGAACCTGTGCAAGCGCAACTCCAGTGATGCCTCCAAAAACAAAGTTAACAATAAATGCGCAGGAGAAAAGCATAGCGCTATTCAGTGCAATCTTCCCCCCCCACAATGTGGCAAGCCAGTTAAAGAATTTGATTCCCGTTGGAACGGCGATGAAGGCTGTGGCGATGGTGAAAAACAATCGCATCCAGGGCGGGGTGCCACTAGTGAACATGTGGTGGGCCCATACGATCAGGCCAAGAAAAACAATCGCCATGATCGAATACACCATCGTGCTGTAGCCAAACAGGGGCTTTCTTGCATGGATAGGAAGAATTTCGCTCACTAACCCGAAGGCAGGGAGCACCATGATGTAAACAGCTGGATGGGAGTAGAACCAAAACAAGTGCTGATATACCACCACGTTGCCCCCCAGGCTTGGATTGAAGAAACCCGTGTGGGCCACAATATCGAAGCTGAGCAGCAGAAGTGTGCCCGCGAGAACAGGGGTGGATAAAACAGCAAGAATGCTGGTACCCAACATGGCCCAGCAATACATGGGAAGTTGCATCATCTTCAGCCCAGGCCGCCGTAACTTCAAGATGGTGGCGATAAAATTAATGGCCCCAAAGATTGAACTTCCCCCCAGTAGCAAAACGCTGATGATCCAGACCACCTGAGCCTTTGCCGGGGTAGTAATGCTCAAAGGCGGATAAGCGGTCCAACCGGCTTGAGCGGAGCCGGTGATGAAATGACTGGCAATCAGCAGAAGGCCCGCCGGTGGAATCAACCAAAAAGCAACTGCATTGAGCCTGGGGAACGCCATGTCTCGAGCGCCCACATAAAACGGAATCAGATAATTACCAAACCCTCCATTCACGACTGGCACGATCCACAAAAAGATCATAATCGTGCCATGAAGCGTGAGCACCTCGTTGTAGGTTTCTCGGCTCACAAAATCAGACATGGGGCTGATGAGCTCCGTGCGGATAACGCCCGCCAATGCCCCACCAATTAAATAGAAGAGGAAGCTTGTAACGATATATTGAATCCCTATCACTTTGTGATCCAAGCTAAAGCTGAAATACTTCAGCCATCCTTTGGGTTGTAGGCTTTCTCCGGGTTGGGGTTGAAGGTTCAGATCTTGGGGTGTGGCAACAGTCATGGTCAGGCAATGGGTTGGGGATCGAGTTGGGCCACGGCTGCAGATGGTGGGGTGATCGGGCTGTTCTTCTCAAGCCACTGGGCATAATCACCCGGCTCATGAACAACGACAGATGAACGCATCCCTCCGTGATATGGGCCGCAGAGCTCGGCGCAAACCACGGGGTAAGTTCCAGGTTTGGTGGCAGTGAAGGTGAGGATGGTCTGCTGACCTGGAATCACATCCTGCTTCAGTCGGAATTGGGGAACCCAGAAGGCGTGGATGACATCATTGGCTTTCATTCGTAGTTCTACAGGTTGGTTGGCGGGGATATGGAGCTCGCCACTAGTGATGTTGGCTTCGGGATAATGAAAAATGAAAGCAAATTGCAGTGCAGTTAGATCAACAATGAGTGCATTCTCTCCCGAAGCTGGTCCAATTCCTCCCCAAACCTGCGGTGCTGAATTTTTTGGATCGTTGGCAGGCGAAATGGACGCGGGTTGCAAGCTCGACATCTCTCCCATGGGCTGAGCATGTGCCATGGCGCTGTGATCATTGAGAGGGGTCATCCCTCCCATGCGTTCATAAATGTCGTAACTGTAGATTCCTATAAACAATACTACGATGGCTGGAATGGCCGTCCACACAATTTCCAGAGGGAGATTGCCTTCAATTGCTTCACCATCACTGTTGTCTCCCGGCTTCCTGCGGAAACGAACCAGGCTGAAGAGGAGAAGACCAACGATGCCAAGAAAGAGGATGGCCCCGATGATGAAGAGAACCTTAAAAAGTTCGTCGTAGACCGGAGCATTCAAGCTGGCTGCTGGCGGCAAAAGGGAAACATTCTGGCCAAGCCAGAGGCCAGCGAGCACGAGAACCATGCCCACCAGGAAGGTGATCAGAGAGGTGGGAATTGCCATGACCTTCTAGAGGAAGGGACAGAGTCCGTTTGGTGCGCAATCCAAGATAGGGAGGAAGCGCAGGGCGGGGTGGGTAAACCCCAAAACATCCTATGAAAAGTGCTCTGGTGACGTGAGTCCTTTTGTAGCAGCAGTGGCATTTGGCGCCAATTGTTACAAACCTTCCAGGGATGTTTGGAATCCCTGATCTGAAAAATCCCGTTAGCATTTTGCCCAACGACATTCATTCGCTTGTCTTTGCGGCCCGCCCTGCGGATGCTCACTACCCACCTGGTGATCGCCCTCGTGGCCCTTGTGGTGATCGGGGGAGCCACCCGAGTCATGGAGGCTGGCCTCGCATGCCCGGACTGGCCTCTCTGTTATGGCGCGTTCCTGCCCGGAAGGCAGATGAATATGCAGGTCTTTTTGGAGTGGTTCCATCGATTAGATGCATTCCTTGTGGGGCTTGCCTTGCTTTCCTTGTTGGCCCTGAGCCTTTGGGGACGGCGCAAACTTCCTTCTTGGCTTCCTTGGGTTTCAGGCCTTGCCGTTGGATTGGTGGTTCTCCAGGGAATTCTTGGCGCCCTTACGGTTACAGGGCTTCTCGACTCCTCCACGGTCACAGCCCACCTGGCCACGGCTCTTCTCCTTGTCCTTGTCATCAGCGGCCTGGATCAGGGCCTCGCTGGTGAGGAGCCTTCAGCCCCCCTTCCTACCTGGTGGCTTCCCTTGCCCGTGATCAGTACAGCTCTGGTGTTCACCCAATGCGTCATTGGGGCCTCCATGGCCAGCCAGTGGGCTGTGGATCAATGTTTTTCGTCTGGTGAACTGTGTGAATGGGTTCTGCGGCACCGCCAACTGGCGGGGGCTGCCAGCCTTTCCGTCATCACTCTCGCCGTCAGCGCAGTCCTTCTGATCCGCGCTGATGTCCCGATCCGGGCCCTCGCTCTTTCTGCTACCGCCCTCGTCGCCTTTCAAGTCACCTTGGGAGTTCTCACCCTGCGGGCTCAATTGCATCTTCCTTCCCTGACCATTGCCCACCAATTGGTCGCTGCTCTTCTCATGGCTCATCTCGGGGCCCTTTGTGGCCGCACCCTTCGCGCCTGGCGTCCTGATTCCTCGTCCATGGAGGTGAGTTGTGGTTAGTACCACCATCCCCCGCTCCTCCCGCTTGCCCGCTTGGCTGGAAGTGGCCAAGCCCCGTTTGATCCCCCTTTTGTTGGCGACCACCTTGGGAGGGATGGCCGTTTCCGCGGGTTGGCCCCTCGATCCCCTTCGCCTCACCTGCACCCTGGTGGGTGGAGCCATGGCCTCTGCTGGGGCAGGGGTTCTCAATTGCCTTTGGGAGGAGGAGCTCGATCGCCGCATGCTCCGCACCAGCAAACGGGCGATCCCTTCGGGGCGTCTGGCCCAACGACAGGCCTTTGCCTTGGCTATCGCCCTGACCCTCGGAGCCGTCCTGGTTCTGGTGTGGGGCGTGAATCCCCTGGCCGCAGCTCTTGCTCTGCTGGGCCTTTGCAGCTACGTCCTGCTTTACACCGCCCTACTGAAACCGCGAACCTCCCTCAACATCGTGATCGGAGGCGTTGCTGGGGCCATTCCACCCCTTGTGGGTGCTGCCGCTGCTGGCTCCCTTGGCGGCTGGCCTTGCTGGTGGCTCTTTTCCCTGGTTTTGGTCTGGACCCCTGCTCACTTCTGGGCCCTTTCCCTTCTCTTGCGGGAGGACTACCGGGCTGCCGGGATCCCTATGTTGCCTGTGGTGCATGGGGTCGTTCCCACCGCTAATGCCATTGCCCGCTACAGCGCGCTGACCGCACTCCTCAGCCTGCTGGGGATTGTGGCCCTTCCCAGTGGTGGCTGGCTTTACGGGCTCTTGGTCTTGCCCTTCAACGCTCGTCTTTTGCAGCTCACCGACCGTTTGCGCCAAGAGCCAGCAGACCCGGTCTGCGCTCGCAACCTTTTCCGGTGGTCGATCTTCTACCTCTTTGGGATTTGTCTCCTGCTGTTGCTGGCTCGCACTCCCCAGGCCTCCCAGGTCACCATGGGGGCGATGGCGGTTCTCCTCCACCTCCCCACCCCTGGCTCTGCCTAGATTACGAAGGCCGTAAAACCGTTGGAGAAGCTCGGCTTGATTGAGCTCCACCACCTCAAGAAGCGCTTCGGTGGCGATCGCAAAACAGCCTCTGTTCAGGCTCTCGATGACCTCTCGCTCCAGGTGCCGTCAGGCTGTATCTATGGCGTCCTGGGCCCCAACGGTGCCGGTAAAACCACGGCCATCCGTATTCTCTGCACTCTGCTGGAGCCCGATGGGGGAGAGGTGAAGGTGGCAGGGCATGATGCACTGGCGGATCCGCGGGCCGTGCGTCGCTTGCTGGGGTACGTGGCTCAGGAAGTGGCGATCGATAAAATTCTGACGGGTCGTGAGCTGCTTCAGTTGCAGGCAGATCTTTATCACCTGCGCCCATCGCAGACCGCGACACGCCTCCAGGAGGTGATCTCCCTCCTGTCGATGGAGGAGTGGATCGATCGTCGCTGCGGAACCTATTCCGGTGGCATGCGTCGCAGGCTCGATCTGGCGTCTGGGCTGCTCCATCGCCCTGCCGTGCTGGTGCTGGATGAGCCCACCGTTGGGCTGGATCTGGAAAGCCGAAATGCCATCTGGCAGGTCCTGCGGCAGCTCCGCGACTCCGGCACCACCATCGTGCTGAGCAGTCACTACCTGGAGGAAGTGGATGCCCTGGCCGACCGTCTTGCCATCATTGAAGCCGGACGTGTCCTGGCGGAAGGCACCCCTCAGCACCTGAAGCAGTCCCTGGGAGGGGATCGCGTCACGCTCCGGGTCAGGGAGTTCAGCGATGAGGACGAATCCACCCGGGTGAGGGATCTCCTCCAAGTCTGTCCTGGCGTGAGGCAAGTGGTGGCGAATCGATCTCAGGGGTATTCCCTCAATCTGGTTGTGGAAGATGAGGGCGTCACGGAAGCCATCCGTTCCAGAATGAGGGCGGCCGATCTGCCAGTCTTCTCACTCGCGCTCAGCCGGCCCAGCCTCGATGATGTGTACCTCCAGGCCACAGGACGCACTCTGATGGATGCGGAACTGGCTGTGGTTGGCCAGAGGGATGCAAAGGAGGAGCGAAAGAAACAGATGCGTTAACGGCATCGCACCCTTTCCCCCGAATCCCATCCCGTCCAGCCCGAGCCCCCCCCTCCATGACCAGCGTTTCCCCTATGTTGAGCCCTCTGCCTTCCGAGACGGCCCCACCCTCCGCCCTTGCTGAGGTGATCCAGGAGACCCTGGCCTTGACCCGGCGGTTGTTTGTGCAGTTGCTTCGGCGTCCATCCACCCTGGTCGCTGGGGTACTTCAGCCCCTCATCTGGCTGTTCTTGTTTGGTGCCTTGTTTGCCAAAGCTCCGGCTGGTTTCTTGCCTGGTTCTGAGAGTTATGGACATTTCTTCGGGGCCGGTGTGATTGTTTTCACCGCATTCAGCGCCGCTTTGAATGCTGGCCTACCCGTCATGTTTGATCGGGAATTTGGTTTTCTTAATCGTCTTCTTGTGGCCCCTCTTCGCTCGCGCAGCTCGATTGTGCTGGCTTCCGTTCTTTATATCCTTTCTCTGAGCCTTGTTCAGAGCATTGCCATTGTTCTTGTTGCGGGGGTGCTGGGTTATGGCTGGCCAGGATTCTTGGGTTTTCTCTTGGTGCTTCTCACGCTGACGCTGTTGGTATTTGCTGTGACCGCCCTAAGCCTTGGTCTGGCCTTCGCCCTGCCTGGTCATATCGAGCTGATTGCGGTGATCTTTGTGGTGAATCTGCCTCTTCTCTTTGCTAGCACGGCATTAGCCCCCCTTACCTTCATGCCCAGCTGGTTGGCATGGCTGGCTTCTTTGAACCCCCTCACCTTTGCGATCGAGCCCATTCGTGCCGCATACAATGGCTCTAATGTCTTTTCTCAAGTGGTGCTTCAGGCTCCTTACGGTGACCTGACTGGGACCACTTGCCTGGTTATCCTCCTGACCCTAGCCTTGGCCCTCTTTCTGGCCGTTCGCCCTCTGCTCGATCGAAAGTTGCAGTGAATCCATCACCATTAAGTGCTTCGTCCGGAGATGGCGGCGGAACTCCGCCCGATTCCTCACACCTCGTGCCTGATTGGCAACAGGCTTTAGTGGAGGCGATTCAGCAGCGGGATGCTCCCCGTGCCATCCAGCTGGCAGAGCGCTGTGTGCATCGTTATGGAATGCACACTCTCGAATCTGTCATGGATCGGGCCGAGGAGCTTGGGGGAGATGCGGAAGCGGTTCGTTCCTGGTTGCTCCCCCTGCTGGCCCAGCCTGGCGTCGCGCAGCTGCCACTTTCCCTTCCCTCCCCATCTCCCTTGCCACCCGCCCCCGTGGGTTTGGATGAAGCGTTCGCTCCCCTTGAGGTTGCCTTCCCCCCGCTAACCACCTCTCTTGAGGATCCCCTCCCGAACGACGGCCTAATCCATCCCCTTCCCGATTCCCCCTCCCTCCCTGGAACAACTTCGGACGAGCCATTCCCCGGTGAGGCGATGGAAGAGAGAGCGGCGGCCCCCGTGCCCAACTTTGAGGTGGAAGGTCTCTCCAGTGGGTCCATCCTCCCACCCCGCCGATCCAGGAATGACGACAGACGAGGCCACGTCTCTCCAGCCCCGATCTCTCCAGCCCTGGAGCCCTGGCTGGTTTGGTTGCCCGGCGCTGTCCAGTCCAGGCCACGGTCTTGACAAGGCCTTCCGTCACCGATTGGTCCCCCTTGAAGGGGTCGCTGATTGTGTCCGTTCAGGCCCCTGAAGGTTCTCCCCTCCGCCATCCCTTGGCCATTACGGCGATGGCGGAGGCCTGCCTGGCGAATGGGGCCTCCGGAGTGCGCCTGGAAAGCCCCGAACACATCGCCGCGGTTCGTCTGCGATGCCCAGATGCGTTGATCGTGGGCCTCTGGAAGCGAACCTGGCCTGAGAGTGCGGTGTACATCACCCCCCGCTGGGAGGAGCTGCAGTCCGTGTGGGCTGCAGGGGCCGATGTGGTGGCCCTCGATGCCACCCAGCGCCCTAGGCCGGAGGGGCAGCTCTTGGATGATCTGGTGCGGCGGGCCCGAGAGGAGCTGGGTGTGCCCCTGATGGCCGATGTGGATTCCCTGGATTCGGGACTGCGCGCTGCCGAGCTCGGCTGTGCCTGGGTGGGCACCACGCTTTACGGCTATACCGAGGCAACCAAGAGATTTGCACCTCCAGCCTTTGGCCTGCTCAGCCAGCTTCGCGAAGCGTTGCCTGCTGCGGTTCCCCTGGTCTGTGAAGGTGGCATTGCCAGTCCAGAGCAGGCTCAGCAGGTCCTGAAAGAGGGCGCTGACTTTGTGGTCGTTGGAACCGCCATCACCGGAGTGGACCTACAAGTGACTCGCTATGTGAGAACTTTGAGGAAAGGATCACAAATCTTTCTGTAGTCAGGATCACATCGGTCCCATTAACGCGCACGATGAAGGGTGTGGTTCTGGAGGCTGAAGGACGGCCATGGCTCAGGAATTTCTTCTCCGGCAGGGGAGGGTCAAGTCAATACACTCGCCCCTTGGCTCAAGGGCGCTCCTAAGCGTTGCTTTGCTCGGTGCGGCGGCTTTTCCCCTGAGCCCTGGCCATCTGGCCCAATTTGAAGCACTGAATCGGGAACTTGGCAAGCTCTGCTCCAGCAATCCCCCGAAGCAGGCCACTGCGGTGTGTCGGCTGCACGCCAAGTTGGTGAATGCCTTTTAGGCAACTCACATCATCCCGGGCATCCCCATGCCGCCCATCCCACCCATGCCGCCCATCCCACCCATGCCGTCCCCGGCAGGGGGAGCACTGGCGGGTTCAGGACGGTCGGCGATGACCGCTTCAGTAGTGAGGATCAGGGACGCGATGGAAACAGCATCCTGGAGGGCCAATCGCACCACTTTGGCGGGATCCAGGATGCCAGCACTCAGAAGATCCTCGTAGGTGCCTGTGAGGGCGTTGAAGCCTTTGCCCTCCCGGCGGATCTTCTCCACGACCACATCGCCGTTGACTCCCGCATTGCTGGCGATCTGCCGCACGGGTTCCTTGAGAGCCGCCTGAATCAAGCGCACCCCTGTGACCTGGTCGCCGCTGAGAGTGGCCAGCAGCCCGTCGAGATCATCGGCTATGGCCAGGAGCACAGTTCCGCCTCCAGGAATGATGCCTTCCTCCACCGCGGCTCGGGTGGCATTCAGCGCGTCTTCAATGCGCAGCTTGCGATTGCGGAGTTCCGTTTCCGTCGGGGCCCCGACCCGGATCACGGCCACGCCGCCGGCCAACTTGGCGATGCGCTCGGCGAGCTTTTCCCGGTCATATTCCGATTCGGTGACCTCCAGCTCCCGTTTGATGGAGGCGATCCTCTCGTCAATGGCAGGTTTGCGATCTTCCCTGGCGAGGATCGTGGTTTCATCCTTGCCGATGGTAATGCGCTCGGCCTGACCCAGATCCTCCAGGGTGGCCTTCGCCAGGCCCATGGCCCGGTCTTCGCTGATCACCGTGCCCCCCGTGAGCACAGCAATGTCTTGCAGCATGGCCTTGCGCCGTTCCCCAAACCCTGGGGCCTTCACCGCGGCCACCTGAAGTACCCCCCTGGTCTTGTTGACTACCAGGGTGGCAAGGGCTTCGCCATCCACATCCTCGGCGATGATCACCAGGGGCCGGCCACTGCGGGACACCGCCTCCAGAACCGGAACAATATCCGTCACGCTGCTGATCTTGCGGTCGGTCAGGAGAAGGAAGGGATGGTCGAAGCTGCACTCCCTTCGGTCCTGATCCGTGATGAAGTACGGGGAGCTGTAGCCGCGATCAAAGGCCATCCCCTCGGTGATCTCCACCTCTGTCCCCAGGGATTTGGATTCCTCCACGGTGATTACCCCATCGGTGCTCACCCGGTCCATGGCTTCCGCAATCATCCGACCCACTTCTTCGTCATTGCCGGCGCTCACGGTGGCCACCTGACGGATGGCAGCCCCCTGTACAGGGGTGCTGCGGTTGGCGATCCCCTCCACGGCTCGGTTCACGGCGAGCTCCATGCCACGGCGGAGTTCCACGGGATTGGATCCGGCGGCCACATTGCGCAGGCCTTCGCGAACCATCGCCTGGGCGAGCACGGTGGCGGTGGTGGTGCCATCCCCCGCCGTGTCCTTGGTTTTGGAGGCCACCTGCTGCATCAGCTTGGCGCCCAGGTTCTCAAAGGGGTCGGAGAGTTCGATTTCCTTGGCAATCGTCACCCCGTCATTAACAATGTCAGGGGAGCCAAATTTCTTTTCCAGCACCACATTGCGCCCCTTGGGCCCGATGGTGACCCTCACCGCATCGGCCAGGGCATTAACACCCCGCTCCAGAGAGTCTCTGGAGGCGTCGGAGAACTGGATCAGTTTGGCCATGAATCGAAATCGTGGAGCACTGGCTTGCTTTCCAGGCTCCCATATGGAAGGCTCCCGTCACCAGATCCGGATCTGGTGACGGGAGCCGGGCTCGGATAGGGGGGTGTGGCCGGTAGGGTCGGCCTTGTGCAGACAGAACTTGGTCCAATGGAGGAGATCCTCCAGCAAACTCTTGAGGGCGCCGCTGATCGGGCCCTCTCCCCCCCCGCGGCTGCGGACGGGCTCGTCTTTCTGCTCATTGCCTCCCTTGGCCTGGTGATGGCCCTGGTGTACGTGCCGATCCGCCTGTTTCTCACCATCACCGCCCGAAGCCGTCGGCTGCGGTTGCTGCAGCGGATCCGCCGCCTGCGTGAAGACCTGGGCCAGCCCCTGGCGACCCCAGGGGCCAAGGATCCCGGTCAGGTCTCCTAGCGCATCACCATTCCCCCATCCACCTGCAGCACCTGGCCGGTGATGTAGGCCGATGCTGGATCGGCGGCGAGGAATCGCACCACCCCAGCCACCTCCTGGGGAAGCCCCATCCGCCCTAGGGGGATGGCCTTCAGGATCGGCTCCTGATCCAGCTTTGCCGTCATCTCACTTTCGATGAAGCCCGGAGCCACCGCGTTCACCGTGACTCCACGGCCTGCAAATTCCGCTGCGTTGCTCCGGGTGAGGCCGATCAGGCCCGCCTTGGCCGCGCTGTAGTTGGCCTGGCCCGGATTCCCCATCAGGGCCACTACGGAGGTGATGTTGATGATGCGGCCCTTGCGGGCCTTAAGCATCAGCTTGCTCACGGCCCTTGTGGTCAGAAAACAGCCGGTGAGGTTGAGATCCATCACGCTCTGCCAATCCGCCGTTTTCATCCGTATCACCAGTCCATCCCTGGTGATGCCAGCGTTGTTCACCAGCACGTCGATCCGTCCTCGCCGCCCCACGATGTCCTGCACCATCGCCTCCACCTCTGCTTCCTCAGCCACGTTGGCTTGATGGGCCCAGGCTTGGCCACCCGCCTTCACGATGCCTTCCACCACCTCAGCTGCCGCCGTAGGCGACTGGGCGTAATTCACCACCACCTCCGCCCCGGCAGCGGCCAGCTCCTGGGCAATGGCGCGGCCAATCCCCCGGCTAGCGCCCGTCACCAGGGCCACTTGGCCAGCGAGGGCCCCCGACCTTTCCCCGATGGCGGGCTGTGGGTGGCTGGTCATGGCGGAGCGACGGCTGAGGCGGCGATCGTATGCCCGCGCCGAAAGAGGCATGACCGCGCGCAGATCTAGCCCTGCATGTGTTCGACACTCACCACCGCGTCACCCAGCAGGTTCGCGAAGATCTCCAGTTGTTCTTTGCTTCCCAGGACCACCATCAGCTGCCCGGGGCCCAGCTTGGTTTCCCCTCCGGGGTTCGCCACCAGCGTTGGGGAGCTGGCGTAGCTGCTGCCGCGGTAGCTGTAGGGATTCACCACAGCCGGCGCTGGCTTGCGAATCGCCAGGACCAGTGCCCCGGAGCGGCCCCGGAGGTCCAGTTCCGCCAGGGTGCGCCCATTGAGGTTCCCGAGCTGGGCCGCGTCGTCGCTGAGTTGAAATTCCTCCACCTCGCACTCCGAACCCGCCAGGAGTTCCATGAAGTCCACCGCCAGGGGCCGGGTGGCTGTTGCGGCCATCGTGCGGCCCCCCGCCACATAGGGACTGACTACTTGGTCGGCGCCTGCCTGGCGCAATTTGCGCTCGGCCTCCTCACTGTCCGAGCGGGCGATCAGCCGGCACCGGGGGGCAATGGCCCGGGCACTCAACACCACGTATACGTTGGCCGCATCGTTCGGCAGGGCAGCCACCAGACTGCGGCAGCGGTGAATTCCTGCATCCACGAGGGTTTCATCCAAGGTGGCATCCGCCAGAAGAACGGGGAGTCCCTTCGCCTCTGCAGCGTCCCGTCGATCGGGATCCATCTCCACCACCAGCAGGGGGGTCCCTTCCTTGCTGAGCTGGGCGGCGATTTCGCGGCCGATGCGGCCGTAGCCGCAAAGGATCACGTGGTCGTTCATGGTTTGAAGCCAGTGAAGAAGGCGGCGCGCATGCAGACGCCGAAAGTAGCCCGATTCCGCTACACCCACGAGGCTTCGGATGGTCAGCTGCACCACCACCAGCCCTCCAACGATTGAAAACACCGTTACCACCCGCCCCGCATGGCTGAGGGGTTCCACCTCGCCGTAGCCGATGGTGGGAATGGTGATGGCCACCATCCAGTAGCAGTCGCCCCAGTCCCACCCTTCAGTGAGGCGGTAGCCCAGGGCACTGGCATTCACCACCATCACCAGAGCCACCAGGGGCATCAGCCAGGGCCGTTTGATCTGGGAGGTGGGTGGGGGGCGACGGGGCGTTGACCGTCGCGTGGACTTTCCTCTGCTCCGAAGGAGGGCTTTAGGCCAGGCCAAGGGCGTTGAGCACCTCCGCATCGCTGAGGGTCGCCAGGCCTGAAGGGTCGGCCAGACCCCGCACCCCGTCCCGGGTAGGGAGGGAGTCGGCGCTACGGCCGAGGGCCACCAAGGGCACACCGCAATAAAGGGCCAGTTCCTCCGTGATGGGGTCGCTGGTGAGCACCACATCGCTCCCGGCCACTTGGGTCGCTCGTTCCAGCAGGGCCGCTGGCTTCGCAGGTGTAAGCACCTGATGGCGCAGCCCCGGGATCTTGCCGCCAATGGTGGAGGGCAGGCCCTCCCATCGCTCCTGGGGCCAGTCGCCAGGCACCCCTGCCGGCACGAGAAGGAGCATGGGCCCTTCCCCTGGGGGGAGGCTTGCCGTGGCCTTCTCCAAGGCTGATTTCGGCAGGGAGAGGCGGAACCGATCGGCGTCCAGGGGCACGCCGATCGGCTTGAGGTAGGCCGCAAGCTCCTGGCTGAGCCATCCCCCCCGAGGCTGGTTCACCAGCTCCGTGGCGGAAAACCCTGCCGTGGCAATGCGCGTGGGGATATGGCTCATGGAGAGCATCAGATCGACCTGGCGGCCACCGGCCAGATTGATGCACACCTGGAAATCGGGCTCCCGAATCGACCCGAGCAGGTTGGCCCAGTCCGCCAGGTTGGCGTCGCTGAAGGAGAAGGGAATCACTTTCTCAACGGCCGGGAGCAGTCGCCACACCGGGGCCGCGGCTGGCGAGCAGGCCACCTGCAGACTGAATCCCAGGTTGTCCGCCACGGCGGCTGCCGCCGGCAGCACCTGCAACTGTTGGAGAGCATCCCCGGGGACCAGAAAGAGGGCGCGCATCGGGTAGCGGTGGCGGTAGGCCTGATTGTATGGATCAAGTCACCAGGCCGTCCGTCCCTGTTGGAGGAGCTGCATGCATTTGCTGATCGCTGCCGCAGGAAGTGGCCGCCGCATGGGAGCGGAGATCAATAAGCTCCTGCTGCCGGTGGCGGGGAGGCCCGTCCTGGCCTGGACCTTGGAGGCTGCCCTGGCCTGCGAGGACATTCACTGGATCGGAGTCATGGGCCAACCGGAGGATGGGCCCACCATCGCTGCGATCTTGGCCGCAGCGGGGCCGGCCAAGCTTGTCCAATGGATTCTGGGGGGACCGACCCGCCAGGACTCCGTGCGTCTGGGGTTGGCGGCCCTGCCCGCGGAGGCTGAGGCGGTGTTGATCCATGACGGCGCCCGTTGTCTGGCCACCGCGGACCTCTTCAGCCGTTGTGCCGGGGCCTTGAGGGACGCCATCCCTGCGGGGGCAGGCATCATCGCGGCTACCCCGGTGACCGACACCATCAAGCAGGTGGATAGCGCCGGTCAGATCCTCTCCACCCCCGACCGGCAGCAGCTCTGGGCGGCGCAAACCCCCCAGGGGTTTGCGGTGCAGCAGCTCCGGCAGGCCCATCGGCAGGCCCAGGAGGACGGTTGGAGTGTCACCGATGATGCGGCCCTCTACGAGCGCCTGGGGTTCCCCGTGCGGGTGCTGGAGGCCCCGGCGTCCAATATCAAACTCACCACTCCCTTTGATATGGCTGTGGCTGAAGCCGTGCTGCGCTCCCGTGGCTAGTAAGGCTGGAGGGGGAGGAACCCATGGCTGAACTCTGGAACCAATGGTCCTTCTGGGCCCTGGCCGCTGCCCTCCTTGCGGCCCTCACCTCTCTGTTCGCCAAAGTCGGAGTGGAGGGGCTTCCCAGCAACCTGGCCACCCTGTTGCGCACCCTCGTGGTGGTGCTGTTCCTTGGGGCAGTGGTGCTTGCACGTGGTGAGGGCCTGCCCCTGTCATCCCTGCCCCGCCGGAGTCTGGTGTTTCTCCTCCTCTCCGGTCTCGCCACCGCTGGGTCCTGGATGTGCTTTTTCCGGGCGCTGCAGCTGGGGCCTGTGGCGCGGGTCGCGCCCATCGACAAGTTCAGCGTGGTGCTCGTGGCCATTGGCGGCGTGGCCCTTATGGGGGAAACCCTCAGCCCCCTTCAGTGGGCGGGTGTGGTGCTGATTGCCCTAGGGGCCGGGCTTGTCGCCTGGACCTGAGCAGCGTTTGGGCTGACGCCTGGGGGGGGGGGGCGGCGCCAAGCTGGTTTCAGGTGTGCACCGGCGCAGAGATGGGTGGAGTCGTCCGAGCAGCCAGGGGATGGCTGAAGCGCTGGGCGCCGCTGGGGCTGGTGATGGCGGCCCTCATCCTTCCCATGGGGTTCAGCGCAACCATGGCCGCCCCGGCGAATGTGCCGCAGGATTCCGTTGCCCCCTCGGCGCAGAAGGCTGCGGAAGATGTGCCGACGCCAGCGTGGATCACCCTCGATGGGCGGAAGGTGCTGGAGGTGCGAGTAGCGGCCGGTGCCCAGACCCCCCAGTTCGTGGCCGAGCGGGGCAGCCGGATTCTGGAGGAGCTGGCGAAGAACCCACGGCTGGATCCCGACCAGCTTGTGGTGAAGGAGGACCCGCCCTATTTCATGGTGGGGGTGCAGGGCAGCGATGGTCGTTTCCAGCCCCAGCTGGCCGTTGATGAGAGGGCGGCCAGGGCCTTCGCCCTCTCCCGTGAGGAATTGGCTCTGCTCTATCGCGACCAGATGCGCGGTGCCCTCAAGCAATATCGCAGCACCCACAGCCTGGAGGCCTGGCTGACGGGGCTTGCGCTGGCCTTGGCGGTCCTGCTGCTGTATTTGCTCTGGTGGAAGCTCCAGACGGAGCTCAATCACTGGCTTCAGCGCTGGCTGGCTGGCCGATTTAGGGCGGTTGGGCTGCGCTTGGGGGGCAATCAGGTGCTGGATGAGGAGCAGGTGCGGGGAGGGCTGCAGGTGCTCCGGCGCCTGGGGCACTGGACCCTTCTGCTCGTGGCCAGCTACCTGCTGATCCCTCTGCTCCTGAGCTTCTTCCCTCCCACCCAGGCCATTGCGGAGGGGTTGCGGGCCCACATCCTCAGGGTGATGGGCCAACTGATGGACAGGGGCACCAACGCCATTCCCAACCTCCTGGCGGTGGCCCTGATCCTCTTTCTCACCCGCCTGGCCATGCAGGGGTGCAAGGCCTGGTTCGCCACCATTGAGCGGGGACGGCTGGTGTTTCCAGGCTTTTACCAGGAATGGGCCCGCCCCACCGGGCGCCTGGTGTCGGGGGCCATTCTTCTGGCGGGATTGGTGACGGCCTACCCCTACATTCCTGGATCAGGCAGTCAGGCTTTCCAGGGAGCCGGGTTGTTTGTGGGTCTGCTGGCGGCCCTGGGATCGAGCGCCGTGGCCACCAATGTGATCAGTGGGCTGATGCTGATCTATACCCGGGCTTTCCAGGAGGGGGATCGCGTTGAAATCAATGGGGTGCTGGGGGTGGTGCAGGACCGGGATCTGCTGGTCACCCGCATCGTCACTCCCCGCCAGGAGGTGGTGAGCCTGCCCAACGCCAGTGTCATCGCCTCGCCCATTCTCAACTACAGCTTCAGTCGCCGGGAGGCTGCCCAACCGGTAGCTGTGGCTACCACCATCACCATTGGTTACGACGTGCCCTGGCGCCAGGTGCACCTCCTTCTCCTGGGAGCCGCCACGTCGGTGGCGGGAATCTCCGCCGAGCCCCCTCCCTATGTGCTGCAAACCTCCCTCAACGACTTTCACATCAGCTACGAACTGAATGCCTTTGTGGGGGATGTGTTCCGCTACCGCGAGATCCTCTCCGACCTGCTGGGGGCCATCCAGGATCAGTTCGCCGAGGCAGGGGTGGAGATTCTCTCTCCGGGGTACCACGCCATTCGCAGCGGCAATCCCAGCACTGTGCCGCCCTGGCCACCCCGCCCTGGGGCTTAGGCCTCCCGCCAGGTGGGTTCCAGCTCCAGCAGGCCCGCCGATCCATCCAGGCGGGCCCAGACCCCTAGAGGTAGGGCCGCGTTGCCAGGGGTGTGGCCCACGGGCAGGTGGGCCACCACAGGAATTCCCAGGTCGGCCGTGCGCTCCCGCAGCACCTGCTCGGTGGTGAAGAAGGTGTCGGAGGCCTGGTCGGCCCGATCCCTATCGAAGCAGCCACGGAAGCTCCCCCAGCCGATCCCCCCCAGCTGCTGGAGCGCCCCACAGAGGCGCCAGTGGGTGAGCATCCGCTCGATGCGGTAGGGGGCCTCTCCCACGTCCTCAAACACCACGATGGCGCCTCGCAGATCCGGCAAGTGGGTGGTGCCAAGGAGATGGGTCGCCACCGTGAGGTTGGCCACCAGCAGGGGCCCTTCGGCTACGCCGCCCACCCACCCGCTGCCCTCCAGCGGGGCCAGTCCCCTGCCAAAGAGAAGGTCGTGCAGCCGCTCCTTACTCCAAAGGGGTTCACTCGCCAGGGTGGTGAGAAGTGGGCCATGCACCCCGCCGCTGCAGCCCCGGGCCCAGCGGGCCCAGAGGAGGGAGGTGACGTCAGAGAAGCCAAGCAGCCACTGGGAGCTCGCCAGGGAGGGCAGCCCAGCCCCCCCATCGTCCAGCAGACGGGCCGACCCCCAGCCCCCGCGCACGCAGGCTAGGAGGGGCGCCATGGAGCCATCCGGTTCCTGGCGCGTTAGATCTTCCGTTCGCTCCGAGTCTGTGCCCGCCAGATAGCCCCAGCGCCTCCCCATTAATGGGCCTGGTTCCCCCACCTCCAGCCCCCAACTCCGGAGCAGGGCGATGCCAGCTTCCAGCCGCTCAGCCGATTCCAGGGCTGAGCTGGCGGCCACCAACTGCACTCGGACGCCTGGGCGCAGGGGGGGCGGAAGGGGTGGCAAGGGGGGGCGCCTCATGCCTGGGCCACCACCAGCCCTAGAAGCATCATGCTGCCGAGCCACACCTGGTGGCTGAAGTGTTGTCCGTAGATCGCCCTGGGCAGGGCAGGGCGGCGCAGGATCCAGGCTTCCCGCTGCATGGCAAGAGTCGCTCCAGCCCAGAGCACCCAGAACAGGGGGTGGTTCACACCGCGAAGCAAGGCCGCACCCGCCAGGGCCAAGCATGTCAGGGCGTAACACCCGGCCACAACTATAGGCGCTGCTGGGCCAAGGGTAAGTGCGCTGCTGCGCACTCCGATCCGACGATCGTCCTCCTGATCACTCATGGCATACACCGTGTCGAACCCGAAGGTCCACAGCAGGGTGGCCACCCAGGTGAGAAGGAGAGACCCCCAGACCGCTCCAGAGGCAGCTCCCTCAGCGCCGCTGCTGGCGGCCCAGGGAATCAGCACTGCAAACCCCCAGCAGAGGGCCAACACCAGCTGGGGAAAGGGGAACCAGCGCTTGGCGGAGGGATAGAGCAACACCGGCGGGAGGCAGGTCAGGGCCAGGGCCATACAGGGGCCACGGCTTGGTGCCGGGAGGGCCAGCACCGCCATCAGGGCGACCAGAAGGCAGCTCCCCAGCAGGGCCCAGGCGGTGCCGACCTTCACCCGTCCATCGGCCAGGGGGCGGCCCTTGGTGCGATCCACCAGGGGATCAATGGATTGGTCCCAAAGGTCGTTGGCCACGCAGCCGGCCCCACTCACCGCCAGGCCTCCCAAAACGATCCATCCCACCAGCGCTGCAGGGGGAGGGGAGAGCGGATGGAGCCAGAGGGCCCATCCCGCCGGGATGAGCAAGATCAGCCTTCCGCTGGGTTTGTGCCAGCGCAGCAGTTCCAGCCAGTTGCCAATCTTTCGGCCCATGGGCCAGGTTACTGGCGATGTCTGCCCCAACCTTTACCCCCCCTAGTGGCGGCAGGATATCGGTCAGGGGAGCACTGCGGATTGCTGCAGCGGACGGTCTGCCGGGGGCCACCGGTGGCAAAGTGGCTCAGCCTTCGCCCAGCATGGTTCTGATGGGCAGCAGCGATCCTTCGGTTTCGATCCCTCTCCAGGGGAACACAGATGGGGGTGAACGCCGTGTGGCCGCCATTGACATCGGCACCAACTCCATCCATTTGCTGATCGCCGCCGTCGATCCTGCCCTCCACAGCTTTCGGGTGCTCCTGGCGGAGAAAGCCACCACCCGCCTGGGGGAACGGGATCCCGTGACCGGCGATCTGGGCGGAGAGGCCATCGAGCGGGCCTTTCTCACTCTCCGCCACTGCCGTGATCTGGCCCTGAGCCATGGGGTGGAGCAGATCCTCACCGCAGCCACCAGTGCGGTGCGGGAGGCGCCCAACGGCCGGGAGGTGCTGCAAGCCATTGAAGACCAGCTCGGCCTGGAGGTGGATCTGGTCAGCGGTCCGGAGGAGGCTCGTTTGATCTATCTGGGCGTGCTCTCCGGCATGGCCCTAGATCAGACACCCCACATCATTCTGGACATCGGCGGGGGGTCCACGGAGCTGATCCTGGCCGATGGCTCCGATGCCCGGGTGCTGACGAGCACCCGGATCGGAGCGGTGCGCCTGCAGCGCGATTTCGGCCAGGAGGATCCCCTTCCCCCCTCTCGGCGCAGCTTTCTGGAGGCCTACATCCAGGGTTCGTTGGACCCTGCCGTGGCCCAGGTCAAGCAGGCCCTGCAGCCGGGCGAGAAGCCCCTGATGGTGGCCACCAGCGGCACGGCCATGGCTATGGCGGCCCTGCTGGCGGCGGAGGAAGGCCGCACACCCCTGCGCCTCCAGGGCTATCGCCTCACCCGATCACGGGTGCAGGCGCTGCTCCAGCGCCTCATGGCGATGCCTCTGGAGCAGCGCCGGCAGCTCGCCCCGATCAACGACCGTCGGGCGGAAATCATCGTGCACGGGGCGCTCATTCTTCACACCGCCATGGCGATGCTGCAGATGCGCGAGCTGGTGGTGTGTGAGCGAGCCCTGCGGGAGGGCCTGATCGTGGATTGGATGCTGCGCCAGGGATTGCTCGACGACCGATTCGCTTTTCAGAGCACCATACGGGAACGCACGGTGCTCCACCTCGCCCGCACCTACGGGGTGGATCTGGCTCGGGCGGCCCGGGTATCGAGCTTTGCCCTGAGCCTCTACGACCAGACCCGGGGATGGTTGCATCAGGATCCGGGGGCGGGGCGCTTGCTGCTCTGGGCCGCAGCCCAGCTCCATACCTGTGGGCAGCACATCAACGTGGCGGCCTATCACAAGCACACCTGGTATCTGATTCGCCATGGGGAGCTGTTGGGCTACTCCGAGGCAGAGCACCTGATGGTGGCTGCCATGGCCCGCTACCACCGCCGGAGCCTGCCCAAAAAACGGCACGAGTCGTGGCAATTGATCGAAAGTCGGGAGGATCGCCGCACGGTCAGCATGATGGCCCTGCTGTTGCGACTGGCCGCCGCCCTCGACCGTCGCCCGGGCCAGATGGTGGCAGATCTCCAGGTCAGGCGCCTGGGAACGGCCGCCTTCGAGGTGATCCTGGTGCCCGAGACGGCCAGGAACGGAGAGGGATGTCCGGATCTAAGCCTGGAGTGCTGGAGTCTCCGCTCCTGTGCTCCCGTTGTGCTGGAGGCATCGGGATTGGAGCTCAAGGTGAGGGCGTTGGCGGAGGAGTCGCTGCCGGCGTGAGCGGCTCGGGGCTGAACCGTTTCCAGCGGATGTCATCCACACCGCCTAGGGGAGTGGCCTGACCGGGCCCGATGGAGGCACGCACCACATAGGGACGGCCGGCCATCACCTCCAGGCCGCGGCCCAGAGGGAAGCTCCGTTCCCCAATCAGGGTTCCTTCAAAGAGTGTTTTGCCGTTGGCGTCACGCACCTCCAGCCAGCTGGCCTCGCTGGCCTGAAGGCGCAGGGTGTCCGTACTGGTGCTCGAGACGCCACCGGGCTTGATGCCCTGGGTCGGCTGGAGGGAAGTAGGTGGGGGCACGGCCCGTTCCGGAGCCGGAGCCGGGGTGGGCTCCGGCTCCGGCGAAGCGGTGGGGCGGCGGCTGGGGGATGGGGCCAGCAGGAGCCAAGCGGCTGTCGCTCCCAGGGCCGTCAGCAGGGCAGCCAGTGCCCAGCCCCAGAGGGGGATGGGCGGTCGTCGCCCCGAAGAACTCGGCGTCTGTCGAGGGGGCTTGCGGGTTGGCTCTGTCAGCCTGCGGGCAAGGTCAGGGCTGGCGTCCCCGGAGGGTTTGGAGGTGCTGGCAGGCCTGTGCTCCATGAGCCGGCTCTGGCGCACGTTGGCGATCCCTTCCTCCACATTCGCGTTCAGGGTTCCAGCGATGCGGCGGGCCAGGGCCACGATGAACACCCCTTCAGGGAGTTTGCGGTGATCCCCCTGCTCCAAGGCCTGCAGGAGGCGCGGTTCCACTCGGAGCCGCGTCGCCAGGGCATCCAGGGACAATCCCGCACCCTCCCGGGCACGCATCAGTTGTTCCCCAAGCCGGACCAGCTCAGGGATGGAGTCCTCCCCAACCCCATCGAAGGAGAGAGGGGCCTCAGGGTCGCTCATCATGCATGGGGTTCAGCCACTCGAAGTATGGCCAGAGGAGAGACGGCCTGCATGGGCTCCAGACCGCACCACCGGCCAGGAGGTGTGCTGTGGGAGCGGCGTTGCCGGAATGGGTGCGGATAGGGCGGCGCCGCTGCCGACGGGGAGAGGCTGCCCTTCAAGGCCAGCCCCGTGAGTGGATCCTTATCCATGAACAGGGCATCGGCTTTTTCCAAAGCAAGCAGTAGCCGCCTCAGCCGAGACTCAAAAGACTGAAAATGGGCGATACTGGATTCGAACCAGTGACCCCTTCCGTGTGAAGGAAGTGCGCTACCACTGTGCTAATCGCCCTGGTGGCCCGCCTTGAGCGATCAGCCAACAATGGGAGCATAAACCACCCTGGGCCCGTTACCCACCCCATGATCTGGCCCGCTTTGGCCTTGCTCACCGCCTGCTGCCAGAGCGGTCAGGACTTGCTGGCCCGGCGCCTCCTGAAACGATCCGGCCTCACTTCCAGATTGGTGATGGGCGTGGGATGTCTGGTGGCGGCTCTGGTTGCGTTGCCCCTCACCTTGCTTCCCGGGCCCACCCCCCAGTGGCCTGGGCTCCTTCAGGCCCTCGTCGCCACCGCCCTGGTGAACGGTCTGGCCTTCTGGGCCTACGGCCGAGCCCTCAGTCGCGGCGAGCTCAGCCTTGTGGTGCCGCTGCTCAATCTCTCCCCCCTAGTGCTCCTGATCAGTGCCTGGTTGATGCTGGGGGAGACGCCGGGTCCCGGGAGCCTGGCTGGCATGGTGTTGATCGTTCTCGGGGCCCTTCGGTTGGGGGCCACGGATGGGGACATTTCCCAGGGCATAGTGAACACCCCTGGGGCCCGATGGATGCTGCTCGTCGCCATGCTCTGGGGCATCGGCGCCGGCATCGACAAAGTGGGTGTGAGGGCCAGCAGCAGCTTGGCTTGGGTCGTGGGATTGAACATGGTGGTGGGCCTGCCCCTGACGCTTTCAGCCCTGGTGGCGGGCGAGGGGAGAAGTCTGACCCTCCCGTCTGTGGATGGGGGGTTTTGGCAGAGCAACAGGGGAAGCCTGCTGCTCTTTGGGGTGATCGGCGCCCTGGGCATGGCCGTGCAGATGGAAGCTCTGCAGCGCACGGCCGTCGTGAATGTCATTGCCATCAAGCGGATTAGCACCCTCTTCAGTGCGGCCGCCGGGGGGATGTTGTTGGGGGAGCCCCGGCCCGATCTTCGGCTCCCTGCCGTGGCCCTGATGCTGGCGGGTGCCGTCCTGATTTTGGTGTCTCCCAACGGCTGAGGGCTGATCCGCCACCATGGGGGCTGTGATGCCTGCCATGGGGTGCCATGCCGCAGCCGGAGACGCTTTCTCTGGAAGCCGAAACCCTTCCCACCACGGATGTGCTGATCGTCGGGGGCGGCGTGTGCGGGACGGCCTTGTTGTTCGTTCTGGCCCGTTACAGCGCCCTCTCCCATCTCACCCTGGTGGAGCGCTATGGGCAGCTGGCCCAGGTGAACTCCCGCGCTTCAAGCAACAGCCAGACCATTCACTGCGGGGATATCGAGACCAACTACACCCTCGAAAAGGCGCTGAAGGTGAAGCGGATCGCCGGGATGATCGGCCGTTATGCCAGCCAGTTGCCCCCGGCCCAGCGGGAACGCTGTGTATTCAACACCCAGAAAATGGTGCTGGCCGTGGGGAAAGGGGAAACCACCCGACTGCGGGAGCGCTTTCAGGGTTTCTCTCCCCATTTCCCTGCCATGCAGCTGCTGGACAAGGCCGCCATTGCGGAATGGGAGCCCCGGGTTGGTCTGGTGAAGGGAGAGCTCCGGCCCGAGGACCTGGCGGCCATCGGCATTCGGGGGGAGGCTACGGCGGTGGATTACGAAGCTCTGGCGGAATCGTTTGTCGACCAGGCCACCACCCGGCTCGCCAGCCAGCCCCATCGAACCCTGAACCTCCATCTGGGAACGGAGCTTCGAAGCCTGACCCCCGATGGGGAAGGCTTTCTGGTGGAGCTCAAGCCATGGCCAGGGAGTGAGGGAGCTCCTGGCCGCATCCCCAAACCAAGGCGCCTGAGGGCTCGCTACGTGGTGGTGAACGCGGGGGGCCACAGCCTGCTGCTGGCCCAACGCATGGGCTACGGCCTGCAGTACTCCTGTCTGCCCGTAGCGGGCAGTTTCTACTTCGCCCCGTCCGTTCTGCGCGGCAAGGTCTACACCATGCAGAACGACAAGTTGCCCTTTGCTGCCCTCCATGGGGATCCGGATGTACGGGTGGCCGGGCAAACGCGCTTCGGGCCCACCGCCCTTCTCCTTCCTCTCTTGGAACGCTACCGACCCGCTTCCTTTGCCGAATTTCTGGAGGTGCTCCGCGTTGATGGAAATGTGCTGGCCGTTTTAGGCGAGCTCTTTTTCGATTCCGATATCCGTTCCTACATCTTTCGTAATCTGCTCTATGAAGTGCCCGGATTGCGTCGGCGCCTGTTTGCGAGTGATGTGCGCAAGATCGTCCCCGATATGCAGATCAAGGATCTCCACTTTGCTCTGGGGTATGGGGGGGTTCGGCCCCAGTTAATTGATAAACAGCAGCGTAAGTTGATGCTGGGTGAGGTAAGCATTCCCGCTTGCCCTGGCCTGGTCTTCAATGTCACCCCCTCCCCGGGGGGAACCTGCTGCCTGGGCAATGCCGTGCGCGATGCCGAAGCCATCGTTCAGCATCTGGGGGGCCAGTTGGATCGGGTGCTGTTGGCGCAGGAATTGATGGAGTCTCCCCAGCCTGAGGTGGTTTGAGGGGGGATGTCCTCGGATGGCCTCAGGGGCAGAGGCTGTCTCCTGTCCCCGTGAGGGAGGAGGAGGCCAGCGGGCTCCCGAGCAGTTCCTGGTCGATCAGCGCATCCAGGGTGACCGCCGAATGCACCAGTGCCTGGTAGTGCCGAATCACCCGTCGGCTGCGCTTCATCGCTTCCCCAGGGTGGGTTTGGCCCTCCCCTTGGGGTGGACCCAGGTGGCCACCCTCTTCCCTCAACAACTCCATCTCCCCCTGGTGTGCCATCAGGGCCACCACCAGTTCATGAATCCTTTGGCGACGATCAGCCATGGTGGAAGGGTCGTCCTCCTGGGTAGGTCATAGGCATCATGGGAAGTGGCCATCTGGATGTGGTGGGCACCGATGCGTCCGGCCTTGAGGGCTTGAGCCAGCGCTGGAAGGATCGGCTTCTTGAGGTGGATTGGGTGGCCGCCCCCCGCCGGCTCCATGCCGGACTGCAGGCCTGGTGTGCCAAGGCCGCTTCCCCCCTTCCGATCATGGCTACGGATCAGCCGGATGTGCTGCTTCCCTGGCTGGAGGAGGCGCTGGACGCTGGCGGACAGGGGGTGTTGCTGGCCAGTGGTGATCCCCTGTGGTTTGGCATTGGCCGCCTGCTCGTGAACACCCTGCCGGCCCAGTGCCTGACGTTCCACCCCGCGCCCACCTCCCTGCAGCTGGCCTTTGCCCGCCTGGGCCGTCCCTGGCAGGACGCGGCCTGGTTGAGTGTGCACGGACGGGATCCGGAGCCCCTGGCGGTAGCGTTGAAGGGCCGTCCATCTGCATTGGCCGTCCTCACTGATCCTGGCCAGCGGGGAGCAGAAACGGTCCGACAAGGGCTACTGGCCTCAGGTCTGGGTGCGAGTTACGCCTTCTGGGTGTGTGAACGCCTTGGCCACCCCCAGGAGCGTATGCGCCGGTTCCCTGCCCAGCTTCCCCTGCCGGAGGATCTCGACCCTCTCCACATAGTGGTGCTTCTGGCGGAGTCCCCCGACCCCCCCGATCCAGAGCGGTTGCCTTTGTTTGGCCTGGAGGATGGGCTTTGGCTCCAAATTGACGATCACCCCGGTCTGATGACCAAGCGGGAGGTGCGCATTCAGCTCCTGGCCGACCTGGATCTTCCCCCGGTAGGGGTGTTGTGGGATGTGGGGGCAGGGGTGGGTTCTGTGGGCTTGGAAGCCCTGCGGTTGCGTCCCCACCTTCAGCTCTGGGCAGTGGAGCGCCGGCCTGGCGCTGCCGATCTGATCCGCCGGAACGCGAGGTGGCTCGCTGTGCAGCCGGCAGGCGTGGTGGAAGGGGAGGCCCCGGGTGCCCTGGCCGATCTGCCGCCGCCCGACCGTGTGCTGATCGGCGGGGGCGGTCGAGACCGCAGGGAGGTGCTACGTGCTGTCCTGGCCCGGTTGAAGCCGGAGGGAAAGGTGGTGATCCCCTTGGCCACCGTGGAGGCCCTGGCGGAGCTTCGGGCTGAGCTCGACTATGGGGGTCTGCAGGTGGCTGTCAGTCAGGTGCAGGCCTGGCGAGGGGTCCCCCTGGCCGATGGCACCCGTTTGGCCCCGCTCAATCCGGTGTTCGTGTTGAAGGCTTGGCCGGTTGGGCGAGCCAGTTGAACTGCACAGAGCTGCCCACCATGAGCCCGAGCCTTTCGGCTTCTCCCGCGCCGAGCTCCACCACCCCGTCTACTGGCGTGTCGGGTCCATAGCTAGGGCAGGGGAGGTTGGGACAGATGGGCACATTGGCCTCGATGGCCAGGATGCGGTTGTTGGCGATGAAGAGAAGGTCGAGGGGGGCGAGGGTCCGGTGCATCCAGAATTTCGCCACCTCAGGAGGGCTGAAGACAAACCACATCCCCCGAAGGGGAGGCAGGGCCGGCCTCTGCTGCAGCCCCATGCTGAATTGGCGTGGTGTTGTCGGCACTTCCAGGTCGATGCAGCGGGGTGGCTCCCCCGACAGACACCATTGGGCTTCGATCGGCAGGTATTGGGGTGGTCCTTTCTCGACACCATCTGCCCCGCAGGCCGCCATGAACAGGCAGGCAGTGGAGAGGCCCATCACCACACTCCCTGGAGGCATGCCGATTCTCATCGATCTTCCCTCAGGGCGTAGCCCAGGCCTCGTACCGTATGGATGAGCCTGGACTCCCCCCCCATTTCCAGTTTGCGACGCAGATAGCGCACGTAGACCTCAATCACGTTGCTGGTGGTGGTCCGTTCCTCGGGCCAGATTTCCTTGAGGATGACTTCCCGACTAACCACCTTTGGACTGAGTCGCAGCAGGAGAAGGAGCAGCTCAAACTCCCTGGAGGTCAGAGAAATGGGATGGCCGGCTCGCTGGACCGAGTGGTTCAAGGGATTCACCTCAAGGTCGCCCACCACAATGGGCTGATCCTCCTCGCTGGCTGGAGGCTGGAGCTGCAGGTGGAGGCGCAGGCGCGTCAGGAGGTCGCTTGGTCCAGCGGAGGAGAGCCAGAGATCATCGGCCCCGCTGCCCAGTGCCCGGCATCGGCCCTCCACATCGTCCTGAGGACTTCCAAGCAGGATGGGCAAGGCACCCCAGCGACGCCGAAGGGAGGGGATGTGTCCTTCCAGCCCGCTGGAGAGGATCACCGCCGCTGGAGGGGGGCTCTCCTCCCTGTCGGGCTCCTCCAGGGGCAGCAGGGGGTGGGTGGCGTACCCGGAGGCTTCCAGCCGCGGGGCCAGTTCCATGGCCGCTGTTCCTCCCAGCAGAACCATGGGTATGGATTCAGCCATTTTCGGAATTTTGGCGAGGTTTGGCCACATGGGGGAGGCCCCAGCCCAATTTGTTGCGGAGCACCTGGAAAAATTCATGGTCGGCCAGGCGCACAAAGCCCAGCGGATGGTCGCTGCGACGGATGAGGACCCGATCTTCCGGCCACACGTAGCAGCCCGCACTACCATCCACCACCATCATCAGCCGCTCGGGGGTGGCGGGAAAGACGGTGACAGGCTCCCGATCAGAAAAAACCAGCGCCCTGGAGGCCAGGGAATGGGCCGCGATGGGCGTGAGCTGCAGGACGGGACAATCGGGCGTGATCACCGGGCCTCCGGCACTCAGTGAGTAGGCCGTGGACCCGGTGGGGGTGGAGAGAATCACCCCATCGGCGGCAATGTCCACCGGAGCATGGCGGCCGATGGCCACCTCGAAATGGCACATGCTGGTGAGGGGCTCCCGATGGAGGGCCATCTCATTGAGACAGAGCAATTCCCAGCGGCGCTGTTCCCCTCGCATCACGGTCACCACCAGCATGGTGCGTTCTTCCACGCTCCACTGCTGGGCCACCACCTGATCCAGGACCCTGTCTAGATCCTTGAGGTAGGCCTCCGCCAGAAAACCCAGGTGGCCCGTGTTGATGGTGAGGATGGGAACCCCGATGGGAGCGGTCTGGCGGGCGGCGGAGAGCACGGTGCCATCCCCCCCCAGCACAAGGGCCAGGCCCAGGCTCTCGTCAAAACCCTTGGGCACGCAGGCGGCGTATCCCAGTCCCCGAAGATGCTGATCTGGATTGGCAAATCCCACAACCCCGCCGGAACTGCTCGCCCGAACCACATCCACTCCGGCCGCTTTGAGCCGGGATTCGATGGTTTCGGCCGTGGAGAGCGCCACCGCCTTGCCATCATTCACGATGAGTCCGACGCGGGGCAGGGTGTTGCCGCAGATCAATGGATGTTAGGGAGACACGGACACCCCAGCAGCACAGCTTGAGAGGGCGCCGCCATGAAGTCGTGTCTGAATCGACCTCCAGTTTCTTCTGCCGAGGAGTTGACGCTTGAGGTCATCTCTGTTTGAGAGATCAGCGGCCAAAATGGAGAAACCGGATGGATACACACCATGTCCACTTGGGAAGTAAATCTTTTTCGCCAGAGCGAGGGTTAGGAGATCGACCAAAGCGTTGGTATTGGTGGTTTGATTGGTAACGCCAGGGTTGTCATGAATCTTTTGAGAGGTCTTGGGCGGATTCCCCAAGCTGTAAACCGCACTGTCGGTAAACTGTTCTTTGCAGGCCTTGAGGACCTCGAAGCTGTCTGTACACACCACGACGGAACGGCCCTTCAAAGCTTCCCCAAGGACTTGAAGAAAGGGCGAATAGTTGAAAGGAACATCCGAGTAACGAATGTGAACCGCTTCATACCCTTGGGGAAGGGACAGGATTCGTGTCGTTATCTCGTCGGAAACTTTGGCCGTGAATTTAAGATAAGGCAGGGCTTGGCAGCCTCTCCCGCCTCCGCATTGGTCGTGAACGATAAGTTGTTCAGGTCTGTCTGTGATCCCGATTTGCGGTCGCTCCCCAGAAGTTGCTACCTCATAGTTTGAAAAGCTCTCGACATACTTAAGTGTATAGTTATCCACCCTGGCCCGCAGGGAGCTGGGGAAACAGGATTGTTGATTTAAGTGATTTAAGTCTTCACTGGTGAATCGTGGTTGAATAGATGGAAAGCTTCTGACTGTCTCAAAATACTGGCAAAAGTCATCATGGAAACCATTGGCACGTGTGTCGATGATTAACTGTCTCTTGTATTGGAGGGCGTGGATCAGTGTTTTGTGGACTTGGCTCAGGATGTCGTTAAGTCCACCATGGGGACGGCAAAGAAGGAATCTGTCATCAACATGCATCATGCTTGCTTGCGCGACTCTCCGCTGCTCGCGAGCTCGCGTCACCATGGTTGGCCAGTCGTGCTGTTGTCTCCATGTCTTCCTTGTATGAATCCAATGGGTCATTTCATTGATCCAGAGAAGTTGCGCGGAAACTCGCTTTAAAACTGTTGGAGAAAACGCAGATCACTGGTGTACAGCCTGCGGATGTCGTCAATGCCATGCCGCACCATGCAGAACCGCTCCACGCCAAGCCCTGCGGCGAAGCCACTCCACCGCTTCGGATCAATGCCTAATCCCTCTAACACAGCTGGATCGACCATGCCGCAGCCCATGACCTCCAGCCAGCGGCCGCGCCACTGCACGTCCACCTCCGCGGAAGGCTCGGTGAAGGGAAAGTAGCTGGCGCGAAATCGCACCGGCAGATCCCCAAAAAAGGCTTGCAGGAAGGTGGTCACCGTTCCTCTGAGGTGGCTGAAATCCAATCCCTCGTCAATCGCCAGCACTTCCACCTGGTGGAACACGGGGGAGTGGGTCGCATCCATGGAATCCCTTCGGAACACCCGCCCTGGTGCCACCACCCGCACTGGAGGGGGATTGGCCTCGAGATAGCGAATTTGAACCGGTGAGGTGTGGGTTCTCAACAATCGCTGATCCTTCCCACTCCCTCTATCCAGGTAGAAGGTGTCTTGCATGTCCCTGGCCGGATGGTGGGGCGGGATGTTCAGCGCTGTGAAGTTGTAGTGATCGGTTTCGATCTCCGGCCCTTCCGAAACCCGATAGCCCAGACCTGCGAAGAGATCCACGATTTCCTCGCAGGTCTGAATGAGGGGATGGCGATGGCCGGGCGGGGTC
Source organism: Cyanobium sp. (assembly GCA_040399515.1). Taxonomy (GTDB): domain Bacteria; phylum Cyanobacteriota; class Cyanobacteriia; order PCC-6307; family Cyanobiaceae; genus Cyanobium. The sequence goes on along the minus strand of JBBASA010000002.1, from coordinate 47,794 downwards.
CCGGACCAGGGCATGGTCACGTCAATGCGTTCTCTCTGGAGCCGTTCCTCCAGTTCCGAGGAGCTCAGATGCTCAAGCCGCTCGGCCATCTGATGCTGCACTTGATCCTTGAGGCGATTGGCCCTTTCCCCCACCAGGGGCCGTTCCTCTGCGGTGAGCTGGCCCATCGCTCCCAGCACTGCCGAGAGCCGCCCCTTCCGACCGAGAAGGTTGACCCGCAACTCCTCCAACGCCCCTGGGCTGTTGGCCTCCTCGATGGCACCAACCGCCTCCTGCTCCAGTTGGTCGAGCTGTTGGCGGAGCTCCTCAAGGCTGATGATGGCGCCCACGGGCACGGGGATAGCTGAGGGCGACTGTAGGGAGCTGACTAATCTGCTTTCTGGGCCTCCCTTTCGCCACCGCCATGGCCAACCCCCATGACCCCGCCAACCCCCTTGATCCCTCTTCGCATTCTCATCAGCAATGACGATGGGGTCTTTGCGGAGGGCATCCAGTCCCTTGCGGCGGAAGCCCAGCTGCGGGGTCATCGGGTCACGGTGGTATGTCCCGATCAGGAACGCTCCGCCACCGGCCATGGCCTCACGCTCCAGACCCCCCTCCGTGCCGAGAGGGCAGATGAGCTCTTTGCTGAAGGGGTGACCGCCTGGGCCTGTAGTGGCACCCCGGCCGATTGCGTAAAGCTGGCCCTGTTTCGCTTGATGGAGGAGCCCCCCGACCTCGTGCTCTCCGGCATCAACCATGGCCCCAACCTGGGAACGGATGTGCTCTATTCGGGCACGGTGGCTGCGGCCATGGAGGGCACCATTGAGGGCCTGCCCTCCATGGCGGTGAGCGCCGCGGATTTTCGCTGGCGCCAGTTCCAACCTGCTGCCCGTCTAGCACTTGAGGTGGCGGAGGGCATGCTGGCCAAGGCGTGGCCTGAGGGTCTGCTGCTCAACCTCAACGTGCCCCCCGTCCCCTGGGAGGCGATCGGTCCGCTGCGCTGGTGCCGCCCTGCCGTGCGGCGCTACGTCGACCAGTTCGATTGCCGCGTCGATCCCAGGGGGCGCATCTACTACTGGTTAGCAGGGGAAGTGGTCAACGACCTCGAGGCCAGGGTTGCCGGTCCAGAGGACTGGCCCACGGATGTGGGCTGGATCCAGGCCAATGGGGCTAGCCTCTCGCCGCTGCAGCCGGAGTTGTTCTGGCGAGGCCCAATCTCCTCCTTGCCCCATCTAGAGAGGATGCCGGTCAGCGGGAGCCCTGGGGAACGGATGGCCTAACTGCGGCGATGGATCCGCTGCAGCATCCAGAGGGAGAACATCATTCCGAGAAGATGGGCAAAGAGCACCTGGGTGTTGCTCAGCACGCCAAGCATCTCAATCGAGGTGATTGGAAAGCCCACCAACCTGTTCAATCCCCCCCCATTGATGGGGGCGCCGAAAAATCCCGGTGCCTGCAGGGAGGCCTGCACAAACAGACTTCCGGCCAGGGCCTGGTAGCCCACCGCGGCCAGGGTCAGGCCCAGCAGATCCCCGAGAAGGCCCCGTTTGAGCAGCTGGGCCGTCTCCCCTTTGCTGGGGCGGACCGGTCGGTCTAGGGCGCGGCCGCAGCGCACCACCAGCCAGCCATGCCAAAGGCTCCAGAGCAGCACGAGAAAGGACAGGGTGGTGAAGGAGAGCCCTGGTCCCAAACCGAGTGCCCGCTGGGAATTGGCGGCGAGCTGGCTCCCGATCTTGCTGAAGAAGAGCACCCCCACCACCACCACGCCCAGGGTCAGCTGACTCCAGAACCGCACCCAACCCACGCGTCGGAGAGCAGCGGAAATCCGGTACAGGTCAAGGGCTTCAGCCATGGTGGTCGGCAGCTCTGCACCAACTTGCCATGGGAAGATCAAGAAAGTGAGAGCAAGGCCCATCCCTAAGCCTGCATCTGCATCCTGACCACTCTGTCTCCCCCCGCGCCGGTGCGCCAACCAACGGCCGTGGCACTCGGGACCTTTGATGGCCTGCATGCCGGCCATCGGCGGGTGATCACCGAGGCGAGGGCCATGGCGGCCGAAGCTGCACCCCAGGATGGGCCACCGGTGCCCACGGTGGTGAGCTTCTGGCCCCATCCCCGGGAAGTGCTGTACGGCGAAACCCGCCTGCGCCTGGATTTGCCAGAGGAGAAGCTGGCTCTCTTAGAACCCCTCGGCATTCAGCAGCTGGTGTTGCTGCCCTTCACCCCGCAATTGGCCTCCCTCAGTCCTGAAGGGTTTGTGGCCGAAGTTCTGGCGGGCCAGCTGGGGGCCCGCTGCGTGGCGGTTGGGGAAAACTTCCGTTTTGGGGTGCGCCGTTCCGGCGACGCCGAACGCCTTTCGGCCCTTGGCCAGCAGCACGGGATTCGGGTGTCCGTGGTGCCCATGATCTATGACGCAGCCGGCCGTGTGAGCAGCAGCCGGATCCGACAGGCCTTGGCCGAGGGAAGGCTTCCCGAAGCCGAGGCCCTTCTGGGCCGTCCCTACCGGTTCGAAGGCCTGGTGCAGAGCGGCCGGGGGCTGGGCCGCCAACTGGGCTGGCCCACCGCCAATCTGCAGGTCAGCGGGCGCAAGTTTCTTCCTATGGAAGGCGTCTATGCGGCCTTGGCCTGGACCCCCGACCAGCTCGGGGGTTCTCCCGTGGCTGCCGTGATGAATCTGGGAGGCCAGCCCACCGTTGATCCGGAAGCTCCCTCTGCCGTCGAGGTCCATCTCCTCGACCGGGAGGTGGATCTGCTGGGCCAATCCCTGGTGGTGCAACCCATTCGCTGGCTGCGGCCCCAGCGTCGTTTTGCCAACCTGGAGGAGCTCTGCCAACAGATTGGCTGCGATGTGGAAAAGGCAAGGGAGGATCTGGTCTCGCACCCGTTGGCCCAATGAATGATTCATCCGTGGGCGGGACGGCTTCGATTGAGCGCCTTCTGGACGCGAATCTGGATCGGGCCCGGGAGGGGCTGAGGGTTCTGGAGGATTGGTGCCGTTTTGCGCTCGATCGCCCCGATCTGGTGGTGCGGTGCAAAGACCTCCGCCAGCGTCTGGGCCGGTGCCATCGCCTGGCCTACAAGATGGCTCGCCATACCGCCTCCGACGGGGCCAACGGCCTGGGCCACTCTGCCCAGAACGAACGGCAGACCCCGCTCGATGTGGTCGAGGCCAATGCGGGAAGGGTCCAGGAAGCCCTGCGAGTCCTCGAAGAGTTTGGGAGGGATTTGGATCCTGAGCTGGCAGAGGAGGCTGCCAGGATCCGCTATGCCCTCTACGACCTGGAGGTGGATTGTCTGCGGGGCAGTGGGGCCCCAGGGGAGTCCAGAAAAGAACGGCTGGCCCGTTGCCATCTGTATCTGATCACCTCCCCAGGTCCGGATCTATTGGGCACGGTGGAGGCGGCCTTGCGGGCGGGGGTGCGGCTGGTCCAATACCGCCCCAAGCAACAACCTTCCACCGACCTGGAGCGGTTTGCGGAGGCCAGCCAGCTTCGCCAGCTCTGCTGGAGCCATGGCGCCCTCTTCCTCGTTAATGATCGCCTGGATCTGGCGTTGGCCGTGGAGGCCGACGGTGTACACCTGGGTCAGGACGATCTGCCTGCGGCGGTGGCCCGCCGACTCCTCGGGCCTCATCGGCTGATTGGTCGGAGCACCCATGCCCCCGACCAGTTGCGCCAGGCTGTCCTGGAAGGCTGCGACTATGTAGGGGTTGGGCCCGTGCATGCGACCCCATCCAAACCAGGCCGTCCACCGGTGGGCCTGGATTATGTGGCCTCTGCCGCTGCCGATTGCCCTATTCCCTGGTTTGCCATTGGGGGAGTGGATGGGGCCAACCTGGATGCCGTGCTGCAAGCTGGTGCCAGCCGCGTGGCCGTTATCCGGGCAATCACCGCCGCCACGGATCCCCATGGGGCGAGCCTGGAGCTCCTGCGGCAGCTGGCGGCTTCTGCATGATCGCCATCACCGTCAATGGTGAACCCAGAACCTGCCCGGCGGGGCTGGAACTGCGGGAGGTGCTGCTCCACCTGGGCTACAAACCTGATGTGGTGGTGGTGGAGCTCAACGGCACCATTTATACCCGCTCCCAGGGGTTTGAGCGGAGGGTCGTGGAATCCGATGCCTTGGAGGTGGTCACCATTGTGGGAGGAGGTACGTAGATTTCTAAGACCTTCAATCTCTCAGTGACATCCTCCATGGGATTCCGTCTGCTCAAGCGGGTTGCCAGCTTGATGGTGGTCCCCATCTTGCTCACCAACCTTCTCCTGGCATCCCCCCGCGCTGCTGATGCGGCCAGTGGGGGCCGCATCGGAGGCGGCAGCTTTCGCTCTTCTCCCTCCCCCCGCAGCTACGGCAGTGGAGGAACCCGTTACCGCGGGGGCTCAGGGCGCACCGGGGGCACCTACATCCCCGTGCCCTATGGCGGCGGCGGTTATTACGGTGGGGGATATGGCGGCGGGTATTACGGAGGAGGCGGATTCGGTCTCCCCTTCGTTGTTCCGATCTTTGGTTTCGGCGGCGGTCTTCTGGGATTCCTTGTCTTGATGGCCGTTCTCGGCCTAATGGTCAATGCCATCCGTCCCAGCAGCTCCTCGTCCTACGGGGGCAACCTCCCTGGCGACGATTCCTACGGCAGCTTGGACGGGCCCGTGTCCATCGCCCAGGTTCAACTGGGTCTTTTGCCCTCAGCAAAGCAGTTGCAGGATGATCTTCGCCGGATGGCTGCCACGGCTGATACGGGCACGACGGCAGGGTTGCAGAGGGTGCTTCAAGAAACCACTCTTTCGCTGCTGCGAAACCCTGAGCTCTGGGTCTATGCCAACGCAGAGGCTGCTCAAGTTCCCTTTACTTCCGCAGAAGGCACCTTCAACCGTCTCTCCATGCAGGAGCGGAGCAAGCTGCGGAAGGAGATCACCACCAACGTGGCAGGGCGCCGCAGCCAGGAAAGCCTCTCTGGAACCCTCCAGGGCGCCAGTGATGCCACGAGTGATTTCATTGCAGTCACGGTTCTGGTGGCCACTAGGCACCGTCTGGCCGTCAAGGAAGCCCACACCGCTGAGGCCCTCCGGGAGGCCCTGCAACAGCTGGGGTCCATCGGAGATGACGACCTTTTGGCGCTGGAGGTGATTTGGCAACCTGAGGGAGCGGGTGAAGTGCTCACTACGGAGGAATTGCTCACGGCCTATCCCCAGCTTCAGCACCTCTGATTCAGGGGGGGGCTGCCGTTCTATTCCTATCTGCCATTAAGAATCCGCAGGGCGGCCATGGCAGCCCCGTAACCATTGTCGATGTTCACCACACTGAGCCCTGGAGCGCAGCTCGCCAGCATTCCCTGAAGCGCCGCGTTTCCGCCGCTGCTCACCCCGTAGCCCACGGAGATGGGCACCCCAATCACGGGCTGGGGAAGGAGTCCTGCCACCACTGTGGGCAGGGCCCCCTCCATGCCCGCGCAGACGATGAGCACGGAAGCTTCCCGCATGATCTCCAGGCGATCCAGCAGACGATGGAGCCCGGCCACCCCCACGTCCTCCACCAGCTCCGTGCAGATGCTATGGCACCGCAGTGCCAGGCAGGCTTCCTCGGCCACCACCTGATCACTGGTTCCTCCCGTGACCACCATCACCCTCCCCTTCTGATGGTTGGGGGGAGGCAGACCTGGAGCGGTCAGGCAGCGCGCTTCAGGATGGTGGGTCAGGGGGGGCGGGCAGGCATCTCCCTCACCCAAGAACCTGGCCACTGCCGCAGCTTTGCCCGGTGACACCCTCGTCACGAGGGCCGTCTCACCGGCGGCCACAAGCTCGCGAAGGATGGCGGCGATCTGATCAGCCCGTTTGTGCTGTCCCCACACCGCCTCAACCATCCCTAGGCGGGAGCGCCTGCCCAGATCCAGATTGGCCGAGGAGGTCATGACCGGGATGTTTCCCCTGCGTAGACCAGAGGGAAGGGATTCGCACTGTGCGCAGGGAGCGACAGCCTCTTTTTGGCGGCTGCTTCAAACCTCTCCTGCACGGCTGCCACCATGGCCTCTGGAATGGCTATCCAGTCTTGGCGGGTGGCCCAATGGATCAGCAGCACGCCCTCCTGGCGACGGTTGTCCCACAACACCTCCCGTCCCAAAAATCCCTTCTGTTCCCGGAGCCATGGATCCCAGGTCTGGAGCTCAGCTTCGATCCAGATCTCCTTCGCGTCGGCAGGCACTTGGAGGCGCAGGTGTTCCACCACCGTCACCTCCCACCCCTTCCCTTCGGCTTCCGGCGCCTCGCTCAGCCCAAGATTGATCAATACCTCCAGTCCATCCCGTTGCAGGGCAGGCTCGTGGCCTGGATCAGAAGGGTCCATGATCCACCGAGTTTTGCTTCGTTCATCGAAATCAGCTTAGGAAGGAGGAGGAGCAGAGGGTCGCTCGTTCAGTCCTTTTTCAAGAGGGCCACGGCATAGGAGGCCATTCCCTCCTCCCGGCCCGTGGGTCCCAGCCCCTCATTGGTGGTGGCCTTCACGCCCACCCGATCGATAGGGATGTGCAGGGCGTTGGCAAGATTGGTGCGGATCTGGTCGATGTGGGGCCTGAGTTTGGGCCGTTCGGCCACCACCACCAGATCCACATTGATCACCTTCCAGCCCCGTTCTCTCACCAGCCCCATCACCTCCTCCAGCAACTTCAGACTGTCCGCATCTTTCCAACGCTCTTCCCCTGGTGGGAAGTGTTGGCCGATATCACCCAGGCTCAAGGCTCCCAGGAGGGCGTCCATCAGGGCATGCACCAGCACGTCCGCATCACTGTGGCCATCGAGACCTAGCCCAGCGGGATGGTCCAGCACCACCCCCCCCAGGATCAAAGGCCGTCCAGCCACAAGCCGATGGATGTCGTAGCCCTGTCCAATGCGCAGGTCCATGGGAGTTGGAGGTTTTCAGATGGCGGTCAAGGGTCAACCTCGCCCCCCTGAGCTTGCCAGCGGGCGTAGAGATCGGGGCGGCGTTCCTGGGTGCGCCGCTGTCGTTCACCCTCCCGCCAGAGGGCAATGGCTTTGTGGTCCCCGCTGCGGAGCACCGCCGGCACCTCCATGCCCCGGAAGAGGGCCGGGCGGGTGTAGTGGGGGTGCTCCAGCAGCAGCCCGCGATGGCTTTCCTCCTCCAGGGACGCGGCTGTTCCAACGGTGCCGGGCAAGAGCCGAACCACGCCATTGATCACGGTCATGGCGGGGAGTTCGCCACCAGTGAGAACAAAATCTCCGATGGAGATCTCTTCATCCGTTATGCCACGGATGCGTTCGTCAAACCCTTCGTAGTGTCCGCAGAGGATCACCAGCTGATCCTTCTGCTTGGACCAGCGCTCCAGGTCGGACTGGTGCAGGGGCCGCCCCTGCGGTGTCATTAGGAGTGTGGCCCGCTTCCCATCCCTTGGGATCGCTTCAAAGGCCGCAAAGACGGGCTCTGGCTTCAACACCATGCCCGCCCCACCGCCGTAGGGTTGATCGTCCACTTTCCGGTAGCGATCGTGGGTGTAGTCCCGGGGATTGTGGAGATGGAGCTCTGCGATTCCCCGACCCAAGGCCCGTCCAATAACCCCGAGCTGAAGCATGGGAGCAAAAGCTTCGGGCACCAGGGTGATCACATCAATGCGCATGGGGGGATCAGGGTGGTGAAGTCATCGGTTTCTCCTCAGGCCGTCGCACCCGCCTAATTTCGGAGCTGAAGCTGGCCCGACCTGGTCGACCATCCGCAAATTGCTCCAGGGTGCTGCGCAGTCGCAAGTTGGGTTTGCGAAACCAGATCCGTTCGTTCAGGCGTCGGTTGTCCTCTTCCACCGTTAACTCCAAGCTGCCGTCATCACCTAGTTGCCAGTGCCCAAGGAGAGCATTGATGGCCACGGTTCCTGTTTTGTGGAAGATCAACCTCACGTTCGCCTGATTCGCGGCAAAGATCTCCAGCCCCCCCCAGTCGGATTCTGAGGTGGGCACCAGCAACGCCATGCGGATTTCCGCCCGCTCTGATGCATGCCATGGCTGGGAAGGTTCGCTCCCCTCCCCACTGTGTTGACCTTCCCCCGTCGTGGAGACATCACCCTCAGGTTTGAGAAGACTGCGGAGGGCGAGCCAATCCCCGGCATTGAGCTGAAGAAAGCCGCAGATGTCCTCCGGGGGGAAGTCTGTCAAGACGCTTTTGCTCTCGGTTCCTTGAACTTAAGGGTTTGGCGCCACCCTCAGCCCTCGCCCCCATAGCCAAGTTCGCTGAGCTTGGCGGAGCTGCGTCGCCAGTTGGGAACCACTTTGACGAAGAGCTCTAGATAGACGGGGCACTGGAGCAGCGACTCCATCTGCTGCCTGGCCCCGGAGCCGATGGATCGCAGCATCTGGCCTCCGCGTCCGATCAGGATCCCCTTCTGGCTTTGGCGTTCCACAAGAACCGTGGCCAGCACGGCCAGCCTTGGGCCATTTTTGGCCCCAGGACGGGGGTCTTCCACGACCCTCTCGATCTGCACGGCAACGGAGTGAGGCACCTCCTCCCTTGTCTGATGCAAGACCTGTTCGCGGATCAGCTCCCCAAGTAGAGCCTCTTCCGTTTGGTCGCAGATGGTTTCAGGGGGATAGAGGCAAGGTCCCGTTGGCAGGTCGGCGATCAGCGCCTGCAAGAGGTCGTCCGTCCCCAGACCGGTCAAGGCACTCACGGGATGCATGGGCCAGTTCACACCACCCGTTTCGTCAGATCCAGAAAGCAGTTGCCGGTAGGAATCGATTTGCGTTTGACCCTGGGATGCTTCCACCAGATCCCAGTGGTTCAGGGCGACATGAACAGGGGATCGGCTGTTCCTGAGGAGATTCACGATGTAGGCATCGCCACGTCCAGCCTCCATGGCACCGTTCATGAGAAGGAGAACCAGATCCACTTCTCCGATGGCCTCGCGGGCACTCTTGACCAGTCGCTCCCCCAACAGGTGGTGGGGTTTGTGGATCCCAGGGGTATCCACAAAAATCAACTGGGCCTCAGGAAGCGTCAGGATCCCCCGCAAACGGCGGCGGGTTGTCTGCGCGATGGGTGAGGTGATGGCGACCTTCTGCCCCACCAGGCGATTGAGCAGGGTCGACTTGCCAACGTTGGGCCTTCCGACCAACGCGATGAATCCAGAACGAAAATTCGGGCTTGAAGGGGGGAGATCCATCCACCAAATCTGGCAGTCAATGTCCTCCCTTGACCAAAATGGGTGCTTGGTCCCAAACGTTTCATGTCCAAGCCACTGTCTTTTCAAGAAGCCATCGCCCAGAGCACGGAGTGGATTCGTCGCTGGGATCAGGAAGAGCTGAGCGACGATGTCCTGGCGGATACCGTCGGGGAGCTGGTACGTCAGAGAGACGGGGCAAGAGGATTCTTTGTGGCCTCCCTCACCAGCGACTCCCCCCTGATGGATCGTCTGCCTGAGCCCCTCATCTGCCAGTTGCGATTGGCTGGTGAAGAGGTTGTTGATCTAACCGTCCGTAATCTTGCGATGAGTACTGCTATGGGGGTTCATCACAAACGCAATCAAGACCAAGCGCTGTTGGATGGATCCTTGCGGGTTCGCTCAAGATGTCTTGATCTTTTAAGGCTGCTTGAACCGCTTCAGGTCAAAAGTAGACTTGAAACCCTTGTTGAAGGACTGAACGAAAGAGGCGAAGATAAAAACTTTCTCGAAAGATGGGGATATGACGATGAGCAGAAATGCGAAATTAAAGAAACGGTGAATCAAGTAGCCTATCGGGTTCTGTGAACTACCTTAAAATCTGAGGTAAATCATGCTGAGAACCTCCCAGTCCGTATCGTCTATATTGGTTTGATATATATAATTAACGTGAGATCCGACTGTAAGCCATTTTGTAATGTTAAGATCTACGCCAGCTGTTAGCATGCCATCGGTGTAGCCTAAGCCGTCGACATTCGTTGCAATTCCGCCGCCAAAGAAGGGTGTGATAAAACTGCGGTTGAAAAGGTCGATCGTTAATGGAATCCTGGCCTCCCAACCGCTGTCATTATTGTTATCATTATTGTTGTTATTGTCATTATTGTTGTCATCGTTTCCAATTAGGATGCTCGGGCGAAGAGAGATTGAAAAATCTTGGTCAAGTTTGTAAGCAACTCTAGCTGTAAACAGGGCGTTTGTTGGATCACCCGTGTAGGTACCAGGTCTAACTCCACCTCCGAAACCGTAGATGCCTCTTGATTTATAGGGTCCCTCTACTCTTGGTTTTGCCGCCAACTCTCTAGGATCTGTTTTTGCTGGAACAGGCATAAATTGGGTTGGTACGTCCCCAAAATTCTCTACGGCAGTCCATTGAATCGATTGATTCAATGATTCCGCAGGGGCTTGCTGCCACACAGGCTTGCTTGGTAAAACCTGGACTTGGGAGTAGGCAGTAGGTGCGATAGCGCAAAACAACGCGAAGACTAAAGATGATCCACAAAAAGTGCGAAACTTCATTGAATCTCTCCCTTACTCTCAGCAGTGGATAAGTCAGAGTGAACTTCTGCGATTCTTGTTTGCGATTCAGGGGGTAGCAGTTCGCTTGTTTGCGACTCAGTGATGGGTGGTGGAGTTGGGGGTGTGGGTGCCGAAGGTGTTGGTGGAAGAGCATCTCGCACGGAGGCTTCTTGCAGCTCTGGAGCGAGCTTCTGTACTGGCTGAATTGTTGTTTGAATCTCTTGAGGCAATTTTAAATCTGATTTTGTCACCTTCTCCGAGGCAGGAACCTGTTCTTGCTTAGGTAAAGGATGAAGGTGAACCACTGCTGGAGCCATTCGCCCTTTTGCTGGTAATTGTTGCTTAGAGGACCAAGTTTTGATCTCCTCTACAACTTCAGGGTCATCTGGACTATTCAGAATATCGACTGTGCCATCAGATTGAAGAGCTAGGGGAACTTCTGAGAAACGCTTCACCCTTGATGAGGGAACGTGAATCACACGAGCCTGCTCAACAGTAATTACACCTGTGGATCTACTTGAAACAGGGCCCGATAGAGGCTTTAAATTATCAGATAATGACCTTAATGCTTTTCTCATGGGCTCTCTCCACATTTGTGGAATAGTTGAAAGAGGATCACCTGTTCGGGTCGATTGAGCCCTTTCAGCACGAGCTAAGGGAGGCATTAGAGGCTCATTCAGGTCTCCTAAAGTAAGGTTTCCACCAAGTAGATCGGAGCGTGAATACAACCTACGTAGCAAATCAGAAGGTGGCAATTCATTCGCACGTTCAGCAGGAGCTAGGGATTTAGGCTCAAAATTTCTGGAATTGAGACTGAGGGCAACAGGACTTGATGGTGGAAGTAGAGATGTACTGAAAGCAACTGGTGAGGAAATAGATACAGGCGAATTGATGCTTTCGAGCTTGCTATGAATGCTTCTTTCCTTGGGTAGAGCTGCATTCAAAATCACACCATTGGTTTCAACAATCTTTGATGATTGTGCAAGTAAGCCAACAGTGGAGTGATCTAAAGATTTGGCAAGGGAAATTTGTTTTGGTAAGTTCTGATGAGGAATGTTAGCAGCGACGCCTGAAAAATCATAATCGCTACTATTACTTGCAATCTGATCTTGTGTATCCGTAAATAAAACTGGTAACCATATGGATTGGCTAAAAAGAGCCCAAGCGATGGCTTTCTTGTTGACCTTTTGATTTGGATTAGGAACTTTGTGAGTCATGGTTTTAGAAGATGATGGAAAAGATTAGCGATTGTTCCAGTTGCCCCAACCTCCACCAAATCCGCCAAGATTGTTGATAATCCCGATCGGGACTGCAATATCATTAAGTGCATCAAGAGCCTCTCCATAGAAAGTACGGTTGACAATGATAGTGTCACGATCTCTTAGTGGAGGATTAAAGCCATTAGAAACGTTGAGATCATCCTTGTAAGCAAAAACCTGACGTGTAGTTGTACCGTTATCATTAAAACGAATTAACTCAATATGGTTTTTATTGGCTCGCCATTTTTTAAGACCACCAGCCCTAAAAATTGCTTCAATCAGAGGTGTGTTTGCGGGCAAGGAGACAGTTCCAGCTGATTTGACTTCGCCAAGTATAGTAATATTTATAGAAGTAGGGGCTAAGTTTGTACGTCCGATTCGAATCACTTCGTCAGGAATTGGTTCAGAAGCTCTGCCAATAATTAAAGTATCTCCATCAAATAAAACTGGATTTTGAAATTGGTTCCCCAACAAAAAAACTTGTGATAAATCAATAAAGGTTTGCTTTTGAGCTCCGCTTTGACCAACTACACGACGAAGCAAAACTCTGCGTATATCTGCATTGGGGGAAATACCACCTGCTTTCTGAATGGCACTGACAACACGGGGTATGCCGCCCAATTCCAAAAGACCAGGTTTGAGAACCTCACCGATGACAGTTACTTTTGTTGGGCGTGCAGTTCGTAAACTAAGAAGAAGTTCTGGCCGAACAACTTGCTTTTGGTAGAGAGATGTTAACCAACGGGTGGCTTGACCTATGGTTAACCCAGATAGTTGAGCAGAACCTACCAACGGAAGAACAGCAGTTCCATCTGGAAGAACAGTTATACCACCACCCACACTCTTTAATTCTGGATCTAAAAACGTTAGCGTTAACGTATCTCCTGGACCTAGGGTGTAGAGATCGGAATATGTTTCTGTGATCGAGGGAACAGGTTCAGAATTGGTCGAGCCCATCGATAAGTTTGCCACGACATCATTGGTCAGAGGTCGCGAAGAAAGCGGCAAACCAGACGCAATACAGGCAATCGCGCAAGAACCTACGGCAAATGAATTAAAACTGAGCTTAAAGCCCTGGCTCCAGACCAATCTCATCAGCTTGGGACCCGTGCATGAGGTTATCTACCTTAAACGCACAACTCGATGCTCAGCACTGTTTGGGTGATGGATTCCAAACTGATCGGTTTGACTTGACTGATTCCCCGGCTCATCTATTATTACCAGTCAAGTGCACTGTCTCTGTGACGACATCGGGATCTTCTGTCCAGCCCACCGGGAGTGGTCCAGTCCTTCCTCCTCTTCCTCCTGGCTTGGCGCAAAACTCCGGCAGTCAGGGCGATCCCAATTTTTCGCCTTTAGGTTCTGGTGATTCCGGTGATGGAGGCTTTGGAAGCCTCGTTCGAACACTCAAGAGACGTCAAGGAATCTTTCTTTTTACTACTGCGCTAATATCAAGCTTGTGGGCGCTTAACACATTTCGTGAGCGTAAGTTCAATCCTGATTTTGCCGGCGATTTTAAGCTTCAAATTGAGTCAGCTGTACCAGCAGAGCAAAACCAAGTTATCGGTGGTGAAGGCAAAATAGAAGCCCTAGCTAGAGCACAGGTTAAAAGTAATATACCTGCCTTGCGCTCATTGCTGACAAGCCCACTTGTAGTTGGTCCTACGGCTGACAGATTAGGTTTGAACAAAAGGGATATCATTCAAAAGTTACGAATTGATCAGGCAGAAGGGACTACAGCAGTTATGAACGTCACCCTCAACTGGAGAAATCCAGAGCAGGGTCGTTTAATTCTTGAAAATCTGGCCAAAGATTATGTCCAGTTTTCATTGGTACAACGCCAGCAAAGTATCGATGCAGGCATGAAGTGGCTGGATTCCCAAGCCCCCACAATCCTCTCGAATGTCAACAGATATGAGAACAAGCTTCGGGCTTTCCGTGAAAAAAATCTAGTTGTTGATCCGACTGAAAATGCTGCAGCAATTATTGCGCAGAGAGATTCTCTTGTTGCGCAGGTTGGAGCGTTACAGGTCGATCAGTCGAGAATTGAAAACCAAATGAAAACCGTGCAGTCTGGCAAATTTTCATACACTCCTTCTGGTGCACCTACGCCTATCCAACAACTTGGTCGCCAAGGAACTCTTATTCCAGCTGCCGGTGATTCCGCCGATCGTGTCTTAGAGGAAACCGTTGGCACCTCGAGTCCATCAAGCGAATACCAGAAATTCGAAATCGAGCTGGCGAGAGCAAGAGCTATTTATCGTGACGACTCACCTATTGTTAAGTCGATCCTTGCTAAAAGAGATGCGTTAGCTCCAGTTGTAAAAAACCAGCAACTGGACGTTCTCCGAGAGAAATTGTTTCAGAATGTTAAACAGCAGGATGAGTTGAACAGACAAATACTCTTACTCAATCAAAATTTCAGAAATAGTCCAGACAAGTTAAAAGAATTTACAGACATTTCACAAAGATTGGAATCTGCAAGGGCAAATTATGCTTCTTATGTCTCAGCTATGGAGAATTTTAAGTTAGAGAAGGCAAGGTTCGTAACTCCATGGCAAGTTATATCTCCACCATATTTTTCACCTGACCCAGTTTCTCCGAATGTTAAGGATAATCTTATCAGAGCACTTTTGTTTGGTTTACTCGGAGGAGCTGCTGCCGCATATATAAGAGACAGAACAGATAATGTTTTTCATACACCCTCTGATGCTGAGAAAGAACTCCAACTCCCAGTTCTTGGTCTTATTCCATATTTGCCGCTGGAGCCAGGCCTGAATATTAGCAAAAGTATTTCCAAAATGACTGCAAGCGAGAGATTTGCGATTAAAGAATCCCTCCGAAGCCTTTTTACTACATTTAGACTTTTACGTGCAGACAGAGATATTAAATTAGTAGGTGTAACTTCATCTACTCAAGGTGAAGGAAAATCCACATCAATATCAATCTTTGCACGTACTCTTGCTGACCTAGGCCTAAAAGTTCTTGTTGTTGACGCGGATATGAGATTGCCAACTCAGGCAAAATATCTTGGCATTGCATCTGGGGAAGATGGTTTCTCCACACTCCTAACAGATTCTCGATCTGATTTACAATCGCTGATCGTAAGAGTGCAAGAAAACTTCGACTTTATCTCCTCAGGTCCTAAACCACCTGACCCAGCAAAACTTCTAAACTCTTCACGTTGTCAAGATGTTATTGAATCGATCAGAAATTCAACGGATTATGACATTGTTCTCTTTGATACACCTCCATGTTTGATGCTTGCTGATCCGATTCTTTTGGGGGAAAAGTTAGATGGAATTCTCTTCTTAGTAGGCCTTGGTAAGGTTTCACGACGAATTGCGCCCCAAGCTGTTCGTCGAATCAAAGCTACTGGTGTAGATGTGTTAGGAATGATCTGCAATCAGGTTTCGTTCCCCACAAATCTAAATGATTACGGATATGAATATGGCTATTACTACCACTATGGTTACTCCTATTCCGATAGCTATAAGAACCAAGGCTTAAATGGATACTTCAAGAAAGCAAAGGATTCATATTTTGGAAATAGATATCTCCAAGAAGAATCAGCAGATATGGATAGCTCTAGTACAGTAGCTGATAAGGTAAATCCTGACAAAACGAACCAATCCTAGATCACTAAAAACTATCTCTTAGGACTTGCTCTAACAGATCAAGTTGACCATATAACGGTTTGGCTTTCTTGTGGCATTGTCTAACAAAAGCTATACTATCAAATAAATCTTTGTTTTCCAGTATGCTAACTAAACCGATTGCTATCAAGGCAGATCGTTCTTGTCCAGCAAGGCAGTGAAGATATACAGGTTCCGAACTCATTAAGATCATCTCCTCGGCTTCTTTTAAAGCTAACACAAGTGTTGCTTTTTCAAGATGGGTCTGTTCTCTATGATCTGGCAATGATACTTCTCTGCTATTCCAATGATCTGGTATGGGGGCAAAGATATGTTCATTAGGGAAGCAGCAACTAAATCGATTTCGAAATCCATCATAATCTAGTTGTCTCCAATGTGAACTCGTTTTTGGCATTGGACCAATAGCAAGTTTATTAGTTATAATCCAACTGTATATTAAAGGGGGATCTGATACGTTGGAATCTCTTGGTTGAAATACAGACCGTTCTACAGAAGCCGTAGGTTTTTTTCTCTTAAAAAAATTGGAAAACATTGAAAGCAGATGATGTAGACTTTGATAAATCAATAAAGAAATTATAAATCATTTCTACTGGATAAAGCAAGTTGTGCATTTTCAATGATGGAAGTCCAAGCCTTGGTTGCTCCTTTAACTGATTTTGGATGGTAGGTAAGTACAAGACAAGAGTAATCAGATCTATCATCAGTACCCAAAAACTTAGAACTTAAAGACTGACTACTTCCAGCAAGTTGTTCGGCTTGGGAAAGCAGCGGGAATAGTTGGACATTAACTTGATCTAACTTAGTTGTTCCAGGAATGACACATGTCTGAAGTGCTTCCTTCCCATTAATTACACCTAACATGGAGTATGGAACTGCATTGTTAAAGGATGGAGACTTTATATAAATTGGTTCGATTCCTTTCGTAAGCAATCCATAGGTCTCAATCTTAAAGTCATCTCTCTTCCGGATCCTAACCATTACAGCTAATAATTTAGAACCGTCACGGAACGTATATTGATGCATGGGTGACAACATTCGATCTGAAGTATCCTCATCTAACAGCTTAGATGAAGTGGAGATAGGAGGTTCTATCGAATCCAATGCTAAAAGTCTCGAGGTCAATATGGATGGATATACAGGTGAGCTTATCCCAGTTTTAAAATAAGAGTAACCGGAGGCCAAAAGAGCCAAGACTATTAAAATGAGGTAGGGTCGCTTGCAGTCTTGATTCATGTTTCTTCATCCCATATGGGTGGGAGCTCACGGTTGAGGATTGTAAGGTAAAGATACCCAAGAACGAAAACAGCTATCCCTGAAAAGATTAGTGAACCTGCCTGTTCATGGAAAAAATCAAACATTGACCTACCAATGTCTGAATTCAATCCTGTAAAGACTGCAAGCAAAGCAATCCTGAATGAGTTAACAATAAATCCAATAAAAGGGGATAAAATAACAACTGCTATACGACCCAATCTAGAACGCAGTGGAAATGCTAAAAGAAAAATCACAGCGGTAATAAACATTTGCATGATCATCTCCAATCCGTTACATTCATGCATAACCTGTACAGCACCTCCATTGATGAAGACTGTATTACCTTCGAGACGTGTTGGCTCTATTCCCAAAAGTCCAAGCCACAGCATGACGAATTTTGCGGTCATGATTGAAAGGTCATTCGTTACGTAGGTAGCAACAATGACTTGTATAACCAAGAATAATGGCAATAAAGACAGAGTTAATAGAGCATCTCTATATTTCCAGATATTGGCAATCGGATTCGCTAGAAGGATAAGGCCTAATCCTGCGATGGGGACTAGCAAATAAAGGAAGGAGTCAGAACCATTGACCTGTGATGTTCTATACAAAGTGTATAGTATCAAGACTCCTCCTAATCCAAGGCTGATCCTTGAAGGATTAGGTCGCATATTCTCAATTAAATCTTCAATACAGATAAGCGCTCCACCCCAGACAATAAGGGCTGTTATGGCATTTCCAGTTATTTGGGTGTTGGTAAATACAACTAGACTCTGGAGCGCTACTAAAGCTGAGAGTGTTAACCATAGGTTGCGAGATGTTGGTGGAGGTATCTTATTCACCAAGAAAGCAACCATTGACTTTGGTTGAAAGTCTTTGAGCAAAGCTAAGCTAAAAGTGAGGTTATTCATGGCTCCTGTTTAATGTTAAACTCAGGTACGAGTTCGCGGATAAGCGAATACGTTTTTATCTCATCCCAGTTTTTGAGAGCAATGACCAGCTCTTTAATTATCAAGTCTAGAGTTATCTTATCTCCTTTTGGTTCTCTTGCTCGTCTGATGAGAGGATGATCTGTAGGCTGATCATGCGCACTAATCAGAAGCTCTTCGTAAAGCTTTTCCCCGGGTCTAAGACCTGTGAATTCAATAGATATATCACCATCAGGAGTCTTTTGATCTTTAACTCGTAGACCTGACAACTCAATCATCTGCCTAGCAAGATCAGCAATTCTAACTGGCTCGCCCATGTCTAGTAAAAAAACATCCCCACCTACTGCCATCCCAGTAGATTGGAGAACCAGTTGGACAGCCTCTGGAATAGTCATAAAATATCTAGTCACTGCTGGATGGGTTACGGTAACTGGACCACCTTTCTCGATTTGTTCATGGAAGAGAGGGATCACCGAACCTGAGGATCCAAGAACATTTCCAAACCTTACCATAGAAAAAATCGGACCAAATGAAGTGTGCTCTTCTGCTGCAGATTGAATGAGTAACTCACAAATTCGTTTGCTTGCACCCATAACGTTTGTAGGTCTAACCGCTTTGTCTGTTGAAATTAACATCAAGCGTTCAATTTTATTGTCCTTCGCTGCCTGAATAACTGACATAGTCCCTCTGATGTTATTTGAAACTCCTGCACATATATTCTCCTCGACAAGCGGAACGTGCTTGTAGGCAGCAGCATGGAAAATTGTGTTGACGTTTAACTGACCACAAATCTTACAGACAAATCCCATATCTAACACATTTCCCAGGAGGCAAGTTAGCTGTATCTCTGGATGATTCGTGCTCAACTCCTTGCTAATGCAATATAGAGCATATTCATTTAGCTCAAGGATGGCAAGATGCTTAACACCCAGTTGAGATATTTGTCTACATAGTTCGCTACCAATCGATCCGCCAGCTCCAGTGACGAGAACCACCTTGTCTTTTACACTTGATTCCAGCAAGTTGATAAGTGGATTAGAAGGTTCTCTGCCAAGTAAATCTTCTATGGCAACATTCTTTAAATCACTTACCGTTCTAGAACCGCTAGCCAATTGCCCGAGAGAAGGAATAGAAAGTACAGTTATTCCATGATGAGTTAGATTATCAACAAGATAGCGTTTTCGTTGTCTTGAGATTGAAGGCATAGCCAAAAGAACCTGACTGATAGAGAATTTATTGATCAGATTTGGAAGCTTATCAGGTGAGTATATAACCTGATTCTGTAGGGTACGTCCATGTAGGACAGGATCATCATCTAGATAGCCAATAACCTTAAATCGTGAATCGTTCCTCAATGCCATTAGTAGTGTTAATCCAGATGAACCTGCTCCATAGATCAAAGTTGGGTTACTAGGTAACGATTCATCTTGATTAAGAATTGAACTTCTATTATCAATTTGGTGCAAAAGTAAATCGCGCATGACTATCCTCATAGTGATAGCTCCACCTGTAAACAAAAGCCAATATAGAACCCAGTATGATCTAGGAGGGCTAATTGCGTAGAAACGAGTACTAATAAATAGTAATAACAATACCATTAAGAAACTTCTTGGAATCAGGCCATAAAGGGAATAACTTCCTGTGTACCTAGTTAAACCCCTATACCAGCCTGATAACCATAAAACTCCTAAACCACTTACTATTGCTGCTGGAAGCAATGCTTTTTGTTTAGTAAGGAAAATGCCGATATCTACGGGATTATTCAGTCTTAAAGCAATAGCACCATAAAAAGCAATAACAATCAAAATTCCATCTAGACCAAGAAGCAGGAGTCTCCTGCCAACAATGTTTAGATGGGGATGAGTGATATATAGAAGCCAACTAAATGTCATAGAAACTGAATCTTTGGGAGATGTTTCCACAAGAAAACTTTTTTGATTCTTTTAACTTGAATCATCGATACATCATAGCATAAGATCTAGGCGGCTTAAAATTTTGTCGCCACACATCTTTCCAAGTAGAATGCAATGATGAATTCACCAAGAATGGAAACAACCAGAACAGAAAAGCCCCCAATAGTATAACTTAACAGAAGAATTCCTACCGCACCTATGTACAGGCTGGCCACCTTTTGATGAGACCAACCAGCCTGTTGCAGTCTTTGGAATAGGTGCTTTCGATGAGCTTCGACAATATTTTCTCCATTTACAAAGCGTCGAATTACGCATACGAAGGCATCTGCAAATAGAGGAAAACCAATAAGGAGTAGTGAGAGTGTAGCGTGATCAGTACGTGTATGTATCAGCATTCCTCCAAATATAGCCCCAATGTATGTACTGCCTACATCACCCATAAAAACTTTGGCTGGTGCCCAATTCCAAATTAAAAAGCCAAAGATTGCTCCTGAGATCGCCCAACAGGATGTTGATGCCATCAAAATCACCCCACATCCTGCAACAAGCCCATCAAGACCATCCATGAAGTTTGTAAAATTTATGATCCCCGTAATCAGTAGGACAGATATCATTGACAACCAGATGGACATAGGTCGATCTGCTAGCGCAACAAGAACAATCGCAGTTACAAATTGAACAATGTACCTTAAAGCGGCCGGTAGTTCCTTGAAGTCATCTACCAAACCAACAAGTGCTAAAGGGAGGCAAGCAACAGGAATCCATCTTGATGGACCAGTTTCATAAACAAAGTTTAACAGTGTTCCAACTAAGACAAAAGCAAGACCTCCTCCTCTTGGAGTAGCTCTAATATGAGAACTTCTATGATTTGGATTATCCATGAAGCCACTTTTCAAGTAGGGAATAAGACAGCCAGTTAACAACCAGCTCATGGTTGCTGAAAGAATAAAAGTAATAGGCATGAATCTGATAAGCATATCAAAGTGAAAGGGGAAGTACTGGAAAATCTTTTGGTTTTTCGGCTAACAAATTGTTGGCCTTTGAGAAGCCCGCCAAATCACTGTTAATTCTCATTATCGCCTCAAATAACTTTGTATTTATGGGTAACAATAGAGCAAAAAAAATCAGAAAAACTCTGTCTGGAATCTCAATTAATCGACATCTTCGACCAGCATCGTTGATTGGTAGTGACCTCTGAATCTTTGTCAACATATGAGAGTAACTCATGATTTCATCTCCACCAAGTGTCAATATCAAAGGATTGCCATTCTGCCAAGTACCTTCTAATATTCTTTCTGCCATATTGTGGGCAACCTGAGCTAATTGACTTGCATGGATGGGCTGCCTTAATCCTGTTGATTTTGGCAAGAAGACAAATGGAAAAAAACGCATAATCTTAATAATCTGACTTATATTCCGATCTTTAAATCCATCTTTCAAGCCATATACCAGTGTAGGAGCAAGTATCTGGCAATGTATCTTTAAACTCTGACACACATGTATGATGGTTGCGTGGGCTTCGCTTAAAGATCTTGCTAGATTCTTGTCATAGTGGGAAAAAGCAAATTGCTTAGTCAGATAAGATGAGGATGAAACTGCAATGACACCTTTCAAATCCTTCAAGCTCTCGGGCTGTTTTACTGAAACTTTAGAGAGATACTCAGACAATAACCATATTGGTGCAAAACTAACTAATACACCCCTTATATTATGTATAGGATATTCTGGTTCCGCCTTAAGATCACAGTAGACATATTTAGAGTTTCCATCGATAGGTTTTGTTCTCCCCCAAATCTCAACAGATGATATAGAGGCGAGATCTCTAAAATATGCTCCACTCGGATTGTTGCAACCAAAGATAGTGTAAGTCATATCTTAGTTAAAATGCTCCAGAAACGCTGCAAGTACCTCAAAAGAAATGGGACAAACCACATAGAGCCAAAAGCCTTCTTGTAGGAGGATATGACTTCATTGATTCTTCTTTTACTTTCCTTTGCACTTACTCCTGAGTTGCCCATCAAAACTAGAACAGTCTTGTCGACAAAGACCCGTATTCCATCTAGTCTAGACAAGCGTAAGAAGTAATCTAAATCACCGGTTAACCTAAATTCTTCATCATAGCTATTCAGCAGTCTTCTTACTCCTGGCCCAAAAAAGGTGGCTTGGTGGGGTGGTGTTGATCCCCAAAACAAGGACCCACGAAATGTCTTTCGTGATATAAACCTACTGAATCTCTGCATCCTTAATGTATAGCCATCCTCCAGCAACTGATTCGTCGAATAGTATCTACCACTGCATATGTATAGGTCTGGCTGTACAGGCATGCTTATAAGCTTCTGCTCTACTCTTCTGAAGACATTCTTGTCTGTAGCCAAATCATCGCTTCCCCAGAATAATACCCATTCTTCTTCTGTAGCGTGCTTGAATCCTTGGTTCATAGCCGCAAAGATCCCTTGATCGCTGTATATTTGTTCTTCCCAGTCAAAGCGGGCGTCCTGTATGCATTGATCACGAAGCCAATCCTTATGATTCTCACTACTTTTTCCATCAATAAACAATACCCGCCAACGACTGAAAGACTGATCTTGCAATGATCTTACAAGTCTTGGGAGAAAATCATATGAGTTCAGCGTGGGAACTACCACTAGAATGGAAAACATTATTTTCTTCGGATTAATATATTTTCAATTACTAACACATCCATCTTCGTCCGTAGGAAACAGTCAAGAGCTTCCTCAGGCTTGCATACAATTGGTTCATTTTCGTTGAATGAGGTATTCAAAATCATGGGCACACCTGTCTTTTGATAAAAACATTTAATTAATTCATAATATCGTCCATTCTGTTCTTTAGAAACAGTCTGTAGCCTTCCACTTCCATCTACATGAGTCACTGCAGGAATTAATGCTCTTTTATCTTCCTTGATTGAAAACACCTGCATCATAAAGGGCACTTCAGCATCACACATAAACCAATCCTTAACTGCCTCTCTAAGAACCGAAGGTGCGAATGGTCGGAATGATTCCCTACGCTTGATCTTTATGTTTAGTATGTCTTTCATGTCGTGTCTCCTTGGATCTCCCAAAATTGATCGATGACCAAGAGCTCGTGGTCCCCATTCCATTTTTCCTTCAAACCAACCAACAACCTCTCCTCGAACTAAAGCGTCAGAAACTCTTTCAAAAATTGATTCATCGCTCAATTCTTCTAAAGAACAATTTTCCGTTTCAAGTTTCCTACGTATATCAGACAGTTCAAGCAGGTTTCTTATCTGACTTGTTGAAGATTTGTATCCTAGGTATGCATTGAGCATCGGCGCACATCTCCCATTACCAAGTTGATGCCAAACCTCTAATGCTGCACCAAGTGCACCCCCCGCATCCCCAGCAGCTGCCTGGACATAGACATTCTCAAACTCTGTATGCGTTGTGATCTTTCCATTTGCGACAGAGTTCGCTCCACAACCACCCGCTACACAGAGATTTCTAGACTTATCCCGCCTGTAGATTGAGTTGAGCAGCGCGAAGAAGGCCTCTTCATACATGGCTTGAGTTGACATTGCTATATCCATATGCTTCTGTTCGAGTTTCTCATCAGGCTTTCTAGCTGGACCTAACAGCTTCTCAATCCCCTCGCTCCAATGTCTACCCACACTCGGAGTACCGGAACTCCATTGGTGATCAAGGTCCTTTTTGCCACTGTGTTGAAAATAGTCAAGATTTAGCTCATAAGTACCATTCTTCTTGATCTTTACGATTTGCCGCATATCCGTTAAGTAAACTGGTTTTCCGTAAGGTGCTAGTCCCATGACCTTATATTCATCTCCATAATTTGGAAACCCAAGGTACTGGGTAATTGCCGTGTAAAACGCTCCTAGTGAATGAGGGAAAAACACATGCCCATCGACTCTGATATGTGTATTGCCGCCATAGCCCCATGCAGAACTTGCGAAATCACCAAACCCATCAATAGATATTAATGAGGATTCGAAAAAAGGTGATGCGTAAAATGCAGATGCCAAATGTGAACGATGGTGTTCAATAAAATGCAATTGTGCATTGATGGTTTCTTCTGGAAACGAAAGTGTTAACTGTTGTTGAAGATCATTCCTTTCTTGCTTATTCTTCCATCTTTTTGCTAAAAAACGTGGATCCGGCAACGTTTTTATCACATATAGCAAACGCCTTAGTTTATGAGCGTTCGGCTGAGTGTTAATTGAAATATGATCTACATCACCAAGTTTAATGTTTGCTTCATCCAAACACCATTTAATTGCTTGGCTAGGAAATCCAGCCCAATGTTTAATTCTTCTAAACCGCTCTTCTTCAACTGCTCCAATAATATTCCCGTCTTTAATCAAGGCTGCTGAAGCATCAGCGTGAAAAGCATTAATCCCTAAAATAAAAGTCATGGCTTGATGGTGCTCTAAGGAATCATTTGTAACGCGAACATCCTACAGTATTATACTATGATCATAGCGTATCGCACCCAAGTAAATGATCAAGTCGATTTCTTTTGGCTAAACTATATAAGTGCTGGTTGAAAATTATCCGGGATGAATCTTTTGAGGCATTCTTCTCAATCCATTTCCGGCATCTTTCTGACATCTGAGATCGCAATTCGCGGTCAGAACATAGTTGCAATATGGCGGAGGCTAGTGATTCAGGGCGAGAATCCACGAGCAAACCAGTTTCTAAAGGTATGACATACTCCTCAGGACCTCCGCAGCGGGTGCTGATTACTGGAACTCCACAAGCCATAGCCTCTAGTGCTGAAATGCAGAGCCCTTCTTGATGCGACGGAATAACAAAAATGTCAAGAGTCTGAAGCATAGAAGATAACTCTGGCGGATTCATATGTTGATAGCAACTAACATAGGAACTCAATCCATAGCTCTTCAACTTCTCTTCAATAATCCTGGAATCTTTGTCGCCAACCAATACAATTTCTAGATTACATCCTTTGCCTAAAGCTATTTTCGCTCCTTTAAGCAAAAGATCTATATTCTTTCTTGGATCACTATATCTCCCGGAAAACCCTATCCTCCATTTAATTGTTCTCGAGGGATCTCGAGTAAATATCACCGTATCTACAGGCATTAGCATGACGTCACTCACTTCACGTTTAGATATCAGCTGAATTTGTTTGGATGTATAGTTACTTAACGCAAGTACTGTTCCCAGTGGACTACTAAGAATCTTGTTTTCAAGATGTTTTAAAATGGGTCTATTTATCATCGAATCTAGCAACCTTCTCTTTTTGCTAAACGTAAGGATTCTGTTTTTACGATCAGCCTCCCACGGAGTCGCAATCCACGAAATAAAGGGCACATTTAAATAGATATAAGGAGTCGCAGCCAAGGTATTTCCTGATACAACAAAATGCAATTGATTCTTTCTGACTAATTTCTTCCATGCTTCACTTGGAAGATAATGGGTGAACTCAAATTCTGGATACCAAGCTCCAAATCCATAACTTGGATAATTATTTAGTGCCTTTCCCTTTATCTCTCCTGGGCTACGTCTACCTGTTCTAGAGATAGGAACAGACAGTTTGGGATAGTTTCGCCAAGGGGCGTACCATGCCAAAGTTGGTGAAATATTTTGTTCTTCAAGCATTGTACACAACCATTTAGTCATTGATGGCACTCCACCATCGATTGGTTCGATGGTACTAATAAGAGCCTTTAACTGACCTGACGGTCTATGACACTGATTCATGCAACTGTGTCTAAAAATAACTCCCTATTCTCGCTGACCCATTGGATTAGCTCCTTAACTCCTCTTTCTACATTAACTTTTGGCTCCCAATCTAGAAGCTCCTTTGCTTTAGAGACATCACAAATAAAAACTGGCTGATCACCTGGCCTAGATTCTCCATATTCTGGAGAAATAGTGATGTTTAATTCATGTTCAAGCAATGAAAGGAGATCGCGTAAACAAAGTGTATTTTTAGGACCACCGCCAATGTTAAAAGCATGACCACTAATTCGATCTCTGTTTACCCATGCTGCATTATAAGCCAGAGCTAAATCCTGAACGTTTAATACATCTCGAGTTTGCCATCCATCTCCGTATAGAGTGATCTTCTTCCCCAACATCGATGCAATGCTAAACCAGGCAACCCAACCTTGATCCTCGATACCGAATTGGCGAATTCCATATATACACGACTGACGGAAAGAACATGTACTTAATCCGTAAATCCTTGCATAATCAATCGTGTATTGATCAGCCACACCCTTTGAACATCCGTATGGAGAATGAAAATCAAGTGCTTGATCTTCGCTTACCCCATTTGGAAGCATCGCGAACTTATAACCCTTTTCACCTAGAACTACTGGGATAGATTCCATTCCTCCATAGACTTTGTTGGTTGAGGCATACAACACAAATGTCTCAGGCGAGAACAATCTGACAGACTCCATGACATTAAAACTTCCCAACGCATTTATTTCAAAATCTTCCCTAGGTTCTATGTAAGAGGTGGTAACCGCTACTTGTGCCGCAAGGTGTATTATCATATCTGGACGTGTAGTCTGAACTACGGAAGATAACTTCTCACTATCACGTATGTCTACCTGATAGAAGGGAACATCTGGATGTCTACTCTGAAGCCAGTGCAGATTCTTTTCCGTACCTTTACGCGATAAGTTATCCAAAACCATAACCTTCCAGCCGGCCCCTAGGAAATGTACAGCCGTGTTCACGCCGATAAAACCTGCACCACCTGTGATGAGCACTGAAGGCATGGATTTTAGAATCTTTCATCAAAGCCAATTATAAGACCTACTCTCTCCTACACAGCCTGTCAGGGCTGAATCAGGAACTGACCCATCTATTCCTGCAAGTGACCATTTTCAATGTGCAGTTCAAGGAACAGTAGACTCTCTGCTACTAGCCGCTGGAAAGCGTAGATTAATCCTTCTTTCCCATCTAATATACCACCCCTCAAAATCATACAGATAAAAAAAACAATAAAGGGAGCCAAGAATGTATGCTTCCTCAATTTATCCTGAGCTGGCAAACGTGATGTTGGAGTATTCATGAGCATGCTTGCTTCGATTGACTGGTAGCGTTTTTGGTTCTTAAGCCATATCCATGATGATTTCCTATCGTCATGGTACAAACATGACTTAACTCTTCCTACAGTGCCTTGAATACAGACTTTGTGTGCATGACCTACGTCAACATATTTCGCAAGTTTTCTTCGATATAGGCAAATTCTGGGTGGTAAGAGACCCGATCTTATAGGCTTACCATTGATGCAATATCTAAAAGGTATGTAGTATGCATCAAGTAAAGCAACTCGAGAAGAATGATCTACCAACATAAAACTTATCTCGTTCTCCAGTTCCTTGGAAACAATGTAATCAGCATCTAGACTCAGAACCCACTCCCTCTCTAGTAGATCAAGACCAAAGTTGCATTGGTTTGCAAATGTATCAAACTCTCTATAAACTAACCTAGCATTCTTATACCTAGAGATGATTTCAACGGTTTTATCGCGACTCCCACTGTCAATGATTAAGACATCAGTGAATGCCTTTAAAGATTCTAATAAACGAAATATATTCGACTCTTCATTAAACGATATTACTAAACAAGATATTTGTTTATCCATTATCTGCTTAGGGAGCTTTTCGATCTATTAAATTGTGATGCAAGTATAGGAACAGCCAAAAAGGTTCCAAACGAGATACCGATGATAATCAAAACAAATAAATCGCTATACAATTGTGCTGCTTGGAAAAAAGAGACGGCGTTAGCAATCACAAACAATAACAAGCCAACAAGTATGTTAAATTGATCAGACGGTACTCCAATCAGCCCTAGTTTAAAATTTCTGTAGTATAATAGACTAAGTTGAAATATAATGTATAGGAAAAACAGGGCACCGATATAACCAAGCTCAGCGACAATTCTACCTCCTCCACCCTCTGTTACATACCCAAGACTTCGTTGACCTAAAGATGATGTGTCTATACCCGTATCACCAGTATTACTTCCTGCACCAACTCCAAATCCAAAGGGACCAGCAATTTGTATTCCCCTCATCAATCTCTGGATTCCTGAATTAAGCCTACTTTGTGATTCATCTAATGTAAATCCGGCAGTTCTTTCTTCATACCTATCCAGACTCTGTTGCGTCGAATCATTGAAAATAAGTCCATAAGAGCTCAATGAAATTATAATCACTAGGAAAATGCTGCTGACTATCCTAAAAACGTTATTCTTTTGGGACGAAAAAGAATAATAAAGTAAAAAGAGTGAAATAAACACAATGACAATTCCCAAAGCTTTTCTTCGCCCGGTAGTATTTGTCAAAAATGTCAAGCCTATTGTCAAGAAAAACCAAATATTCTGATGAAAGCTATTTTTAGATGTCATTCCTAATATGAATGAAAAACAAGCGCCTGCCGCAAGATGCCAACCTGCAATTTCCGATGTTCTCCAAAGGCCAGAACTACCCTGAACTGCCGTTCCTCCTTCGCCCAAACCTGTAATAAGCAGACCTTGTCCAACTTCATTAAAAAGTGGATTTTGTACACCTTGAGCATCTAGTAAAACAGTAATTGCGCAAACTGCGCAAAAAACAACGTATACAGTTAAGAATTCTCTTAGTAAGAGTTGATTTTTCCCAATATGAAAACCCACCCAAAGTGCAAGTAGTGGTAATATATAAAATAACATTCCAACGACGCTTAATCTAATATCACCTATTCTTAGGAATGAGTTAAGAGCTTGAAATCCAATCAAGTAGTAGAATATTGGCAAATATGTGATAAGTTTCTGATTTGTCCAAAATAAATATGTGGCATACCAAAAGCGATTTACATTCTTCAATGCTATAAAGGTAATGAGGAAACAAGCAAAAGCAAGACCTCCGTAATAAGTCGATCCCTCAGCGATCTTTCGGATTGGATCCTGTATGAAACCAACGGCTACTGTATAGAAAAGAGCTCCTCTCCATCCATACTCTGTACTAACTAATACCGCTGTTGCGATCAAAAGAATGGCGAATAGAATCATCTTAATTAGTCAATGATTAGGAGAGGTCTGAGTAGAGTTTGCTAAGTGATTTACCTATGTATGCCCATGAATAATTTTCTTCTACTAACTGCCGAGCTGCTTTGCTCATCTCGTCAATCTTAAAGCGCTCGGTGGCTTTTCTCAATACCTTTGCTATCTCTTCAGGCTTTTCTTGGCAAATATAACCAGCTGAGTATTTCAGTACTTTGTCGGAGATACCCACACTCTCAGTAATGATGACAGGAATTGAAGCTGCCATCGCTTCGACGACTGAGATTCCAAAATTTTCACTTGCAGATGTTAGCACAAACCAGTCAGAGTTCTTAAACAAGTCTTGTTTTTCTGATCCGGAAACATGTCCATGCCAAAAAAGATGTTCACTAATATCGAGAACCTCTGCTTCTTTTTTCAACTTCTTTATGTAATTCTCCTCCCCGGACCCTGCTATTGATAACTCCCAATTCTCCTCATGCAAATTGAACTTCAAGATACTTAAAGCTTGAAATAAAAGCTCAATTTGTTTCTTTTGATGAATGCGAGATAAAAATAGAAACGATACGTTCTTATTGATTCGGCAAGAGTGAGTGCTTGGTTGAGATAGGTTAACCCCTAAACCTAATACAAAACTATCTGAATCTAAACCTAGTGACTCTAAATCTCTGCGTTCATAGTCACTTGTTACATGAATAGCGCGTGCATGCTTAAGATTACCACCCTCGATCAGTTTTATCATGAATTTCTTTCTTAGAAACCCTTGTTTTAAGCCCCAATGACTAAGCTGTCCAATTGTTCGCACAATATAGGGTACTTCTTTTATTCTTGCGATGGCCATTCCGATTGTTGATGGAAATGAAAAAATGGCATGGAAATGAATGAGATCATATTGATCTATATTCTTGATTAGCCAGTATGTGAATGACGGCGATATAAGATATTCTCGAATAGCACGCATTTTTGAATCTATGCAGGAATGCAATAGGACTGGTACATCTTCATAAAGAATCCATTTCCCAGTTGTTAATTCTGGATTCCTGTAGATTCCATTGTCTTGCGTTGTCACAATGCATGCATCTACACCTTCACTACGTAGGGCTTTTACCATTTCGATAACGGCTTGACTTGGTCCACCTCGTAATGGACTGATAGAAGGAATAATATGAAGGACTCTCATCGTAATAGGATTTCATAACCAAGTAAGTTAACAGAAAGCTTGCCCCCGTCTTTCACGGAGAAGAACAATCTCTGTGATTCTGAAGATGATAAATCTGTAATAATCATTTTAACCTGGCTAGTCTTAAGCGAGATCGTAAATGTGAATGATTGAGTTCAATAGCTTCCTGAAAATATCGTTTTGCTAGAGAAGGATTATGTTCAACTAAGCACGAACCGATAAAGTAAGCACCATTCGCATATGTTGAAGGATTTACCTTTGTATTCTTACATTCCTTGGACAGTATATCTGCTTTAACTAGCCAACTACTTTCATCTCTTTTAGCATTTCTTGCATCAGAAGCTTTTTTGATAATGTCGAGAAACTTTCTCTGTTCCTTACTCTTTGTTCCACTAATTGAGTTCGTAAAAAGCAGTCCTTCATAATATACTCTTGGTATTGCAATGTGCTTGCCATATTCTAGCAACCGGCTCCATAAATCAATGTCCTGAGCATAATAAAACTGTTTCCTGTACCCACCAGCATGTATATATGCCGTCTTGCGCATCATTACTGATCCGTGGATTATTCCTTCTTGTGCAGTAATTAATGCCCCAATTCCTTCTTTTGTTACATGCCTCACAAATGTTGAACAAAAGCTAACGTCTTGGTGGTCCCTTAATGCTTCGACCTGAGCTTCAAATCTTCCTGCGAGTGAAACATCATTCGCATCTTGTCTTGCAATAAACTCTCCTTTTGCGATTTCACACCCCTCAATCAGTGAAATAGTAAGCCCTTTATTTTTTCGAGAAAACAGCTTGATTCTATGGTCCTTTTTAGCGTATTCCTGTATAATCTCTTCGGTTCCATCTGTAGAGCCATCATTAATAATGATAAATTCAAGATCAACCTTTTTCTGACTCAAAACAGAGTCTATTGTTTCTTTAATTCTATCTGCTGCGTTCTTTACACCCATTACTACAGAAACTGTTGGTAATGACATTTCTAAATTCATTTTCTATTACATCTTACCCTTTAACCTTCTTAATATTCTGGCACTATTATTCCAGCCAAGTAACTGTCCCATTAATTGAAAAAAAATAAAACTTGGTTTTAACGCGGATAACACTCCTGCTGACTGCTTCGCAATCTTAAAGATGCTTTCAGTTTCTTCATTCATCCCAGATATAGCCGTCTGCCTTGCCAAAAAGAAACATTCTCGCGAGAAGGATTTCATTTCCTTATCTCGAGATCTTAATCCATATTGTTTAGCACAAGAGTAGATAAGTGCTTTAGCATAGATCCTATCCCTTAGTTTCTCCTTATCTATGTACCCACCGTGGCTTAGGTGATCTTTACTTATGTTGATCCGTCTGATTGAGCCTTCCTGCTCCACCCAACACACCTTCGCTTGTAATGAGCCTGCACGTGCATCAAATACCCAGTCCTCCTCATTCTTAAGCGACGACCAGGAATCCATCCTTTCTATTAAGCTTCTTCGATATAATGGGCTGCTAGTTGTCCACCATCTATCATTTAATAGCTGTGGAAATAAACTACCTTTCCTTCTACCAGATGATCTCATCGGCCCCATCATTAGTGGCGGATTATAAGCATAATCAGTCTGATAGCTTATCATATAGCAAATCTCACTGCCGGTTATTTCTCTCAGCCTCCTTACTTGCAGTCTCAACTTTTCTTCTAACAGTAAGTCATCACTATCTAAATATTGAATAAATTCCCCTCCCGACATCTCCGTGCCGCTTTGTCTTGCTGCACCAGGACCAGTATTCACTTGTCTGTGTATTACTAAGCTTCTCTCCCATTTTTTCTTTAACTCCTCCAATACAAGAGGTGTTTCATCAGTTGACCCATCGTCCACAATTATAATCTCAATATTCTCGTACGACTGGAGTAAGCAGCACATTATCGCCTGACTCACTAAATCTGGACGATTATACACAGGAATGATGATAGAAACGAATCCTTCTTTCACTATTCTATCCACCATTCGTCTTACTTACAGTGAACTGATTCTGTTCTCTTAGTATTCTGATTCTCTCTTGAATAGTCACCTGCTCTAGTATCTTAGCTCGCTCTATATTTTCATTTCTTGTATCCTTTTTTAAGGGTTGGCTTTCATGCCATAAGTGAATGATTGGAGAAAAGCCCCATATCCACCGCTTTAGGTGGGAGCATCGTCTCCAAAACTCATTATCCTCTCCTCCCCAGCCAACAAAATTCTCGTCCATACCTCCAATTTCGAAGTACGCCTCCCTAGTTATGGCCATACTTCCTCCTGCTTCTAAGTTTTGAACAATATACAATGGTACAGATGATTTTATACTTACCAGTGAAGACAGTGCTTTCTTTGTATCTTGTTCACTAAGGTAGAATACAAATCGCTTTGTATTTAAAGCCTGATAACTCTCTTTCGTCAATTGCAGAATATCGTAGCAATAACTTGTTGGAACAATCATGTCATTGTCATGCAATATTAATACCCTCCCTTGAGCATTTCTGGCTCCAAAATTAAATGCAGCTGATCTATTATAGTTCTCTTTACCTCCTTCCGTTTTCTGAAAGATATATCTTACCCATTTTGGTAGGTAACTCTGTATTTTGTTGCTGCTATCTTGCTCTACTACTATACATTCAATTCCTACTTCTTTCTGAGCCGCCAAGGACTTTAATGTTGCCAACAACAAATCTAATCGTTCTAGCCCACGATGACCTATTATGATGCTTATATCCTTAGCATCACTTGTGTCTCTATGTTCTGCAAACCTAAATTCATTATCTCTAATCACTCTCCTTAATATACAGTTTCCAATATGTGGCCATTCCTCTGCAACCTTAAGTCTGGATGTATAGGGCCAAAGGCAAACATGACTATTTGACATAGGACCAACTGACAGTTTCTCCATCCTATTTCTTATTCGCAAGTATCTTAATTTATCTCTACTTATCTCATACTTTAGCCAGTCCTGTATCAATACGCTCCATGACTTACTGACTTTCCTCAATCTCTTTTGCATACTCTAAAATCCAGCTTTGATCATTGATGCCTTGTAAGGAATGTGGCCATTCGCTCCCAGCGTCCCTTGCCAATCTTTTCGGCAAGATGGATCGGATGGTTTCACTGCGCTCTATCCCTAGATACCTTTCCAGTCTACCAGTATGATTGGTGTCCATCATATGATTCATATTTTTAGTATCTATCTTTTTTCCCATACTCATGATTTGCTCAAATGCCCTTTCCCAAGCATCTAGTGATGCATCATTGGAGTATTTGAGATCTACAACTTGTTTTGCATTCGCCTGAAGTCTTCTACCTATACTTTTATTTGATAGAGCTGCAATACATTTAGCAGCACCCTCGGCGTCCCCAATATCAAATAGTAATGCTGACTCGTTATCTATCAATGTCTGTTCTGCTTTTAAACCAATATATTTAGAACTAACTATAACTAAACCTGCACTTATAGCTTCCCACGCAACAATTGGACCTGTCTCCCACTCAGATGTAATTAGCAGGATATCATTTGCTCTATAAAAACCTGGTAACCTCTCCTTATTGATCATCCCATAGAACTTTACTTTCCCATTGCTTAACCCGTGTGATAAGTTCCTCAGTACGTCATCTTTTGCAGGACCATCTCCTGCAATTGATAATTCATACTTTACCCCTATCCTATCAAGGCAACTTAAAATATCTACTAAATCACCTACTCTTTTCTGTTTCTCATCAAGTCTCCCGACCCAGGCAATTCTTGTAATAACTGTATCCAGTTTCGTGTTATAACTATATTGTTTCTGATCTATCCCGTAAGGCGCGTAAAATACTCTATCTAATTCAATGTTACTTATTTTCTTTGCCATTACCTCTGATAACCTATTTGTAGTTATTACTCCATCAATGACAGACCTATATTTCTTGAGATCATAGAAGTAATTTGTTTCTATCGCATGAAGTGTCATTGTAAATCTTGCATGTTGAAAATTATTTAGTCGAAGAATTGTCTCAAATAAGTTTCCAATATTTACCCCAACTATCATGTCTGGATCTCTATCCTCTAGAAATCTTGTTAAACTCCTAATACGACCTTCGTTTGTGCCTGTAGTATTTGTGAAGAAAGAAGCACTTATTCCCTGAAAATGACTGTTAAACCTCTTTCCATTATGAAAATGTCCGTGTGGTACTCCCACCTCAACATCATGTCCTTTTTTGCGTAATCCAATAACTGTTGAGTAGAGCCAATCCTGAACCCCTCCAAGTAAGTATGCTGATGGAGCTATAAACAAAAGTTTCATCAACTACACCTTTCTTTTTAAGTAGTATAGTTCATCGGTGAACACTTATGCTCTTCCTCTTTTTTGTGATAGATGCATGTGTCGAGGATGTAACTTGCCTCTCCTCTCTTGTAATCTTGACTCATTTCCCTGATCTTAATTCTCCTATTCGATGTGAAAGTGTTCCATAGCGCTCATTTGGGTTTATGTATTCGTTAAAGCACTTTTCGCAATTCTCCCTCATAACACTCCATTTATCCTTGATATATCCTACTGAGTTTTCAAAATCCTTGTAGTCTTCTACGAGTACACCACAATCATATGCTTCAAGAAACTCAAAGCTTTTTTGTTTTGATGCAATCACTGGCACACCCATTGCTAAGAACATACATAGCCTATTAGAACTAATTCCCATGTTCTGAAACTGTGGCGCCTGATTCATGTAGATACAAATACCAACATCTAAACCCTGTGCACTTTCCCAAGCTTCATTCCAATCCATTCTTTTATCCTGTATGTATATCCTATCACTAAAATCTAAATTTCTTAACAGAAACATCGACAAGGGAGTGACACCTAATGGTTGTATCACAGATCGTATATCTTCATTCTCCTTTATATATCTCAGTAGCCAGTCAGCTCCTGCTGTCATATTAAAACCTCCGGAGGAACCAATTATAAAATCACTAGAGCTAAATCCCCAGCTTTTTCGGTACTCTATTCTTTTGATGCTGCTTATTTCTGGCCTCTGATAGAAGCAACCTGGATATACTAATATTTCTTTATTAGTTTCTAAATCGGCATACTCACGCAAAAGGTCTACCCTACTACCATCATTTACAATGCTAAACCTACTATTTCTTATTCCGTTTATGCACATTCTTTTCCATAACTCAGACCTATCACCCCTATAGCTCCCTGACTTTATTTCATCTACTAAGCATATCCCCTTCTTTCTATATATACTGCATATGAGACCGACAACTCCTAACGGATCTTCACTCGTACCTGAAATAATATCATATGATAACCATCTAGTCTGAAGTATATTCCTTATAATCCATACCCAAGAATACTCAACCCTAAATACTCTTATCGAATCTCCATAGATCGTATTCCCAGGCGTACTCCCTGGTGTAAAAATATCTACAACATAATTATTCTGGATATATGCGTTTATTATCGCACAATTAGGAGGTGAATTAATCAGTTCTGGGATTAGCAGAAAATGGGCAGCTTTCTTCTTCATTTCATCATCCCAATCTTTCTCAGGACCTTATTCATAAGATGACCTTCATACTTCTCTACTGTAGAGCTTAGTTCCTCATTCCTTAAACTTAATTCTCTTACTATGTTTCTTAACTCCGGAAAAGCTCTATTCTTAGCATAGACGTAAGCTTCTTCTTCCTTCATCTTACCCCTTAAAGCAATAGTCTTAGCTTCCTTATAAAACCTCATAATTGCAATTCTATCACTTATTGCTTTACTCTTTCCCATTGACGAAAATCTTAGCCACAGATCATAGTCCATTAAAAGATGCAGATCTTCGTCCACCCCACCGCTCTTTCTCCATATCTCTGCTGTCCAGAAGCAACATTGTTGCATTATCCATTGATCATTGTGCCAAGCCAGGAGACTATCTCGCTTCATCTCTAAACCCTTTATATGCTTCAAGAACTGACAATCTTTTGTTACTACATCACCTGATCCAATTATTATATCAATCTCCTTGTCTTCTGAAAAAGCCTTTCTTACCAACTGAAATGCATTTGGTAAATAATAATCATCTGAGTTGATCCAAGCATATATATCGCCATTTGCAATCTGAAATCCTCTATTTATTGCATCAGACTGACCATTGTCTTCCTTGCTTTCATAATATGTAATATAGTCTTTGTATTTGTCTATTATTCTGTTTGTATTATCAGAACTTCCACCATCCATTACAATAATCTCATAGTTATTATCTCTTTGCCTGATAATTGATACTAGTGTCTGTTCTATCGTATCGCCATGATTCAATGTTGGAACTACTATACTTATTCTTTGATTGCTTGATTCTTCTCTGTCGGTAGTATCCAACTGGTCATTATTCCATCCGTACATACCGTTTTCTGTATTGTCATCCATTTCTCAATGCCTTTTTAAAATAAATCATGGTTAAAAAGAAAGAAATAGCTCTTACTCTATTCTCACCACCTAGATGGGCATCTAAAACTCTTTCTACCAATAGTGGTTCACAAAGATCAGCCAGAGTATCCCTACTATCTAAAATAAACTCTCGTATCTTGTTGTCTCTGTACCATTCATCACTCAAATCATAGCTCTTATATTTCATGCGCTGCATTACCGATAGCCAGTAGAAAGGAGGTGCTTTGCCTAACATTCTTCCATGTGCAAACCCTTTCTCTTCAGAAAAATCTAGAAGTTTTGGAAAGTTTCTCTTAATTGCCAGCCTATGCCAGTTTGATCCCAGTTTCCAATAATCAGATAAGTTCCAGATCATTTTTAACCACTCTAAATTATGGAATGGTGATCTCCACTGAGTTGTATCGTTGTACATTGTGATTCCATTCGCGTAGAAGTTAGGCACCCTCTGTTCTAAATAGTATCTACACCCCCCTGTAAGAACACCTCCATCTGATAACTTGGCATTGCGCTTCGATCTGTATTCATGACCATCTTCCTGTAGTTCCTTTGCAAAGTCTGGGGAAAGTAGACTTAGCTCTGTATCCTTAAATGTTCGATGCCTCTTTAACTTTGAATTCCAAAAAATTTCTTGCCCAGTAACACCGTACATATCAAGCATAATGCCAGCGATACCCTTATCGAAATAATAGCTACGTGCAAACTCGCCAAGGGTACCTACGTAAAAACTTTCATTCTTAGGTACTTGTGCTTTGCGTGGATAGAGGTAAGTATGCCAATGACACGCAGGTTTTGAACCATTTGTTATTCTTGCAATGTGTACACCATTTTCTAAGAGTTCGTCAAGCTCAAGCTTCACTACGATGTGTTCCAAACCGAATTCTTTGGATATTTCTTTAGAGACTCTTATATCTGATGATTCCTCATTTCCTAACGTCACCAATGTCGGATAAATGTCCTGCGTTAACATTGAACTTAGAATTGTCCTGGAGTCAAAGCCACCGGATAGTGATAGATATGGTTTTCTTGATGCCCAATAAGATGTTTCTTCGTTGAAAATATCTACTGCTTCTACTGCATCTCCTATATCAAGAGTCTTGAAAGTGTCTATATACTTTGAGCTATGTATTGTTAGTTTTCTATCATACCTAATGATGGAACCTGGTGGTACTTTCTTTATATACTTATGTAGTGTCCTGTTCTCCGTTAAGTTCTCTAACTCACACAGATCTCCAACTGACTCCCAATCCCACTTCCATTCTAATCTAACTTGTTTAATTATTTCAAGAATTGTTTTCCCATGACTAAAAACCTCACCATCGTAATAGTAGCAATATTGCATAGCACCAACATATGACGTTATTATTGTTACGACCTCGTCATTCACGAATATTAGTGTGTATTCTCCTTTTAGGCGTAATAGTTGATTGGCTTTTCCATCTTTAAGCAATGCACTCAACTCTGTAGGCGTTTTATTACAGTATCCAATAATTGTGACTTCAGATCTTGTCATCTCAAAGAGTTGTTTTGAATTCCTTAATTGCAAATAAACTTTACCACATCAATCAACCATTGACACCTCTAAATCTTTATGGATGTAGGCGGGTGCTCTACTGCACCTACAACATTAAATCCTTCTCTTCTCAGAATGGCTTCCTTTGTAGCATTCTCCCTATCAGTGACCACCATCTCTCTAATCAGCTCTTTGAGATCTGTCTTTGGCTTCCACCCGAGTTTTTGATGTGCTTTCGTTGGGTCACCTAGCAAGGTCTCAACTTCTGAGGGCCTGAAATACCGCGGATCAATCCTCACCACTGTTTCCGCATTGTCTTTTCTTTGCCCTATTTCTTCTATGCCCTTTCCGATCCATTCAATTCCTCCCCAACCTAGTTCTTGCGCTGTTGTCTCAATAAATGATCTTACAGACGCTTGTCGGCCTGTAGCAATCACAAAATCCTCAGGTCTTTCCTGTTGCAACATCAACCATTGCATCTCAACGTAATCTTTGGCATGTCCCCAGTCTCTTAAAGAATCTAAATTTCCCATATATAAGCACTCATCCAGGTTTGCATCAATTCTTGCCAAGCCTCGGGTGATTTTCCTCGTTACAAATGTCTCCCCTCTTCTTGGACTCTCATGGTTAAATAAAATTCCATTACAGGCATACATATTGTAACTCTCTCTGTAGTTTACCGTTATCCAGTAACCGTATAGTTTGGCTACTCCATACGGGCTTCTTGGATAAAAAGGAGTACTTTCTTTTTGTGGAATTTCTTGAACAAGGCCGTAAAGTTCTGACGTAGATGCTTGATATATCTTTGTCTTACCTATTAACCCTAAAATACGAATAGCTTCTAGAATCCTTAGTGTTCCTAAAGCATCACAATTTGCAGTGTATTCGGGGCATTCAAAGCTAACAGCTACATGACTTTGCGCGGCCAGGTTATATATCTCATCTGGCTGAACATCTTGTATTATCCTAATAATGTTTGTTGAATCTGTTAAGTCACCATAATGCAATATGAATCGTGAATTCTTATCATGGGGATCTTGGTAAATATGGTCAATCCTGTCTGTATTAAAACTACTTGATCTTCGCTTGATCCCATGTACGATGTAATCCTTCTCTAGCAGAAATTCAGCGAGATAAGAACCATCCTGTCCGGTTATACCGGTAATCAGAGCTTTCTTTTGCATCCCTTTGAATTACTCAAGTGTCCAAACATGATGAAGATAAGCGAAGTTCTACCCGTTGTCAAGCAATTAAACCCAAAATGCAAGCTATTAGGAACATTCAATCCAAATGATTATTCTCTAGAATCCAATCTAAATGATTCCCGCTTTCTTTAATAAACTGTTTACAGTCTCTGTAGGCTGTGCACCTGTATTTATTCTAAGTCGTATTTGTTCTGCATCAATCTTACTCTCTTTAGTTCTTGGGTTATAGAAACCAAGTTCTTCAAGAGGTTCACCGTTTCTCCTGCTTGTACTGTTCACAGCCACAATTCGGAAACTGCTTTGCTTCTTCTTTCCAAACCGCTTGAGTCTCAGCTTGATCATTGGTCTTTAAGCAAAAAAACAGTATACATCATAGGCATCCCCCTTTAGAAACATGACTACTGCTTGACATCCGCCATGTTTATCCCTTATTCAAAGGTTAAAAAATCCTTTTTTCTTTTTGATTGCTTTACTTTCTGTTAAGCCATCTCTCTCTTTTTGTTTAGACTTCGTTGCGTTGCTTGTTTTACGTACAGAGTCATTTGGATTTCGCATCATATCCATCATACCGCTCATATTACCCTTGGATATCCCTTGCATCATTTTTCTCATGCGTACAAAATCAGTGACCATCTTATCAACTTCATGCGCCTCAAAACCAGAACCTATTGCTATTCTCTTGCGCCTTTTTGCACTCTTAACTAAGAGTTCCGGTTCCTTTTTTTCGTCATTTGTCATTGAACCAATCATCGATTGAAATCGTTTAAGCTGTATTTCTCCCGTTTTTAGAGTATTATCGTCAATCTTATTCATACCGGGTATCAATTTTATAAGTCCACCAATTGAACCCATACGACTAATTAGCTTCAACTGCTGTAAGAAATCTGTGAAATCAAACGACGCTTCCTGGAATTTCTTCTGTATATTCAACACATCATTAATCTCTACTTCCTTTTGTGCTTTATCAACCAGACTTAGGATGTCCCCCATTCCGAGAATCCTTCCGGCAACTCTTTCTGGATAGAATGGTTCTAGTGCTTCAACTTTTTCACCTGTTCCAATTAGCTTAATTGGTTTTCCGCTAACTCTTTTGATTGATAAGGCTGCTCCTCCTCTCGAATCCCCATCCATCTTTGTCAGAATTGCACCAGTTATTCCTACCTTTTCATTAAATACCCTTGTTAACTCTGCAGCTTCTTGTCCTATCATTGCGTCAACTACAAGAAGTGTTTCGTTTGGGTCGATCTTTTTCTTCATCTCAGCAACTTCTTTCATCATTTCTTTATCGATATACAACCGCCCTGCAGTATCAATGATAATGTTATCGTAACCATCCTCTCTCCCTTTCCTAATTCCCTCTTCGACTATCTCGCTGCTCGTTGCATTTGCATTGCCCGTATATACATCAATCCTAATCTGCGATCCTAATGTCTTTAATTGCTCTTTAGCTGCCGGTCTAAAAGTATCGGCCCCAATCATCAAAACTTTTCTTCCTTTACCTTTAAGATATAGACCTAACTTTGCTGTTCCAGTTGTTTTTCCTGCTCCTTGAAGACCAACCAACATGATAGTAGTGGGTCCTTGTTCTGATTCGCTTAGAGGTTCATTATTTTCTCCCATCACATTCGTAAGTTTTTTGTGGACAATATCAATGAGTTTCTGTTCTGGATTTATTCCTCTTACTACTTCTGCTCCCACAGCTTCGTTTTTTACATCTCTTAAAAACTCGTCTACAACACTTAGATTTACATCTGCACTAATCAATGCTTTTCTGACTTCTTTTAGAGCTGGTCCAATATTTGTT
Organism: Cyanobium sp.; assembly: GCA_040399515.1. Lineage (GTDB taxonomy): Bacteria > Cyanobacteriota > Cyanobacteriia > PCC-6307 > Cyanobiaceae > Cyanobium. The sequence continues at coordinate 7,209 of JBBASA010000002.1, read as the reverse complement.
TCTGTAATCTTATCTTGTCCTCTTAATGATTTAAGAGCGTCTTCGAATTTTCCGGAGAGGTCATCAAACATTGGTCACCATAATCTCGATTTCTTTTATCCTATCTAGGGATCCTTCTATTCGTCAATGACCCATTTACCACCGTCCCACAAGAAGCTATAAACCCTAGTGAATGTATGTTGATTTGTTTTGGCTACAATATCTCCACGGCTATTCGTTGTTTCATCTTCGTAATTTAACTTGGCTTCAACCTTTATTCTTTTAGGAGTCTTGTTCTTAATTGATATATCCTCTATCTCAACTCTTATCGTCTTCCTCTGTCTTCTTTTGATATTTTCATTTATTTCATTGTTTAGTCTACTCAATAGTTCAGGGGTTGCCACCATCTTTGCGTTTGTAGGAACTTTGTTCTCGATGAGAGATTTCACTTTGACTCTGTGCCATTTGCTCAGCACCTGCTTTAATGTTTCTGATATACCTTCTTGGCTTTCGTCAGTATCCTTTGCTTTATTCACTAATACTTGAGGAGGGGACTCCTTCTTTTCACTAGCTCTCTCATTTAGCTTTGTAAATACCCATAAGGAACATGAGCTTATCGTTATTATTCCAAAAACTACTATGTTTTTACTCAACACCCTTGCAAAAATATTTTCGGTTCCTAGGTTGATTCTCCATGGTGAATTGTGAGTCCATCTTGGATCTATTCCCTTCCTTTTTGCATGACTCTTAAAATCAGCTTTGTTACCAAACCCTTTTATTATTATATTATCTTTGTTGTCCTGGATGTTATCAAAGCGTGAATATGTCTCACTTGAACTCTCTGTTTTAAGCATATTATCATCTTCCTTCTCGATGTATCTGATTACATCTTTGTCTGAAAAATAGGATTCTATGTCAGGCCCAATGTCAATATCCCTATATCCCTTCAGGACATCACGTCTTAGCCATTCCCGACACCAATCACAGAGTGCCCCTAATGTGTCGGTTGTTTTTATTGTTGACCATGCTTTCAGTTGATCATCAGCGTACAACATAAAAATCCGGCTAGCATTCTCAACATCACCAAGTAATAGGTGCATGTTTGCAATAAGTGGTTCTAATTCATCAGATCGTATCCCTTGAATTCTGTTCAACGATTCGTTGATTCGGCTTGGTTTTCTTTGCGAAAAACCCTGCGCAACTAGTGCGATACAAAGTAGGAATCGTGCTGCTTTAGATCCCGTATTACACCATTCCTCATATAATTCTATTTGTTCTTGTACAGTTAAGTAGTTTCTTATTTGCCGAAAGAATGCATGAAATTCATTGCTTCCCATGTATCCATTTGTGTTTACGTCCAACCCCCCTCTTTCATTTACTAATGTCTTCAGAAGACTTATCCCTTTCTCATGACTTTTATCATCATTTTCCCTGCTTAACATGTCAAGCACACGAAAGGGTAGCAATTGCTTTAATTCATGGCTCATGAGATTGATCATTTCCTTCTCACCCATTCCTACACTTTGACTACGGATCCTTCGTTCAAGAACAGCAGCAGCAGTTTCGTAGTATCTTTGGGATTGTAATTTCTCTGCAAGTCCTAGAGTTGCATAGTCTATAATCCTGTTCAACTCTTTATATTCAGAGCTGAAGTAGCTCATGTTCATGCGTTGTCCATGATATATCGCTTCTGCTTGTGTTAAACACTCTCGCTGTTCATCTGCTTCAAGAAGAAGAAGTAATCCTGCAATCTCGTATCCCCTTTGTATGTTAACTCCTGCCTCATTTATTCCTTCCCCTGTGTTTTTAATATATTCTTCTTCGTAGGCTTTTCTTTTTGATGTATCAAGTAAAAAGCTACAGCCCTCCTTTAATAGCTCTTCTCTTTTGGACATGGTTTCAGTGCCAAATCCAGTGTACTCACACCTTTCTAGTTTCCTTTCGAGTTGATTTAAGATGATGTGACTGTCTGCCCCTATTGCTACACCTAGTATTCTGAATCGATCGATTGGAATTCTCATCTACTTTGCTTCAATACTAACGATGTTGATTGTCAATGTATTCGCTTCTTACCTTCGATCGGACTGATGAAGGTATAAACTGGTATACATCAGCAGATTCCCTTCCCATGTCGACTACCACCAACCAAGAGTCTCCAACGGATACTAAGCTTTCCAAAACATCATACCATGAGGAGTCAAAGCACTCCCACTCTCTGAGGGCTTCCTCCATAGAATATAATCCCTCTTCATTAAGTGAACTTAGTGTTGTTCAAGCCGAGATTTTGTTGAAGGACATGATATTAGGTCGGAAATTTGAAGATAAATGTGCCGAAATGTATTATCGTGGAAAGATGTTTGGCTTTGTTCACTTATATAATGGACAAGAAGCTATTTCTACTGGTGTTATTAAAGCAATGAGTCTCCAGCATGATTGGTTCTGTAGTACTTATCGAGATCATGTTCATGCACTGAGCTGTGGAGTCCCTGCTTCAGAAGTGATGAGTGAGTTGTTTGGTAAATCAACAGGATGTAGCAAGGGTCGCGGTGGCTCGATGCATCTTTTCTCTCGGGAACATCATCTTCTTGGTGGTTTTGCTTTTATCGGGGAGGGAATTCCAGTCGCGCTGGGTGCTGCGTTTACCTCTTTGTACAAAAAAAACGCTCTTTCGGATCCGAGTAGCAACTCTGTAACGGCAGCGTTTTTTGGTGATGGCACATGCAACATCGGTCAGTTCTATGAATGCCTTAATATGGCGCAACTTTGGAAGTTGCCCATTATATTTGTGGTTGAAAATAATAAATGGGCTATTGGGATGGATCACAACCGTGCAACAAGTCATCCTGAAATCTGGCGTAAAGCTGAAGTATTTGGTATGCATGGCGAGGAAGTTGACGGAATGGATGTCATTGCAGTTCATGCTGCAGCCCAGCGTGCAGTCGCTCGCGCTCGCGAAGGTGCAGGCCCAACATTGTTGGAGTGTTTGACATACCGATTCCGTGGTCATTCACTTGCAGATCCAGATGAACTTCGTGCCGCTACAGAGAAAGAGTTTTGGGCTGAAAGAGATCCAATTTCGCGTTTCAAGCAGCATGCGCTTCAATCAAATCTTCTTTCTCAGGATCAGATTCAGCAGATTGAATCTGATATTGATAAGCTTATTAACGATGCTGTTCAATTTGCATTATCTGCACCTGAGCCAGCTTCTGAAGAGTTAACTGATTTTATTTGGGCTTAGTTGGGTTCACTGTACAGCGACTCTCCCTAGTCTAGTCCTGATATCATTAATTTCTTTGTCAGTCCCCTCAACTTTCTAAGGCTCTTTAGCTCTATCTGTCGAACTCTCTCCCTTGAAATCTCCATTAGTCTCCCTATTTCGGTAAGAGTCATTCTGTTAGAATCCTCTAATCCAAAACGAAGAGTAATCACTTGTTTTTCTTGTTCATTCAATTGATCTATCCATTTTCCTAGCTGTTCTTTGTACATGCTGATTTCAATATCTTCTAAGGGCTCGTTCTTTTGTGAATCTGCTATCAAGTCTCCAAGGAAACTCTTCCCTTCGTTGGCATTTACGGGTTCGTCAAGGCTAGACGTTGTCAGCGATTGTCTTAAGACAGAGTCAATCTCTTCGATAGTGGTACCCATTACCTCGGCAATTTCTCTTCTTGTTGGAATAGCCCCTAGTTTGTGAGACAGCTCGTGTGTTACTTTTTTAATGACTGCTAATCTTTCGCTTAGGTGAACTGGTAGGCGTATTGCACGTCCTTGTGTTGCAATAGCTCTGGTCATACTCTGTCGAATCCACCAGAATGCATACGTCGAAAACTTATAACCCCTTGTTGGGTCAAACTTTTCAACTGCTCTCTCTAATCCTAGCGTACCTTCCTGGATTAGATCTTGCAGGTCTAGCCCTTTTCCTTGATACTTCTTTGCTACACTTACGACGAGTCTCAGATTTGCTCTCATCATTCTTTCCTTCGACTTTCTACCTAATCTTAATGCTCTCGTATCTTCTGTCGATACTATTTCAGCTTGATCAAGTAACTTCATCATTTTTTGTACGTGGTTTCCAAGTTCAATCTCCTCAGCTGCTGTCAACAGTGGCTCTCTACATATTGATGTCAAAAACCATGTCACTGAATCATGTGACCCTCCTCTCCTATCCCCAGCTTTAATGATTGCAGTTGGAGTCATCTTTTTACTAGTGCTCCATCTATTATCTGGTTAGTTCTTTCTTTTATGTTATACCTCCTTATTGTCTTTATAATTCCTGTCCCTGTATTCTGACATTGGTGTTTCACGATTTATAGTTCATGTTTCCTTCCACCCGTCCCCAATGCAATGTCTTTTCCTTTGATTACCTTGATTATGATGTTTACCTAAATATCCAGGTCTTCTATCGTCTCGCCGGTTACAAGGTTGTCAGTCACTCTGATCTATCAAGTTCTGATCTGGTTGTCGTTCTCCGAGGCCAACCTTCTGAGATATTTACAGACTATGCCGGTATTGTCCATGTTTATGACTATGTTAAAGAACTCTCGATTGATTATGCTATATACTTTCCCACTGCTTCTCTAATTTATTTTGTTTCTATAAATCAAGATCCAACTAGTCTTTCCACTGATTCCCGCACATGCGTACATGTTTCAGGTTACCTCCCAGTGATTCCTGATATCTGGACTAGGCCAAGCATTCGTAAGACATACGCGAAACCCCTCCATATTGGAAACTATAAACCTATTCAGGATGATTTGTTCCAGAAACAATTGATCCACATGTCTCGTCTTGGTGAAATTAAAATCTTTGGATCAAAATGGGATAAGGTAGGCATATCTGCTTGTTCCCTCAGCTACAAGACTGCAAATCACCTTCTTTCGAAAGCAGAGCATTGTTATGGTCTTATGTATCCTTACCAACGTGGCAAATCTCTTTCTGGACGCATGTGGCAAGCCCCGATTAATGGATGCTATGTGATTTCTGAGCCTGGTACTAACATCTTTCATTGTCCTGGAGTCATCGAAGCCGACGACTATGTTGATATTATCAAACACCTTCCTCAGGATTTCTCCCACGTTTCTCTTCAGTCTGTTTCCTTCTGGACTAATCACACATACAAACTTGCCTGTGAGCTTGATCTAACTCTTCGCCTCCATACCTTGCAAAAAGAAGTTCGACGAGCTCGTTTACTATTGTTGAAACAGCACCTTGATTTTCATTGGAGTAAGCATGTGATCAAGAGCTACGAGTCATTCATTTCTTCGTCCCGTTGTTTCTTGCGTCAGGTTCTTCGTCGTGTTTCCTGAGCACGAATATTAGATTATTGTATGTCTTCTAAAATTCTCCCGAATACGTTCTCGCAAACCTGCTCTTGGTATCTCACTGTTCCATTGATTTGTTACTGTTACTCCTAACGGTGTCGCTCGTACTCTATCTGTCAAGCCCTGTCCATCAACTTCTCTCCTAAGAATACCTATCTTTATCATCCATCGAAAATGCGCTTCTGCTCGGTCTTCACCGAATGGAGCAAATACGTATTTCTCCCAGTCATCCTTTGCACAAAGGTCTTTGCTGCTCATTGCTTCTTTGGCAACTTCTTCATAAAACCTCTTTTTAAATGGAAGGCACGTCACCGACCTTGATGCTCGTTCGAACGATTCTTTCCTCACAATGCATCTCCACAACTATCTCCCTATCCTACAAAAAAGCCCTTGTCATCATTGACAAGGGCTGAATTACACCAAACTTGAATCAGTCCAAATCAGGCATGGCAAGTGTTGGCTCTGCCTGTCGGTCAATTCCTTTCTCGAATCCAGCCGCTGCAGCGCGAGCCCTCCCCGCATGCCAGAGATGGCCTACGAGAAAGAAGAACGCAAGGACGAACTGTGTGGCTGCAAGCCATTGACGAATATTGACGTAGTTTACTGAGTTGGGCTCAGTGATGATTCCGCCAACCGAATTGATCGATGCATTTGGAGCATGCGTCATGTATTCGGCAGCTCTCCTCACTTGCCAAGGCTGGATATCGTTCTGGAGCTTGTCCAGACTCAGTCCATTAGGTCCTCTGAGCGGCTCAAGCCATGGCCCTCTAAAGTCCCAGAACCTCATGGTTTCACCTCCAAAAATAATTTCCCCGGTCGGTGAGCGCATCAGATACTTGCCCAAGCCTGTTGGTCCCATTGCGGATCCAATGTTTGCACCCAGTCGTTGGTCCCGTACAAGGAAGGTAAAACTTTGAGCTTGTGATGCTTCCGCATTCGTTGGTCCGTAGAACTCAGATGGATATGCGGTGTTGTTGAACCAGATGTAGGCAGATGCAATGAAGCTCATTAGGCTCAAAGCTCCTAGGCTGTAGCTCAGGTAAGCCTCACCATTCCAAATGAATGCACGCCGCACCCAACCAAAAGGCTTTGTGATGACGTGCCAAATACCACCAAAAATACAAATCAAACCAATCCAGATGTGTCCACCGATAATGTCCTCCATGGAGTTTACCCCGATAATCCACCCCTCACCTCCGAATGGAGCTCTAAGCAAATAGCCAAAGATGACAGCAGGGCTTAAGGTCGGATTTGTGATCAATCGAACATCACCACCCCCAGGAGCCCATGTGTCGTAAACGCCACCAAAGAACATTGCTTTGAAGACCAGGAGTAAAGCTCCTACTCCAAGTAGAATCAGATGGTAACCAATAATGTTGGTCATTTGATTCTTGTCGCGCCAATCTTGAGAAAAGAAGGCGGAATAGTTCTCCAGAATTTCTGGGCCTCTCAGGGCGTGATAGAGACCACCAATGCCAAGAACTGCTGAGCTGATTAGGTGGAGAACACCGACTACAAAGAAGGGATAGAGATCGGTGACTTCACCACCGGGACCAACTCCATAACCCAGTGTTGCCACGTGCGGGAAAAGAATTAATCCTTGTTCATACATCGGCTTGTCGAAGGTGAAGTGACTCACCTCGAACAACATCATTGCCCCTGCCCAGAAGACCATGAGCCCCGCGTGGGCAACATGGGCTCCTAGCAGTCGGCCCGACAGGTTGATCAGTCGCGCATTTCCTGCCCACCAGGCATAGCCGGTGGAGTCGATGTCTTTGCCTCCGAGTGAGACAAGACCGGGATTAAAGGGCGTTTCCACGTGGCAGAACCTCTTCAGGGAAGACGAATTTTTCGTGAGGTTGATCTGCGGGAGCCATCCAGGCGCGCAGCCCCTCGTTGAGCAGGATGTTTT
>JBBASA010000001.1:0-198218 GCA_040399515.1 Cyanobium sp. | reverse complement strand
ACTTGAAGCAGGCCAGCAGGTCGGTGTCGAGGGGGACGTAATCAGGAGTCCAGTACGTGTCGCGGTACTCCTTGACCCCAGCGTCGTACTTTTTGCTCATGGAGGTTCTCCGGTTGGGTCGGTGGAAAAAGGATGGGAATCAGCGCCTAGGGCGTTGATGCTCAGTCCTTGGATCCCAGACCGAAGCTGCTGTTGAGGGCCGGCTCCACTTCACGGTGGGGACGAGCAATGATGTGAGCGGCGACAAGGCCGTCGCCAACCCGTTCGCATGCATCAGCGCCAGCGCGCACAGCGGCGTTCACGGCGCCGGTTTCACCGCGCACCAACACCGTGACGTAGCCGCCGCCGACGAATTCACGACCGATGAGGCGCACTTCGGCGGCTTTGGTCATGGCGTCTGCAGCTTCGATGGCAGGCACCAAGCCCCGGGTCTCAATCATGCCGAGGGCGATGCCCATAGTTTCGTTTGCCATTACCTGCTCCTGGAGGAGGGGGTGGAATGTTCGAGAGCAACCCTGCTCCTGCGCCCGACCTTCCGTCAAGCCATTAGGCCTCCAATCGCCATCACCGTTTCCAGCCGCAGCAATAAGGTCCGCTTATCCTGGGGACACAAATCTTTAGAAACCCTTGAGGAGCTTTCCTCGCTCGTGGGCTGTCGCCATGCTCAGAAGATCTCCGCATCGGAGACAAATCCCACACCCCCGAAGCGCTTCAACAGGGGATCTACATGGGAGCGAAGGGCGTCGAGCAGGGGCTCCTCGCAAAACACCACCACGTGGGCATTGGCCCCAAGACCGCTGAAATCCATGGCTTCCGAAATCTCCCCTGCCAGCCCCCAGCCGGTGACATGTTTCATCACGGAATACCCCGGAGCCCCGGCCTTGCGGATGGCTATGCAGAGTCGGTCGATCTCGCGCTCGCTGACAAAGAAATCGATGCGCTTCATAGGGTCAGCTGGCAGGAATGAAGCGTTGAACTAGAGTCATGTAGAGCGGAATCCCTACCACCACATTGAAGGGAAAGGTGAGGCCTAGTGCGGAGGTGATGTAGAAGCTCGGATTGGCCTGGGGCACCGTCATGCGCATGGCGGCAGGAACGGCGATGTAAGACGCGCTTGCGCATAGCACCATGAACAGGAGGGCATCTCCCTGTGGCAGCCCAAGAACTCTGGCGATCACCAGACCGATCGAGGCATGCAGGAGCGGTGCCGCAATGGCGAAGGCAACAAGGAAAAGCCCTGTCTGCCTCAGATCACGCAGCCTCTGGGCAGCCACCAACCCCATGTCGAGCAGGAAAAAGCAGAGAATGCCATAAAAAAGCTTCTCCGTGAAAGGCTCCATTCGTTCAATTCCGGAGGGGCTGAATTGGGCGACAAGGGCTCCAATCACGAGGCTTCCGATCAGCAAAAAGACCGAGCCATTGAGGAATGCTTCCTGCAAAACCTCCTTCCATCCGATGGGCTCATTCCCTTGAATTCCCTGCCCTTTTTCGAGATTTGTGGCTGCGAGCTTGGCCATCACAACACCGACAACAATGGCTGGGGATTCCATCAGGGCCAGGGCCGCCACCATGAACCCGTCATAAGGAACGTTCAAAACACTCAAAAAGCTCTGTGCCGTGATGAACGTGACTGCACTTATGGATCCATAGGCAGCGGCCACGGCGGCTGCGTTATCCGCTCCCAAACGGGGGCGGAGGACCAGAAAGCTCCCAAGGGGGACGAGCAATGACATCAGGATGGCTGCCGCGATCGTGGACAGCACCATGGGACCCAGGCCGCTGTGGCTGAGCTCCACTCCTCCTTTGAAGCCAATGGCAAGCAGCAGGTAGAGGGAAAACAGCTTGGGTAGGGGGGAAGGAATCTCGAGATCCGACCCCATCACGACGGCCAGTATCCCCAGAGCGAAAAACAGCACAGGCGCTGACAGAAGGTTCTGCAACACCAGAGTTGTCTGCATGAGCACCTCCGCAGCGACCCTTTCCCTATCAGCAACCTAGGGGACCTCCTGGCAGCGGGCGTCAGCATCAGCTGATGGTTGAACCAGCCTGAGCCCAGATCAAGGTTTTTTCCCTAGGGTTTGAGCGGTGGCAGGAACCCTGGAGTTTTCCGGGGGTGGAATGTTCAACCCGTCCTGCCCCAACCCATCCACCTCTGCAGGAGATTCCCTAGCCCACACTCTCACTTCCTTCCCTGGCCCTCTTGGCCGGGATAATGCCTGTGGCTTCCGCTTCCTAGGCCCGATCCATGATCGCTCTCCCTCGGCTTGTGATCGCCAGCGGGAACTCCCACAAGGTTTCGGAAATCGCCGACATGCTTGCCTTGGTCGGCGTTCAAGTGATTCCTCAACCCAAAGATCTAGAGGTTGAGGAGACCGGCCAGACGTACGCTGAAAACGCCCGCCTTAAGGCGGAAACGGTTGCACGCCTCTGCGGAACCTGGGCCCTGGCGGATGATTCGGGGTTGGAAGTGGATGCTCTGGGCGGCAGGCCAGGTCTCTATTCCGCCCGTTATGCCCCGAGTGATTCGGAGAAGATCCATCGCCTGCTGCATGAACTGGGGGATGGGTTCTACCGGGGCGCTCGGTTTGTCAGTGCCATGGCTCTGGCCGATCCCCTTGGCACCACTAGGCTTGAGGGGTGTGGCGTCTGTTACGGGCAGATCCTCCATGAACCCAATGGGGTGGGAGCTGGTTATGACCCCGTCTTCTTCGTTCGCGAGGCAGGTTGCAGTTACGCACGCATGTCCGCCCATCTCAAGAATCGGCTAGGTAGCAGGGGAAAAGCCGCCAGAGCCATGGGACCCGGCCTCCGATCACTGCTCGGTGTTGCGTAGGCAGCAGGAGGGGTCTAGGCGTTGATGTGCTGCACAGCCCGCATGGCAGCCGCTGCCGCCTCGTTCACATCCCCTTCCTTCCCGGCCAAAGTGAGTCGGCCGTAGGCACCCACCGCCTTCACGTCCACCACCGTGATGTTCGAAGCCTTTTCCGCCTCATTGGCGGCAATCAAGACATAGCCGGCAGGCTCTGTTTCCAGGATGAACATGCTCATGCCGGCCTGGATCATCGATCCCCGCCTGTTCTGGCGGTTGATGAGAACGGCGTGGTCGGGGGTGATCGCGTAGATGATCTCAGTCCAGGTCACATCGCAGCGGCTGCGTTGCTCCACACTGCTGCCGATGGCCTCCAGCACCACTTCGCCAGAGTGCAGCACATTGCTCTGATCCCGGTGATACATCGCGATCGAGCCGAAGGCCCGCTCCACGACCATTTGGCCCAGGCGAACGGTGCTGGCTTTTAGGGCAATGTCCGTGACCCGGTGGACGGCCATGCCTGGGGACACCTCCAGCCACAGACAGGCATCACCAGGGATGGGGAGAAACCCCTGGCTCACCGTGCCCATGTAGGCCGCCAGCTGGGGTTGGAGGGAATCCAGAAAGACGTAGGTGCGCAGTTCAATCGACTGCACGTGACTGTTCTGCCTCAGTCGGTGACCCTCACTGTCCGTTGTGATCACACAGCTGGCGCCACTCTCATCTCCGCTGATGTCCGTCCCTGTGATCGGGGGGCGACCGAGCTGGAAGGCTTCCCGACGGCGACGCTGGGCCCTTTCCTCAGCGCTCTGGGTGAGGGCAGGGCGGAAAGCACGGTTCTGGCGGGAGGGGGGATCGTTCACGCGGGAAGGATCACGGTGCGATCACGGGCATGGGATGGACCTGGCATGGACGACCCGATGCCTTCCAGGGAAACGGCTCGGATCCTAAGCCGGCAAGGGTGCGGAGCTGCTGACAGGACTGCTGGTTTTGTGCCCTCTGCCACAGGCTCTCCATCAGGCCTCGCTATCAAGGAAATCAGCGACACCAATGGCCCATGCTCACTCCCAGCACCCGCCTCCGACTCCAGGCCATTCTTGATCGGATTGGATCGGATCAGCCTGTGACCCTGCAGGAGCGGATCTATGTGCAGAAGTTTGCCGATCGGGATCAGGGGGTGGCGGCCTGGCTTCTCAAGGCCCGCAGACGTCAGCTGGAGCAGTCGCGAGTGGACTCGCGCTCAAAAGATGGAATCGACCACCTGCTGGAGCAGATGAATCTCGGCCCAGCCGATCCAAATCCCAGCTACCGGCCAGGAGAAGACGACATTGAGGGTTGGTTCCGTGGGGTCCCGGGTTGGGTGCGTCGCAGCTGAGAAGTACCGCTTTTTCAGTATCGGCGGCCTGATTGGTCGTTGAGGACTTGCGGCGGAGATTCCAATCGTTACCTTCGCATCAACAACCCTTTCGAGGAGCCTTTCGCCCATGGCCCGCTCCCCTTCCACCCAACGGACCAATCACCCCACCGGCGCCCTTCCTGAACAGGAGCAGGGTTTCATGGAGGGTCTGAAGCCTGAACAGGCCCTGGCCCTGATTGGCATGGGCCTGATGCGAAAGCTCTCTGAGGAGGGGGATTCCCTCCCCTGGCACTGGAGTGGAGAGGAGGAGTCCTCCACCACCGACCTGCCCTCCTTGCGCCAAAGGCTGGAGCTGGTGGATCTGGCCCTGCGCACCACCGCACCCCTCACCACAGCAGAGGTTGCCCACCTGATGGGTGCCCGTCCAGGCGCCCCGGTGGTGGAACGTGGCGGCCTGGTCGCTCGTCGGCAGTCGCGGAATGTCTGGATTCTTTCCCGAACCTCTGAGGATGGCAGCAGCGCCCGCCATTTCCAGGAAACTCCCCGCCGTCGCTTCTAAACATCTTCGCCTTCCTTTCATTGCGAGAGAACCATGAGTTGGAGTGAACTGGAGCGGTTGGTCAAGGATGCGGACGTCGATGGAGATCTCCGATGGACCATGGATCAGTGCCAATCCCAGGACGAGTTGATTGCTGTTGCTACCAGCCTGGGTTACCAGATCTGCAGTATGGATGTGCTGCAGGCCTGGCAGGACCACAAGGCTCCCAACATGCTCAGCGCTTCAGGGGGCTGACCCTTATTCGATCATCACGGAGACTTCAGGTTCATTTCCTTTGGCCAGGCCATAACGTATCGGCGCCTCGCCTGGATTTGTTTGAGATTGTGGAAGTCTTCGTGGCGGGACTGATCCGCATTTACGCCCTCCATAACTATCCGGGGCGGGGGGCCGATCACGGTTGGGAGGGATGAACAGGGGGGGGGAAAGCCTTGGGTTGGACTCTTGGGTTGAGGGGGGCTTGGCGGCATGCGCGACGCCCCACCGCCGAGGCATATCCCCGTTCCACGGGACCCATAAAGGGGCTGATGGACCCATCGCGGCAATCCACCACCAGGCGTTCTCGATGTCCCCAGGGATCCTGCACGCGCATGCGCATCTGCCAGGGATAGGGACCAGATCGCTCAAAGCCCTCACCGCAGACGGGGCCGACGCATAGGCCCGGCGCGGCCCCGGCAGGAGGAGTTCCCCCAAGAAGGATGATCAGCAAGAGGGAGGCTCCCCACAGGAGCAGGGCGCCGATTCGTCGCTGGCCGGCCTCTGTAGGTCTCATTGGGCCAGCTCCATGGTCGGCTTCCAGGGCTCTTCGTTGTCCTGTTGGGGGTGAAAGTAATCCCAGATCTGGCGCGCCAGAGCCGGCCCGATCCCTGGGGCACTGGCGATTTGCTCCGGGCTCGCCAGCTGGATGGCGTCCACGGAGTGGAAATGGGCCAGCAGATCCTTGACCCGCCTTGGCCCCACTCCGGGGATATCCCCGAGCCGGGAGCGTCTTTGCCGTTCCCCCCGCTGCTGCCGGTGATAGGTCACAGCAAAACGATGGGCCTCATCGCGCAGACGGCGGAGCAGCATCACTCCCAGCTGGTCGGCTTCGCTCTCCAGTGCTCGGCTTGCACCCGGAAGAAATACCTCCTCCTTGGCCTTGGCCAGGGAACACACCACGAGGTCTTCCTGCAGATCCATTTCCCGCAGGGCCTCCATCACCGCCGAGAGCTGGCCTTTCCCCCCATCAATCATCACCACATCGGGCCAATCATTGAGGCCCTCCCCATGGAGGATGGAGCCGGCTTCGCGACGCACCTGGGCGAGATCGGCTCCAGAAGACTTGGCCTGGGCCCAGCGCCGAAAGCGGCGCCGCATGATTTCAGCCATGGCCATGAAGTCGTCGGAGTGACCGCTGCGGATGCTGCTGCTCTGCAGCTTGTAGCGGCGGTAGTGCTGTTTGGCGGGAAGGCCATCCACGAACACCACCTGGGAGGCCACCGCGTCACTTCCCTGCAGATGGCTGATGTCGAATCCCTCGATCCGCCTCGGGGGGGTGGGCAACTCCAGCAACTGGGCCAGATCCTCCAGCGCCAGCTGGTGCTGCTCCGCATGGCGTTGGGCCCGCTCCAATTCATAGGTGGCATTGCGTACCACCAGCTCAATCAACTCCGCCTTCTGTTGCCGCTGGGGCACGCTGAGCTTCACCTTCCGTCCCCGCCGCTCGCTGAGCCACTCCTGAATCAAGGTGTGCTGGGGTAAGGCGTGGTGCAGCAGCAGGTCAGGAGGGATCTCCACCGGCTCCACCTGGCTGTAGTGCTCTTCGATGATGCGCTGCAGGATCCAGCTCGGATCTTGCCCCTGCACCTCTGCCAGATAGCCCAACCGGCCCACCAGCTTTCCGGCCCGCATCTGAAACAACTGCACGGCCGCCACCCGCTCATCCGCCGCCAGGGCCACCACATCCCTGGAGATGGAGGCATCGCCAACGCTCATCTTCTGATCGGCCGTCAGGGTCTCCAGACCTTGCAGCTGATCCCTCACCCTGGCTGCCGCCTCGAAATCCAGACGCTCCGCATAGCGATCCATCTGGGCCCGCAGCAGCTCGAGGAGTTCCTCATTTCGCCCTTGAAACACCATGGCCACCTTCTGCAAGGTGCGGTGGTAGTCCTCTGAGCTGATACGTTCCTGGCAAACCCCTGGGCAACGGCCGATGGCGTAGTTCAAGCAGGTGCGGTCCTTATAGAGGGGTTGGGGCCGTTGCCGGAGGGGGAACACCCGCTTCACCATGAACAGGGTGCGCCGCAGCAGACCCACATCCACATAGGGGCCATAGAACCGATCGAGGGGACTCCGAAATCGGCGCCGTCTGGTGATGAAAATCCGTGGGTAAGCTTCACTCCAGGTGATGCAGAGATAGGGATATTTCTTGTCATCTTTTAGCAGGACATTGAAGTGGGGCTGGTTCTGCTTGATCAGATTGGATTCCAGTGCCAGAGCTTCCGCATCGCTGTCGGTGACGATGACTTCGATCTCACAGACCTGACGCACCATCAGCTGGATGCGAGGACTGTGGCCTTGGGAGCTCTGAAAATAACTGCGCACCCGATTGCGCAGAACCTTGGCCTTGCCGATATAGAGAATACGATCCTCTCCATCGCGCATCAGGTAACAGCCTGGCTCGGTGGGGATCTCCCGCAGCCGTTGGGCCAGCTGCTCCGGTTGTTGCAGGAGGGGCAGCGTTCCTCGGGACGCTGCGCTCCCGCCTAACCCCCGTACTGCCATCCCGTGCCAGCCAGTTCCAGGGCGTCGCCCTCCCGCTGTAGCACCGCGCTCTTCACCTCTGCGACAAACACTGTGTGGTCTCCGTGGCTCACCTGGCCCACCACCTCGCATTCCACGGCCCCCAATGCGGCCTCAAGGATCGGGAGTCCTAGGGGTCCGAGCTGGAAGGGGGCAGCGTCGAACCGGCCACCGATGGCTTTCTGGGGTTTGAAGAACACAGCCGCAAGATCCTTCTGATCCGAGGGCAACACATTCAATGAAAAGCGTTCCGTGCGCTGGATCATGCCGTTGCTGGCGGAATCGGCCCGGACCGCCATGACCACCAGGGGAGGTTCAAAGGATCCCTGGGTCACCCAGCTGGCGGTGAAGCCATTCAGCTCTTCCCCTTCCCGCACGCCACAGATGAACACCCCATGGGGGATCTTCCGTAGCAGGGTCTTCTTGGCGGCGGCATCGAGGGGCGGAAGGGCTGGGGTTGGCGTCATGTTGCGCAGGTGGGTTGGGCCTGACTCTAGAAAGGTTCCATCCGCTCAGTTCCATGCGGGCCCTTTACCCCGGCAGTTTTGATCCACTCACTCTGGGCCACCTTGACCTGATTGAACGCGGTGCCGTTCTGTTTGACGGTCTTGTGGTGGCGGTGTTGCAGAACCCCAGCAAAATCCCCACGTTTCCCCTCGAGCAACGCCTGCAACAGATCCGTGAGGCCACGAACCACCTTCAGGGCGTTGAGGTGAGAAGTTTCGACGGGCTCACCGTGGACGTGGCCAGGGATGCGGGGGCTGGCGTGATCTTGCGGGGGCTGCGGGCCCTGAGTGATTTCGAATTCGAGCTCCAGCTGGCCCACACCAACAAGACTCTGGCCCCCCATCTGGAAACCCTGTTCTTGGCCACTGCTGCCCATCACAGCTTCCTCAGCAGTTCCGTTGTCAAGGAGGTGGCCAGATTTGGCGGGGATGTGTCCCATATGGTGCCCCGGGGAGTGGCAGAAGATCTCGTGACGTTCTTTAATCGGGCATCCCCTATCCGTTGACATGTCCGAGACGCGCATCACGGTTCTCGACCAACTCGATCAGCTTGAAGAGATCGTTCTCGACGGCAGCCGTATTCCCTTCAGTGGAGGGCGTCTGGTGAATGAGCAGGACGCCATCGAGGCGATGGATGCCCTTAGGGAGGCCCTTCCCCTCCAGATTTCCCAGGCCGATGAGCTCCTGCGCCAACGGGAGGGCTTTATCGAGAAAGCCAAGCAGCAGGCTGAGGAGATCGTGGCCCAGGCGCGAAGGGAGCGGGATCAGCTCATCGCCACATCTTCCGTTCGCCAGGAGGCAGAGCGCCAAGCGGCCGATGTGCGTGAGCAATCGCGCCTCCAGGCGGAGCAACTCCAGGCCCAGGCCCGCGCACAGGCGGCCCAAGCCGAACAAGAGCACCAAGGGCGGATGGCCCAGATGGATCAGGCCTTCGCTGCCCGTCGTCAGCAACTGGAGCAGGAAGCCCAGCAACGTCGCACCCAATTGGAGGCTGAGGCGGTGGATCGCTCCCGCCAGCTGATGGAGCAACATGAGCGGGTCCGGCAACAGGCTCTCCAGGAGCTTGAAGCCATTCGTCAGGAGAGCCTGCGCGTGCAGCGGGACAGCCAGGCAGAGGCTGAACGGCTCCACCAGGAAGCCATCCAATTCCGCCAGCAGACCCAACAGCAATGTGATGTGCTGGTGGCCCGCACCCGCCAGGACGCTGGTGCCATTCAGGATGGGGCCAACCGCTACGCCGAGCAAGTGCTTGGTGAGCTGGAAACCCGTCTTCAAGACCTCAGCCAGATTGTCTTGGGCGGCCGCAGGGAGTTGATGCGCCTGCAAGGGAAGGACATCCCCTCGACATCTGGCGCTTCCCACCACTCCGTTTCGTCCCATGGGGACCCATCCCAGGGAGTGGATCCCAATAGTGCCGTTCGGGGCCGGGCCCAACAGGCTGCCAGTCGCCTTCGTCGAGCCGCAGGGGGGCGTCTGGCCAGCTGACCTCTGGCTTCTCTCGTCATCGCCTTGATGCTTTCCCCCAGTTCAGGCTACTGAACTGGGGGATTTCGTTAAAGACACAAGCTGACGTTCTGGGCGTCCCTCAGGATCCGGCCGATCGTGGCATTGGGTGTGCTGGCCCCATTTGAGATAGCACTGAAGTAACGGGGGCCTGCTTCCGTCACCAACAGGCCGCTGATGGAGCGAACTCCTGTCAGCGTGCCCGTTTTTGCATAGATCCGGCCGTCCAGGCTGGTGCCGTTATAGAGGTTGCGAAGGGTGCCTCTGCGGCCGGCAATCGCCATGGAACTGACGTAGGTGCGTCCGTAGGGATGCTGATCCATGCGCAGGAGCAGGGCGGTAAGAAATCGGCTGGTGAGTCGGTTGGTCCGATCCAGGCCGCTTCCATCCGCGATGCGCACGCCCTGCATCGGCAGGCCTTGCTGGCTTAGCCAAACACTTTGGCGCCTGACGGCCTCTGGAAGATCCCAGGTGCCAGAACCTGAGCGGAGCAAGACCTCGGCGGTGAAATTGTGGCTCTCCGCATTGGCCAGGCTCAATAAGCCCTCCATGGAGGTGGAGGGCTCTTCGTGGAGCAGCACCGCATTGGCGGGCAGAGGTTGTTCCGCCGGCACCAGCGACATTTGGATATCCCCGCCCTGTTGGGCTGCCGTTCGCTTCAGCAGGGTCTGAAGGCGGGAGATGGGATTGGTGACGGCGTCATCAATGGCGTTGCTGGTGATCGCCAGCCGTGTGATCGGCGCCCCATAGGCGTAGGCCCGATCGGCATAGTTCCAGCCCTGGGGCCACCAGGCCTGTTTGGGTTCTTCGGCCACCTGAAGGCGCACCACTGTGCCTGAGGCGCCCGTGCTCCCCCCGGAGCGGAGGGCCAACTGTGCAAACCGCTGCAGGTGGGGGAGGGCCAGATCGGGATCCCCCTGGCCGGTGAGGCGCAACGTGCCATCCCCCAACCTCCAGAGCTGGGTGTTGAGCCTGAATTCGGGTCCGAGCCGATCCAGGGCGAAGGCCGTGCTCACCAACTTCTGGTTGGAGGCCGGCACCCGGGAACGGGTGCCGTTCACGTCGGCCAGCAGGCGCCCCGAGGCATCCGCAATGGAGACGCTCCAGGCCTCACTCTGGCCAGCGAGCTGGGCCGCAAGGCGCTGTTGAAGTGCTGGACAGCTCGGCTCAACCCCCAGCTGGGGGCTCCCCAGGGCCGGAGTGAGCGGGGGAAGGGGCATCACGGGCACGAGCCGAGGCCATCCTTGCCGTGGCGGCAAGGCGGGGGTGGCCAGGGCACCCTGGCTGGCCAACAGGGGGCTCAGGACCATGAGGCCGAGACCCATCCACCGGCTTGCAGGGAAGAGAGGATCTCGCATGTCAGGAGGGGCCGATCACAAGATTGGTGACATTGCCACTGAAGCGGTAACTGGCGCCTTCCAGTTCCACAGGCGCTCCAATCTTCAGGGTCTGGTTCCCGAAGACGACCCCTCCTCCGCCCTTACGACCTCGGCCTTCCAGGGTGAAGCGGGCATCGAAGGTGCCGAAAGTTTTCTGGTTGGGATCGGGTGCGGAGACGAACTTGCCCTCTGGCGTCAAGATCGTGAGCCGCCGCGGGAGGGGTTCGATCTTTGCCACCTTCACCTTGCCCTGGGGGGCATTGCGGATGACGATGGACACCTTGCCTTCTTCTGCAATGTCGCGGATCAGGCCGGCACTGTCTACAGCGGGCTGCCCTCGCACATCCACAGATACGGTGACCGGCACCTCTTCTCCGGTTGCCCGGGCCACCGCACTGGACAGTTTGGGGTTCCAGACCAGCCCTCCAGCAGCCAGTAGGACGGCCAGCCCTGCCCCCAGATCAACAAGGCTCCAGGGCCTGCCTGGGTTGGATCTGGAGTTCGGGAATCTGCTAGCCATGATTGTTGGTGGGTCGGCGAAGTTTAGGGGCCTTCTCCCTCCGGCACCAGAAGCGATGCACACCGATGGGGTCAGCGCTGCAGATTGTCGATCAGATCGCCCAGGCCCCGCAGCTGTTGCTTAAGCCCCCCAGGACTCTCCCCGGCCAGGGTTTCGGCCTGTTCCTCGCTACTGGGTTTCTGGGGAAACGTTCCAGCCAGCCGGAATCCCTCGGGATTCAGGCGGTAGAGCTCCCAGTCCTCTGGATAGGCCCGCCGTAGGGCCCCATTGGCGAAGGGTTGAAGGGCATAGGCCGTCTGCCACTGGGCCAGAAAACCCTTACGGCGGGCCCGGGCCACACTGCCGATGCCTATAGCCCCATCTTCCAGCGTGGGGTTCAGGAGCACAACGGGTCCAGGGTGGCCATCGCAGACCCCCTCCACCAGATCGTAATCCGAGGGGCCTGGGCCGATCACCACCAAAAGAGGAGGGCCGCCATTCTCGTGGGCCTCTGGCGCTTCTTGCGCCTGCAGGCGACGGTGGTCGCCAAGGCTGAATATCAGGGGCGCCAGCCCAGGGTGATCCCGTCGGCCAAGGGCCGTGGCTCCCGCGTCCGGGCATAACACGCGCAGCTGGATCCCTTCTCCGTCCAAAGCCTCGGCCAGCCGCAACCCCAGGGGAAGGAGTCTGAGACCTTCAAACCGCAGCTCGATCGTCCAACGCCCTTTTTCGTTGCTTTTCAGGGCGGAGTTCAGGGCCTCCCTGAGCTGGGCTTCAGCCTGGCGCAGATCTGGGGGAAGCATGGCCGCTATCGGTCAGAGGGCAGACCCTAATGGGCCCCTTCCAAGTCAGGGTCCAAGGGAGCCCTCCACCTCAGTGATGGCTTGGGCGATGGTCTCCGGTACCGTGGAAAGATCTCGTTTCTTCAGCCAGGGACCAAGGCTTAGGCGCAAACCGGCCACGGCCTCCTCTGGGCTGTAACCCATGGCCATCAACACCGGACTGGCCCCGGTTGCGCTGCTCTCCTTCCCCGGGGGGGAAGGGCGTCGTGCACTGCAGGCTGCGCCGCTGCTGCAGGCCAGGCCCCTCCTGTCGAGGGCCCGCACCAGGGCCCGCCCGGGGATCGGTTGCCCCTGACCTGTGCGCACGAGCAGACTGAGATGGTGGGGCAGACGCCTCCCTGCATCGGCCGGCTCCGGGCCGAGCAGCTCCACGCCTGGGAGCGCTAGAAGGGACTGCCAGAGGCCATTGCGCAGATGGGCCAGGGGGTCGGCACCGCCATGGGCCTGAAGCCGTGTCTGGCAAACCCGCAGGGCAGCCGCAAAGCCAGCGGCCAATGCCACCGGTTCCGTGCCGCCACGGCGCCCCCTCTCTTGCACACCGCCGATCAGGGGCTCCAGCGCCAGACCTTTGCGCACGAGCAACATTCCGATACCCCGGGGACCCTGGAGCTTGTGGGCGGCTCCGCTGAGCAGATCCACTGGCAGGCTCCCCCAATCGATCAGGGCATGGCCCAAGACCTGCACCGCGTCCACGTGGAGGCGGATGCCGCGCTGTCGGCACAGGCGCCCCACGGTGGAGACCGGTTGCACACTTCCAACCTCACTCTGGCCCCAGATAAGCGACACCAGACGGGTTGGCGGTTCCAAAAGGGGCTCCAGATTCTCCAGGCAAAGCAAACCCTGCCGGTCCACAGGCAAGCGCTCCACCTGCCAGCCTCGTCGGGTGAGCACGGCCGCAGCCGCTTCCGTGGCCGGATGCTCTATGGCGCTGATGAGCAGACGGCCCGGTTCGAGGGTGGCGGCGCTTCCCAACAGGGCCGTCTGGATGGCTTCACTGCCCCCGGAACACCACATCACTTCCTCCGGGTCGGCACCGAGATCAAGGGCCAGATCCATGCGACTGCGCTCCAGCCGTTCCGCCGCCGCCACCCCGAAGGCGTGAAGACTGGAAGGGTTGCCCCAGGCGTTCCGCCAGACCTCCTCCATGGCCCCAAGTGCTTCGGGAGACAAGGGGGTGGTGGCGCAAGAATCTAGATACAGATTGGGCGACGGAGCCGTATCAGCCACTGCCCCATCCATCCTCGGCCCGGCGGCCCAGCAGGCGGCTTTCGAGGGAATCATTGGCCAGTCTCACCAGATCGTCGAGGGAACTCCCCTCCAGCAGGGCGGCCACCTTCGCCCGTACTTCTGCACTGGGACAGGCCTGAGGTCGCTGGCACCCCTGGGTGCATGCCGTGGCGCAATCGATGGGGTCCGGGTCTTCGGCCCTACCGGGGACGGCCCCGATGGGATCCGCGGGATCGGGGAGGGATGACCCAACTTTGCTGCTGCTCTCCCACCCCTTAAGGCCTAACGCGGTGGCTAACTCGCGGGCTAAGGGGTCAGCCAGCTGGCCGTCAAAGACCTGTTCCGCTGGCCCCGTCATGAACACATGGTTGGTGGTGCCATCCCAGGCGATTTCGAGCGGACCACCAGGGAGATCCAGCCTGGCCTCCCGATCGCTCAGCCCAAGGAGATGGCAAGCCACCAGGGTGGCGCACGCCCCGGTGCCGCAGGCCAGGGTGGGGCCGGCGCCCCGCTCCCATACCCGCATCAGGAGGTGGCTGGGGCTGAGCACCTGCACCAGGTGCACATTGGTGCGTGCAGGGAAGACTGGGTGTACCTCCAGTGCCGCTCCCATCGCTTCCAGGTCCATTGCCATCACATCGGGCACGGGAACCACCACATGGGGGTTCCCCATGCCGGCGGCGGCCACGGTCCATGAGGTGTCCAGCACGCTGAGTTGCCCCTGGGGCAGCCCCGCAGGCCCCTTGGGCAGATGGGTGGGCACGCTGTCCGGCTCAAGAAAAGGTGGGCCCATGTCCACCCGCACCTGTCCATCCGCCTGCAGTTCCGGCAGGATCAGTCCGGCTGCCGTTTCCACCTCCCAGCGCCGCCCAGAGCCATCCCCATCCCGATCGGCCAGAAACTTGGCGAGGCAACGGATGCCGTTGCCGCACATCTCGGCTTCCGAACCATCGGCATTGAAAATCTGCATCCTGAGTTCGGCTCCCGATCCTGCTGGGAGGGCCAGGATCACCCCATCGGCCCCAACGCCGAATCGGCGATCGCAAAGCCGTTGAACCACCGCTGGATTGGCCTGAAGACCCTCTCCATCCAAGGTCGCGTCCCGCAGGTCGAGGAGCAGAAAATCATTCCCCAGACCTTGATACTTGCTGAATTCCATCTCGCTTGCCGACCAGAGCACACATCCTTGATCCTATGCAGAGCTTCTTTGAAAATCGCCCTACCAAGCTGGATACCTCCCTGCCCAGCGTGCGCCATATCCAGGAGCTCATCCGCACCCGCACAGTGGTCAGCCTCAGCCTGGTGGGGGGGCAGGAGGTGGAAGGGGTGATCAAGTGGCAAGACGTCCACTATCTGGCCCTTCGCCAGAATGCGAATCAACCTCTAATGATGGTGAATCGGGAAGCGATCACTGTCCTTCGCGCTCTCCTCTGAACGGCCATCCACCGAGCGCTGCTGAGCGCGTATGGCACCATCGGGAGGGTCGGGCTTCCTGTCTGGCCCCCTGCCCTTTCAGCGTTTCAGCTCCTTGCCGTGACCGATCCCTCCCGCTACAGGCCCCAGGAGATCGAGATCCACTGGCAACAACGCTGGAGGGAGGAGCACCTCGATCGCACGGACGAGCAGCCGGCGTCCGGAGACCCCTTCTATGCCCTCTCCATGTTCCCCTACCCCTCGGGGACGTTGCACATGGGCCATGTGCGCAACTATGTGATCACCGATGTGGTGGCACGTCAGCAACGCATGCGAGGGCGACGAGTTCTCCACCCGATGGGCTGGGATGCGTTTGGCTTGCCCGCCGAGAACGCCGCGATCGAACGGGGGGTGGATCCTGCGGAGTGGACCGAGCGCAATATTGCCCAGATGCGCGCCCAGCTGGAGCGCCTCGGCCTCTCCATTGACTGGTCACGGGAAGTGACCACCTGCAAGCCGGACTACTACCGCTGGACCCAGTGGTTGTTTCTTCAGTTCTGGGAGGCGGGATTGGCCTATCGCAAGGAGGCCACCGTGAACTGGGATCCCCTGGACCAGACCGTGTTGGCCAACGAACAGGTGGATGGGGAGGGGCGCTCCTGGCGTTCCGGGGCTCTGGTGGAGAAACGGAAGCTGCGGCAATGGTTTCTCAATATCACGGCCTACGCCGACCCATTGCTGGAGGACCTCCAGAAGCTCCAACACTGGCCGGAGCGGGTCCGCACCATGCAGGCCAACTGGATTGGCCGCTCAACCGGGGCCGAATTGGATTTTCCCGTTGTGGGCCCGGATGGAGCCCCCACCGGGGCCACCATCACCGTTTTCACCACCCGCCCCGACACGCTCTACGGGGTGACCTACCTGGTTTTGGCCCCGGAACATCCGCTCGTGCCCTCCCTCACGACTCCGGAGCACCGGCTTTCCGTGGAGGCTTTCTGCGATCTGGTGGCTGCCGAGAGTGAGCAGGAGCGTACCGACGACGCCCGTCCCAAGCGAGGGGTCCCCATCGGGTCTCTTGTGCTCCATCCCGCGACTGGGGAGACCATCCCCCTCTGGATCGCCGACTACGTGCTGGCGGATTACGGCTCAGGGGCCGTGATGGGGGTGCCCGCCCACGATCAGCGAGATTTCCTCTTCGCCCGCCAGCATGAACTTCCCGTCCGCCAGGTGATCATTCCCGAGGGCGCCGATCCCAGCGCCTTTGCCGGTGGCGCCTGGACCGAATCGGGTGTTTTGATTCATTCCGGCCCCTACGAGGGGTTGCCCTCAGAGGAGGCTAAAGGGCGCATTGTGGCTGCGGCGGAAGCGGGGGGCTGGGGCCGTTCCCGGGTGCAATACCGCCTGCGGGATTGGTTGATCTCCCGCCAGCGCTACTGGGGCTGTCCCATCCCCATGGTGCATTGCCCCCATTGCGGGGATGTGCCCGTGCCCCCTGATCAATTGCCCGTGCTCCTTCCCACGGGGATCGCCCTGGAGGGGCGGGGCGGTTCTCCCCTGGGGCAGCTGGAGGGGTGGTTGCAGGTGAACTGCCCCAGCTGCGGCCAGCCGGCCCGGCGCGAGACGGACACGATGGACACGTTCATGTGCTCCAGCTGGTACTACCTGCGCTACGCGGATCCTTCGAATGACCAGGTCCCTTTCAGCAAGGAGGCGGTCAACCAGTGGCTTCCGGTGGATCAGTACGTAGGGGGTATTGAACACGCCATCCTCCATCTGCTTTACTCCCGCTTTTTCACCAAGGTGCTGCGGGATCGGCGCTTGCTCGATTTCGATGAACCCTTTACTCGACTTTTGACCCAAGGAATGGTGCAGGGTCTGACCTATCGCAATCCTCAGAATGGCAAATACATCTCCCCGGATGATGTGGCCGATGTCAATGATCCCCGGGATCCAAGTAGTGGGGAACCGTTGACAGTGAGCTTCGATAAAATGTCTAAATCTAAATATAATGGCGTTGATCCCACCTCCGTCATTGATCGCTATGGGGCCGATACGGCTCGGATGTTCATCCTTTTCAAAGCCCCTCCGGAAAAGGATTTGGAATGGGATGACGCCGACGTGGAAGGGCAGTTTCGCTTCCTCCAGCGCATCTGGCGTCTGGTGGAAACGGCCCGGGAAGACGGCTTGACTCTCGCTGCTGGAGGCGTGGAAGCTGGGCTGCCAGCTGCTGATGCTGCCGGATTCTCTGATCTTCAGCCCCAGGAAAAAAACCTGCGGCGGGCTGTGCACACGGCCATTAAGGAGGTGAGCGACGATCTGGAAGGGGATCTCCAACTCAATACGGCCGTGTCGGAGTTGATGAAACTGGCCAATGCCATGGCAACGCTCCTTCCTGAGGTGCGACCCACGGTGGGTCAGGAGGCCCTTCGTACCTTGGTGTTGCTCCTGGCACCCTTCGCTCCCCATCTGGCGGAAGAGCTCTGGCAACATCTAATCGATCCCCTGCCCTCCAGCAGCGTGCATCGCCAGAGCTGGCCCCTGTTGGAAGCGGCGGCCCTGGCCCGGGACACGATCCCTCTGGTGATTCAGGTGAAGGGCAAGGTGCGCGGCAACCTGGAGGTGCCGGCCGATGCTGATGCCTCCACCCTGGAGCGTTTGGCTCTCGAAAGCGATGTGGCCGCAAAGTGGCTGGAGGGCCAGCCGCCCCGCCGGGTGATTGTGGTGCCCGGAAAATTGGTCAACCTGGTGCCCTGAGGCCTCAGATTTTGCGAAAGCACAGGGTGTGGGGCTCGCCCCAGTTTCCGCTGGCCTGGTAGCCACGCCCATTGAAACAAAGATGGCGCAGGATCCAGAACAGGGGTTCAGGACTTTCGAGTTGGAGGACCTTCTGGAGATCCTCCAGATCGTGGGTTTGGCCACTGCTCAGGCACTGTTCCAGCCTTTCCTGCAAGGAGAGAATCTCAGCTGCAGCTTTTTTACCGGCCTCCACCCCTGGCTGGTGATAGGCATTCACGTTGATCAGTTCCCCGTACAACCCCACAGCTCTTTCAAACAGAGCAATCAGGGCCCCTAGGGAGCGCTCATCAAAACGTTCCAGGGTGATTGTGAGGGATTGGCGTCCGCCCTCGGTTAGGGCGGCACGAGTTCCCTGCAGAAAGCCCGCCAGAAAATCGGCCGGATGGTCTCCACTGATGGACAAAATATCAGCCGGTTCGTTGAGCGCTTCGATGAACACCACGAAAAAGTTATCCAGGCCATCGCGCAGCTGTTGCACATACGCGTGCTGATCCGTGGAGCCCTTGTTGCCATAAACCGCTAGACCCTGATGGACCTCGTTGCCATTCCGATCCCATTTCTTGCCTAACGACTCCATCACGAGCTGCTGGAGGTAGCGGCTGAAGACCTCCAGCCGATCGCGATAGGGAAGGACCACCATGTCTCGCCGGCCCTGCCCCCCTCCTGCAATGAACCAGGATGCTGCCAGGAGGGCCGCTGGATTGCTCCGCAGGGCATGCTCCCTTGTGAGGCGATCCATGGCCGCTGCCCCCTCAAGAAAACCTCTCAGGTCGGCTCCAATGAGAGCTGCCGGCAAAAGGCCCACCGCACTTGTAATGCTGGTCCGTCCCCCCACCCAGTCGGGCATGTCGAAGCGGGAGAGCCAGGCTTCACCGCTGGCCAGCTGATCCAGTTGACTCCCTTGCATGGTGATCGCCACCGCCTGTTCCGGCCACCGGCCTCCCATGGCCTCCACCCTCGCCCTCGCCTGCTGCATCCCGATGCGAGGCTCAGGGGTTCCGCCGGATTTGCTCACCACAACCACAAGAGTGGTGCGCAACCGAGGCCCAAGGGAAGCCAGGGTGGCGCTCATCCCCTGGGGATCCACATTGTCAAAGAAATGGAAGGGGAGGCCTTGGCCCTCCCGTTGTAGGGCCCTCACCATCAGGAGGGGACCGAGGCCGGACCCACCGATGCCGATCCAGAGCACATCTGTGAAGGGGGTGCCCGTCGGAGCGGTGCGCAGGCCTTCTCTCACCTCACGGGCAAAGGTTTCCAGACCATCGATTTCTCTGCGGATCAGCTGCTGCTGGTCAGGGCTGGGGGCCCGCTCAGGATCCCGAAGCCAGTAATGGCCAACCTGGCGTTCCTCATCCCGATTAGCCATCGCTCCAGCTTCCAGCGCATCCATGGCTGTGAAGGCGGAAGCGAAGCGGGGCTCCAGAGCATGAAGATCGTCAACGTTGAGGGCCATCCGGCTTGGATCCAGCCAGATGCCGAGGCTGCTGTCATGCCAAAGCAGGGCTTGAAAGCGCTGCCAGAGGTGGTCCGGTTCTGATGCCCTGAGTGGTGGAAAAGCGGTCGACGGCGGAAACGTGGACATGGCCGCAGAGATACCGCGCATGCACATGCACCGTACTGAACTGCCTGAAGGGGCCGGTGGAAGGTGGGCCAGCGGGAGGACCGATCGGCTCAACCCTGGACAGGACAGAAAGAACCAAAATAATGGTTACATAACGAAAATATTGGAGGTCCTTTTGGGGATCTTCATCCCGACTCCAGTTGCCGATTCCCAAATCCTTACGTCGCCTTCCAGGAGGTCTCCCCTTGGCAGCCCTTGTCTTGGCTGTCGGGATGGGAGGAATTGGCTTGGCTACCCAGCGGATGATTGCAGGAGCCCACCCGGGCACTGGGAGTCAGCTTTCAGAAGCTGGTGCCGAAAGCATCCGCCACTCTTCTCCACTGGAGGGACAGCGTCCGGATCCGGTGGATTTCTCCCCGGAGGAGCTCCGTGAACTGAACCGGCGCTTTGGGGTTCACGGCCCCCAACCGGCCATCGCCCAGCTGTTCACCGAAGGGTTGGATCAGCTTCAACCCCTCCGCCATCACACCTTGTCGCGATTGGAGGAGCTTCGCCCCCTCATCCTTCGCCACAGTGCCCGGCACCGGATCAATCCCATGCTGGTGGCTGCGGTGCTGTTTGATGAGATGCACCATGCAAAGCCGGGTGAAGACAGCCCCATTGCGGTGCGCAGTGGCCTGTTCCAGACCCAGGGGCCTGCCCAGCTAAGCGTTGGTGAAATGGTGAAGCAAGGTCTTCTCCTTGAAAATGCCACCCCTGAGCAGATTCAAGAAGCCCGGTTTCAGCTCCTGGATCCGGATCAGAACGTGGAGTTGCTGGTGGGTAAGTTCGCCAGGCTGTCCACAAGTCTGAAGTTACCTCGGGGCAGGATACTGATCGCCAGTGGTAATCCAAAAGATGCTAAAGGTTTGGCCACCCTGGCCTACCTCCACAACGGCAAACTGGATTACCCAGCCCGTATCCTTCGATATATGCAAGATCCTGCGCTGCATGAAATTCTCTACAGTGAAAAACAGCCCCGTCTGAGCCCGTTGATTTAGCCAACTTCAGGATTCTATGAAGGATTTAGCAGATCACTCCGAGGGCCACGAGCCGCTTGCCGAGCTCATTCCAATCGAAGCTCCTTGGATCTCCCCTCTCTCCTGCTAGATCCACATGTCGATGGGTGGTGATGGCCTGGGCCCGGATCGGATAGCGACGCATCCAATCCGCCAAAACCACAGCCATCGCATCGTATTGGGCTGGTTTGTAGCCACTGTGGACACTCTCTTGGTCTTCTCCGTCCAGGGGAGTTTCCAGGCTCAGGTGCAGAGCAAAGTTATTGACGGAGCCCCCCACTTTGGGATTGGTGACCGCCCATTGGCTGCCAAACGCTGAATTACCCGCTCCAAAGGCTCGCTTGGCGGGATCCAGGGCCTGAACCACGTCTCCCTTTTCCCCAATCAGGACGTGATAACTGACCTGATCCTCGTCTCTAGGATGAGGAGTAAGGAAGGTGTTGATGGCGGAGCGCAGGCCGTAGACCGTCTCATGCAGCACAACCATCCGGGGAGTGGGGTCCAGGGGATTGCCTAAGGCATCCCGATCCATGCGTTCCCCGTAATTCGTCGGGTGAATGTTCAGCCGCACCATGCGCGTTGGCAGTGCCGCTAGTTCGGATTCCAGCCGCTTGCGCAGCGCCTCATCGGGGGGCCGGCATGCGTTCTCCAGGGGGGAAACCCAGGCCGACCTTGCGGGCGCCTTCGGGGTGGGTCGGAGGGGGCGCTCAGGAGGCTTTCCTTCCCGCACCTCTTCCAGCAGGTCGAGCAGGGTTGGCGGACGTTGGCTCTGCGGGCTGCCTCCCGCTCCTCGGATGAGCCAGAGCAGCATGCCGGAGGCCACCAGGCCGGCCCCTGCCATCCCCATCAGAACCCCTCTGACTTGGGCCGGCAGGGTCAAGGCACGAGCTCCAGCCATTGGCGGCGGCGATCAAGGACCTCCGTGCTGGCCTCAGGATCGGAATGGAGGTACCAGCGCGTGATGGCCGGTGGCCCCGGGGAGAGCAGGGTGTCGCGAACGAGGCCATCGCGGGCAAACAGAACGGCCAGAGGAGCCCCGCAGGCTGGAGGGCTCAGGAGGATGGCTTCGAGATCCTTCACGTGCTCAACCCGCTGACGGTTTAGAGCCAGGAGCTCATCCCCCACCTCCAACCCGGCGGCTTCGGCTGGGCCATGGCGTGAAACGGATTTCAGTCGGAATCCTGCTTCGGGGCGATGTTCCACCTGCCACCCCGCATCGGGTTGGACGGCCGATTCGGCTTTTAGGGTCAGGCCCACATCCTGCAGATAGGACTCCACGTCAGGATCTTCGGTACTGCCGAGCCAATGTGGCAGGAGAGTAGACAGATCATCTGCGTGGTCAGCAAATATGGTCAGCAGGTCGTCTTCCCGGTAGCCCGCCTCCCAGCGGCCAAAGCGCATCCAGAGCTGCTGGAGCACTTTGCTGAGGGAGGAGCCATGGCGACGGAGGTGCAGATCCAGCACCAGGGCCAGCACAGCTCCCTTGAGGTAGTAGCTCACCTGGTTGTTGCTGGAATAGGCGTCCTGCCGGTAGAGCTTCACCCAGGCTTCCAGGCTGCTGTCCCTGAGCGATTGCACGGTCCTACCCGCGCACAGCAGATAGCGATTCAGATCTTCTCCCAGCTCCTGGAGGGTGGCCTCCTCATGGCTGAGGCCACAGCTTCCAGGAAGGAGAACGTCGTAATAGCTGGTTACCCCCTCGGCGAACCAGAGGGTGGGTACGGGGATGGGCTGCCCGTAATCCACAGGCGACAGTTCGGCGGGCTTAAGGCGGCGCACATTCCATTGATGGAGGTATTCGTGGGCCACCAGTTGGAGAAGTTTGCGCCGACCCTGGGCTGTGGCGAGCCGCCGACGGCTGAATTGGAGCACGGCCCCATGGTTGTGCTCCAGGCCCCCATACCCCTCCTCGAGTAGGTGAAGCACAAACAGATATGGGTTCCCTGGAGGTCGCTCCTCCCCCATCAAGCGGCAACAGGCCAGGCACACTTGCTCCACATCCCCAAGCCAGGAGGGATCGGCCGTTGGATCCCCTCCCCAGCTCACCCAGCGATGGGGAACGGCTGCCACCGCAAAGGGGTGCTCCCGATGGGGACCCACTTCGATGGGACTGTCGATCAGGACATCAAAGGTGGCAGCCCGCCAGAGCTGTGCCCCCACCTGGGGAAGGCTGAGAAAGGCTTCCCACCCCTCTGGAAGCAACAACTCCAGGTGATGGGGAGCCCACCGGGCACCTTCGATCTCCAGGGCCACGCCCGCGAGGGCCAGAAAACCGTGCTCGCTATTCAGGTGGCAAGTGCGGACCGAGAGTTCCGTGGCCTGAATGGTGTATCGCACCTGGATCAGCTCAAGCTCCTCAAGCTGGAGGAGCCAGCAGGAGGGCGTCAGTCGGCGGGCAGGCAGTGGATGGGAGCCCTGCCACACCTGCAGGCCCTCAAGGGTGCGGACGTAGTCCCGGATCAGGTAGGAGCCCGGCGTCCAGCTGGGGAGGCGCAGCTCCATGCGCCTTTGTGTAGGAACAAAGTTGAGTTCAACGTGGACCAGATGTTGCTGGGGAGACCGCAGATCAAGGCGAAGATGGGGGGTCAACCGGCGGTTCAGCAAACAACGTCAATGGAAGCCCCAGAAAAGCTGGCGGCGGCCTCCCGCAGGGCGAGATGGGTGGCGTATGTGCGGGTGATCTCCGCAAGCAGTACCGGTAAGGCGGTGCACTGGGCCAGCTTCTGCAAATCCGCCACCAGAGCCAGGGATCCGTCGGGCTGCTGACGCCAGCCCAGGGACTGCCCATTCTCCAGTTGAATGTGGATGTCCACCGGCTGCTGTTCCCCCGCAAAACCGGTCACGGCTCCATCCCGATGGGGCTCCAGATGGAGCGCGTTCAGGGCAGAAACCATGAGATCAAGATCGCACAGCACCGTGGGGAGGATAGTGAGATGGGACATAGGACTTGTGCTGCCCACTCCAGGATGGATCAGTCAAACCCTAGCGATCTTGCGCAAACGCTCCAGTGGCCAATGCCACAGCCCTGGCCAACCCATCCCACACCCCTGCGCCTGGGGGTGATGGCTTCAGGTGAAGGCAGCAATTTTGAGGCCCTGGTGGAAGCCATACGCAGCCAACAGCTGCAGGCTTCAATTGATCTTCTTGTGGTGAACCATGAGCTGTGTGGCGCCAGGACCCGGGCAGAGCGGCTGGGAATCCCCTGGCGCTGGATCGACCATCGGGCTTTCCCCAGCCGGGAAGCGTTGGACGAAGCACTGATTGAGGCCTTTCGCGGGGCGGAAGTGGATCTGGTGGTGATGGCGGGTTGGATGCGGATCGTCACCCCTCGCCTGATCGAGGCCTTTCCCGATCGCCTTCTCAATATCCACCCCTCCCTCCTGCCGAGCTTTCGGGGGCTGGATGCGGTGGGCCAGGCCCTGGCCTGCGGAGTCCAGATCACCGGGTGCACCGTGCATCTGGTGCGTCCGGAGGTGGATGATGGCCCCATCCTGGTGCAGGCAGCCGTTCCTGTACATCCCAAGGATGATCCCCCATCCCTGGCGGCACGCATCCACGCCCAGGAGCATCGGATTCTCCCCTTCGCCGTGGCCCTCGCGGCCCAACGGCTGGCGGGGGGGGCCCCCCTCAGGGATAGAACGGCAGCAGGGGCAGCCCCGTGTCCTGGGGCAGGCCTGCCATCAGGTTGAGGCATTGCACCCCTTGCCCCGCCTGGCCTTTGATGAGATTATCGATCGCACTCATCACGATCAGCTGGCCGGTGCGGCGGTCCACCTGCACCGACAGAAGAGCGCGGTTGGTGCCTTTCACCCACTTGGTGGCGGGATAGGTTCCCACCGGCAGCACCTCCACGCAGGAGCTGTGCCGATAGGCCGCTTTCAGCAGCGTGCTGCAGTCGTCCGCCGTGAGCCCTGGATCCCTCAGCCGGGCATAGACCGTGGCCAGCAGGCCCCGCACCATCGGGATGAGGTGGGGGGTGAACTGCACCAGGAGGGGATGGCCACAGACGTGGCTGCACTGCTGCTCGATCTCACTGGTGTGCCGGTGGCCGATCACTCCATAGGGAACCACGGATTCGCCTGCTTCCGCTAACAAAAGATGCTCTTTGGCCGCACGGCCTCCACCGGATGTGCCGGTTTTGGCGTCGATCACGATGCCATTGAGCTCGATCAGCCCTTGGCTCAGAAAGGGCATCAGGGCAAGCAGGCTGGCCGTTGGAAAACAGCCGGGGGCTGCCACCAGGCGGGCCTTGGCAATGCGCTCGGATTCCCACTCCGCCAGGCCGTAGATCGCCTCCGCACAAAGATCCCCGTCCTCACGGGGGTGGCTGCGGGCCTCACTGCTGTAATTCTCCTGCCAGTGGCTCAGGGAGCGGTAGCGGTAGTCGGCGGAGAGATCCACCACTTTCACGCCCTTGGCCACGAGGGAGGGCACGAGCTGGGAGGCCAGGCCATTCGGGAGGCTCAGCACGGCCAGATCCGCTGCTGCGGCAATAGCCTCAGGTTCACAGGCCTGCACCACAGGATCTCCCGCCAGGGGGAGAAAGGGCACCAGATCGCTCCAGCGTTTGCCGCTGCTCCGTTCCCCTCCCAGAAACGTCACATCAAGTTGGGGGTGGCCCTGCAGCAGGCGGAGGGTTTGGAGCCCGCCGTAGCCGCTCGCCCCGATCACCGCAACACGCCCTGCTGTCATCCCCTGGATTCCAAACGGGTGATCCTAGTGGCCGCTGCTGGTTCTTGCTCCTTGCTCCGGGGCAGGTCATCCTCGCTGGTGCCAACAAGGATCTATAACGAAAGCGTGTTGAGCTCTCGGGTTTCTTGCTTCCTTGACTCTTACGCCAGAGCGCCAGACCAGCGACGCTGAGCCAGCTATTCGTTTTGACTGTATTGCGGATGCCCTGGCGGCCATCCGCAATGGGGAGGCGATCGTGGTGGTGGATGACGAAAATCGGGAAAATGAAGGCGATCTGATCTGCGCGGCCCAGTTCGCCACGCCCCAGCAGATCAACTTCATGGCCACCGAAGCGCGGGGCCTGATCTGCCTGGCCATGGAGGGGGAGCGCCTAGACGCTCTGGATCTGCCGCTGATGGTGGATCACAACACCGACAGCAACCAGACGGCCTTCACCGTGAGCGTAGATGCAGGTCCGGAACACGGTGTGGGCACGGGCATTTCCGCGGAGGATCGGGCCCGTACGATCCAGGTCGCGATTCACCCCCAGACCCGCACGGCCGACCTGAGGCGACCCGGCCACGTGTTTCCTCTCCGCGCCAGGGAGGGCGGCGTGCTCAAACGCGCCGGCCATACGGAGGCTGCCGTGGATCTGGCTCGCTTGGCTGGGCTCTATCCAGCAGGGGTGATCTGCGAAATCCAGAACGCCGATGGCTCCATGGCCCGGCTGCCCCAGCTCCTGCCCTATGCCCAACAGCATGGCCTGCGGCTGATCTCCATCGCCGACCTGATTCGTTATCGCCTGGCGACGGAGCGTTTCGTGCGCAGGCAGGCGGAAGCTTTGCTGCCCAGTGCGTTTGGTGATTTTCGTGCGATCGGCTACCGCAATGAGCTCGATGGCAGCGAGCATGTGGCTCTGGTCAAGGGCCATCCCGAATTGGCCACAGCCCCCGTGCTAGTGCGAGTGCACAGCGAATGTCTCACCGGCGATGCCTTCGGATCCCTGCGCTGTGATTGCAGACCCCAGCTGGAAGCGGCCCTGCACATGATTGAGGCGGTGGGGGAGGGGGTGGTGGTGTACCTCCGGCAGGAGGGGCGCGGGATTGGGTTGGTGAATAAATTGCGGGCCTACAGCCTGCAGGATGGAGGCTTGGACACGGTGGAGGCCAACGAGCGCCTGGGTTTCCCTGCCGATCTGCGCAACTACGGGGTTGGGGCCCAGATCCTGAGTGATCTCGGGGTGCGGCACCTGAGCCTGATCACCAACAACCCGCGCAAGATTGCCGGCCTCGATGGCTATGGCCTTCAGGTGGTTGATCGGGTGCCCCTGGTGATTGATGCGGGTGCCCATAACGCCGCCTACCTCTCCACCAAGCGCTTGAAACTGGGCCATCTGATGGAGCCCCGTGCGGAGTCTGGAACAATCGCACTCCTGGGCAACAGTGCGGGTCCCACGGCCGTGGTGGCCTGGCAGGCCGATGGGGTGGATCCCCAACGGGATCACACCCTTCATCAGCGTCTTCAGGACTGGGCCGAGGAGCGCCACCTTCGCCTCCTGGTGGAGGACCATCCCCGCCTGCTGGCCCTCCTGGAGGGGCCATCGCTCGCCATCTTGCTGATGGCCCAGCCCGCCCAGGAATTGCAACCTGCGGATCTGGCCGCCCTGCTCACTCTTCTCGGGGGCTGGCCCCACACCCGGGCCGTGAGCCTTTTGCTGGCCCCCGATGGTCCCCGCAGCAGCCATCCCTCGGCCCTGCTGGAGCCTGATCGGAGGCCCCTGGCGGAATTGCACCAAGCCGCCACCCTGGCCTGTCCATGGCTGAGCCTGGCGCCTGGCGCGTTTCTTCGCTGGCAGGACTGAAGGGCCCCCTTCGTCCTGTAGAACAGCGGCAGAAATGACGAATGCCATGGCTCCTTCCCCTGCCCTCGACCTCAGCACGGCTCGGCTGGGCGTGCTTGGGGGGAGCGGGCTCTATGCCATGGAAGGTCTGGAGGATGTAAGGGAGCTGACGATCAGCACCCCCTATGGCGATCCCTCCGATGCCCTGCGGCTGGGGCGGATCGGGGATCTGGATGTGGTGTTTCTCGCTCGCCATGGCCGTCACCACACTTATCTGCCCACGGAGGTGCCCTACAAGGCCAACCTTTGGGCTCTGCGGTCCTTGGGGGTGCGATGGATCCTGTCCGTGTCGGCCGTCGGCTCCTTACAGGAGGAGTATCGCCCCCTTGACATGCTGGTGCCGGATCAATTCATTGATCGGACCCATCAGCGACCTCTCAGTTTCTTTGGGGAGGGTCTGGTGGCCCACGTGACCGCTGCCGATCCCTTCTGCCCAAGCTTGAGCACCATCCTGGCGGATGTGGCTGACAGCCTCATGCCGGAAGGTCGGGAACTGCACCGGGGGGGCACCTATCTATGCATGGAAGGACCGGCCTTTTCCACCCGCGCCGAATCTGAGTTGTACCGCTCTTGGGGATGTGCCGTGATCGGCATGACCAACCACACCGAAGCCCGGCTTGCCAGGGAAGCAGAAATGGCCTACGCCACCCTGGCCATGGTGACCGATTACGACTGCTGGCACCAGGAGCACGACTCCGTGACAGTGGAGATGGTGATTGCCAATCTGCAGGCCAACGCGGCTCTGGCCCAGACCATCGTGCGGCTCGCCGCCGAGCGGATCGGAGCTCAGCGGCCCTCGAGTTCTGCCCACAGGGCTCTGCGCCATGCCCTGATGACACCGGCCAGCCACGTGCCCCAAGAGACCCGGCTGCGCACCGAGTTGTTCACTGCTCCCTACTGGGGGGAGGCAGGGTCAACCCCATGACCTCCAGGGTGGCCCGGAGGGAGGGTCCATGCTTCTGCAGCACTTCGGAGGCTGAGGCCCCATCCATGCCGCCCACGGCCATGAGAAGGGCACATTTGACAGACCCACGGCTTTCAGCCAGCAGGGCCCGGCCCCGATCCCTGTCCACACCGGCCAGGTCGGCCAAGATCCGCAGGGCCCGGTCCTCCAGCTTGGCGTTGCTGACGGATACATCCACCATGCGATGTCCGTACACCTTGCCCAGCCGTACCATGACTCCGGTGGAGAGGATGTTGAGGGCCATCTTGGTGGCCGTTCCTGCCTTGAGGCGGGTGGATCCGGTGAGCAATTCAGGCCCAGTGATGAGGCGGATATCGATATCGCAGGGCATGGGGGCCTGTTCCCTGGGTACACAGGCCAGGGCAATGGTGAGGGCCCCGATGCGCTGGCCATGGCGGAGGGCCCCCAGCACGTAGGGGGTGGTGCCCCCGGCCGCGATTCCCACGAGTGCGTCGTCGGGACCGAACCCCCGCTCCTCCAGATCCATCTGACCCTGTTCAGCAACATCTTCCAGCCCTTCCGAGCTCCGCAGCAGGGCAGGGGCACCTCCCGCCAGGATCCCCTGCACCAATTCAGGGGCTGAGCAGAAGGTTGGTGGGCATTCAGCCGCATCCAACACCCCGAGCCGACCAGAGGTGCCAGCACCCAGATAAAAGAGGCGCCCCCCCCGGCGAAGGCGACTGGCAATGCCCTCAATGGCTTCGGACAACTGGGGCGCCGCTAGGTGCACGGCCCTCTGGGGCTCCAGATCGTTTTGGCAGAAGAGCTCCACCAGGTCATTGGTGGAGAGTTGATCCAGGTTCTGGCTCAGGGGATTGGGCAACTCCGTGAGCAGATGGCCACGATTCAGGTCGTAGCCGAGCATCTGGACCGTGATTGGGCGTTCCACCGGTTCACTCACAACAAACCCTCCAGACGGCGGCGGAAGGCCTCGAGCTCCGGATCCTCCTCTGTGCCCTCATCCCCGGATGGGGCCGTATCCCCGTCCTTCCAATGGTTCACATCAAGGTTCTGGGGTGGTGGGGCGATCAGCAGGCGATCCTCCTCGCTCTTGGGAAGAAAGCCAGCAGGCACAAATCGGGCTTCATAGCCCGCCTGGACGCAGAAGAGCTCCACATCCTCCCGAAGGATGCGCTCCACGCTGGGCAAGGGGAAATCCTGTGCTTCCAGCAAACCCGCGTAGCGCTCAGCATCCTCCGCATCCTCAAAGAGCAGCACCACCGTTCGCCCCCCCAGCTCGATGGAGTGGATGCCCTCCTCATCACTGCCGGAATCAAAGAGGAGCACGTACACGGGCATGGCCGTGGCATCACTTAGGGCCAAGGGCCGGTGGTCGACTTGTACGTCAGTGTCTCACCCAGGGTCGGTCTCGGCTAGTTCCTGAAGCCGTCGGTAGAGGGCTTCCTCTGCTTCACCCAGCTCTGGAGGCACCACGATGCGCAGCTCCACAATCTGGTCCCCCGCCTGCTCATCCAGGTGCAGACCCCGGCCGCGGAGCCGCAGGAGCCTGCCGCTGGATGAACCTGCGGGAATGCGAAGTCGGACCGGACCCGTCAGGGTCGGTACGAGCTGGTGGCATCCCAGCACGGCCTGCGCCGGCGTGAGGTCCAGGGTGTAGAGCACCCGCAGACCGTCAATCCGCAGACCTTCCGGGGTGCGGACCCGAAGGTGGAGGAAGTGGTCCGCTCCTCCAGGGGCTACCCCTTGCAGTCTGAGGCGCCAGCCATCTCCAGCCAAGGGAGGCGTCCACACTTCCACCACCGTTCCATCACTGAGTTCCAGCTCCACCCGATCGCCGGACAGGGCCTGTTTGGGCAGAAGCTCCACCAGGGTCTCTTCCGCCGTGGTCGCACGCACAGGAGGGGGTGAGGGATGGGAGGTGGTCACCCGGGCTTCCTCCCTCTCTTCAGGGGGTTCCTCGGCGGCTGCAGAGATGTCCTGCGGTGCCCCGAGCAACGCGTCGAGGTAGGTATCAAAACGGGGGAACCCCTGGGCAAAGGGATCGTTGGAACGGCCCACCCCCTCCGCCCCATTCTCTTCTCCGGATTCCCAAAGCTGCCGGCGCCTTGGATCCGAGAGCACCGCATAGGCTTCGTTCACCCGTTTGAAGCGCTCTTCCGCCACCGGGTCATTGCCATTGAGATCCGGGTGCCAGCGGCGGGCCTGCTCCCGGAAGGCCCGTTTCAGCCGTGCAGGATCGGCGCCAGGTTCGAGCCCCAGGACCTGCCAGTAGTCCGTCGTGCCAAGAGGGGTCATGCGCAGGGCTTCACTGCGGACCCCATGGATCCTCCTCCTCCCGCTCCCAGCGAGGGGGGCGGCCCCTGCTGGACTCGTAGGACCTCAGGGATGGGTCGCGCTCCTCACGCCAAGGGGGAGGGGGGGGGTCACGAAAAGGGGTGGGTTCCCGAAGGCGATCCATCCGCTGGGGACGGTCGTCCCAGGGATCGGAGCGCTCCCACCGATCCCCTCTATCTGCCCTGTAGGGAGGTTCCCAGGCATCCCAGTCATCCTCAGCAAAGAGTTCGTCCTTCAGGGAGCCAAGCGTGTTCTTGAGGCCCTGAAGCGGTCCCCCCTCATTGCGTTGCTCACTCAGCAACCTGCGGTTGAGTCCAAACAGGGCCTCTTGCAACTGGCTGACGGCCAGTTCCAGCTCGGGGTCTTCCGTGGTCTGATCCGCCAGCAGATCCTGAACCTGCCTGACGGCGAGCTCCACGCTCCGCTGCTGGCGTTCTGCTCCGTAGGGGCCCAGCTCCAGGGCTGCATCCCGGAGGCGTCGCTCAGCCTGGGACACCAGGGTGAGAGCCCGGTTACGCCGATCAATCACGGCACGCTTGCGTCGGTCTTCCACCGCCTTGCGCTCTGCCTCCTCCAGGAGGGCCTGGATTTCCTCCTCACTCAGATTGGAGCCCCCCTGAATCGAAACGCTTTGTTGCCGGCCTGTTGTTCGGTCTGTTGCCGAGACCTGCAACAGACCATTGGCGTCGATATCGAAGGACACCTGCACCTGGGGGACACCGCGGGGCGCTGGGGGAATGCCCGAAAGACGGAAGCGCCCAAGGGATTTGTTATCAGCGGCCATCTGGCGTTCCCCCTGCAGCACGTGAATGTCAACGGAGTTCTGATTGGGTTCTGAGGTGCTGAATACATCACTTTTGCGTACCGGAATCGGGGTGTTACGCGGAATTAGCACCTTCATCAAGCCTCCGATGGTTTCCAATCCCAACGAGAGGGGGGTGACGTCGTTGAGCATCAAATCCCGCAGTTCCCCCGTGAGAATCCCGGCTTGCACGGCGGCACCAATGGCCACCACCTCATCGGGATTCACCGATTGGCAGGGATCTCTTGGAATCAAAGTCCGAACCATGTCCTGGACCATCGGCATGCGGGTGCCCCCGCCCACGAGCACTACATCGTCGATGGAATCCGCACTGAGATTGGCATCCCGCAGAGCACGTTGCACCGGTCGGAGCAGCCGATCCAGCAGTTCTAGACAAAGCCCCTCGAAGGTGCGGCGCTCCAGGGTGGTTTCAATGTGGAGTGGGCCTTCCGGGCCCGTAGCGATAAAGGGGAGCGAAAGGGGGGTGCTCGCCACACCTGAGAGTTCCTGTTTGGCCTTCTCCGCCGCCTCGCTCAGCCGTTGCAGAGCTTGCCGATCCCGCCTGAGATCCAGGCCGTGCTCCTTCACGAACGCTTCCGCCACCCAGTCCACGATGCGCTGATCCCAGTCGTTGCCGCCCAGTTGGGTGTCGCCGCTCGTGGCCTTGACATCAAAGACACCGTTGGCGATGCGGAGAACGGACACATCAAAGGTGCCGCCACCAAGATCAAACACCAGGACACGCTTCACAGCACTGCGATCAAAGCCGTAGGCCAGGGCTGCGGCGGTGGGCTCATTGAGAATGCGCTCCACGCTGATTCCGGCCAAGCGA
Organism: Cyanobium sp.; assembly: GCA_040399515.1. Taxonomy (GTDB): domain Bacteria; phylum Cyanobacteriota; class Cyanobacteriia; order PCC-6307; family Cyanobiaceae; genus Cyanobium. The sequence goes on along the minus strand of JBBASA010000001.1, from coordinate 166,467 downwards.
CCCGCATCACGGGTCGCTTGGCGCTGGGCATCGTTGAAATAGGCGGGCACGGTGATCACCGCAGCCTCCACCGGTTCCCCGAGATAGGTGGACGCATCGTCCACCAACTTCCTCAGAATGCAGGCCTGAAGCTCTTCTGGGGCGTATTCCCGCTCCGTGGAAGGACACACCACCCGCACTTGCCCCGCATCATTTGCCCTCACCGTGTATGGAACGGACAGGGTGTTGTCGTCCAGCTCCTCCCAGCGGCGGCCGATGAACCGCTTGAGATTGGCAAAGGTGTTTCGGGGATTGAGCACGAGCTGGCGGCGGGCGGGTTGTCCCACCAAGAGCTCTTGTTCACGGGTAAAACCCACCACAGAGGGAGTGGTACGGGCCCCCTCCGCATTGGCGATCACCAGGGGACGGCCGCCCTCGAGCACTGCTACCACGGAATTGGTGGTGCCCAGGTCGATGCCCACAATTCTCCCCATGTTCGGATTCAAGCCTTCCGTCTAAGGGCCAACGCTACTTGCTGCTTCGGATGCGTTAAACCACCCTTAAACCTCCAAGCACCGGACGCTGTCAAGATCTGTTGAGAAACAGTGATTTGCGGCAGCCTCTGCATGACAGGTGATTCCAGGTCTGAGGCCTTCACGCTGCGGCGCAGACCTAGCAGCGAAAAGCTTGTGGATAATGGTTTTCGGCAGCTCACGGTTTTGCTGGCGGCCATGGTAGCCGTGATTCTGTTAGGTATTTTTGCTGTTGTGCTGACTGGGGCCTGGGAGGCTATCCGCACCTTTGGCTGGAAGTTCCTCACCACGTCCGCTTGGGATCCAGTCAATGAAAAATATGGAGCCTTCACGGCCATCTACGGCACCCTAGTTACCTCATTTTTTGCCCTCCTGCTTGCCATTCCTTTGGGTGTAGGAACCGCCATCTTTATTACCGAGGATTTGCTGCCCCTATCCATCCGCAAGGTGATTGGAGTGATGGTCGAGCTTCTTGCTGCCATCCCCTCTGTGGTTCTAGGGCTTTGGGCGATCTTTGTCATGGAGCCTGCCATCCGACCCTTCCTGCAATTCCTCCATGATCGCTTCGGTTGGCTGCCTCTGTTTGGCAGTGTTCCGCAGGGTCCAGGGATGGCACCAGCCATTTTGATCCTCGTGGTGATGACCTTACCCATCATTACTGCCATCGCTCGGGATGCGCTTAACCAAGTGCCAATCGAACTTCGGCAAGGGGCCTATGGAGTGGGAACCACAAGGTGGGGAGCCATTTTCAACATCATCCTGCCTGCAGCAATCTCCGCGATTATGGGAGGTGTGATGCTCGCCCTTGGTAGGGCCATGGGTGAGACCATGGCTGTGACGATGATAATCGGAAACTCAATGAAATTTAGTTCGTCATTGCTTGCACCCGGCAATACAATATCTTCCATGCTTGCTAATCAATTTGGCGAAGCTGATGGTATTCAAGTTTCAGCGCTTATGTATGCAGCAGTTGTCTTAATGCTTCTTACATTCTTGGTGAATGTTCTAGCCCAGTGGATTGTTAAACGGTTAAGTCTTCAATACTAATTTACTTCATTTGTTATGTCCCCCTCATCTCTCACCCAGTCAGACTCCACTCAGCTGAATAAGGGAAATCTATTCTTTGATCCAGGCTTGAGAAGAAACAGGCTCAGCGTCCTCTTCAATGCCATCTCAGGAACCTTTGCAGCCATAGCTGTACTTCCCCTGTTTCTGGTGTTGGCATATGTTCTATTCAAGGGTGGCACCTTGATACGCCCAAGCCTGTTTACCCAACTGCCTCCTGCTCCAGGCAGCGATGGTGGAGGCATTGGTAATGCAATCTTAGGTACGCTTGTAGTTACCCTTCTGGCCTCTCTCATTGCTCTTCCTGTGGGCATTGGAGGTGGTATCTACCTTGCAGAGTATTCCCAAAAGGGTTGGTTTTCACGGTTTGTTCGTTTTGGAAATGATGTGCTCGCAGGGGTGCCCTCGATTATTAGCGGAGTTTTTGTTTATGGCGCTATTGTTGCTACCAGGTTGTTTTTTGGGCAAAGTTATAGTGCCTTAGCGGGCGCCATTGCCCTCTCAATTTTGATGCTTCCTACTGTGATCAAAACCACAGATGAAGGTCTCAGGCTTGTTCCGAATGATCTACGTCTTGGATCTTATGGCGTAGGTGCATCTCGCTTTGTCACCATCTCCCAAGTGACCTTGCCTGCTGCCTTTACTCCCATCGCAACAGGATCTGTTCTCGCCATTGCGCGCGCTGCAGGAGAAACAGCACCCTTGATATTCACAGCCTTGTTCTCGCCATTCTGGCCGGAAGGCATTTTCAATCCAATAGCAACCATGTCGGTTTTGATCTTTAACTTTGCGATCATGCCCTACGATCCTCAAAATCAATTGGCATGGGCTGCATCTTTTATACTGGTCGTCATGATTTTGCTTGCCAATCTCTTTGCCCGTTGGTTGGCAAGTTTGAAAAAAGTATGAATTCCTATTCCCGCTAACTTCAATTTTTCCTACCTATTCGCTATTCATCCCACCTCTTGCAAGACAGATGATCCATTCCTATCCGAACGCTTCCTCCACACCCTCCCCCAGTGAAACTTGCATTTCGCTCCAAAATGTTTCCATCTCCTATGGCAGTTTCGAGGCTGTAAGAAATGTCTACCTGGACATCCCGCACAAGGGTGTTACGGCCTTTATCGGACCTTCAGGCTGCGGCAAGTCAACCGTTCTGCGGGCATTGAATCGGATGAATGATCTAATTCCCGGCTGTTCGCTGAAAGGCAAAGTTGTTTTCGATGGTCAAGATCTTTACGATAAGCGCGTGGATCCGGTGGAGGTGCGAAGAAGAATTGGCATGGTATTTCAGAAACCCAATCCTTTCCCAAAGAGCATCTATGAAAATATTGCTTTTGGCGCTCGGATCAATGGCTACCGGGGTGATATGGACGAGTTGGTAGAACGATCTCTCCGTAAAGCAGCCGTATGGGAGGAATGCAAGGACAAGTTGAAGGACAGTGGTTTTTCTCTCTCTGGTGGACAGCAACAAAGGCTCTGCATTGCTCGCGCCATTGCCACCGAGCCAGAAGTCATTCTGATGGATGAACCCTGCTCCGCTCTTGATCCAATCTCCACCTTGAAGATCGAGGAAACCATGCATGAGCTCAAGCGGAGCTACACGATCGTCATCGTGACGCACAACATGCAGCAAGCTGTTCGCGTGGCCGACATGACCGCCTTCTACAACGCGGAGGCTGTCGAAGGTGGAACGGGAAAGATCGGCTATCTCGTGGAATTCAGTGCCACGGAAAAAATCTTCAATGCTCCTGCCCAACAAGCCACCCTTGATTACGTCAGTGGACGCTTCGGTTAGGAGGTGATTCCAGAATCACTGGTCAATCAGAACAGACAGAAAAAAATACCGGCCTTGGGCCGGTTGATAACGGAGAGGGAGGGATTCGAACCCTCGATAGAGTTGCCCCTATACAGCATTTCCAGTGCTGCGCCTTCGACCACTCGGCCACCTCTCCAGAGGCGGTGTTCAGTCAAGTGGCAATCTAGCAGCATGCCATCGCGGAGCGATCGCCTATGACGCGCACCTTCCCGATCACGGTGTACTGGCGCCAGGCTGGGCGGGTGATCACACACGAGGTGCGGGAAGGGGAGTACATCCTGCGCAGTTTTGAGGCCCAGGGAGACCCCCTCCCCTTCAGCTGCCGCCAGGGCTGCTGCACGACATGTGCCGTTCGGGTTCTTTCGGGTCAGATCGACGATCGCGAGGCCCTTGGCCTTTCCCAGGAGTTGCGGCAGCGTGGTTATGGCCTGCTCTGCGTGGCCCGGGCCATCGCTCCCCTGGAGGCGGAAACCCAGGATGAGGACGAGGTGTACGACCTGCAGTTCGGCCGCCACTTCAACCGGGGCCGCGTGCGCTCTGGCCTTCCCTTGGATGAGGATTGATCATGACGTTCTCTGGCTCCGCTGGGACCCTTTCCGATGCAGCCCGCCGGGCCAGTGGCTTGCCATCGGACCGCTTGGAAGACCTTCTGAACGTTGCCCGCTCCGCCGCTTTGGCTGGGGCAGGCCCTCTCAAGGAGATGTTTGGGAAGCTGGAAGGGGTAAAGCAGAAGGGGGAGGCCGGAAATCTTGTGACGGAGGCCGATCTGGCGGCCGAGCGTGCGGTGCTTGCCGTGTTGGCCGACGCCACTCCCGGCTTTGCCGTTCTCGCCGAAGAAAGCGGGCGCCGCGGCGGCGATGGTCCCTTCGAATGGTGCGTGGATCCCTTGGATGGCACCACCAATTACGCCCACGGCTTCCCGGTGTTCTGCACCTCGGTAGGCCTGCTCTTTGAGGGGAAGCCCCTCCTGGGGGCGCTCGCCTTGCCCGCCCTCGATCAGCTGTTCTGGGCTGCACCCGGTTTTGGAGCCTGGTGCAACAACAAACGCCTCCGGGTGAGTGACTGCCGGCAGATCAGTGATGCCCTCCTAGCCACGGGTTTTGCCTACGACCGGATCACCAGGTTGGACAACAACTATGCGGAATTTGCTCGCTTCACCCACCGCAGCCATGGGGTGCGGCGGGCGGGGGCTGCAGCGGTGGATCTGGCCTTTGTCGCCTCGGGCGCCATTGATGGCTACTGGGAGCGGGGCCTCTCGCCATGGGATCTGGTTGCGGGCGTGGTGCTGGTGGAGCAGGCCGGTGGGGTGGTGAGCGGTTATGGGGGAGAAGAGCTGGATCTGCGCACGGGCCGGGTGATCGCCTGTGCCCCTGGATTGCAAAACGCCATGATCACCGAACTTGCGGCTTGCAATCCCCTGCCTGGGGCGAGCTACGGCGCCCCCGATCTCGATGCCATGGGTCCTCCTCCATAGGATCCTTTCATCGTTTGTCGTCCGTTCTCCTGCATGGCCCTGCAACCTGCTGCCGGTGCTCGGGATCTCAACCCGCGGGAAGTGGAAAGCCAGCGCTGGCTGTGTGAACGGCTGGCAGAGGTCTACCGCCGTTGGGGTTATCAGGAGGTGGCTCCCCCCACAATCGAGAGGATTGACACCCTGGAGGCAGGGGGTGGCATCGCGGAGCGGGAAGTGGTTCGCCTCGTGGCCGATGCTCCCCTGGGGCTTAGGCCCGAACTCACTGCCTCCATCGCCCGTGCAGCCAGCACCCGCATGGCCCATCGCCCCCGCCCCCTGCGGCTCTGGGCCAGCGGCGCCACCTTCCGCTCGTTTTTGGGGGATGGGGGCGACATGCGCATCAATGAATCCCTGCAAAGTGGCGTGGAGCTGCTCGGGGAGGGCTCCGATGCGGCAGAGATGGAATTGATGCATCTCCTGCTAACCGCTGTCTCAAGCCTGGGCCTCAAGCCATCCCATCAGCCCACTCTTCTGGTGGGTCACCATGCCCTTCTGGGGTCCCTGTTGGAGGTGGTGCCCGCGCATGAACGGGAGTTGGCCCGCGAAAAACTCACAGCCTTCGACGCCCTGGGGATCGATGCCCTCCCTATCCCGCAGGCGGCTCGCGGCCGCCTGCGGGCCCTTCTCCTGCTACGGGGGGATCCGAGGAGCGTTCTCTACCAACTGGAACAGTGGCTGGGGCAGATTCCCCTGCTCGCACGTCTGGAGACCCTGTTGAGCAGTGTGGAACCCCTGGCCCATGCGGGTGGGGTGCGCCTGCAACTGGATCCCACCTTTCAGCCCCATTTTGATCTTTATGACGGATTGGTGTTCAAGCTGGTCTGCCATGGGCAGGAGGCTCCTGTGGCCATCGCCAGCGGCGGACGCTACGACCGCCTGATGGCACGGTTCTGCGATGACCTCTCCCTGGCGTGCGGCACCGGTTTTGGATTCTCCATCGCAGCGCTCCAGGACCTGCTCTCTGCAGAGGCCCCACCGGCGCCCAATGGGGGCCCCTGGCTCGTTGCCAGTTCCGATGCCACGGCGCTCCCCGCCGCCCTGGAGCGGATGGCAGCTCTGCACGCCCAAGGGGAGTCGGCTGAACTCTGCAGCCAGCCCTGTGGCAGCGAAGAGGAGGCCCGCACCCGTGCCATCGAGCGCGGCTGTCGGGGGGTGATCTGGCTCAGTCCCCATCCCTAGGATTTGGTTGAACGTCTCATGGCTGCCATGCCCCATACGATCCTCACGGATGTTTGTGAAGGGGTCTCCGACTGTGTCGATGCCTGTCCCGTCGCCTGCATTCACCCTGGGCCAACGGCCAATGCCAAGGGCACGGTGTACTACTGGATCGACTTTGAAACCTGCATCGATTGCGGCATCTGCCTGCAGGTTTGCCCAGTGAGTGGGGCCATTGTTCCTGAAGAAAGGCCCGAACTCCAGCGTTCAGCCTGATCGGCATCGGTTCGGTCACCCCTCCATCTACGGCGTTGAGGGGCACTGGGCAGCGGATTTAGGCTTGTGAAGCTGATTCAATTTTTTCGATGACGGTTCTGGAAGAAGGGCAGATTCAGATTCATACAGAAAATATTTTTCCCATTATCAAGAAAGCGGTTTATTCCGGTCACGAGGTGTTCCTTCGTGAGCTGGTGAGCAACGGTGTGGATGCTATCCAGAAACGGCGGATGGCGGCCATGGCCGGTGATTGCAGCGAGGGGGAAGCCGGACTGATCAGCATCCGTATCGATCGGGAAGCAAAAACGGTCACCATCAGTGATAACGGGATCGGCATGACGGCCGATGAAGTGAAGCGCTATATCAATCAGGTGGCCTTCTCCAGTGCTGAAGAATTCCTGACAAAATACAAATCTGAGTCCGATGCCATCATTGGTCATTTTGGCCTTGGCTTCTACTCAAGTTTCATGGTGGCCTCCCAGGTGGAGATCGTCAGCCTCAGCGCCCGCCCAGAGGCGGATGCCATTCGCTGGAGCTGTGATGGCTCGCCGAATTTCAGCCTGTCTGGGGCTGAGCGCTCTGCCCCTGGAACGGATGTGATCCTCCACTTGCAGGAGGAGGAGCTGGAATATCTCGAGCCCTCACGCCTCCGCAATCTGATCACCACCTACTGTGACTTCCTGCCTGTTGAAGTGCAATTAGAAGGAGAAACTGTCAATAAAAAAGATGCTCCCTGGCGTCGCTCCGCGAAGGAGCTCACTGATCAGGACTATATAGACTTTTATCGTTATCTCTATCCCTTCCAAGGTGATCCCTTGCTTTGGGTTCACCTCAATACCGATTACCCCTACAGCTTGCAAGGAATTCTTTATTTCCCTAGGATTTCTGGCAGGGCGGATTGGGAGAAAGGGGAAATCCGGTTGTATTGCAACCAGGTGTTTGTAAGTGATTCCATTAAGGAAGTGGTGCCTCGCTACCTGCTGCCTCTGAGAGGGGTGCTGGATTCACCGGATATACCCTTGAACGTGAGCCGCAGCGCCCTGCAGACAGATCGCAGGGTGCGCTCCATTGGTGCGTTCGTGGCTCGAAAAGTGGGCGACCGGCTCAAGGAACTTCAACAGACCAACCCCGTGCGCTACACCGAAATCTGGGACTCCGTTGGGCCCTTCATCAAGATCGGTGCCATGGAGGACGAGAAGTTTGCCGATCAGGTGGAGGCGTCCATCCTGTTTGGAACCACCGCCACAGCCCCAGCCGAGACGAACGAGGGCGAAGGGGAGTCCACAGCCGATCCCATTGCCAGCCCACTGGGCACCTTCACCACGTTGGCGGGCTACCGCTCTCGCCTGGAGGAAGCCTCCAGCTCTCGCATCCTCTACTGCACGGATGAGGCTGGCCAGGCCGGGGCCCTGGCCCTATGGAAAGGTCAGGGAGTGGAAGTGCTCTTGGCCGACACCCTGATCGATGCCCAGTTCATCCCCTGGCTCGAAGCCCGGCACAACGAGCTTCGTTTCCAGCGGGTTGATGCGGAGCTGGATGCCAGCCTCCATGAATCCAGCCAGGAGCTGGCGGATGCGGACGGCAAGGATGCGGCTGAAAAATTGCGGGAGATTTTCCGCACGGCCCTCGGAAACAACAAGGTAACCGTGCAGGTGCAAGCCCTCCGGGGGGAGGAGGCACCTGCTGCCCTCATCCTGTTGCCGGAGCAGATGCGTCGGATGAACGACCTCGGTGCTCTTATGGAGCAGCGGCTCCCCGGGCTACCCGAACACCACGTGTTGCTCATCAATCGCCGCCATCCGCTGGTCGAAGGGGTGTTGAAACTGTCCAGCGGGGCGATCCTCACCAGCTCCGGGGGGGAGGCCTCTCCCACCCAGCAACTGGCCAATGATCTCAGCCGCCACATCTATGAAATGGCACGTCTGGCCGTTGGCGGGCTAGAACCGAATCAACTCGGTGGTTTTCAGCAGCGCAGCAGCGATCTGATGGGACGCCTCATGCAGCGCGCGCTGTAACTCCCCGTCCCGCTCTCCTAAAGCCCTGCCGATGCCCACCCCCATCTCACGTCGGCGGGTATTGCAGGGGATCTTGGCGTCCGTTCCTTCCTCCGGGATCCTTGCCGGCCAGATCGTGCGGGCCTCCCCTTCCGATTCGGCAGTGGTTCCCCCTGTGGAAGCGGTGAGCATCTTGATGCCGGCCCCTTTGGCGGATGCCATCGCCCCAGCCGTTCGGCAGTTCAACCGCCGTCACCGTGATGTGCAGATCGCGGTGACCCGCGGTCCGCTTGATACAGAAACCCTTTCAGACCTGGCAAGCAGCAGCATGCTGCTAGGGGATTCTCCCTTTGATCTCCTGCTAATGGATGTCAGCTGGACCGCCCGATATGCGGCGGCGGGCTGGCTTCAACCCCTTGAAACCCTACTAGGGGGGGACGCACTGGCCGGCATGGTCCCGGCGGCAAGGCTGGGCAATGCCTTTGGTGGCCACCTCTGGAGAATTCCCCTGTCAGGGGATACTGCCCTTCTCTATTGGCGGAAGGATCTGATGCCCCGCCCGCCGCGGGACACCCAGGAGTTGGAGGCGATGGCCCGGGAGCTCCAGGGGCAAGGCAAGGTGCGCTGGGGATATGTGTGGCAGGGGAAGCAATATGAAGGCCTCAGCTGTGTGCTGCTGGAGGTGCTGCATGCCTTTGGTGGTCGCTGGTGGGATGGGCAGGCAGGTCGCACCGATCTCACCAGTCCGGAGGCCCTGGAGGCTTTCCGTTGGCTCACCAACCTCGTGCGGCAAGGGATCACTCCACCTGGGGTGGCCAACTTCGCGGAGAATGATGCCCTCCAACTTTTCCGCACAGGGGATGTGGCGTTCCTGCGCAACTGGCCTTATGCGTGGCAGCTGATCTCCCAAGAGAATGGTCCTGTCACCGGCAAGGTGGGGGTCACCCCCATGGTGGGAGCTTCGGGGCATCCGGGGGGGGGCACCCTCGGAACCTGGGGCCTCTCTCTCCTGGCCGGGAGTCCTCGCCCCATGGCCGCTGCCCGAGTGATTCGCTGGTTGACGGGGCCCGAGGTGCAGAAGGAGCTCGTGCAGAGCCAGGGCTACGCCCCCACCTGGCGATCCCTATATGAGGACGGTGCTCTTCAGGCCACCCATCCCCTGCTGGAGGTTCAATCCGAGGCCTTGCGCCACCCCCTCGTCCGTCCTCTCACGCCGCTTTACGCCCAGATCAGCGATGTGTTGCAACGCCAGGGCAATGCCTTGCTCACCTCTAATCTCAGCCCCGAAGTGGCCCTGGCCCGGGCCCAGCGCCAGAGTGATCTGATTGTTCGGGCTGCTGGCGCCGCGACCGTCCCATGAGCGCCGATCTGTTGCCCCTGCTCTGGATGGCTCCGGCGCTGCTGCTGCTGGGGCTGGTGTTTATCTGGCCCTGGGTGCACTACTGCTGGTTGAGTTTTCATGCCAGTTCGCTGCTCACCGGTTTCGCGGCCATCCCCAATGGGGGGGCTAACTGGCAGCGCCTGCTTCAGGACGGCCGGTTCTGGCAGGACGCCCTGCAGACGGTCCGGTTTGCTGGCGTTTCGGTGGGACTGGAACTGGGGTTGGGTCTCCTTATCGCCCTGCTCCTGCATCGTCCTTCTCGGGGGCGGGGTCTGCTGCGCGCCCTCGTGCTGATCCCCTGGGCCCTACCCGGCACGGTGATGGCCTTGGGTTGGCGCTGGATCCTCAATGATCCCTATGGCCCCCTCAATGCTCTGATCCAATCCCTCGGGGGTAGCACCTACCCCTTCCTGTCCAGCCCAGCGACCACTTGGGCCTTCACCGTGCTGGCGGATGTCTGGAAAACCACCCCCTTTGTGGCGATCATCCTGCTCGCGGGTTTGCAGAGCATCCCCCGGGATCTGGAGGAAGCCCTTCGCCTGGAGGGGGCGGGCGATTGGACAGTGCTCCGTCGGCTTCAGTGGCCCTTGTTGAGCCCCTATGTGACCCTTGCACTGCTCTTTCGGTTGGCGCAGGCCTTCGGCGTGTTTGACCTGATCCAGCTCCTGACCGGAGGCGGACCCGCTGGCAGCACGGAGAGTCTGGCTTCCTATGCCTATCTCCAGGCCATGCGGTTTCTGGATTTCGGCTACAGCGCCACCTTGATGCTGGCCACCTTCCTGATGGTGTTGACCCTCAGCCTCCTGTGGCTCGGCGGGATGCGTTGGTCGGGGGCTCGCCGATGATGCGCTTGCTTCTTCTGGCCTGGAGTCTGTTGCCTCTCCTCTGGCAGTTGCGGGCCTCGTTCCTGGTGGGCGATGCCTTGGTGGGACATGGCGCCGCGATCAAAGGTTCTCCGTGGACCCTGCAGAACTATCAACTAGTGCTCGGGGGGGATCCTTCCCTTGGCCAGGTGCTGTTCAACTCCGCCCTCCTGGGACTGGTCACGACTGGGCTGACCTTGCTGCTGGCCGTGCCCTGTGCTTACGGCCTTCACCACCTGAAGAGGCGTCTGCAACCTGCCGTCAGCGCGGGCCTGTTAGGTGCGGCACTCTTCCCCACCGTGTTGTTTTTCCTCTCCCTGTTGCAGCTGGCTCGCTGGTTGGGGCTGGCCAATCATTTGCTTGCTCTCAGCCTTCCCTATGCGGGCCTGTCGCTCCCCCTGGCCATTCTCCTGTTGCGGGCGGCTATCGGTGACCTTCCCCCAGAGGTGGAGGAGGCGGCCCGGCTGGATGGCCTGAACTCTTGGCAACGGCTGCGATGGATCGTGGTGCCCCTGCTGGCACCGACGCTTGCGAGCACGGGGTTGCTGGTGTTTCTGGCCAGCTGGAACGAATACCCCATTGCCCTCACCTGGCTGAGTCGGAGTGAACTCCTCACCCTGCCGGCTGCCATGGGGCGGATTGCCTCCTCTTCGGTTTACACCATTCCCTATGGCCCCTATGCGGCGGCCACAGTGCTGGGAAGCCTGCCCCTTCTGCTGTTGGTGCTGGTTTTCCAGCGCTGGATCGTCAGTGGCCTCACCCAGGGGGCCGTGAAGGGATGAGGGGCCTGCTGCTCGACCAAGTGACGCGGCAAGTGGAGGGGAGAACCCTGCTGGACCAGCTCGATCTCCAGGTGGCCGAGGGGGAATGTGTGGCCCTGCTTGGGCCAAGCGGCTGCGGAAAAACCACCACCCTCAGGGTTTTGGCTGGGCTGGATCCGCTCTCGACAGGGCGCATTGTTCTGGATGGCCATGACATCAGCCAGATCGCACCAGGCCAGCGACGGGTGGGGATGGTGTTTCAGAGCTACGCCCTCTATCCCCACCTGACGGTGGCAGAGAATCTCAGCTTGGGCCTGCGCATTCGGGGGGTTCCCAGCAGCGAACGGGAAGAGCGGCTGGCCCAGATTCTGGCCCTGTTGCAATTGGAGGACTTGCGCCTGCGGCGTCCCTCCCAGCTTTCCGGCGGCCAACGCCAGAGGGTGGCCCTCGGCCGGGCCCTGCTCCGCCAACCCCGCCTGATGCTTCTGGATGAGCCGATGAGCAATCTGGATGCCCAGCTCCGGGAGGAACTGCGACCCGAACTGCGGCGCCTGCTGACCAGTGGAGGCCATCCCGTGCTCTATGTCACCCATGATCAGCAGGAAGCGGCGGGTTTGGCGGATCGCATCGCCGTGCTGGATCACGGGCGGCTCCAACAGGTGGGCGACCCCCGGGAGCTCCATCACAACCCCGCCAATCGCTTTGTCGCATCTTTCATCGGCCGTCCTGCCATCAATCTGTTCCCAGCCCAGGGGGGGCGCCAACTGGCCGTTCGTCCGGAACATCTCCACAGCGTGGAGATGGATGGCATTCCCGCCCAGCTCCTGCGGGCTGAATGGAGTGGATCCCAGCAGGTGCTCTGGCTGGAGAGCAGCGCCGCCGGCCTGCTTCGCATGCTCTGGCCAGGGGCCACATCCCCGCCATCTGAGCTTCGGGTGGGATGGCATCCGGAAGATGCCCTGGCCTTTGATGAGCGCACGGGTGCGCGGCTGCCGCGCAGTGAACCAGCCTGGAGCCGTGATTTGATAAGGTCAATGGATAAATAAACGGAATCTGGTCATGTCACGCGTGTGTGCTCTCACCGGTCAGCGCGCCAACAACGGCATGGCCGTTAGCCATTCCCACGTCCGCACCAAAAAACTACAGCAGGTGAACCTTCAGAAACGGCGTCTCTGGTGGGCTGAAGGCAAACGCTTCATCACCCTGAGGGTTTCCACCCGCACCCTCAAAACTATCCAGAAGCGTGGCCTGGGTCCTTACGCCAAATCCCTGGGTATCAACCTGGCCAGTCTCTGAGCCTGTACCGACTCCGACCAGCGTGAAACGCCGCACCCTTCTGCGTTGCCTGCCCCAAGCCGTGGCAGTTACGGGCCTTCTCATCGAGGGGTCGGGTTGGGCGAAGGCGGCTTTGGCTATGGGCGGAGAGCTTCCCCTCCTCGATGCTCCTGCACCTGCGTTTCAGCTGGCAGGGGTGACCCCATCGTCCACCGCAAGCGGCACGCCTCAGGACGTGACCCTGTCATTGGCGGACTTTCGAGGACGCTGGCTGGTCTTGTATTTCTACCCGAAGGATTTCACTTCGGGTTGCACGTTGGAAGCCCGGGGCTTCCAACGTGATCTCGCCACCTTTCACCAGTTGCAGGCGGAGGTGGTGGGGATCAGCACGGATTCCGTGGATAGCCATGGATCCTTCTGTGGGGCTGAAGGATTGGCCTATCCCCTACTGTCCGATCCCGATGGAACGGTCTGCCGCCAATACGGCTCATGGCTGCCAGGCACGGCCTTGCGCCACACCTTCCTGATTGATCCCAAGGGATTGATTCAGGCCCGCTGGGTTGCCGTTCGACCCCTTGCTCATAGTCAAGAGGTTCTAACCACCTTGAGCGGGCTCCAAAACACGTAAACCCTGGCCCTATGTCAGCGGGGGCTAGGGGTCCTGGTTTTCATCAGATCCCTTGAGCTTGTGCGGATGGAGGGAAAAGCATCCGCCATCTGGTTCATGAAAACGTTGACCATCGGCTCGTGGTGGTAAGGAGCCAGCAGTGGGCTCTGGGCGAGAAAGGGGGCTTGGTAGCAGCGTTTGTGAACGGCGATCTGGAAAAAGTGGCTGGCCAGATCCCGTTGGCCCAGCACCATGGCGCTGAGCCCCCAAAGACTCGCCATGCCAACGCCCCTCCCTTTCCCGCTGACCTTGGCTTGATGCAGGAGCGCCTCGGCCCTGGCTGCCTGCCCCACTCTGGCGAACACATAGGCCACAGCCGCTTGAAATCCATGGAAAGGACCACCCAGCTGGGTGCAGTGGCTCAGGCTCTTCAAGGCCGCTGCCCGGTTCTCCGTATGGGCATGCAGCATGGCCAAGAACAGATGGGTGGAGGGGAGGGAGCCATCGATGCGGAGTTGGCCCTCTAACATCTCGATCGCAGGCTTGGTACGGCCCAACTGGAAGGCGAGTTGAGCGGCGAGGGTCCAGCCCATGGGGAGTACACCATCGAGCTGAGGTTGCAACAACTTCAGCCCTTCTTCTGCGCGGCCGGAGGCCAGGAGATGGCGCACCCAGCTGAGCATGGGGACTCCATAGCCAAGCTGTTCAGGCAACCAGGAGGCATAGGTTTGATCGGCCAGGGTGGGTTGCCAGTGCAACAGGGAGATGGTCTCCGCCCGGAGGGCAAAGACATCGGCCGTTGGGGCCTGGAGTTGTTCGGCGCGGTGAAGCAGTGTCTCCACCTCCGCACCCACGGCCTGACTATCCAGTAATCCCCAACGGCAACGGTTGAGCTGAACGGACACGAGAGCCAAAACCGCCTCGCAGAAACCCGGTGATTTCTCTAAACAACGCTGAAACATGTCATGGGAACGCTCCAGCTGTTGGGGATCAAAATGGCGGGAAGCCACTCTCGCCTCGAAGTAGTACTCGAGGGCCAGGGCGCACGGTGTAGAGAGCGTGTCGTTATATATGGGTTCCTTGTTCGCAGGGACCACCATCACTGGGGCGGAAAACACATACCCACTGCCGTAGGTGGTGCTGATCACTGAGCTACCAAGAGGCCCCCGATCGAACACCTGGCGCAAGCTATGCACGGCCCGAGCAAGGCTGACATCACTGACATTGGTATGACCCCACACCTCCTCAAACAGCTGGGGGCGTTCAATCAGTTGCCCGGCCCGCCTCACAAAACACAGCAACAGCTTGCGCTGCAAAGGACTCAGGGAAACCACCTGGGTCCCAAGGCGAAGAACGCCATCATGACTCAGCAGATAGGGGCCAACCTGCCAGTAGCTCACGTTCCACAGAACTTTTTTAAACAATAAGCCACTTTTGCGAAGGGTGTCTGGACTCACAATCCATTTTGCACTTTCCCGATGGAAGCGACTTAAAACGCAGATCGAAGGGAAAGGATCACTTTGTCCCTGTCCATAACTTCTGCAGCGTGATGTCATGCACACCTGCCTTCTGGCGCAGGGAGTGGATGGGGGCTGCTGAAGGAGTCTGATCGAGCTGGTGCAGCCACTCTTCAGCCAGCAGCTGATGCGGTGGGGCCTCCAGATCCTGCAATGGGCATCCCAGGGAACGGGCCACAGCTGCCACTTTGGGGTCGTAACTCAGGGCGGCCACCGGGCTCCCAGCCAGGGCCGCCAGAATCAGGCCATGCAGGCGCATCGCGATCACCAGACCCGCCTCTGAAAACAGAGTCATCGCCTCGGCGGGATCTGCCACCTCCACCTCCCGGCTTCTCTCCAGAAGGAGCTTCGGCACCTGGGTGAGATGCTGCAGGCGCTGAAGCAGGCCCCGATCCTGCATCCGGTGAAAGGGAAGCCACACCAGCTCCCGTTTGGAACGCTCCGCCAGGAGGGCCAGGGCTTCCAAATAGGGAGGCCAACCGTTGGGTTCCAGAGCCTTCATGGGTCGCCAGCACAGCACGATCGGCCCCTTTGCACCTCTCCAGGGCCGTTGGGGGTAGGCCCAGACGGGGTCGCTGCCGACGGCATGGTTTTGGTTGCCCAGGCGCTTGGCCAGCAGTGCGGAGGCTTCATCCCGCCAGCTGATGGCACTGGCCAGGGGTAGAGCGCCCCGCACCAGCAGCCTGCTGAGGGGCCGGCGCAAGGGACCCAGTCCCTGGCCCCAGAGCAGCACCGGTTTTCCTTGGAGCCGTGCAGCCAGCATCAACAGGCAGTAATACACAAGGCTCTGAAAGCTTGTGGCGTCCTGCAGCAGGCTGCCCCCACCCAGCAGCAGAGAATCGCAGGAACGGAGCGCGCCCATCACCTCCTTGAGGCTCCTGCGGTTGCAGGTGTCCACACTGAAACACCCCCGAACCCACGGTTGGTCGTAGGCCGTCACCAGCGGCTCCGTTCCCGGGGGAAGGTTTCCGAGCAACACCTCCAGCAGGGCATCATCACCAAGGTTGTGTTCGCCGTAATACCCACAGATCAGGGGTCGGCGATGTCTGAGCGTCCTTGCCATGGCCCCTAGCGCCGTTGTCTGAAGTTAAGGGCCGGCTTGCTTGAATTGCCCCATCCCCTTCTCGGAGCTGCTCCCTTTCGATGCATGCCCTCTCCCTAGGCACCTGGTGGATCCACATCACCTCTGTCCTGGAATGGTTGCTGGCGATCTTCGCTGTTCAGGCCTACGGGCGTCAGCGCCATGAACCGGCCTGGCGATGGTTGGCGCTGGCCATGCTGCCAGCCTTGGTGAGCGCCATGGCCGCCTGCACCTGGCATGTGTATGACAACAACATGGCCCTGCAGGGTCTGGTGGTGCTGCAGGCGGCCTGCACGCTGCTCGGGAATGGTGCCCTTGCGGCTTCAGCCTGGTGGTTGTTGCAGCAGCAGAAACGGGCCGACGCTCGCCCGCGGTCAGCTGAGAACCCATGGACCTAGCCCTCCTTCCACTCGCCACTCAGCAAGGTGTTCCCCTGGCCGGCTTGGCCGGATTGGATCCCGGGCCCCTCTTTGTGCTTTCCCTGGTGCCCTATCTCGCTTTCCTCTACTGGGCCTCCAGGATCCGGGGCTTCCCCCGTCTCTCCTTGGTGGGTTTTCAACTCACCCTTCTTTTTGTCGCCGTCACCATTGGCGCCTCCATCCTGGCCAAACAGCGGTATGGAGAGCTGCTCGCCAATGTGGATGGGCTTCACGGTGGGGCAGAAGCCTTTCTCACCCTCAGCAATTTGCTTGTGCTGATGGGATTTCTCAACCACAAAGGAGAACGGTGACATGGTGCAACGTCGGTTCTTGGCGATCCCCGTGTCCAATGGAATGGGAGCAATCATGGCCATGCTCCTGATTGGCCTCACCAGCCCTGCAGCCTGGCCCCAGTCGCAAGGTCGCGTCTTGCGCGTGGGGGTGGTCGATGGTGCCCATCCCTGCGCCTTTCGCGAAGACGGCGTCTGGAAAGGGTTGGCGGTGGATCTCTGGAACCGGATGGCGACAGAAGAGAAACTTCCTTTCATCCTGGAGGATTGGCCCACCCTTCGCTCCCTCCTGCAGGCCACCCGGGACAACAAGGTGGATGTGGCTGTGGGCTGCATCAATCTCTCGCCAGAGCGGATTACCAGCACCGCGTTTTCCCTGCCGTTCCAGGAGGACGGCCTGGCTGTACTGGCGCTACAGAGCCCGTTGGACCTGGGGAAGGCTTTCCTGCGCAGCCTGCTGGGGCCGCCCCTGCTTCTCCTGCTGGGAGGGTTCCTCCTCTCCATTGGGTTGCTGAGCCTGCTCACCTGGCGCGTGGAAGGCCATTCCTCTTCCTCCGACACGATGAGGATGGGATCCCTGCGCAGCTTCGCCAGGGTGTTCCAGATCCTGGCCACTGGTCCAGGGAGCAACACCCTCGTGGAGACCACCCGGGGCCATGGGTTGGTGCTGCTGGCCTATCTGGTTCGCATCGTTTCCGCCTCTCTTCTGGTGGGCTATCTCACCGTTCACGTGGTGGAGGAAACTCGCCGGCGATCCGCCGAATCCCTGAAGAGTCTGGAGGATCTACGGGGTCGTCGGGTGGCTGTGCGCCCTGGCAGCATCAGTTCCAGCCTGTTGGAGGAGCTGAATCGGAGTTCAGGATCCCTCCTGCCCATTCAAGTGGTGGACATGCCGCGGGTGGATCAGGCCATCACCCTTGTGGAACAGGGCAGAGCAGATGCGGTTCTGGCGGATGAACTGCAGCTCACCTATGGGATCGCCCGCCACCCCCGCTCCAGAACCACTCCCACCCTGGTGCTGCGCGGGTTGCGTCCTGAATCCCAGGGCTTTGCTTACTCCCCACTCCTGCCAAAGAGCACGGCCATGCAGATTGATCTGGCCATCAGCAGGCTGAAGCGCTCCGGCGAGGTAGCCCAATTGAGGCAAGAGGCCCTCCGGCCCCCTGCAAGAAAGACGACCAACGATTGAGACTGGGCCCCGGTTCAATGAAAAAGTCTTACGGCCTGGCCTTGGAGCTCCCTGGAGCTCGGAAGATGGGTCGACTGCATCGTCATCATGCTTCTTCCGATCCTGGCCCTGGCCCCAGCAACCGTGTCCTGGTCTCCAAAAGTCGGTTTGGTGATGATCGTGGCGAACGTGATCGCCATTGCCATCGGCAAAGCCACCATCAAGCAACCCAATGTGGGTCTTCAGCTCCCCAGTGCCTCCCTCTTCGGAGGTTTGAGCCACGGCGCCATGTTGGGCACCATCAGCCTGGGTCACATCCTCGGCATGGGAGCTATTCAGGGATTGGCTGCCCGCGGCGTTCTCTGAAGATAAGGAGCCTGATGGGTTGAACCGTCAGGCTCAACCCACGATGACGGGTTGGGCGGAGGGAGGTGTTCCCTCTGGAACCACCTGTCCCAGTCGGTTGCCGAAATGGCCGAGAATCCTCTGGGTCATCTGAGGAGGCGTCAGCCCAAGGGCTTCCTTGCTCTGTTCTGGGGTGGCGTGATCCACGAGCACATCGGGGATTCCAATCCGGAGAACGGAGGATTGGATTCCCTTGTCGCTGAGGGCTTCCACTAGGGCGGCTCCAAAACCGCCTGGAAGGGCTCCCTCCTCCATGGTCACCACCTTGGAGATGCGTTGCGCCAATGGCAGTAGGAGCGCTTCGTCCAGAGGACGGACGAAGCGGGCATTCACCACGGTGGCGCGCACTCCCTTTTCCTGCAGCAGGCCGGCCGTGGCCATCGCCGGCGCCACCATGGATCCATAAGCCACGATCAGCAGGTCGTCCCCATCGGTGAGCTGTTCGGCTCGGCCGATTTGCAGGGGAAGCCAACCCTCCTCCACGAGCGGAACCCCTTCCCCCTCCCCGCGGGGAAAGCGAATCGCACAGGGACCGTCATGGGCCAGGGCGGTGACCAGCATCCGTTGCAGCTCTGCTTCATCCTTAGGGGCCATCACCGTGAAATTGGGGACGGCTCGTAGGTAGCTGATGTCGTACTGCCCCTGATGGGTGGGACCATCGGCTCCCACAATCCCAGCCCGATCGAGCACAAAGGTGACCGGGAGCTTCTGGATGCCCACGTCGTGGATGAGCTGGTCGTAGGCCCGCTGCAAGAACGTGCTGTAAATCGCCACAACCGGACGGAGGCCTTCGCAGGCCATCCCCGCTGCCATGGTCACCGCGTGCTGTTCAGCGATGCCCACATCGAAGTATTGGTCGGGGAGGGCCTTCTCCAGCAGGTCCAGCCCCGTGCCGGTGGCCATGGCCGCCGTGATGCCCACAACCCGGGGATTCTGCTCGCAGATCTTCACCAAGGTCTGTCCAAAAACCTTGCTGTAGCTGGGAGGTTTGGGTTTGCTGGAGGGGTAGGCCTTGCCCGTGCTCAGATCAAAGGCGGATTGGGCGTGATACCCCACCTGGTCGGCCTCTGCGTAGGGATACCCCTTCCCCTTGGTTGTGGCCACATGCACCAGCACGGGCCCTTCGCAGCGATGGGCGTCTTGAAACGTGCGCACCATGGAGGCGATGTCATGGCCATCAATCGGCCCCATGTACGTGAAGCCCAACTCCTCAAACACTGCACCGACCTTGGGCACGGCAAGCCGGCGCATCCCTCCCTTGAGGTTCTTCAGCTCGGGGGGCAGCTCCCCGTGCAGAAAGGGGAGATTGCGGATCGCTTCCTCCGCATTGTCGGAGAGAAATTGCACCGGCTTGCTGAGCCGCATCCTGTTGAGATGGGTGGACAGGGCTCCCACCGGTGGGGAGATCGACATGTCGTTGTCGTTCAGCACCACCAACAACTTGGTTTTGGGGAGATGGCCTGCGTGGTTGATGGCCTCCAGGGCCATTCCGCCCGTAAGTGCACCATCGCCAATGACCGCCACACATTTAAACGATTCCCCCCTACGGTCCCGAGCCAAGGCCATCCCCAGGGCTGCGGAGATGCTGGTGGAGGCATGGCCGGCACCAAAGTGATCAAATCGGCTTTCGCACCGTTTCAAGTAGCCCGCCACCCCCTTTTTCTGCCGCAGCGATGGGAAATCCCGGTAGCGACCCGTGATCATCTTGTGCGGGTAGGCCTGGTGGCCCACGTCCCACACCACCCGATCCTCATCTAGATCCAGGGTCTGGTACAGGGCAAGGGTGAGCTCCACCACGCCTAGACCGGGTCCGAGGTGCCCTCCGGTTGCGGAGACCACCTCCAAATGCCGTTCGCGAATTTGGCGTGCGATGGCTTCCAGTTCAGTGGTGGTCAGACCGTGCAGCTGATTGGGATGGTTCAGCTCACTCAGATGCATCCGCTAACTCACGATCGATGCTCAATCTAGGACTCCCCCACCGGAGAGCAGCCAAGATCGCGACGTTTTTGCTTGCCTGGCCGCGTGATCTGGTGCGGCGGGCCACAACTTGCCACACTGAGGCCATGACCCAGAAGCCCCCCGTCCCCGCGGCTCCAGGCCAGATTCCCGAGCCCAGTCCTTACCTGCAGCACATTCTCCGGGCCCGGGTGTACGACGTGGCGATCGAATCACCCCTGGATTCCGCTCCGAACCTGTCTGAGCGACTGCACAACCGAGTTTTTCTCAAACGGGAGGATTTGCAGCCGGTTTTCAGTTTCAAGCTGCGTGGTGCTTACAACAAAATGGTGGGGCTTCCCGCGTGGGAGCTGGAGCGGGGGGTGATTGCGGCGAGTGCAGGCAACCATGCCCAGGGTGTCGCTCTTGCGGCCCAAAAGCTCGGCTGCCGGGCTGTGATCGTGATGCCTGTCACCACGCCCCAGGTGAAGGTTCGCTCGGTAACTGCCCGCGGAGCTGAGGTGGTGCTCCATGGCGACACCTACGACGAGGCCTATGCCGAAGCGAGGCGCCAGGAGGAAGCTCGTGGACTGTGTTTTATCCATCCCTTTGATGATCCCGAAGTCATTGCCGGCCAAGGGACCATCGCCATGGAAATTCTCAGGCAAATGTCTACCCCACCGGACGCGATCTACGTGGCCGTGGGGGGCGGGGGGTTGATTGCGGGGATCGCCTCCTATGTCAAGAGCCTTTGGCCCCAAGTGGAGGTCATCGGTGTGGAACCTGTGGATGCGGATGCCATGACCCGTTCCCTGGCCCAGGGGGAGCGGGTCAAGCTGGAGTCTGTGGGATTGTTCGCCGATGGCGTAGCCGTACGGCAGGTGGGGGCCCACACCTTTGAGCTGGCACAACGGTATGTGGATCGCATGGTGACGGTGGACACCGATGCGATCTGCGCGGCGATCAAGGACGTATTTGAAGACACCCGCTCGATCCTGGAGCCGGCAGGGGCCCTGGCCATCGCTGGCCTGAAGGCCGATGTGGACTCCCGATCCCTCCGCAACAGATCTCTGGTCGCCGTGGCCTGCGGAGCCAACATGAATTTCGACCGCCTGGCTTTTGTGGCCGAGAGGGCCGAGTTAGGGGAAGCCCGGGAGGCCCTGCTGGCCGTAGAAATCCCCGAACGACCGGGGAGTCTGCGGCATTTCTGCACCCTGTTAGGGCAACGCAGCCTGACGGAGTTCAGCTATCGCCTGGCGGACCCAAAGGTGGCTCACATCTTTGTTGGGGTTCAGATCAGCGATCGGGGCGACACGCAGCAACTCATCACCACCCTGGAATCGGAAGGCTTTCCCTGTCTGGACCTCTCGGACAACGAGCTTGCCAAGCTCCATCTTTGCCATATGGTTGGCGGGCGCCTACCGCAGCGTTCACCTCAGGTTCAAAGGGATGCGGAAGAGCTTCTCTATCGCTTTGAATTTCCTGAACGTCCCGGCGCTCTCATGGCTTTTGTGAGTGCCTTACATCCCAACTGGAACATCAGCATTTTTCACTATCGGAACCACGGTGCCGATGTTGGAAGAATTGTTGTTGGCGTGCAGGTTCCCCTGGATGAGATGAAGGAATGGCAAGGTTTCCTGAACTCCCTTCCCTACCGGTATTGGGAAGAAACGGATAATCCCGCCTACAAACTCTTCCTGGGTGAGTGCAGCCCCTATTCCTTGGAAACGTTTGGGCTCCTCAAGGTCTAAGCAGACCTCCCTGCCAGCCTTTGTCCCGCAAGATCATGTCAGACGCTGAACAGCCGATCCCTTCGGAGCTCCTGGAGACTCCCCCAGAGTTCGAAGCGGAGGCGTTCGAGAGAAACGAAACGGCGACAAAAGCAGCGGGTGCCATGGACAGCGCTGTGGCCATGGTGATGAGCGCCCTCTCCCAGTCCGCGCGGTTGGAAGCCATCCTTTACTTGAAGGGCAGACCGGTGAGCCTTGCAGAATTGGCCAGCTTGTCAGGACTAGACCCAGAAGAGGCGGAATTGGCCCTGATCACCTTGATGGCCGACTACGCCCATCGGGATACGGCTCTGGAAATTTTTCAGGATGGTCAGACCTACAGCCTGCAACTGCGCCAGGGCTTGAACGATCTTGTGCAGGTATTGCTCCCGGTGGATCTGTCTACGGCAGCCTTGCGCACTCTGGCCACGATTGCCCTGAAAAAAAGAATTCTCCAATCCGATTTGGTGGAGCTTCGCGGGTCGGGGGCCTACGACCACATCAAGGAATTGCTCGCGCAAAACTTCATCGAGCGCAAGCGACAGAGTGACGGCCGTTCCTACTGGTTGACCCTCAGCGAGAAGTTTCATCGCACCTTTGCCCTGGATCAACGCGCCGAGGGCCGCCCCCAGAGCTCGCCATCAGCAGATGAAAACACCGCTGCCTAGGGTTCCATACACTGAGGGCTGTCCACAGATGACTCCATGGCTGCCCTGGCGCAGATTGTTGAAGTGTTGAGCCAGACCCTGCAGATCTACACCCTGGTGTTGATTGTGCGCGTGCTTCTCAGCTGGTTTCCCAACTTGGACTGGGGCAACCCGATCCTTTCGGCCATCTCCTCGATCACCGATCCCTTTCTCAATCTGTTTCGCGGCTTCATCCCCCCCATTGGAGGATTGGATCTGTCCGCAATCGTGGCTTTCCTTTCTCTGCAACTGGTGCAGACCCTCCTGGAACAGAGTGTGGTGCTTCTCGCGTCTGCCTCTCCCGGCCTTTGAGCCTTAGCTGCTCAGATCCTGTTCCAGCGGCAACTGTTCCTCTCCTTCCCTAGCCCGGGTACGCACCGGTGCGTTGAATCCCCGGGCTTTCACTAGGCCCACCCGGAAGGGCCCCGGTGTTCCTGCTGGTACGGCAAGGCGAAGGGCAAAGGAGGATCGGCCAGGCGGCACATCCCCGATACTTCCAACCCTGGTGCGGTTGGGAAGCACCGGTTCACCGCTGTTATCCAGAATCACGGCAAAGACATCCGTGTCCACCACCGTTTGCTTCGTGGGATTGATCACCTCTCCGCGCAGGGCGTAGCAAGTGGCTTCCACGGAGCGGCTTGGCTGGTTTCCCGCATCGCTGGCGGGGCAGGGAGCCAGTTGGATCCCCTCCACCTTGAGCTCGGCCGCGAAAATGGGCCTAGGGGTTCCCAGCAAGGTGAGCAGTAGGGCCACAACCGCCAGAAGGTTGGCCGCCAGCCTTAGAGGCCGCTGACTATTCACCGCTGGTCTCCGCTTCCAGAGATCACGTTACGCGCGGCTCGGCTTGCCAGTTTGGCCAGGTTTCCCTCCGCAATGGTCTCCAGTTCCAGATCCAGTTCACTGGCCAATCGGGCCACATACCAGAGCACGTCACCCAATTCCAGGGCCAGATCGGCTCGGATCTGCTCGCTGAAGGTTCCCTCATGGTCGCGCAGCACTTTCTTCACCTTGTCTGCCACCTCCCCTGCCTCCCCGCAGAGGCCCAGGGTGGGGTAGATGGGATTGGAGCCCACATCGGGGTACCGGGCCGTGAGAGCCGCGCGGGCCTGGTATGTGCGGAGGTCCATGGCGAGCCCTGGGTGGTAGGCACGGATGGTAGTTTCCGGCTATCTGCAGGCCTGGGCATTCCAATGCGTCGCACCAAGATCGTGGCCACGATCGGCCCCGCCACGGAATCGCCCGCCATGCTCCGCGCTCTCATCGAAGCTGGAGCTACCACTTTTCGGTTGAATTTTTCCCACGGCGACCATGGGGAGCACGCCCAGCGCCTCGCTACGATCCGCCAGGTCGCCCATGAAATGGGCGTGCACATCGGCATCCTCCAGGATTTGCAGGGGCCAAAGATCCGCCTAGGGCGTTTTGAACTTGGCCCCATCACCCTGGGGGTGGGAGATCCCTTCGCCCTCACCTCCAAGGATGTGGCTTGCAACAGGGAGATCGCAACGGTCACCTACGACCGTCTCGTAGAGGAGGTGCCCACCGGGAGCAGAATCCTTCTGGATGATGGCCGCGTGGAGATGGTGGTCGATCATGTGGATCTGGAAAACCAGACCCTTCAATGTCGGGTCACGGTAGGTGGAGTTCTCTCCAACAACAAGGGAGTCAACTTCCCCGATGTTCAACTCTCCATCCGTGCCCTAACATCCAAAGACAGGAAAGACCTGGCGTTTGGCTTGCAACAAGGCGTGGATTGGATCGCCTTGAGCTTCGTGAGGAATCCGTCTGATATTCTAGAAATTCGGGAATTGATTCGTGGCCAGGGGGCATCCACTCCAGTGGTGGCCAAAATCGAAAAGTTTGAGGCTATTGAAGCCATTGATTCCATTCTCCCCTTGTGTGATGGCGTCATGGTGGCCCGAGGAGATCTCGGTGTTGAGATGCCTGCGGAGGAGGTCCCGTTGCTGCAAAAAGAACTGATCCGCAAGGCAAACAGTTTGGGCATACCGATCATCACGGCCACCCAGATGTTGGATTCCATGGCCTCCTCACCTCGCCCCACCCGTGCGGAGGTGAGTGATGTGGCCAACGCCATTCTGGATGGAACGGATGCGGTCATGCTGTCCAATGAAACGGCCGTGGGGGATTACCCGGTCGAGGCGGTGGCCACCATGGACCGCATTGCCAGACGAATTGAGCGCGACTACCCCCAGCGTGTTCTCGATGGGCAGATGGCCACCACCATCCCCAATGCCATCAGCCAGGCGGTGAGCAGCATTGCCAGGCAGCTCAACGCTGCCGCCATCCTTCCCCTCACCCAAACCGGATCCACTGCTCGCAACGTCAGTAAATTTCGACCAAGCACCCCTATTCTTGCCATCACAAGCGAGGTGTCCGTTGCTCGCCAATTGCAGCTGGTCTGGGGTGTGAACCCGCTCCTCATCGCCCAGCAGGCGTCCGCGGAGAGCACCTTCAGTCTCGCCATGGGGGTGGCCCAGCAGAAGAGCCTCCTGAAGGAGGGAGATCTAGTGGTTCAGACCGCCGGCACCTTGGAAGGGGTGAGCGGTTCTACCGATCTGGTGAAAGTGGGGATCGTTTCGGCGGTTCTCGGGCGTGGCATGGGGATCGGTACTGGTTCGGTCAGCGGCAAAGTGCGCCTGGCCCAAACGCCTGAGGAGGCCGCACGGGTGGAAAACGGGGAAATTCTTGTGGTCCGCGAAACCACAGCTGCCTATCTGGAGGCCATCCGAAAGGCTCGCGGCATCATCGCCGAAATGGAAGGGCGCCATAGCCACGTTGCCGTGATCGCGGAGCGTCTTGGAATCCCTGTCATTGTTGGTGTGGCCAATGCCACCAACGACCTCCGGCAGGGGGAAATCGTGACGCTGGAGATCCACCAAGGTGTCGTTCACCGTGGAACCCGCAGCCATAAACTGCCGCTGGGTGTGAATCCGCTTTAGACCATTCCTTCCAGATCCTGGCCTCGATGCCGAACGCGACGGTTCCATTCAGGGAGACAGCCTCCATGGCTGTCGCCACCCTCAAGGGCAATCGTCTGAGGAGCCTGCTCACGATGCTCGGCATCGTCATTGGCAATGCCTCCGTGATCACCCTTGTGGGTTTGGGGAAGGGTGCCCAGCGACTGGCTGATACCCAGCTGAACGCCCTTGGACCCAATGTCCTTTTTATTGTTCCTGGGAGGAACGACACCCGACGCCAGGGGTTAGACACCCCAAAAACACTCATCTTGGAAGATGCGGAAGCCATCGCCGAGCAGGTTCCTGCCGTGCGTCGCGTGGCTCCCCAGATTTCCCTGTTGGAGGTGGTTCAGGCCGGCTCGTCCACGTCCTCTTCCACCATCAGCGGCGTCACTCCGGATTTCTTGGGGGTGCGCAGTTTCGAAGTGGCCCAGGGACGCTTCATCAGCCAAAGCGATCTGGATGGGGCACGCAATGTGGTGGTTCTTGGCCCAGACCTGAAAGACAAGATCTTTCCTTTAGGTCAGGCACTTGGCAGGCGTCTGCGAATTCGGGACCAATCCTTTGAGGTGATCGGCGTCCTGGAACCCAAAGGTGCCGTGTTTGGCAGCAACCAGGATGAGGCGGCCTATCTTCCGCTCACCACCATGGTGAGTCGCCTCAGCGGGCGGGATCCGACCTATGGCATCAGCCTGAGCTTCATCAGCGTGGAAGCGAAGGATGAGGCGAGCATGGGGGCAGCTTCCTTTCAGATCACCAACCTGCTCCGGCAGCGGCACCGCATCCTGCGTGAAGATGATTTTGTGGTGCGTTCTCAGAAAGATGCTCTCTCCATTGTGCAAACCATCACAGGGGGATTGACCCTTTTGCTTGGTGCCATTGGTGCAATTTCCCTGTTTGTGGGAGGGATTGGCATCATGAACATCATGCTTGTGGCCGTTAGTGAGCGCACCGAGGAGATTGGCTTGCGCAAAGCCCTCGGCGCTCGCAGCAGCGACGTGCTCAAGCAATTTCTGGTGGAATCGCTCATTCTTTCCAGCCTGGGTGGTTGCGTCGGTGGCCTGCTTGGGGTGGGAGCGGTGACCCTTGTGGCCACGATCACCCCTCTCCCCGCCACCATTGGCCCCGGGTTGGTGCTCTTCACCATCGCCTTTTCTGGAGCCATTGGTCTGTTCTTCGGTGTGGTACCGGCTAGGCGGGCAGCTGCTCTTGACCCAATCGTTGCCCTGCGCAGCCTGTAAGAAGTTCTGGGTTACGAGGAAGCAGAAACGGAAAATAGGGGGAAAACATTAAGACTGAAAAAGTGTCGTCATCCACACAAACCCCCTCCCATGGGGACTAGCTATAAGGGTCAGAATCTGCTTTCATCACTCGTTGGATTGCCCAGATGCGAGCCTTGTTACCTCGTCTGTCCAGGGGGTGCTCCAAGATTGCACCTTCCGCAACACCACGGACCGGATGGTCATCTTGCGTTGCTGCGGCAGCAACCAGTTTTTTTTGGAGCGGGTGGTCTTTCCTTTCGAACTTTTGGCTTTTGCCTGCCCACCCCTCAGTGAAGTGAAAATCTGGTCCCACGGCCTTTACGGTCCAGAGTTGCTTGAATCTTTCTGCTCGGAAAAGCTCCTGGCACACCAATCCCCACAGGCCCCCCAGCCTCACCATGACGGGATGTTTCCCTCCAATTCCTCCGCCCTGAACACCACGCCCTGGCTGCAGGCGAGCTGAGCGCACCAGTTACGAATCACTGCCCTCAGCTGGTGGTGATCTCCTTTACACTTGTTCAAGAATTTCCCATCTGCATGAATCAGCGCTGGCGCCTCCTTGCTCTCTGGGCCCTCCCGCTTCTCATTGCAGGATTCCTTGGATGGCAGCTTCTTAGTGGAAATGGCTCCAGCCTGTCCACCAGCCCTTTGAAGTCACCAGCAAACACAGCGGTCGGCAGGATGACCTACGGACGCTTCCTCGATTATGTTGATTCCGGTCGTGTGAACTCCGTTGATTTTTATAATTCCGGCCGCACGGCTGTCGTGGAAATCGTTGATGCAGATCTCGACAATCGGGTTCAAAGACTCCGCGTCGATCTTCCAGGAATTGCACCCGACCTGCTCGGAAAACTCAAGGATCAATCGATCAGTTTTGATATTCACGCTCCAAAGCCTGCACCCCCTCTAGTTGGGGTGCTTGGGAATCTTCTGTTCCCCCTCCTGCTGATTGGCTCCTTGATTTTCCTTGCCAGGCGATCCTCTGGCATGCCAGGTGGCCCTGGCCAAGCCATGCAGTTCGGAAAAACGAAAGCCCGGTTTCTTATGGAAGCGGAAACCGGTGTGAAGTTTGAGGATGTAGCCGGGGTCGAGGAGGCAAAGCAGGACCTACAGGAAGTTGTCACCTTCTTGAAAACACCGGAGCGCTTCACCTCGATTGGAGCCAAAATCCCCAAAGGTGTGCTCCTCGTTGGACCTCCAGGAACAGGAAAAACCCTTCTTGCCAAGGCGATTGCAGGAGAAGCTGGGGTTCCCTTCTTCTCCCTTTCCGGGTCAGAATTTGTTGAGATGTTTGTTGGAGTGGGCGCCAGCCGCGTGCGCGACTTGTTTAAGCGTGCCAAGGAAAACAGCCCTTGCTTGATCTTTATCGATGAAATCGATGCCGTTGGCCGCCAAAGGGGAGCTGGTATCGGCGGTGGGAACGATGAACGGGAGCAGACCCTCAACCAACTCCTCACGGAGATGGATGGATTCGAGGGAAACAGCGGAATCATCATCATTGCCGCCACCAACCGCCCAGACGTTCTGGACTCGGCCCTCATGCGTCCTGGTCGTTTCGACCGCCAGGTGAGCGTGGATCCGCCTGACATCAAGGGACGACTGTCCATCCTCAATGTCCATTGCCGCAACAAGAAACTTGCCCCTGATGTCTCTCTGGAAGCCATCGCCAGGCGCACTCCCGGTTTCACAGGGGCCGACCTCGCTAACCTCCTGAACGAAGCAGCCATCCTCACCGCCCGTCGACGCAAAGAAGCCATCACTCTTGGCGAAATTGATGACGCCGTTGATCGGGTGATTGCGGGTATGGAGGGCAAGCCCCTTACCGATGGCAGGAGCAAGCGCCTCATTGCTTATCACGAAGTGGGGCATGCCATCGTGGGCACCCTGGTCGCTAACCACGATCCTGTGCAGAAGGTGACCCTGATCCCCAGGGGTCAAGCACAGGGTCTCACCTGGTTTGCCCCCGATGAGGAACAGATGCTCGTAAGCCGAGCCCAGCTCAAGGCCAGAATCATGGGTGCTCTGGGAGGTAGGGCTGCGGAGGATGTGGTCTTTGGTCATGCCGAAGTCACCACAGGTGCCGGTGGAGACATCCAGCAGGTAGCTTCGCTCGCCAGGCAGATGGTCACCCGTTTTGGTATGAGTGATCTGGGCCCAGTTTCCTTGGAGGCTGGTAACCAGGAAGTCTTCCTTGGTCGGGATTTGATGACCCGGAGCGACCTGTCTGATGCAGTGGCGGCAAAAATCGATTTGGCGGTCCGGCAAATCGTGTTCAACTCTTACCAGGACACCAAAGCCCTCGTCAGTCAGCACAGGGAGTGCATGGATCGTCTGGTCGATGTCTTGATTGAAAAGGAGACCCTCGATGGCGATGAGTTTCGCGCCATAGTTTCTGAATTCGCCCAGATTCCTGCCAAGGATCGCTTCACCCCCTTCCTAGAGAAGCCTTCCCAGAGCCAGCAGGTCATTGAGGTCGACGCCACCACTGCCTCCACTCCTGCCCAGTCATAAGCCTCCTGCTCACCTCTAAGGTCTATGAGACGGAATCTCTTTGATGTTTTCAATAACCCTCTTCATGAATGAAGAGGGTTTTTTTGACGATATTGGTTCAGAAAAAAGTGGTGGGCTTTGGAATGTGTTACAGCGGACGAACCGATCGCTTATCAATCACTTTGTCGATCAGTCCGTAAGCCACCGCCTCTGTCGGCGACATGAAGAAATCCCGGTCCGTGTCCTCCTGGATCCGGCTCAGGGGCTGCCCCGTGCGATCGGCAAGCTCTTGATTCAATTTTTCTTTGAGAAAAAGAATTTCATCCGCCTGGATGCGAATGTCACTGGCCTGACCCCTTGCACCTCCCAGGGGTTGGTGAATCATGATCCTGGAATGGGCGAGGCTGCTGCGTTTGCCAGGTGTGCCAGCACACAACAGAAAGGCACCCATACTGGCGGCCAGCCCCACACACACGGTTTGCACATCGGGCTTGATATGTTGCATGGTATCAAAGATTCCAAGACCGTCATAAACGGATCCACCTGGAGAGTTAATATACATAAACACATCCTTATCCGGATCTTCGGCCTCAAGAAATAGGAGCTGGGCAACAACTCGATTGGCGGATTCGGCAGTAACCGGCTCGCCAAGAAAGATGATTCGCTCCCTGAGAAGGCGGGAATAAATATCAAACGCCCTTTCCCCGCGTCCAGATTCCTCGATGACAATCGGGATCATGGAAGGCACAGCCCAAACTCTGTGAATCCTAGCCATCAGCCCCCAAGACCCCGCGAGGAGCTGTCTGGTGGGGCCTGGACACCGCTATGGTCGCAGACGTCTGATCATGAGAGCCGCGTGAGCCCCTTTCTCACTGTTGCCGACAGCAAGAGAGCTTTCCATGCTGCCTTCCCCCATGTGATCAGTCCGCTCTATCGGCGGCTGGTGGATGAGCTCCTGGTGGAACTTCACCTGCTCAGCAAACAGCGGGGCTTCCAGGCCGATTCCCTCTTTGCACTCGGGCTTGTCCAGGTGTTTGACATGGGAACCCGCGGCTATAGGCCAGAGGAGCAGACATCCGAGCTCTTCACTGCCCTCTGTGCGGCCTGTGGGCTGGATGCGGCTGCCCTGAGGACCCAACGGGACCAGGCGCTGGCCTCAATGGATCAGCATTCTGTTGAGCAGGTGAAAGCGTGGATCGATTCTCAAGGAGAGGGCGCTCCGGAACTCCTACGAGAAGCCCTGGCCAACGTCCGTCGGGACGATTTTCATTACTCCCGTTTGATGGCCGTTGGGCTGCTTGCCCTTTTGGAGGAGGCGAGAGGGGCTGATTCCATGGATCCCCAGACCTTGCGTCAGTTCGCCCATGAAACCGCCGCATCGATGGGTCTCCTGAAAGACCGTGTGGATAAAGATCTGGCGCTCTATGCCACCAATCTGGAAAAACTGGCTCAGGCCGTAGAGCTCATGGAGGAAACGGTCGCTGCGGATCGACGCCGCAAGGAACGCCTCCTCACGGCTGAAGCTCCAGAGAGCCCAGAAGCTGGCTGAGAGGCGCAGCTTGCCCATAGCCAGGGAAGGGGTCAGCGCTGATCCAAAGGGTGGTGCTACGGCGCACCACCTCAGGCAGGTCGGGCGGGAGCAGGCCCAGATCCGCCAGGGCCCTTGGCCGTGCCATCAGTAGCAGTGCTTCCTTGCCCGAAGGGTCAGGGCCTAGCCAGGGCAGCAGCTGGGAGGGCTGGGGACCGAGAAAGAGCGTGATCTGGTCGTTCCCCTTTACCGTGCCCTTCTGCCACACCCAGCCACCCAACCCCACCCCATCCTTCCGTTGCCAGAGGGTCAGGCCTTGGGGTGAGGGGCCGCTGGATCGGAGTCCATCTTTTTGCAGGCGTTGGGCCAGGCGCTTCAATCCAGCGTCCCATTGGCTCAGATGGCGTCCAACCGCCACCGTGAGTTCGAGGGAAGCCTGAAACGCCCGATCTCCGCTGGGCCGCAAAACCAGACGAAACGGGGTCTGACGAAGAAGCTGGATCTGGTCCGGCCCTAGCCCATACCGTTCAGCCAGGGGTTGGCGAATCAGTTCCCTGGCGAGGAGGCCTGAGATCAGGGGATCCAGGGAAGCCCCATGGACCTCGAGCAGCACATCCCTCGCCTGTGGCATCCTTGGCGCCGAGGATGGCGTTCCCCCCACTCCCTGGGGCACCTGGAGCACCAACCCTTCCACGGATGCTGCTTCCCCAGCCCAGTCCAGCCCAGCACCCTCGATGCTGAGGCTGAGGCAGCCCTCCTGGAAATTTTGCAGAAGGGGAGCCAGGGGGCCCAAGAGGACCCCCAGCCCCGATGGGCGCCAGAAGACGGCCTGTTCCCTCTCCAATCGGGGCAAACAACGCAGGCGCAGACCATTGGAGCGGCGCACCTGGGGTTGCAGGCGATCGTTCAGGACCTGCCGGGACTGGGGGTCGGGGGAAAAGATCGCCAAATCGCCCACACGGATCGGGGGGATGGGCACGGATCGCAGCAAGGGTTCCGGCAGTCCCCGGGATGAAACGGCCAGAAAGGGCTGTCCATCCGTATGGCCATCCCAGAATTGCCACCAGGTTCGGGTTTGAAAGCGCCAGAGTCTGGCTGCCGTGCCCTCCCCCAATCGCTCTTGCCACAGGCCCGGGACAGGGCGATCGGGGGTGGGGCGAAAACTCTGCAAAAGACTGGCATTAGCCATGAGTTTTTCCAGCCCAATGGCCTGGGGCCTTGGCATGCGTCGCAACAACAACGACGGCACCAGCAGCAACGTCAAGGTGGTGAGGAGGGTGACACCCAAAGGCAAGTGGGCAATTCTTGGTTCGACCTTCATCCGTTCGAAGAATCAGCAGCTTGCAGCGGGTGCACCGTAAAGGGTGGTGCGCTGGCGAACAGGCCGGTGTTTGCTTCGGGCTGCCCCCTCCAGCGCCGCCACACTCTGGCGCGTGCCTCCGGCCGCTCCGGCCATGGTGCTGATGTGTTCCTCCATCAGGGTGCCCCCGAGGTCATCACATCCCCAGTCCAGGGCTTCTGCGGCCACGGGCAAGGTGAGCTTCACCCAGCTGGATTGGTGGTGGCGAATCCAGGGCCCCAGCAGCAGGCGGGCCTGGGCGGTGAGCAGCAGCATGGCTAGGGGGTCGGGTTGATCCCGACCCACCCGGGCCCGAAGGGGAGCTGGAGCCGACGCGCCGACGAATGGCAGAAGAATGAACTCCGTAAACCCAGTGCTGCCCTCGAGCCAGGCCTGTCGCTGCAGAGCGGCCAGGGTGCAGAAATGGGCCAGCTGTTCGCTGGGGGTTTCCACATGGCCGGCCATCAGGGTGCTGGTGGTGGGCAAGCCTGCCTGATGCACCTGACGAATCACGGCCACCCAGGCGCGGGCTGAAAGTTTTTCCGGACAAATCAACTGTCTGACCCGTGCGCAGAGCACCTCCGCGGCCGTTCCCGGCACCGAGCCCAGGCCGGCCTGCCGCAGAGACTGAACCACCTCCCGCAGGGGCAGGTTGTCCTGTTGGGAGAGAAAGAGCAATTCCTGTGGAGAAAAGCCATGCACATGGAGGCGGGGTGCGGCTTCCTTCAGGTCAACCACCAGGGCCACCGCATGGTCCAGGTGGCTCCCGTTTTTTGTGGCTTCCGGATCCAACCCCGCCTGTAGGCACACTTCGGTGGCTCCCAGTGCCTGGGCTTCCGCCGCCTTCTCCCTGAGCTCGGATCGCTCCAGCCGAAAAGCCCCCACCTCTCCCTCCGATCGGCGGTAGGCACAGAACCCACAGCGCAGTACGCAGTGGTTGGAGGGATTGAGGTTGCGGTTCACCACATAGCTGACGGTGTCGCCCACCAGCTCACGTCTCCACTGGTCGGCGGCTTGGCGGATCCTCTCCCGGTCCTGGGCCGTCCAACGTCGTTCCACCAAGGGAAGTCCCAGCTGGAGCTGAACTGCCAGAGGAAAAGGATCGGTGGGGTAGTCCTTCGTCTGCCGGTTCAGAACGAGGATTTGCTCTAGGAGATGGCTCAGGGGAGGGAAGACGTCTGAAGCGTCCCCCCTTGGGGGATCCACCAACAATTCCCCCGCCAGCTCCCAGGCTTCCGAATCCACCAAAAGCGAGGAACTGGGGGAAGGGGAGCTCATCGCTTCCGTGGTTGGTCGGCCTGACGCCTCCGCTTGTCTTGCCAATCAACAGCAGAAAGGTAAATCACTCCGACCGTTATGAAGAGGAGCAGACCGGAAGCCAGGGCAGCCAGGAGCGTGGAGGTTGGGGGGAGAACCTCAGAAATTGAGAGTGTTATCACCGTTGCGTCCCCAGATCACCATCGCGATCGAAAAGGTGAAACTGGCAGCGAGAGCAGCCCAACCGAGGGTGATCAGCATGAAGGCGATCATGACACTGGGACCATCTTACCTAAACTCCTCCGGTCCACCGCCACGGTTTCCCTGCTATGTCGCGCTCGCCGCTCGCCACCCCTGAACGGCAGGTTCGCCCATCCAAGTTGCAGGCGCCCT
This sequence comes from Cyanobium sp., assembly GCA_040399515.1. GTDB lineage: Bacteria > Cyanobacteriota > Cyanobacteriia > PCC-6307 > Cyanobiaceae > Cyanobium. Next base: position 132,732 of record JBBASA010000001.1, on the reverse strand, counting down.
ATCCCCGGGTGCGGGTGATCGTGCTGGACGACGACGTCAACACCTTTGAGCATGTGGTGCAGGTGCTGGTGCGCTACATCCCCGGCATGAACCCAGATCAGGCCTGGAAGTTGGCCCACCAGATCGACGGGGAGGGGGCAGCGGTGGTCTGGAGCGGGCCCCAGGAGCAGGGGGAGCTTTACCACCAGCAACTCAGTGCGGAGGGCCTCACCATGGCCCCTCTGGACTTCAGCTGATCACCCGCCATGGGACGCGTGGTGATCACCCACAGCACCTACATCGAGGGACTGATCCCCCTGTTGAAACTTCTTGCGGAAGACCCTGGCATCAGCACTGTGACCCCTGCCGTTATCAGCCGGGTGCGGGGCCGTTCTTCCCTGCTCTCCTTGAAAGTATCCACTCCCATCACCGGGGGGCACAAGGTGAATGCCCGCCGAGCCAGCACGGCCCAGGAGGTTTTTGTGGTGACCACCCTGAGCCGGGAGGCCTTACAACAGCGCATTGATGAACTTCTGGCGACCCGTTGAAGAGACAGGGAACTGATAGGGGTGAACCGCTGTGCCGTCTTGCCCCAGTGTTCGACCTGGTGGAACCAGAAGGGGCTTCAAGAGCGGAGCTTCGTTTCCGGCTACAAGGCCGGTTTACGTTGCCGCCGCCGCAGACTCCCCATGTCGAAAAGGAGTCAGATCAGAAAACTGTGAAAGGCAGTCACCAACACAGCAGTTCGTTATCACTTTAAGGGGTATGGAGCGGCTTTACAGCGTCCATTCCCCTTTTATCTGATCCCATCTCCTCGGGCCACGGCCACACCGCTCGCACATCCTGCAGGCGCCTTGCGCATTCCGCTTCCCGTTGTTCATGGCCTTCCGCATGGAGCAGGAAGGTGACATGTCCCAGTTTGCGCCCCAACCTTGGAACCTTCCCGTACCAGTGCAGCGTGGCACCGTCCATGGCCTCCAGGGCCTCCCGTTGCTGCTGGTAGCCAGCCTGGGCCTCCGCACTCTCGGCGGAGGCATAGCCAAGAAGATTGACCATCAAGGCTCCCTTCGCATGGGGCTCGGTAAGACCCATGGGCAGCCCAGCCACGATCCGCACCTGCTGGGCAAACTGATTGGTGCGGCAGGCCTCCAGGGTGAGGTGCCCAGAGTTGTGCACCCTGGGGGCCACCTCGTTCACCATCAGACCCCGGGGTCCGTAGAAGAATTCAATGCCCATGACGCCCACATAGGTCAGAGACGTCACCAGGGACATAGCCACATTGCGTGCGTAGGCCTCCACCGCATGGGGCACCGGGGCGGGGTACACCACCCAGTCGCACACCTGATCTCGCTGGTGGGTCTGCACAAGGGGAAAGCAGCGCACCTGTCCGAGTTGGTCTCGGCAGGCCACCTGGGCCAACTCCATGTCAAAGGACACGTGCTCCTCCAGGAGCCAATCCTCTGCCCGGTGGCTGGCCAGATGCTCCTCCAGCCCGGTCTGGTTGGCCAGAACGCACGTTCCCTTGCCGTCGTAGCCACCGCTCGCTGCCTTCGCCATCACAGGGAAGGTGAGGCCCTCGGGTAGCCGTGGCGTGGGAGGGAGGGTGGTGTCGAACCCTGAGGGCTGGTCCGCGGGATACTCCGATGACCATCCTTCTTTCCCTTGGAGTTGATCGTCCATGCCCCCCCTGCGTGGCGGAGGAGGGTAGGCCGCCTCCATTGGCGCCCAATGGGGAGTGGGCAAGTTCAACTGGTTGAGGAGCTTGCGCTGACTCCGCTTGTTGATCAAGGGGGCCATGGACGACAGGGCCGGCAGGAAAGGAATGCCCTCCTGTTCGAGAGCCTCGAACTCGGCGATGGGCACCCATTCGTTTTCAAAGCTGATGTGGCCCGCCCGCTGGGCCAGGGAGCGGGTGGCCGCCACATCATCCAATGTCCCGAGCACCACACTGGAGGCCTCCCGGGTGGCTGGGTCGTAGGGATTCGGCGTTTGGACATGGAGTTCCACGCCCAATTTTTTGGCCTCTCTCGCCAGCATCCAGGCCAGTTGCCCTCCGCCCACGATTCCAATAGAAGCGTTGCTTGCCACGCTTTGGATTCTGCTCTTGCTCACCATCGCATGGTCTTAGGCCATCGGCCGATCACCAGCGATCAGCGAACGCAGCACACTAAGCAGCAGAACGATAAGAAACAGAGCCAACCCCACCGTGCAGGCATAGCTGATTTCCAGTTCCCCAAAGGCCTGGTCATACACGTAGTACACCAGGGTGCGGGTGGAATCGGCCGGCCCCCCCTGGGTCATCAGGAACACTTCCTCAAACACTTTCGTGGCCCCCAGGGCAGAGATCACGGCCACCAGGGACACATAGGGCATCAGGAGCGGGAGGGTGACATGGCGGTGCCGACTCCAGCCCTCGCAGCCATCTAGGGACGCCGCTTCGTAAAGCTCGGCAGGGATTCCCTGGAGCCCGGCGAGGAAGATCACCATGTAATACCCCAAACCCTTCCAGAAGGTAACCAGCATCACCGAGGGCAAGGCCAGGGCTGGAGAGGTGAGGAAGCCGATGGGGGTGAAGGAGGCCCCGAGAAGCGCCTTGAGCCAGCCATTGATTAGGCCGTTCTCCGCATAGAGCCAACGAAACGCAATGGCAGCCACCACGAGGGACACCAACACCGGGGTGTAGTAAGCGGCCCGGAGCAGGTGGATGCCTGGCAGACGGCGGTTCACGAGCACGGCCAGCGCCAGGGAACCCAGCACGATGGGTGGCACCACACCCACCAAATAGAGAAAGGTGGTGAGCGTCACCCGCCCCATCATCGGATCGCTCAGGAGGCGGCGCAGATTGGCCAGGCCGATGAATTGAAGCGGGGCATCTACATCCAATCCGCTGGTGGTGAAGCTCAGCAGAAGAGCCATGGCTGCGGGGATCAGCACCGAAAGCAACAGCAGGGCGAGGGCGGGAGCCAGGAACAACAAGGGCACCACCTGGCCAGATGACGGTGATCCCTCCGTGCGATCCGGCGCAGGATTGGCAGCAGAGAATGGGGGCATCGCCAGAGCCTACGCAGTTCTCCCATGTCTGCCCAAGTCAAAGCCTTTGTCAGTGCCACAGAGAGAGTTCTGCAGGTGGCCCTGCCCCACGATCCCTACCCCATCGTGATTCAGGCCGGTGGGCTGATGCGCCTGGGTCAATGGGTGACCACCCATGCAGTGCGGCCTGGAGGCAGGGTGTTGCTCGTGAGCAACCCGGTGGTGCATGAGCACTACGGGGAACGGGCGGAATACAGCTTGAGGGAGGCCGGCCTGGAGGTGAGCTCCCTGGTGCTCGAAGCCGGAGAGGAACAAAAAACCCTCGCCACCGTGGCCACGATCTATGACGCCGCCCATCAGAACCGGCTGGAACGCAATTCCCTGATGGTTGCCCTGGGCGGTGGGGTGGTGGGCGACATGGTGGGCTTTGCTGCGGCTACCTGGCTCCGGGGTGTGGCCGTGGTGCAGGTGCCCACGACCCTTTTGGCCATGGTTGATGCAGCGATCGGTGGCAAGACGGGTGTGAACCATCCGGGAGGGAAGAATCTGATCGGAGCCTTTCACCAGCCGAAAGCGGTGCTGATCGATCCCGAGGTGTTGGGCACCCTGCCGGAGAGGGAATTTCGGGCGGGCATGGCCGAGGTGATCAAGTATGGGGTGATCGGGGATCGGGCCCTCTTCAAAGCTCTGGAAACCCAGGCCCAACAGGATCCAACGGGTGGGTTGGCTTCCCTCGCCGCGGTGGGATCCCCATTGCTCCAGGAGATCCTGGAACGATCCGCCGCCGCCAAGGCCCAGGTGGTGGCCGCCGATGAACGGGAGGGTGGCCTGCGGGCGGTGCTCAACTACGGCCATACCCTCGGTCACGTGGTGGAGACCCTGACGGGCTACACCACCTTCCTTCATGGGGAAGCTGTGGGGCTGGGGATGGTGATGGCCGGCACGATCGCCCGGCGCATGAACCTCTGGGATGCGGATGCGGAGGGGCGCCAAAGGGCTCTGGTGACCGCCGCGGGCCTGCCGCTTCATGTTCCCCTGCTGGATCCGGAGGCCGTCCTCCACACCCTCCAGAGCGACAAGAAGGTGCGCCAGGGGCTGGTGCGCTTTGTGTTGCCCACCGCCATTGGCCAGGTGGTGATCCGGGATGACGTGGACGAAGGCACCATCCTGGAGACCTTGCGCATCCATCAATCTGACCCTGCGGACTTAGCGCCTCCCTAGGGGGTTGGAGACGGATCGTGCAGAGGGGGGGGATCCAGAAGGCAGCGGCTCTGGACGACCAGTGGTGAGGTTCCCCGGTCGGACCGCCCAAAGACCAGCCAACGAAAATCACCTGTGGATCGGGGATCAACCATGCGGAGAAGTTGCTCCCGCTGCCCCAGCACCTCCGCAAGGTTTGCCTGGGACGATCGCCCCAGGCCGGAAAAGCGGTGGGCTAGGCCCAGGGCCAGCAGCGCCTCCCCCTGACGCCGTTCCCCGAGGCAATGCCAACCGGCTGCTGCTGCTGCTTCCTGGGCAGCCTCCACACAGACATGGGCTGTCAGATCCCATTCACCAGGAGACAGGAATGGATCAGCACTGGCCTGCTGCTGGCGATAGGCCATCAGGGTGCCGTCGCCGCGCGTTGGGGCGTAGTACCGCCTGGCTTCCAGGGCGTAGTCGATCACCAACAGGATCCCCTCCTGAATCCCGTTGGCGCAGGCCTCAAACCAGGGCAACAGTCCCGAGTGCAGCTCCGTGCACCAACCGGGCACCAAGTCCTTGGGGAATGGGACAAGCCGCGCCATCCCTTCCCGCTCTGCCGGCCGCAACACATCCCCTGCCACCAGGGCCAGCTGGTGATCGTGGAGGGCCACGACCTGCCTGCGCCAGTGCTGGCCATCCCAGAGCACCCGATCCACGGCCAAGGCATCGAGCACCTCATGGGCGATAACCACCCCCTGGAGGGGAGCGTGGCAAAGCTCCTCCCAGCTGCACCAACGCACTGGAAGGGGGGATCCCTTGAGCGTCGCGTGTTGGAGAGCCGCCATACCTGGATTGGGTTCGAGGAGAACGATCTCCGTACGAGCCGCAAGATCGGGCCGGTCACGGGCCAGCCCTTGCACCACCTGCTGGATCAGTTGGCCCTGGCCGGGTCCGGCCTCCAGGAGGCTTAGGCACTCGGATGGGATCTGCTCCAACCACTCGATCAGCTGAGGGAGCAACAGATTTGCGAATTCCCCGCCCAGGGAAGGGGAGGTGGCGAAATCCCCCCTGGGACCGATACGCGCCCGGCCACTGCCGTAATAGCCATGTTCAGGATCGTGGAGCACCCACTCCATGTAGGTGCGAAAAGGCACGCTTCCACCGGCGCCCTCTAGCCGGTCCTGAAGCCACCGTGGCACGGCGCCATACATCAGAGAGAATGCCTGGGATTGGTTTGTGGAAAGAGGTCCATCATGGGGACGACAACAATTGCGCAGATGGGTCGGAAGATCAGAACGTATGGGCTGGCCATCCTCCTCGCTGTGGTCCTGGTCTGGAATCCCGCCTGGGCGTCGTCCGCGCTGGCGGATGACAATCCGGATCTCTTGCCCGATCACCCCACTTCCGTGATCGATCTAGCGCGCATCCTCACCGAGGGACAGCGCAGTGCATTGGAGGCTGAATTGGAGGAATTCGCCGCCACCAGCGGCTGGAAACTGCGCGTGCTCACGCAATATGACCGGACGCCTGGCCTGGCGGTGAAGGACTTCTGGAATCTGGATGAGAGAAGCCTGCTTTTGGTGGCCGATGAACGGGGGGGAAATCTGCTCAATTTCAATGTGGGCGATGCCCTGTTTTCCTTGCTGCCACGCACGTTCTGGGTGGAACTACAGACCCGCTTTGGCAACCAGTATTACGTCCGTGAGCATGGTCGGGACGGCGCGGTTTTGGATGCCCTCCATTCAGTGAAGGGCTGCCTGGCCATCGGGGGATGTCAGGTTGTGCCTGGCCTGCCCCAGGAGCAATGGGTACTCACGCTCTGCACATCAATTCTTGGGGGGTTGATCGTGGGCTTCGCGGCCTTTCCGAGGCAAGCAGGTCGCCGCATTGAATGGCTTTGGGTCCTCTTGCTTTCACCCCTCTGGATCATCCTTTTCGGGGTGTTCGGGGTGGCTCCCATCATCACCCGCACCAATGACCTCCTCCCACTGATCCGGAACGGCTTGGGCTTTGGGGCCGCTGCCGTGGCCGCTTACCTGATCGCCCAGGCCACTCTGGGCAAGGAGCGATTGCAAAAGGGAGAATCTTGATGGCTCCTTTCCCATAAAAGCCGGACTCCACGAGGAAGACCGGCTGTTTCTGGAAAAGACCCGTCAGGAGGTCAGGGATTGGCCTGTCGAATGGTCTCCAGCTGGCACTCCAGACTGTCTCCCTTGCAACTGTTTACCTGTTGGATGGCCACTCGCTCCCATTGCTCTTGGGAGACCTGACGCAGTCGGGTGAGATTGGCCTCATAGAAACGCCTGAGATCTTCAAACCGTTTCACCGGTTGTCCGTAGTAGCTGCTCCCAGCCAAGGTCGGGAAAGAAGCCCATTCTGGAGCCAGGCGGGCAGCCAGTTCCGCCGTCAATTCACCGCGGTCTGCGAGATGCAAGGCACCACGACGCTGGATGAGGTAGAGGGCACCTTGGTCCTGGGAATCGGGCCCAAAGCCAGTCAATCCAAGTCTTTGGATCACCATGTTCCAGGTGAATGGCATGAACTGGTACGCACCGGCGGCAGCACTGGCATACCGTGAGGAATAGATCACTCGATCCGGGTGGCGATCGAGAGAAGGCATAAGGCTGCCCCCGAACATGATGCGGTAGCCCACATCCTCCCCATTCGCCCAGGTTCCTTCCGCATAGCGGATGGTGTTGAGCAGAGCGCGTCGCTCCGGGGTGATAGCAAAGGAAGGGGGTACGGAGGGAGGTGCGGGAAGGTAGGCCAAGCCACGCGCTTGGCGAGGAGGAGTCAACACCTCATCCCAAGCATCCGATGAATCGGTGGCAAGGGCAGGGGAGGCCGTGAGGCAACCCAAACCGAGGCACAAAAAAACCAGTGGAAGTCGTCGGGAGCTGAACAATGGAGTGCAGGCAGAGGACAGATCGCATCACTGGATGGATACGGAGATATCGGAGGATGGTTGAAGATGTTGGTCAACAAAGCGTCGACCGAACAGCCTTCAAAAAGATGTGTGGGAGTAAACCCTCAGATATCTGAAGAAACGTTCAGAAACTTCGCGCTAATTTGCCTAGGCCAGGCTTGAGAGTCGATGTATCAAGTGACGCTCAAGAAACCGTCCATTCGCAGCATGAATCGCCACTCTGCCCAAAAACCCTCTTCCTTATTAGGTCCATAGGTTGTTCTTAGACAAGGAGTTCAGTAACTTCATTCCTGAACGATCGGATTTGCTGATCATCTCCGCAGCAGGCGATGGAGAAGCTCAGCTGCCCGACGGCTGCCATCCCTGCTCACGCGTGGGGCTCGCGGGGCGATCAGCGGTTCGTCTAGTTCCCAGGCGCCCCTGCGGAAAGCCTCTTCCTCCAAAAGGCGGTGCCAACCTTCTTCTTTGAGCCCCTTCTCCAGCACGGGAGCCTCCGCAAATCCTTCGCGCCGCACCACGTGTAGCCCCACCCCCTGTTGAAACGCCTCACAGAAACTGCTGTAGCCCGGCTTGGTGATCATGCGTGCGAGCAAGGGCATTACATCCAGGGGCCGTAGATCCGGCGGTAGCAAGCGGCCATTCGGAGCTTCGAGCAGGAGGGGGTCAACGCCCACGAACACATGATGAGGCCAATGGCTTAGCCAGTTGGGGTCCATCGCCATGCCCAACCCACCGAAACTGATCAGCACGCAGCGCTCCCGATCCGATGGGAGATCCAGGCGCTGGGCCACCAGCGCAGGATCGACCCGAGGGGTGGAACTGGTGAAGCCCACATCCACGCTGTAAATCTCCCAATCCATGGGCAGCGAGAGGGGGCAGCGCAACAGCAGGTCCCCCTGCCGGTACCCGTCCAGCGCCAGATCCGCCCAGGGAACAAAAGGTCCACCCAAGGGGCGATAGATGGCATCCCAGCCAAAACTGGCCAACCAGATCAGGGGACAGGTCAGGCGCTTCGCCAGCTGGGCCGCGCTTGGAGGCACATCCCCCAGGATCAGGGGCCGTGTTGGCTGGGCGGCGAGCCAGGAAGCCTCCGCCTCCACCTGGGCGGGCAACTGGTCCTCGAGCGCCTCTAGAGCATTCAGGGTGCCTTCCGGATCCAGATCCAGAGCATTGGCCTGCAACATGCCAATGTCCCAGCGACAGGGCCTGAGCTCAAACGGGGTATCCCCCATCGCGAGCTTCAGGAAAGCGGGATCGACGGCGGTGGAGAGCACCATCCTGCATTGCGGAGCCCGTTGGGCGAGCTCACAAAGGACAGAAGCGGTGCGGGAGGCATGGCCATACCCGTGGCTGCTGATGCAGGCGTAGACCAACATGGGCGATTCAGGGCCTTGGCAGGGGCCAGAGCTGCTGCTCATAGAGGAGCGTGCCATCCAAACCGTACCAGCGGTGTGAGACCCGTCGGATCTCTCCATGGGCCTCAATCTGTACCCAGCTCAGATGTCGGAGGGCCCTCCCCTGCAGATCCACCCCATGGCGGGGCACGGAGGCGGTATTGAGATACATGGTTCCATGGCGATCCCGGCAGAAGCTCACCCGCTCTCCGCCCCCACGCCTGAGCTGATGGTGCATGTGCCCAAACACCACCAAGGGCACGGGGCGCTCCCGGCGGATGCGGGCAATGGCCAAGGCCAGATCTTGATCCCCCCAGTCACAGGCAGGCTGCTTCCAATCGCGTCCGCAGGGGTCCTTGGCCTGGCTCCCCAGCCCCGCAGGCCCGGAGTGGGCCAGGAGCACCAAGGGCAGGGAGGGATCCGCTCTCAGGGCTGCCCCGCAGATCCGCTCCACCGATTCCTCCAGCGCCACGGGGCCATAGACGGCCTGCATGGCCTTGGACAGGTGGTAGCCCCCCCCCGCCGTGCAGGGCCTGCCCCCCACCACTGCGAGTCCGGGAGGCCTGAGTTCCCGAAGGCCCCAGCCGCAGTGCTTCTCCCCAAGCAGGGTGAGCTGCCGTTGTAGGGACTCGCCTGTGGGGTCATGACCCGAGTCGTGGTTACCGAGAACACAGGCCAGGGGTAGGGGCAACCGGGCCAGGGATCGCGGAATCCTGCCCATGCCATTGCTGAGATCCCCCACCACAAGCAAACCGTCCGGCGCCAGGGTCAGGAGCAGGTCCTCATCGGACCGGTCCCATTGATCATGCAGATCCCCGGCAATGGCCAACTGGAGATCCCCTCCTTGAGAGAGGCTGTCTTTCCCCACTAGGCTTGACTCCATGGAGTTGTCAAGACGAGACTGTCCCATGGATGGAAGCCATCGCCAGGTTGGAGTGGTGGATCATCCTCAATCTCCTGCTGTGGAGTCCTTGGGGGTTAAGGGGAGCAGTCCTCCTGCAGAACATCTCCCTGATGCCATTGCGGAGCTGAAAAAGAAACGCAATGCGATCATCCTGGCTCACTACTACCAGGATGCCGCGATTCAGGATGTGGCGGACGTGATTGGGGATTCCCTGGAGCTCTCCCGCCAGGCGGCCCGCACGGATGCCGAGGTAATCGCCTTTTGTGGCGTGCACTTTATGGCCGAAACGGCCAAGATCCTGAATCCTGGAAAAATTGTTGTGCTCCCTGATCAAGAGGCGGGATGCAGTCTGGCCGATGCCTGCCCAGCAGAAGGGTTCGCCGCCTTCCGCGCCAAGCACCCCGATCATTTTGTGGTGAGCTATATCAACTGTTCGGCTGCGGTGAAGGCCCAGAGCGATCTGATCTGCACCAGCAGCAACGCGGTCCAGCTGGTGCAGCAACTGCCGCCGGAACGCCCGATCCTGTTTGCGCCGGACCAGAATCTGGGCCGTTGGGTCGCGCGTCAAAGCGGTCGCGATCTCACCCTCTGGCCGGGCAGCTGCATCGTGCACGAAACCTTTAGTGAAGAGGCCCTTCTGCGCCTGAAGCTCGAGCATCCTGAAGCGGAGGTGATCGCCCATCCTGAATGCCAGCCCCATCTGCTGGAACTGGCGGATTTCATCGGCTCCACCAGTCGCCTGCTCCAGAGGGCCCAGACCAGCCCGGCTCCAGAGTTCCTCGTGCTCACCGAGCCGGGGATCCTCCATCAGATGGAGAAGAAGGTGCCCGGAAAAACCTTCTATCCAGTGCCTGGGGTGGATGGGTGTGCCTGCAACCTCTGCCCCTACATGCGCTTGAACACCCTTGAAAAACTGTGGCGCTGTCTGGAAGATCTCCAGCCCCGCATCGAACTGGATGAGCAGCTTCGCCAGCGCGCTCTGGTGCCGATTGAGCGCATGCTGGCCATGAGTGCCTGAGCACGCACCGTCTTCGGGTACTTTGCCGGTGGACGGCCCACTCCGGCTCACCCCCGAAGGCCTGTATTGCGTGCCTGCCCGGGCCTGGATCGATCCCTGGCGCCCGGTTCCCCAGGCCCTGCTTACTCACGCCCATGCGGACCATGCGCGCCCAGGCAGTGGTGCATATTGGGGCAGTTCACCCAGCGAGGGGGTTCTCCGCACCCGACTCGGGGCCGAGATTCCCCTCACCAGCCTTCCCTATGGGGCCGAGCTGAAGCTCGGCGAGGCCCGTATCTCCTTCCATTCAGCGGGCCATGTGCTGGGGTCGGCTCAGATCCTGATCGAGGCGGCGGGGGAGCGCTGGCTGATCAGTGGTGATTACAAGCGGGATCCGGATCCCAGTTGCGCCCCCTTCACTCCCATCCGGGCGGATGTGTTCATCAGTGAGGCCACCTTTGGTCTGCCGCTATACAGATGGACGCCGGCCCCTGAGGTGGCTCGCCAGATCCTGGACTGGTGGCAGGAGGCCCCTGCCCTGGCCTCCGTGCTGTGCTGCTACGCCTTTGGCAAGGCGCAACGGCTGTTGGCCGAGCTCCAAGCCCTTGGGGTAGAGAGGGAGGTGCTGCTTCACGGCGCGATCCAACGTCTGATGGAGCCCTATCGAGCCGAAGGCATCTCCATGGTGCCCACCCGACCCCTCAGTGCCTTGCCAAGAGGGGAGAGCCTGGCCGGGCGACTGATCCTGGCCCCACCGTCAGCCCTGCGGACCCCGTGGATGCGACGGTTCCCAAGGGTGCAGACGGCCTTTGCAAGTGGTTGGATGGCGGTCCGGGGGGTGAAGCGGCGCAAGGGATTCGGTAGGGGCTTTGTGCTGAGTGACCATGCGGATTGGCCGTCCCTCGTGCGCACTATCGAGGAAACCGGAGCCCAGCAGGTGTTCCTCACCCATGGCCACGGAGATCCCCTGGCGCGCTATCTCCAGGAGGTACGAGGTCTGTCGGCCCAGACCCTTCGCAGCAACGAACCTGGCGCCTGGAGCCGGGAGGAGGAGACCAACTCAACGGCGGAGGTTGACGTAGCCGACGGCTGAGGTGAGCGCCAGCACGAAGCTGGGCCAGAACAACCACCAACCGGCGGCCCAGGCCAGGGCATGGGCCGGCCAGGCCGGGGGCCAGAGCAGCAGCAATAGGGAAACAAATTGCAGAATGGTCTTGAGTTTTCCGCCCCAGGAAGCCGGCCCGCCGCTGCCCTGCTGGGCGCGCCAGCCGGAGATCAGCAGTTCCCGGGCCAGCAGCAGCCACACGGCCACCAGGGGAAGCCGTCCCTGGCTGGCCAGCCAGAGCAAGGGCGCACACACGAGGAGCTTGTCAGTGAGGGGATCCAACCTGGCTCCCCACACCGATCCCCCTCCACTGCGGCGGGCGAGCCAGCCATCGGCCGCATCACTGAGGCCTCCGAACAGCAACAAGCCCCAGGCAACGCCTCCCCAGCCCAGTTGGAGGGCCACCAACAGGGGGAGGCCCAGCAAGCCCCGCAGCACGGTCAATCCATCAGCGAGCTGACGCTCTGCAGGCCGATGGCGAACAGGGGGAGATGGGAGGGGCATGGGCCATGCCGTGCCGGCGCCCCTTCAGAATGACTCTTCAAAGACATGGAGCACCATGGTGGTGGAACGGGCTGTCGAAGAGGTGATGACCTCCCCGGTGTTCTCCGTCCGTCGCGAGACCCCACTCCAGGAGGCTGTGACCTTGCTCAGCAGCCACCACATCAGCGGCCTGCCCGTGGTGGACGAACAGGGGATCCTGGTGGGAGAGCTGAGCGAAAAGGATCTGATGGTGCGCGAAAGCGGCTTTGAGGCGGGTCCGTATGTGATGTTCCTGGACGCGGTGATCTATCTGCGCAACCCCCTGGAGTGGAACCGTCAGGTGCACCAAGTGCTGGGAAGCACCGTGGGGGAAGTGATGACCTCCAAACCCCACACCTGCAACCCCTCCACAACCCTTCCCCAGGCAGCTCGTCTGCTGAACGACCGCGGGGTCCAACGGTTATTTGTGGTGAATGAGGCGGGGGCCATGGTGGGGGTGCTCACCCGCGGCGACGTGGTGCGAGCCCTGGCCGAAGCCGGGTAGCCCCTGGGTCCCAGGGCAGCACATGCCCTTCCGCCACCAGCCAGAGCCGCTCCTGGGGGGGGCAGGGATGGCCTCCGGTGAGGGAGCCGAACGCCGGCAGCACCAAGGTGGCCTGTACTGGATCGAACGCAAAGCACGGCAGCCGCAATCGGTCCACCGCGTCGCCCACCACCGCCACAGGGTGGCGATGGCCGCAGAGGTTGAGCAGGCCAGGCCTGGGTTCAGGGGCATGGCTCAGCCACCAGGGCCCCAGCGCCTGGGACGGCTCCTGGCCCAGCCCCTCCAGCCAACTCCCTCGCTCGTGGTTGCCGCCGATAAGGCGCAGGGAGCATCCCATCAGCTCAGGCAGAGCGCCGATCTTCTGCCGCAGTTCTGCCGTGAGGCCCAGCCGGCTGTGGATCAGATCCCCCAGCACCACCACCTCCCGGGGCTGGAGCTGATGCACCAGCGCCAGCAGGGGGTTGAGGGTGGCCCCATCCCCATCGCTGGGGAGGGGCACGCCAAAGGCCTGAAACACCTCCGCCTTGCCCAGGTGCAGATCGGCCACCAGCAGCACCTGGCGATCCGGATCCCAGAGCGCCCGTTGCGCCAGCAGCTCCAGGGCATGGCCCCGCCACTGGAAGGGGCAGCGACTGGGATCGGCCATCAGGCGCCCATTGGCCATCAGGCGTCCGTGGGGGGCAGCCCCATGGCGGTTCGGTAGGCCCGGCGGCCCTGGGTGGCTTCAATCGTGGCCTGGATGGCCGGGAACGGTACGAGGTCGATCTCCTTGCAGAACAGGGGGAGATAGGCCAGGTAGGCCTGCACGGCGCAATCCGCAGCGCCCCAGGCGGGAGCCTCCGGCAAGGCCGCCAGTAGGGAGTGGCCCGTGGCCATCAGGGGCTCAAGAACCTCCAGTTGGCGGATCAGCTCCTCTGGCCGGGTGGAGGCTGAAACGAGGGCGGGGCCGAGGGTGGCGTTGGCATAAAAAAGCCACTGGGCCGTAAGGGATCGCCACACCGGGGTGCCACTTTCCTCGGCGTGGTGTTCGGCAAGGTGCAGCAGGATGGCGCCGCTTTCAAAGAGCGCCAGGGGCTGGCCATCCCGGAGAGAGCAGGAGGAATCCAGCAGGGCCGGCACCTTGCCAAAGGGATTGATGGCCCGAAAGGACGGTTCGCGCTGCTCCCCTGCCGCCAGATCGATGGGAACCCAGGTGTAGGGAACGTTTTTTTCCTCGAGAAACCAGCGCACCAGGGAAGCCCGGCTGCGGGCTCCGCCGTAGAGCGTGAGGGTCATGGGGGAAGGCCTGATGGTGCTTCCCCATCATCGGCGCCCAGAATCCAAACACTCGCATGGGCGCCATGGCTGCCAATCTCCTGTGGCTGGCCCCCCATCTGCAAAGCCGCATCCGCCGCGGGGTGGTGGGAAGCAGTCGCTATGCCCAGGCCCTGCGCCGGGCCATTCGGGAGGCCGCCGAGGATCACCAAGCCACTCCGGTATTGATCAGCGGCGAACCAGGGCTGGAAAAGGACAACATCGCCGCCCTGATCCACTTCAGCTCCCCGGCCCGTCGGCAACTAATGGTGCGCTTCAACTGCGCCCTGCTCCGATCCGATGGCGCCGAGCTCTTCAACCGTGAGCGCGACCACCCTCCGATGCTCCAGGCACTGGGGGAGGGTGCCCTTCTTCTCGACCAGATCGATCGGGCCGACCCGGCCCTGTATCCCGCCCTCCTGACGCTTGTGAAGAGCGGGACCTGGACACAGCCCCAGGATGGGACGCTCCACCACTTCCCAGGGCGGGTGTTTCTCACCGCGGAGACCAGCCAGGATCTGGGGGACAGCGTGCGCTCCATTCGAGTGCCCCCCCTGCGGGTGCGACGAGCCGATCTGGGGGAGTGGATGCGCTACGCCGTCCGTCAGCGCAGTCGCAGACTGGGCTGGGACCAGCCCCCCCAGGTGAATGAAGCCCTGGTCAAACGGCTGCAGAACTACGACTTCCCCGGAAATGTCCGGGAGCTGGTGACTCTGGTGGATCGGGCCCTGCGCCAGTGCAGCGGCACCCACCCCGCAGTGCTCCCAGACGATGTGTTTTGGACGGAGTCCCGCCGCAGCCGACCCCGCTTTGACCTCTGGCGCTGGAAACCTCAGCTGCGGGGTTGGATGCGTTCCCCACGGCTCTGGAACGGCCTGCTCTTTGGGCTGGTGAGTTGGGTGTTTGTGGGGGTGAACCTCTGGCTGTGGCTGGGGCCGCAGGATCGCGGCCACAACGGGGCGCTCAATCTGTTCTGGGCCTGGTGGTGGCCCCTGATCCTGCTCAGCTATCCCCTGGTGGGCAGGCTCTGGTGCTCCTTCTGTCCTTTCATGGTGTGGGGGGAAATCGCCCAACGCCTCTCCCGGCTCCTCGGCCACCAGCCAAGCTCCTGGCCCCGGGGGGACAGTGATAGCTGGGCCGCACCCATCCTGGCCGCAGGGTTTGCCGCCATCCTCCTCTGGGAGTCTTTGGGGGATCTTCCCAACCGGGCCTGGTTGAGCAGCTGCCTCCTCTTGCTCATTACGGCCGGAGCCGTCGTGGGCTCCTGGCTCTACGAAAAGCGCTTCTGGTGCCGCTACCTCTGCCCCGTGGGTGGCATGAATGGCCTTTTTGCGAAGTTGGCGATCAGCGAGTTGCGCGCCCAGGTGGGCACCTGCAGCGGCAGCTGCAGCAGCTACGCCTGTTTCAAGGGGGGGCCGGCCGAAGGGGAAGGACTCGCCACCTCCGGCTGCCCCCTGGGCACCCATCCAGCCCACCTGGCCGACAACCGCAACTGTGTGCTCTGCCTCACCTGTGCCCAGGCCTGCCCCCATCGCTCCGTCCAGCTCCGCCTGCGACCACCGGCCGCCGATCTCCAGCGGGGCATGGATCCGCCCGAGGGCGAGATGGGCTTGATCCTGGTGCTGGCAGGCAGCCTATGCCTGCATCACTGGCAACGGATCCTGGGCGGTCTGCCTCTGGCGCCTTTGAGCCTGGACAGCGGCCCATGGCTGCCGCGGCTCGCTTGGAGCACGGCTGCCCTGGCCGTTCCAGCTGCCGCCATGGCCCTGGTATGGGGCCTCATCCGGCTGAAAAAGGGCGTCAGGGGCAGTGAGTCAAGGCCCCTCTCCCGCCTGAAGCTGACCCTCTATGCCGGGTTGCCCCTGCTCTGGGGCCTCCTGCTGGCCGATCACTTCCCCCTCGGCATGAGGGAGGCGGGGAGGGTGCTCACTGTCAGCCTCTCCCCCTGGAGTCCCGATCTGGCAGGGTTTCTGCCCTGCTGGAGCGCGGATGGGCATGTGATCGCCTTCTGCCAGACCCTGGTGGTGCTTTTGAGTGCAGGAGGAACGGTAGTGCTATCGCGTCGCCTCCTGCAGCCGCCCCTGCTGCCCTGGCTTGGGATGGCCAGTTTGACCATGGCATTGGCAGCGGCCGGCCGCTGGCTGGTGGCTGTCCCGTCTTAGGGGCGGCAGATCCGCTGTAGGTCCGAAGGGCTGTAAAGATCCACGGGGGCCTCCGGGGGGCTCTCCTGGAAGGGGTGGCGCTTCGTGAGGTAGTGGGCTGCACCGATGCTGTTGCCCAACTCGATCCGTGCGAGCCCATCGCTGCGCCGCCAGGCCTGGCATGCCCCCAGGGTGTCGAACCCGGCGGCTCCAACCGCAACAGGGAGAAGCAGCCCAAGGAGAAACCATGCCAGGGCGGGCCATTTCCCCCCGGGCAAGCAGCGCACGTGGCGCACCTGCCGGGCCCGGCCGAGATAGACCCAGGCCTGGCGTCCGTCGGCCAGGGGACGCCAGTGGCGCTCGTACAGGCGGGGGGCGCCTTCAAAGGCGTCGATCGCTGCAAGGTCCTCCGAGGGCAGGGCATAGAGCTCCCCCTGGATCTCTCCTTCGCCGGCAACGGCCATGGGAAACGGTCCCAGATCGAACAGACATGCACCCACCAGGGTGGCCTCTCCCTCCCATCGGGCGCCCTGGAGCCTGGCGTGATTGGACTGCCCCCGTTTGAGGGATCCGTAGACGAACAAGAAGGTTTCTGCGGAGTCGGGAAGAATGGCCTCAAGGAGTGGGCCTGTTCTGGCTGCCATCCTCTCCCCATGCTGTTCCATCCTGTCGATAATGATGGCAATGGCTCTTTCTTCATGACCCTTGCCCTGCTCCTCGTCCTGGCCGGTTCCCTGGGTTTGATGGCCTATATCGTCAAGCGCCTCGAGCAGGCCTGATCCCCTCTCTGCTGCCACCCTTGGTCCAATGGACGGCTTTACAGATCTTTCCCTTCTTCCCCTGGCATTGGTCTGGCCTCCCCAGGCCTATCTGTGGTTCAAGGCGCTCCACATCGTGGGGGTGGTGGTGTGGTTTGCCGGGCTCTTCTACCTGGTGAGGCTCTTCATCTACCACCGGGAAGCGGAAGAGCTGGAGGAACCCCTCAGACAGGCCTTTCAGGAGCAATACGGCCTGATGGAACGTCGGCTGGCCAACATCATCACCACCCCTGGCATGGCGGTGGCGGTGGCCATGGCCCTGGGCCTGCTCAGTGTTCAACCCGGATGGCTGAAGGAGGGTTGGATGCACAGCAAGCTGGCCATCGTTGCCCTGCTCCTGGTCTACCACGCCTTTTGCTATCGCCTGATGGGCCAGCTCCGGGAGGGAACCTGCCGCTGGAGTGCCAAGCAACTGCGGGCCCTCAACGAGCTTCCCACCCTGCTTCTGGTGGCGGCCGTGATGCTGGTGGTGTTCAAAAACCAGTTCCCCACGGGCTGGGCCACCTGGTTTCTTGTGGCCCTGGTGGTAGCGATGGTCGCCTCCATTCAGTTTTATGCCCGTTGGCGCCGCTTGCGCTCCGAGGCCCTCGCCCTCCAATCCTCCCCGAGCCGTGCTTCGTCCTGAAGCCCTGAAGCACCCCCTGACGGCGGTGTTGCGTCAGGTGGGCCCCCAAAGCTGTCCGGGGCGCTTCAACTTTCATTGCCACACCACCTGCAGCGATGGCAGCCTGCGCCCGCGGGATCTGGCCTCCCAGGCCGTGCGGCTGGGCCTGGAACATCTGGCGATCACGGACCACCACCATGGGGGGGCCTACCAGGAGGCCCAGGCCTGTTTGGATCGCCACGCGGCAGAGGGAGATGGGGTGCCCCACCTCTGGCGGGGGGTGGAAATCAGTGCCCTTCTGGAGGGCTGCCTGGTGCATGTGCTGGCCCTTGGCTTCCAACTCCCCGCTCCCTCCCTGGCCCCCTATCTCCAGGGGCAGGCCGTCGTTGGAGCGGCCCTTCGCGCGGATGCGGTGGTGAAGGCCATCCAGGCGGCGGGTGGGTTGACCCTCCTGGCCCATCCGGCCCGCTACCGGCTCCCCTATCACCGCCTGATCGCAGCAGCTGCTGCTGCGGGCTTTGATGGGGCGGAAGCTTGGTACGACTACGGCATGCAGGGGCGTTGGGAACCCACACCAGGGGTGTGTGAAGCCATCGCCGCGGATCTGCAAGATCGTGGCCTTTTGCAGAGTTGTGGCACCGATACCCATGGATTAGAGCTCCATGGCCGCTAGGGTTTGCTGACGCATTCCTCTCCGGCTCGATGGGACTGTTCGATCGTCTTCTTGGAAACCGCAACGCAGACAATGCCGGCGGGTCAAATCCTCCTCTGGATGGGGTGAAAGTGGCCGGCTCGGCTGCTGAGGCCAATCCGAAAAAATCCGACAACACGTTTTTCCTGGACGCTGATGCTTCCAGCACCTTGGGCGACGTGAATTTCATGCGGCGCTCCAACACCATCCGCCACACCTTTCCCGGTACTTCCGATAGCCCTGGCAACAAGGAAATGGTCGCGGAAGTCGCCTCCATGGAAGCTCGACTGGAGAAGATGACCCCCGGCCTGGCGGGTATCAATCCCGAGACAGACCCTCAGGTGAATCTCACCGGTGGGGTGCCCAAGCCAGTGAAGAAAACCTTTGCCCAACCCATGTCGTCTTCCCAACTGGCCGAGAAGCTCAAAGGATCTGCCGTTGGGGGCGTCAACAAGCCCGGTGCACCGGCCGTGAGCCGCAAGAGCGCGGAGGCGGACTCGGATCAGAGCGCAACCCCGGCCGCCAGCAAGCCAGGCGCCATTGATGCCTTCAAGGCCATGGCCAAGGACCTCAACGGCTGAGCTCTCAGGAGACGGGTGCCTTTTCGATCAGGGCTTCGCTGGCCAACACCAGATCCCTAAGAAGGCTCAACTGCTCCCGCGTTGAGCCTTCCCAAAGGCCACGGTGGTGGGCTTCCAATAACCGTTCGGCCATGTCCCGCAGGGCCCAGGGGTTGGCCTCTCTAAGAAAGGCCAGGATCTCCGAGGAGCTAAGCCAGTGGTCGCAGATTGCCCCATAGCTCCAATCCGGCACCCGACCGGTGCTGGCGTCATAGGCAAAGAGGTAGTCCAGGCTGGCGGCCATTTCAAAACCGCCCTTGTACCCGTGGCGCTGCATGCCCTCTAACCAGCGGGAATTGAGCAGCCGGGAGCGAATCACCTTGTCGAGTTCCTTCTCCAGGCGATGCACCCGGGGTCTCTGGGAACGGGAATGGTCACCAAACCACAGCCCGGGCCGTTGGCCCCGCACCTGTTCCACGGCGGCGCTTAACCCCCCCTGAAACTGGTAGTAATCGTCGGAATCCAGCAGATCGTGCTCCCGATTGTCCTGGTTGTGGAGCACCACCTGAACGGAGGAGAGACGCTCCACCAGACCCTCCCGATCTGCCGTGGGAACCACATCGGCGCTGGAATCAGGTCCATCACTGTCGTAACGCCAGCTGCTCCAGGCAAGGAAGGCATCGGCGAGGTCAGATCGATCCTCCCAGGTCCCACTGTCAATCAGGGCCTGCAGACCGGCTCCATAGGACCCTGGAGCCGATCCATACACCCGCCCCCACTGCCCCTCGGCTCGGGCGAGGGCGGCAAGCGGATTCACTCCCTCCTCCTCAGGCAGGGCGGCCACCAGACGGCAAGCCTGATTGAACCAGTTCACCAATTGGGGAAAGGCATCACGGAACAGTCCTGAAATCCGCAAGGTGACATCCACTCGGGGTCGGCCGAGGGCAGGGGCCGGGACCACCTCCAGGTCCACCAGCCGGCGGGAGGGTCCATCCCACTGGGGCCGGACCCCCATGAGGGCGAGGGCCTGGGCGATGTCCTCCCCCCCATTGCGCATGGTGGCCGTCCCCCAAACCGAGAGAGCAAGGGAGCGCAGATCTTCGCCTTCTTCCATGAGATAGGTCGTCAGCAGCTGTTCGGCGCTGCGGCGACCCAGATCCCAGGCCGCTTCCGTGGGCAGACCGCGAAGATCCACGCTGTAGAAGTTTCTGCCCGTAGGCAACACCTCGGGCCGGCCCCGGGTGGGGGCCCCAGAGGGTCCAGCCGGAATGCGACGCCCTGCCAATCCTTTTAAAAGGGCTTCCTGTTCGGCCTGGCCGCAGGCCAGGAGTCTCGGCATCAACTGCTCACGCACGCGTTGCAGGGCCGTGCCCAGGGCCTGGCCCAGGCTCTGATCCGGACCTGGCCCGTCCACCCCGAGAAGGGTGCGCATCCAGGCCAGGGCCTCCGCCTCCAACAGGGCAACCCCATCACCCACCCGTCGAAGGCCGTGGCTCGTCCCTTGCTGCCACGACTGCAAGAGACGGCGATCCTGGGGGGCCAACACCGCTTCCTCCGGATCCGTCCAGGGATCCAGGTCCAATCCCAGGTCCCGGGCCAGGGCCTGGGTCAGGCCGGGATGGCCATCCTGGGGGGATCGGGCCAGGGCGAGCAGCAGCTCGGCCAGGGCCTCCCCCTCGGGAAGCTGCCCATAGACATGAAGGCCGAGGCGGATCTGGGCTTCCTTGAGTTCACAGAGGTAACCATCCGCCTCCTCCAGGCGCGCTTCGAGGGGATCGGATCGGTCCGGAACGGCGGGAGGAGGTAGCTCGAGGGTGCCCAGAAGGGTTTCCAGCTGGGGCCGGAGAAGCTCCGTGCGTTCACTGCCCAGCTCCTGGGCCAGCCAATATTCATCGAGCAGGGCTTCCAGCCGTTGCAAATTCCCTTCCAATCCAGCCCGACCTAGGGGGGGAGTGAGGTGATCGAGAATCACGGCCTGGGAGCGCCGTTTGGCCTGGCTGCCCTCCCCTGGATCATTGACGATGAAGGGATAGAGGTGGGGCATGGGTCCCAGGGCCCATTCCGGAAAGCAGTCCTCACTGAGGCCTACCCCCTTGCCTGGAAGCCACTCGAGGTTGCCGTGCTTGCCCACATGCACCACCACGTGGGCCCCCTGCACCAACCGAATCCAGAGGTAGGTGGCCAAGTAGGTATGGGGGGGCGGGAGATCAGGGCTGTGGTATGTGCGGCTGGGATCCCGGTCGTACCCCCGGCTGGGTTGGATCAACACCACCACGGAGCCAAATCTCACCCCATGAATGGGGAACGCCCTGCCCTTTGGATCCTTGCCAAGGGCGGAATCTTCTTCCGGAGGGCCCCAGGCCTGCTCCAGGGTCTGCCGTCCTGCGGGGGGCAAGCCGTCATACCAAGCCCGGTAGACCTCCAGGGGGAGCCAATCCAGGGCCGGTCGGTGATCACTTTCGGGATCGTTGGTGCGCCCTCCCAGGAGCAGGGCCATCAGAGCCGCACCATTTGCAGGGAGCAATTCCGCCTCTCCCAGGTCGTATCCAGCGGTGTACAGGGTATGGAGCAGGCCAGCCGTGCTGCTGGGGGTATCCAGGCCAACGCCATTGGCAAGGCGGCCATTGCGATTGGGGTAATTGGCAAGCACCAGGGCCAGGCGCCGTCGGTCGGCTGGCGTCCGGCGGAGCTCCAGCCAACGGGCCAGGAGCTTCGTCACCCAGGTGAGCCGGGCCGGATCCGGCACCAGGGAGGACAGGGGAGGGGTCGAATGGGCCACGGGCTCCGTCCCGTTCGGAAGGGCCTCCCGGAAGGCACCAATTCGGGTGGTCACCCGACCGTCCAGCTCGGGCAGCACCACCTGCAGGCTGAGATCCACCGGGCTAAGACCAACCGAGCTGCCACTCCAGCGCTCCCGGGGGGCGCCGCTGGTGAGGAGCTGGAGCACTGGCACATCCAGACGGTCCCACAGGGGTGCCCCCAGTCCGGCTTCCGCAGCCGTCACGGAGGCAAAGGCCGTGGCGCACAGTACCGCCTCCACCTGTTCCTGGGTAAACCAATCCTCAACGCCCGCCTGGATGGCCGGATCCCGCAGGCTGCTCACCCACAGGGCCCGGGGGCTCAGACCCCCCTCCCGCAAGGCGGAAAGCAGGCTGTCCATCAGGGCCGTATCCCCCGCCTGACGCAGGGCTCGGTAGAGCACCACTCCCACCCGTGGTCCCGGATCCAGCCGCCAGTCGTGGGGGAGGGGATCGGGAGCCTCAATGGGGGTTGGTGGTTCGGGTGTATTGCCTTGCAGAAGGGCCCTGAGGGCCTCCAGCGCCAGCAAGAGGTTGGCTTCCCCCCCAATACGGAAACAGCGGGCCAGGCTCAGATTGAGGGCTTCACCCACGCTGGCCAGCGACCCCAGAACCCCATCCTCTTCCGGGGTGCCTGCCAGGACGAGAAGCTGACGCCCTGGAGCCCTGTCCTGCCATAGGCGCAACTGATCGATGCCGTAACTCCAGTGGCCCCGCCCTCCCAGGAGCCGCACCACTACCACGCGGGTGCCAGCCAGGCAACTGCTGAGGTAGTGATCCACCACCGCTGGGTGGGTGAGCCTGGCCAATGGGAGCCCTTGGACACGGAAGGGGAGGGAACGACGTTCCATCACCCTGGCCAGGGCCAACAAGTCCGTTTCCGCGCTGCTGAGCAGCACCAGATCCGCTGGCGGATGGGTCAGGAACGCCAGGGCGTCGCCATTGAGATCAGCGGGGCCGAATGTGGTTGGAGGGCGATGCATCACCCCATCCTGCTGGCTGCGGTGAGAAGATCGGGCCAACTTGACGGGCCCCATGCACCAGTTCCTTCCCTTTGCCTGGTTCGGCGGCAAGTGCGTGCCCTTTGCCGATGCCACCCTCTCGGTGGCCACCCACGCCCTGCATTACGGCACTGGAGCATTTGGTGGCATGCGTGGCTTGCCCAATCCCGACGACCCCAAGGAGATTCTTCTCTTCCGTGCCGATCGGCATGCGCGCCGGCTGAGCCAGAGCGCGCGTCTGCTGCAGACCACCCTCAGCGAAGAGACCGTCATTGAGGTCATCCGGACATTCATCCAGGCCAATCGACCAACAAAGCCGTTCTACATGCGTCCATTCGTGTACACCAGTGGGCTGGGGATTTCCCCCAGGCTGCATGACGTGGTTACTGATTTCCTGGTGTATGGCATTGAAATGGGCGACTATCTCTCGCCCGATGGCGTGTCCTGCCGCATCAGCAGCTGGACCAGGCAGGAAGACCGCTCTTTGCCGTTACGGGGCAAGATCAGTGGAGCCTACATCACTAGTTCTCTGGCAAAAACGGAGGCCGTCAAGAGCGGGTTTGATGAGGCATTGTTGCTGAATAGCAGGGGGAAGGTGAGTGAGGCTAGTGGCATGAATCTCTTTATCGTCAGGGATGGGAACCTGATCACTCCAGGGGTCGATCAGGATATTCTGGAGGGGATCACCAGGGCTAGCATTCTCGAATTAGCACCGCGAATGGGGATTCCAGTGATTGAGAGGGCTGTCGATAAAAGTGAGTTATTCATTGCTGATGAGGTATTCCTGAGCGGCACCGCAGCACGCATCACCCCGGTGCGTTGCGTAGAGACAACAGAACTCCCAACCTCAAGGCCGGTGATGGAGCAGCTGAGAGATCGGATCACCCGCATCACGGAGGGCCGTGATCCTGAGTATGAACATTGGGTTACTCGGATCAGGATCGAGGATTGATGCTGGCTTCTCCCCCCCCAGCCAAGGCCCTGCAGCGCAGCGGTTTTCTCGAGCGCCTGCACAGTGCGGATCGACCGGTTCTCGTCTTCGATGGCGCCACGGGCACCTCGCTCCAGCTCCTGAATCTGACGGCCGATGATTTCGGCGGAGCGGCCCTGGAGGGCTGTAACGAATACCTGGTGTTCACCCGACCCGATGCGGTGCAAACCGTCCATCGCCAATTTCTCGAAGCCGGCTGCGACGTCATCGAGACGGACACCTTTGGCGCCACCTCCATCGTGCTGGCGGAATATGGACTGGAAGATCAGGCGTTTGCTCTCAATCAACGAGCCGCGCAACTGGCACGCGAGATGGCCGATGCGTTCAGCACGCCAGAGAAGCCCCGCTTTGTGGCTGGGTCCATCGGCCCCACCACCAAGCTGCCCACCCTGGGCCACATCTCGTTCGACATCCTCAAGGACTCCTTCCAGGAACAGGCTGAGGGACTGTTGGTGGGAGATGTGGATCTGATGATCGTGGAAACCTGCCAGGACGTGCTCCAGATCAAGGCCGCCTTAATGGGTCTGGAGGCGGCCTTCTTCAAGTTGGGTCGCCGGGTCCCCCTGATGGTGTCGGTGACGATGGAAACCACCGGGACGATGCTCGTGGGATCGGATATCGCATCGGTGGTGGCCATCCTGGAGCCCTTCGCCATCGATGTACTTGGTCTCAACTGCGCCACCGGGCCAGAGCAAATGAAGGAGCACATCCGTTATCTCAGTGCGCACAGTCCCTTTGTCGTCAGTTGTATCCCCAATGCCGGCTTGCCGGAAAACGTGGGTGGCGTTGCCCACTACCGATTGACCCCCACCGCGATGAAAATGCAATTAATGCATTTTGTCGAAGATCTCGGCGTGCAGGTGATCGGGGGGTGCTGTGGCACCACCCCTGCCCACATCGCCGCCCTGGTTGAGCTCTCCAGGGATCTCAAGGCTGCCCCCAGGCCGGTGAGGGGCCAAGCCCGCACAACAGAGCCCAGGCCAGCGATCCATTACGAGCCAGCTGCCGCGTCCATCTACGGCGTCACGCCCTACCAGCAGGACAATTCCTTTCTGATCATCGGTGAGCGCCTGAATGCTAGCGGTTCTAAGAAAGTTCGCGACTTGTTGAACAGCGAAGACTGGGATGGATTGGTTGCGGTGGCGCGGGAGCAAGTCAAGGAAAATGCCCATGTGTTGGACGTCAATGTCGACTATGTCGGCCGGGACGGTGAAGCCGATATGAAGGCCCTCGTCAGCCGTCTGGTGACCAACGTCAATCTTCCCCTGATGTTGGATTCCACCGAATGGCAAAAGATGGAAGCCGGACTGAAGGTGGCCGGAGGGAAATGCATCCTAAATTCCACCAACTATGAGGATGGGAACGAACGATTCGTCAAGGTTCTCTCCCTTGCCCGCGACTACGGAGCAGGCTTGGTGGTGGGCACCATTGATGAGGAGGGAATGGCCCGAACGGCCGACCAGAAGTTCGCTATTGCCCAAAGGGCCTATCGCGATGCCCTGGAATTTGGTTTGCCTGCCCGTGAGATCTTTTATGATCCCCTAGCTCTGCCGATTTCCACTGGCATCGAGGAAGATCGGCGCAATGCCCTGTCCACCATTGAGGCCATTCGCCGGATCAGGGAAAATCTTCCCGATGTGCACATTTTGCTGGGAATCAGCAATGTGAGCTTTGGGCTCTCTCCAGCCGCGCGTATTGTTCTGAACTCTGTCTTCCTCCACGACTGCTGCGAAGCGGGGATGGATGCCGCCATCATCAGTCCGGCGAAAATCCTTCCCCTGATCAAGATCTCCCAGGAACAGCAAGACATTTGCCGGGATCTGATCTACGACCGACGCCGGTTTGAGGGATCCATCTGTACCTACGACCCCCTCACGGTTCTCACCACCATGTTTGAGGGGGTGAGCACGAAAGAGGCCCGTGCATCTGGCCCTTCCCTGAAGGATCTCCCGATCGAAGAGAGGCTGAAACAGCACATCATTGATGGGGAGCGGATTGGCATCAATGAAGCGCTGGATGAGGCTCTCCAGTCCTATCCCCCCCTGCAGATCATTAATCACTTTCTGCTCGATGGCATGAAGGTGGTTGGGGAACTTTTTGGATCTGGACAGATGCAGCTTCCATTTGTACTGCAGAGCGCTGAAACGATGAAAGCGGCTGTGGCCCATCTGGAACCCCATATGGAGAAGGTGGAGAGCAGCAGTAAGGGAAAATTATTGATTGCAACCGTCAAAGGAGATGTGCATGATATTGGCAAAAACCTTGTTGATATCATTCTCACCAATAATGGTTACGAGGTGATCAACCTCGGCATTAAGCAGCCTGTGGAGGCCATCGTTGAGGCCCAGAAGCTCCACCAAGCCGATTGCATTGCCATGAGTGGCTTGCTGGTGAAATCAACGGCCTTCATGAAAGACAACCTGGAAACCTTCAATGAGGTGGGGATCCATGTGCCCGTCATTCTTGGTGGGGCAGCCCTGACGCCCCGATTCGTTCAAGGAGATTGTCGGCAGGCCTATCGGGGTCAGGTCATGTATGGCCGGGATGCTTTTGCCGACCTGAGGTTTATGGATGCCCTCATGGAAGCCAAGGCTTCAGGGCGGTGGGACGACCAACAGGGGTTCCTGGACGGGGCTCCGGAGTCTCTCCAATGGGGTGATTCACCCGCCGGCGCCGAAGCCCCAGCATCGGCCCCTGCTTCATCTGGTCTGAAGGCTGCCGAGGAACCGGTTTCACCTGAAACCAATCTGGAGCGTTCCGTCGCCGTACCTGAAGAGCCTGCCCTGGTGCCTCCATTCTGGGGAAGTCGGGTGCTTCGCGAGGACGAGATCCCCTTGGAAGAGGTGATGGGTTACCTAGACCGGAACGCACTCTTTGCCGGCCAGTGGCAACTTCGCAAAACCCAGGAGCAATCTCGAGAAGACTATGAGGCCATGCTCAAGGCCAAAGCCGAGCCAATCCTTCAGGAGTGGCTCCAGCGCTGTCTGGAGGAGAAGCTCCTGACCCCTCGGGTGGCCTACGGCTATTTCCCCTGTGGGAGGGAAGGAAACAGCCTGGTGGTGATTGATCCCGCCTCTCTGGCCAGCGGGGAAGCTCCCCAAGGAGCAAGGCAGGTGTTGGGGCAGTTTGTGCTGCCTCGGCAGAAAGGAGGCAACCGGTATTGCATTGCAGATTTCTATCGCGATCTCTCCCTAGCAGCGGATGGCCAACCGGAAGCCACGGATGTGTTGCCCATGCAAGCCGTGACCATGGGCGAAACAGCGACCATTTTTGCCCAGTCCCTGTTCAAAGCAGATCAGTACACCGACTATCTCTATTTCCACGGTCTGGCTGTGCAAATGGCTGAAGCCCTGGCGGAATGGACCCATGCCCGCATCCGTCAGGAGCTTGGCTTTGGCGATCAGGATCCCGGGGCCTTGAGAGACATCCTGGCCCAGCGCTATCGCGGCAGCCGTTACTCCTTCGGTTATCCTGCTTGCCCCAATGTGCCGGATTCACGCCAGCAGCTGATCTGGCTTGGGGCGGACCGCATCGGGCTGACGATGGATGAAAGTGACCAGCTGGAACCGGAACAGAGCACCACGGCCCTTGTGGCTTTGCATAGTAAGGCCCGCTATTTCAGCGCCTGATCGCCATGGCAGGCTGGGGCCCGTTCCCCCCCCTCGATGCCATGGCCCTCTCCGGACCCGATGCGATCGACCAGGCCATCGCTGCTGGCCTCGACCTTGATGGCACGCCGATCCCCCAGCCCATGTTGGAGCTATACCAAGAGGTGATGGCCAAGGAAAACGCCAGGCCCCGCAGCGGGGTGACCAAATCGATGCGGAACCGGATTGTGCGAAGTGGAGCCAAACATCTCAGCAAACAGGATCTGGATGCCCGGTTAAAGGCCGCTGGCTGGGAGGGATTGAAAGAGAAGGAGATCGCTTTTTTCTATTGATCCCCAGGGGCTTGGCTCTCTAGGTACAGAGGTCCTCCAGGGTGTCGATCACATCCTGTTGGAAATCCTCCAGATCGTCTGAATCACTCAGATCAATGCCCTCCCCTGCGGCGTTCTGGATGAGTTCTTGAAAATGGAAGGCCCCCTCGCCATGGGCAAGGAATTCCACAGCGGAAGACTCACCGCTTTCCTTGAAGGCGTCGCAGAGGGCGAGAAAGGCTGCGTCTTCGGTGAAATCCCAGCTCATGTAGGGGGTGGTGCTAGACGACCTTTAACGCCTCCCCCCCGCGACTCGTCAACCACCTGGATGGATTTTGTGCGGGTCCTCCATCAGAATCTTCAGATTCGACTTGCCACGAACCCGTGTCAGTCCCTTCCACCACGCCCTCCGACACCAGCGCCCCTGCAGCGTTGAACGTGCTCGGACAATCCCTGGTCATCTGCGGTTGTGAGCCAATGACCGGCTGGTTTCGGGATGGCTCCTGCCGCACCAATGGAGCCGATCTGGGACGCCATACGGTGTGTTGCGTGATGAGCGAAGGCTTCCTGGCCTACAGCCGGGCCCAGGGCAATGATCTGAGTACGCCCGCTCCCCAGTACGGATTTCCCGGGCTCAAGACGGGGGATCACTGGTGCGTCTGTGCCAGCCGGTGGTTGCAGGCCTATGAGGATGGGATGGCACCTCCTGTTCGCCTCGAAGCCTGCGAGGCCTCAACGTTGGAGGTCATCCCCATTGAGCTGCTGAGAAGCCACGCCGTCTGACGCTCACCAGGGGATGGGCTGCCCGTCCCAGGCAAGAAAGGATCCGGAGGTTTCCGCCGTCTGGCGCTCCAGCACTGCCAGCAAATGAGAGGCAGCCTGATCTGGCGAGAAGAGGCGATCCGGGGGCACAGAGGACCGGAAAGGGGCCGATAGGTCCGTGGCTGTGGTGCCGGGGTGGAGAAGGGTGACGCAGGCCATCGGGAGCCGTCGCCGCCACTCCTGAGCCAGCGTCCGCAACAGCTGGTTCTGGGCAGCCTTGGCACCCCGATAGGCATACCAACCCCCGAGGCGGTTATCCGCGATGCTTCCCACCCGGGCAGAAAGACTGGCGAAATGACTGGGAGACTGCCTGGGAAGGGCTGCTTCGAGAGCTTTTGCCAGCAGGAGAGGACCCCAGGCGTTCACAGCAAAACTCTTCTGCAGGGCGAGTGGATCCACCTGGCTGAGACGTTTTTCTGGCTGCAGGTCAGCGCCGTGCAACAGACCCGCAGCACAAATCACCAGGCGCAGGGGGGACAGCTGCTCCCTGGCAACCTGGCCCAAATGCTCCAGGCTGGCCGGATCTGCAAGGTCCACCCGCAGGTCTCCCTCCCGTCGTCCGGCAGACCAAAGGCTCAAGGAGGGAGCCTGCTCGGGCAGGGCCGCTAGGAGAGCCTTCCCGATCCCTCCCATGCCCACCACCAGGGCATGACCCTCCCAGGTCTGCCAGGGACGGGGAGCGTCGTCACTGGCTGGCACAGGCGGTGCGATGGCTTGTCGCATGATGGCAGGAGATCGAGAGGAGCAGGTCATCCTGCGCATCACCGTGCTGGGACTGGGCGCTTGGGGGAGCACCTTGGCAGATCTCTGGCGTGCCCAGGGTCACGAGCTCATCACCTGGACCAGACGAACCGGGGAGAGCCCGCAACACAGCCTTTCTCGAACAGAACTGGTGGTGTCGGCGGTGGCCATGGCGGGTGTGCCTGCCCTGGCTTCCCAACTGGCCCCGAGCTGGCCCAAGGGGGTGCCCCTGCTCAGCTGCAGCAAAGGCATTGATCCGGCCCAACTCTGCAGCGCCAGCCAGCTCTGGGAGCGCCAGTTGCCAGGCGCCGCCATGGCTGCCCTCAGCGGGCCCAATCTGGCTACGGAACTGGCCAGAGGCCTGCCCGCCGCCAGTGTGATTGCCTCCACTGACCGGACCCTGGCCCAGCGCCTGCAGGCGGAATTGCGGACCCCCCACCTCAGGCTCTACACCAATCAGGATCCCTTGGGGACCGAAGTGGCAGGGGCGCTGAAAAATGTGATGGCCATTGCGGCGGGCATCAGTGATGGGCTGGGCCTGGGCTCCAATGCCAAGGCCTCCCTGCTCACCAGGGGGTTAGCTGAAACTGGCCTGGTGCTGAAAGCCCTCGGAGGGCAACCGAGCACCCTCTACGGACTGGCCGGTCTGGGCGATCTGTTGGCGACGGCCAACAGCCCCCTCAGCCGCAACTATCGGTTTGGGCTCCTCCTCGCTGGGGGGGCTTCCGAGAAAGGGGCGCGCGATCAGATTGGGGCCACCGTGGAAGGACCTGCAACCGCCAGGGCGGCCCTAAAACTTGCCGATCGGGAGGGCTGGACCCTGCCCATCTGTCGTCAGGTCGTGCAGCTCCTTGAGGGGCAACTCACCGCCCCGGCGGCCGTGCAGGCCCTAATGGACAGGGAACCTCGCCAGGAGGAGCTCCAGTGGTGAGGGGGTGCCGTGCAGCCCTGGTGGAAGCCTTCAGCGAACACCCCCTTGGGGGGAATGGAGCGGCTGTGGTGCTCCTTGAGAAAGCCGTTCCAGCCCCATGGATGCAAGAGGTTGCGCGGAGTCTGCAGCAATCGGAAACCGCATTTCTGCTTCCCCTGCAAGGGGGTGCATGGTGCCTGCGCTGGTTCACCCCATCCCAGGAGGTCAAGCTCTGCGGTCATGCCACCCTGGCGGCTGCCCTGGCCCTGGGTGCCTGGGGAGTGTTGCCTTCAGGAGGGGCGGCCACCTTTTACACCCGCAGTGGACCGTTGCAGGTGAGCCTTGTGACCTCCCCAGCGGCGTCCATGGGGGCCCGTTCCCCTCTCGCTTGGATAGAGCTGCCCCACCTCCCCCTGGCGCCCCAGCAGGCCCCTCAAGACCTGATGACCTTGCTCCTCGAAAGGCTGCACCATGCCCCGTTGAGGTTCTGGCATTCCCCCCTGGGGTATCAGGTGGCACTGCTCCATTCCTCAGCCCCCCTCCCCCAGTTGGAAGGGTTGAAGGCAGAGCTTGGTGGAGCTGCCAGGCAGGGGCTGGTGCTGATGCAGGGCCTGGTCCCAGGCGGGAATTCGCTGGCGAAGGTGGCGGGAGAGCAGGCGGATTACCAGTTGCGGTTCTTTGCTCCGGGGCTGGGAATTGACGAGGATCCCGTCACGGGATCAGCCCATGCCCTCGTTGCTCCTTATTGGATGGGGGAACTCCACAGGCCGCGGGTGGTGGGCTGGCAATGTTCCGACCGTCCGGGGGGGATGGTGTGCGAACCCGGTTCTTCGGGCATGATCCGCCTAACTGGTGCAGGGCATCTGTTGTGGGAAGGCACATTGTGGGCCGAGCCAGGGCATTCCTCAGACCCTTCTCAGGCCTTAGACGATTGGGAACGGGTCTGCGTTCCTTAGGGACCCAGGTCCTCCAGCATCCCTTCATGCTGACGGCTCCGCTGGCCGCCTCAGCCATCAGCTTGGGTTTTGCATCTCAGGGCCTCTTGCGGCCTCCTGCTGTGCCCCAGCAGGGTGACGTGCTGGATGCACTCATGGCCCCAGCACCAGAGAGGAAGCCCCCCGCAGACACCCCCATTCCATCGGGGAAGGGTTCCCCCCTGGGAGCGGGATCCGACCCTGGCACCCTTCAGGCCAGACGGATTGGAAGCGTTGGCAGCGGTGCCCCCGTCCCCGAGGCTGAACCCGGCAATGGGGTCAATCTGGAGATCCGGGTGGCCCTGCTGAAGGTGTCGGCCCAACCCAGCGTGGGAGGGGAGGGGGGGTGGCGGGTTCTGAGCCGGGAAGGCCAAGTGATTCGTCAGGGGGGGGCCGGGGAAGATTTTGCTGGTGATCTGCTGGGGTCCTTGACCGAGGTTTGGATCGAACC
This sequence comes from Cyanobium sp., assembly GCA_040399515.1. Classification (GTDB taxonomy): domain Bacteria; phylum Cyanobacteriota; class Cyanobacteriia; order PCC-6307; family Cyanobiaceae; genus Cyanobium. Next base: position 101,471 of record JBBASA010000001.1, on the reverse strand, counting down.
CGGTCCAGGGGGGGGGCTTCGGGTGGATGGACGGCCCTATGCCGGTCGCCTCAGGGTGTTACGAGCCGGCAATGGGGTTCAGGTGGTAAACCACCTCCCCCTCGAGAGCTACGTCAGTTCGGTTGTGGGCGGGGAAATGCCGACCTCATGGAAACTGGAAGCCCTTCGTGCCCAGGCGGTGGCGGCCCGGTCCTATGCCATGGCCCACATGGCTCGTCCCGCCCATGACCATTGGCACCTGGGAGACACCACCCGTTGGCAGAACTATGAAGGCCTCAAGACGGTGTCCGCCCCGACCTTGCAGGCCACCAACTCCACGGCAGGCGTGATTCTCAGCTATCAGGGTGGCATTGTGGAAAGCCTTTATGCGGCTACCCAGCAGATCGTGGATGAGGCCCATAGCCATTTGGGGGCGAGCATGAGCCAAACAGGAGCCCAGGAACTGGCCCAGCAGGGGCTCCGGTTCAATGAAATCCTGTCCCACTACTACCAGGGGGCTTCCCTGGCCCGCCTGCAAGTTGGTGCGAGCTAAGGGCTACTGGCAAGCAGCCAAGGCCGTCTCCCTAGCGGCCCTGGAGCAGCAGGCCCTGGTGCCGCTCCAGACCACCGAGCTCCAGATCGAGGGGGTCCCCCCGTTCCTGTTGCGGCGGTTAGAAGGATCGCCCCCCCGCCATCTCACGGAGCAAGGTCCCAAGCCCAATCCTTTTCTTCCCTGGGACCTGCCCCTAGAGGTGGTGCGGCTTGGCCACAGCCATGTGCTGATTCTTAACAAGTACCCGGTTCAACCCGCCCATTTGTTGCTGATCACCCAGCAATGGCAGCCCCAGGCCGGATGGCTCACGCATGCCGACTGGCACGCCGTCGCCCATGTGGCCGCTGACACAGGAGGGCTGTGGTTTTTCAACAGCAGCCCGACGGCGGGAGCCAGCCAACCCCACCGTCACCTCCAGCTCCTGCCGCGAGAGGAGGGGGAAGCCAGTTGCCCTCTGGCTCCCTTGCTCGAGAGCCAGCTCCAGGATCTGCACCAGCCATGGCCTTGGCGCTATGCCCTGAGTGCCCGATGGGATGCCAGGGAGGGGAAGGACCTGCTTGCCCTCTATCGCAAACACGCTCTTCTTCTGGATCTGGGTGATCCTGATGGGGCTGAAGATCCACAGCATGCTTACAACCTTCTCTTTGATGACAGCTGGTTTTTGACCGTTCGGCGGGTGAAGGAGCATTGCGCTGGGTTCAGCATCAATGGCCTTGGCTTTGCAGGATTTCTCCTTTGCACCGCCCACTCCGATCTCGACTGGCTGAGAGCCCATGGCCCCTTGGCCCTGCTGAAGGATGTGGCAGCTCCGTCATGCTGACAAATCGAAATCAGGTGTTTTTTCGCTGGTCAGGGCCCTCAGAACAGTCTGATCTAGAGGGGAGCCATGGATCTCTCCCCTCACGGACGGGAGTTCCGGTCTCGGGTGCCTACAAACCTCTGAACACGCTGTCCCATGAACACCTGCACCGTTCGCCGACCCCGCCCCCTGCCCCATCCCGGCAACCCGTCTGCAACCGCGATAAAAGCGCTCCAGCGCCGCAATGCCCTTGTGGAGGCCCATCGGCACCTGGTGCCGCCTTTGGCCCATCATTACTGGCGTCGCTGCCCTGAACCCCAGGACGATCTGATCCAGGTGGGGTTGATGGGCCTGATCAGGGCCGCGGAATTGTTCCGGCCGGAAACCGAAACCCCCTTTTCGGCCTTTGCAAGGCCCCACATCCGCGGGGCAATCCTCCACTACCTCCGGGATGTGGCCGCACCCGTGCGCTTGCCCCGTCGTCAAGCTGAGTTGCAGATCCGCCTCCAACGCCTGGAGGAAAACAGTGCCGGTCTATCCAAGGGCGAACCCATGTCTGAGGGGGAGATGGGGCGTCGTCTGGGGATAACGGAGGAGCAATGGCAGCTGCTCCAACGGCATCGACAGCTATGTCGGCCAGCCCCTCTCGATGCTGCCCTGCTCGAACAGATCTCCTCTCCCGACATGGAGCCGGAGGAGGATGACCAAGGAAGCCAGAGGGGTGTCGACGAGCTATTGAAGGGACTGGATCCCCGCACCCAACAGGTGCTCCATGGAGTGGTTGTGAAGGGTTGGAGCTATCGACGCACCGCAGCTGCACTGAATGTGAGCACAATGACCGTGCAACGTTGCCTGCGTAGCGGTCTGGAGAACCTGCGGATCCAGCTCTGCCCTCCTCCCCAGGCGCCATGCACTAGTTCAGAGCGGATGCACGGTCTCGCTCCATCTGTTGCTCGAGCGTGGCCATCGCGGCAGTCACCGCTGCCAGCTGGCGCTCCAAACCATCGCGCCAGAAGGTGAGCATCCGTAACTTGCGCTCCTGGTAACGGAGATGACGCACCCCTGGATCCTCCGCCAGGGGTGCGCAGAAATCAAATGGTGAAAACATGGGGGCAGGACCAAACTGGGAAGGTTCTAGCGGCCTAAACGTTCCAATGAGACGGAGTGGGTGAATTTTGGTCAGATGGGCCGCGAGTCGCCATGATGGGCAGCTTCCCAGAGACAGTTCCAGCGCGACGTGCTTGCGGTGTTCCGTCCCATTCCCGCCTGCTTGCTCCTGAGCCTGGCCTGTGGATCCGTCCTTGTCCTGACTCCTAGGGCCTGGGCCCAGTCCTATGTCGCACTGATGGAAGGCCAACGAGCCGTGCCCCTGCAGGGCCAATTCAATGGGGTGCCCGTCTTGCACTCCAATCAGCCTGAAGAGGTGGAGGGGCCAGGTTTACTGATCAGCACGGTTCCTGGGACGACTTTTGCAGCAGAAAATGGCATGCCAATAGAGATGCCTGCCTATACCTTTAATGGAGAGTTCGGACTGCATTTACACCACAAGTACTTTCCAACTAACAGGGGTTCCATCTCGGCATCGCAACGACGTAGTGAACTCACGCTTGCGGCCATTCTTGTCAATCCCAAGACGGAACCGGTCAGGATTCAATTTTCTGCAGGTGGGGTTCGCAATAGTTTTGAAGCACCCTATCTTGCCCAACATCTCCTAGGGGTACGACCCCTTGGACCGCGCCCCTGGAACACAGGTCCAGGGGATGCAACGGCGGTGCAGCTGCTCAGAGGACGGCTTGATCCCCAATTTACAGAAACGGTGATCGTGCCTCCACGAGGGCGTGTGGTTCTTTTTCGTACGCCACTCCCAGCACTGGGTATCGCCAATGCGCTACTGAAAGGGCGCAGTGATGGTCCGTTTCAGATTGCAGTGGTGGCTGCTAAGAATCCCCAGAGCGATGAGGATTTGTTTGCCGTCATGGATCAGGGCCGGCTGGCTCCGGGACGGGTTTATTTGCAGCGCATTCCTGAAATCCACGCCGGGACGATTTTCTCCCGGGTGGGGGGAGTGGCCATCGGAGATCATTATCAGGCGACACTTAACCACGATCTCAGTCGGCAGGGCCCTCTCCATGTGCCCCTGACCAGCACAAGGCGAAGCCACTTCGGCACAGGTGAAGTGCAGGTCAATCCGCTCGCCACCCGCGTGGTGGATTCCGCTCTGGATAATGTTGGCACCTATGGCGTGCGCTTTGATGTCGACCTCAATCTGGTCGGGCAAGGCACCTACAACATTGTCCTGAGCCATCCTTCACCTGTTGCGGGGCGTGCCCCCTTCACTGCCTTTCGTGGCTCCATCGAAATCCGCAGACCGGAGGGCGTTCAGGCGGTGCATGTTGGATTGCGGTCGGGGCAGAGCCTGTCCTTGGCCCCCCTCCAACTGGAAGCCGGCCGCAGTACACCTGTTCGTATTTCCTTGGTCTATCCGGCAGACTCAACTCCTGGTCACCTTCTCAGCATCGTGCCAACCACCCAGCTCACGGAGGTGCAGCAGAGGCAGCGAAGGCAGCCAATGGCCATCGTGAATCCAAGAGCGCCGCAGAGACGGCCGCCTGCTCCGTCCCCTCGGAAATCGACTCCCCAACGGGTGGGGCCGATCATCCCCCCCGCGGAGATCCTCCGCTATCCCACAACTCCCAATTGGATTCAACCCCCACCTACCCGACCATCTCCCCAACGCCAGCGCAGCTCCGGAGGGGGGTTGGCTGATCGCTACAAGGACGCACTGGATGTCCAGAGGCGTCTGCTTGAGCAGTGGCAACAATCGCCCTAGGCAGCGCCCATGGATCAACCACCAACCCATACTCCCCCTCCATCACGCCGGCGCCTCACCCTGGAGCTGTCGCGGGAAAGGATCGACCATATCGATGCGTTGAAAAAGGAATGGGGTCTACGGAATCGGGGGGATGTGCTGGAGCGTCTTCTCGAGGAACTCTTCTCGCCAAGCCCCTCCGCGACCATCCCCGAGGCATCGACCCCAGCGGCCCCAACTCAGGAGGACGACCTCCTTGATGACTGTGCCGCTCTTGTTCTGGTGGGTTTAGGTCAAGGGGCGATGGAGGGATGGAGCTTGGAGGCAGAGAGAGAGGAATCCCCCGGTCCGCCTCTGAAAAGGGGCAAACCTGCAAGCAAGGGGATCGACCTCCCTGGTTTTGTTCGCAAGCGGTCCCAAAACCTCAAACGGAGTTTGGCGGCTAGTGCCGAATCCGATCCCTCACCTGACGGCGTGACTCCCTGGCCCCAGCTCTCGGAAGGTCTGCTGCAACAAAGTCTGGAGAAAGCACAGACCCACTGGCTCAATCTTTTTGCCCAACCCCCCAATGCCGCCGTTGTGGAGGCCGCCATGGGCTGGCTGGCCCATGACATCTGGCCCCATGCAGACCTTTGCGAGGGCAAGATATTCACGTGGTCGGCCGCGGGACGGTTGATGAGGGATCTCGGCGGTCCCAGCTGGAGTGAGAACACCCCGAGCTTGGAAGGGGTCATGGTGATCGCTGGTGTTCTGGAAGATCCCTTTAGCGCAGAAACCCTCCCGCTCCGGATTCCCACCCTGATGCACCGATTTGTCCACCGATTCCGACGACGGCAACGGGGCACATCCTTCCAGACGCTGGAATCCACCATGACCCTCCAAGGGGCCCTGCGCCAACTCCAGCTCCCCACGGACCCAGGACAAAGGGTGACATTGACCCAAATCCGGGATGCCTATCGAGAGATGGCCCTCAAACATCATCCTGATTCCGGTGGCTCCCTGGATGCCATGCGTCGCCTCAACGAGGCCTACCAGCTGCTTAAGGAGTTGTATCGCACCAAACCGCAAGAAGGTTGAGTGGTCGCTCGAATCCTGGATTAGACGCGTTCTGCGACTAAACCCTGGTCTCATTCGCTATGAGTGAGATGATTACGGGCTACCCATGGTTGACCGGAGAGGAGGCATGCAGCCGGTTCATCCATGACGGGCGAGATCGACTCTCTTTTTAAGTCTAGCTTCTCTTGGATGAGACGCTTTCTTGGTCTTAGCCCTGGCCTGGAATGAGATACATGATCAAAGAAAAACGCGTGATTCTGGCTGCCCCAGTCCTGCGGGCGGGCTCAGATGATCCGTGCACATCGAACGGCATTGTTATGGAAGAAAACATCGTGGCCAATAATTTTTGGCCAGTGAAAAAAGCAGCCATACCAATAGATGGCAGATCCTGCTGATCTGTCTTTAACACAGATCAGCAAGCCGATGCACTCCTTCTGCATCCTTTGCCGCACTCGTATCAATCCAGACTGATTTCGGGTCCAATTACAAGACCAGGCCGGGATACTAGCGAGCTGCCCGCATGGGGCTTTTCTTCCCGCGCTCAAGGGCGAATCCAGCTGTGGAGTGGTCTCACTGCAATCAGGTGTGGATCTACCTGGGACTTACAGCAAGTCCCGTCTGAGGCAACGGTGAATAGCACCCCGCATCACTCAAAACCTTTGTGCCATCAAGATTTCAGCAGCATCGCAGCAACATTTTGAGAGCACCGCAGATGGGCGGCGTGTTGAGGCGATGCGTGTCACTGAATCTCACCTGTGACACATATAGGGTCTTGGAAAGAGACTTATATGGGACGAATACTCGTTGGCTGTGCTCCTGGCGGGTGGAGAAGATGCTGTTGTTGGTGCCTCTCCTTCGTTGGTTCCAATCAGGTGCTGGTCTGCATGCCCTGAATCAGGAAGTCGAAGTAGGGTCCAGCCAGTGCGGCGTCGTCTTTGCTGAGGAGCGAGATAGACGCCTCCTTCATGGTGCGCATGGCTTCCACCATGCCTGGCATGGGCACTCCCAGGCTGTTGTACATCTCGCGGGCACCAAAAAGTCCGATGGCTTGGATCTGCTCCGTGCTTCCAGCGAGCACCCCATAGGTAACCAGACGGAGATACCAGCTGTAATCCCTCAAGCACTGGGCCCGTTGTTTCTGGCCGAAGGCGTTGCCCCCGGGGGCAACATATTCAGGCTTGCGGGTGAAGAGTTGCTTGGCCGCTTCATCAATGATTTTTTTCTCATTGGCCGTCAGCACCTTCACCACCTCCAGTCGGCGGCTTCCGCCGCTGAGGAACTCCACCATGGTGCGTAGCTCGCCACCAGTGGGATAGCGGAGCTGATCATCGGCCTGAAGGATCAGATCGCGAACGACACTCATGGTAGCGACCACAGACCGATTGATCTTATCCAGCCCAGCCGCAGCATCCCAGGGGAAAGGGCCGAAGGTGTAACGCCCCTTTGCAGTTCGGCCGATAGGGTCGAGGAAGAGTGCTGGATCGATGCAACAGGAACAGGGGGTGAACGGGGAGCTGCAGAGCCTCACCGTGGACGACCTCACCCGTGATGGGTTGGGGGTGGGTCGAATCGCGGGCCAGGTCATTCTTGTGGAGGGAGCCCTCCCCGGTGATCGGGTGGAGGTACGCCTGGTGCATCAGGCTAAGCGCCATGCCGTCGGGAAGCTGGTGCGCTTGCTTCAGGCTTCCCCAGACCGCAGAAAACCACCCTGCATCCTGGCCGACCACTGCGGAGGGTGCACCCTCCAGGCCTTGGAAGCCCGGGCCCAGCAGCACTGGAAAGAGCACCGGGTGGCGGAAGTTCTTCAACGGATTGGTCAGTTGGATCCCCTGGTGCAGCCACTCCTCGCCGCACCCCAGGAGCTGGCCTACCGCAACCGGGCCGTGATTCCCCTGGAGCGGGATCCGGAAGGCCGAATCCGGGCCGGCTACTACCGCCGCGGCAGCCACCAGATCGTGAACATGAACCGCTGCCCTGTTCTCGATCCACGTCTCGACGCCATGGTGGCCCCCCTCAAGGCCGACCTGGAGGCCAGTGGCTGGCCAGTAAACCGACACGGCGCAGCGAACACCCCAGGGGCAGGTCTTCGCCACCTCGCCCTTCGCCTCGGCAGGCGCAGTGGTGAGCGCCTCATCACCTTGATTGCCAGCCACGGCGATCTACCGGGAATTGCCGCCATCGCCGAAGGCTGGATGGCGCGATGGCCCGAGCTGGTGGGGGTGACCCTTAACCTCCAACCCCAGGGAGGAAATCGGCTGTTTGGACCCGAATCGATCCCCATTGTTGGTCGCGACTGGATCCTGGAACCCTTTGCCGGCATCGAGCTTCAGATCGGTGCGGACACCTTCTTTCAGGTCTACAGCGAACAGGCTGAACGGGTGACGGCCCTTCTCCTGGAGCGCCTTGGCCCCCCTGGCGGGACCGTGCTGGAGGGATATTGCGGCATCGGAACGTTTTCGCTTCCCCTGGCCCAAGCCGGTTGGCGTGTTCACGGCATCGAACAGCACCCCAGCACGGTTGCTCTGGCAAGGACCAATGCCGAACGCAATGGCCTGGCTACTAGGTGCAGATTCGACGAAGGGGATGTGGCGCTGCTTCTGGAGCAGGCCCTCTGCCAGGTCGCTCCATCGGCGGTGGTTCTGGATCCCCCCCGCAAGGGTTTGCAGGAGCCTGTTCTGGCCTCCCTTCTGGCCCTTCGCCCTCCCCTGATCCTTTATCTCAGCTGTGATCCAGCCACCCTGGCCAGGGATCTCGGAGCCCTTTGCGCAGAGGGGGGCTACGGATTGGAGAGCGTGCAACCGCTCGACTTTTTTCCCAACACCAGCCATGTGGAATGTCTGGCCGTTGTTCAGCGTCAGGAATAGATCCGCCCTTCGGGGCTAGCTGCGGAGTTGGGCAGCGAACTGGCGCTGCAGGGCATCACGCACCTTCTGATGGGTGGCTTCCACCTCACCATCGGTGAGGGTGCGCTGGGGATCCCGATAGCGCAGCCGGAAGGCCTGGCTGCAGTGGCCCTCCGCGATCGGCTGCCCCTCATAGCGGTCCACCAGCTCCACCTGCTCGAGCAGGGGCCGACCGGCCTTGCGAATCGCTGTCATCAGGGCAGCGGCCGACGTGTCTTTCGGCACTACCAGGGCGAGATCCCGCTCGGAAGAAGGAACCGTGGGATAGGGCTGAAATTGGGGAGTCCATCGGCCGGGGCGGGTGGCCGCCTGCCGAAGGGGTGCCATGGCTAACTGGAAGAGATGGGTGCTGTCGGGAAGGTCGAGGGCGGCCGCCCGAGCAGGATGCAGCTGACCGAACCAGCCGAAGGATCTCCCCTCCAGCAACAGATCGGCCCTTCGGCCGGGATGGAGAAGGGCGGCTTCGCTGTCGCTCCCGTCACGGGGCGCCTGATTCTGGGGAGGCCGATCCTCCAGGGGGAGGGCAAAGCCACTGAGGGCTTCCTGGAGCACACCGCGCGCTTCCCAATAGGTGAGGGGTATGGCCTTCCCACTACTGCTCCAACGCTCACTGCGCCGCTCTCCGCACAAAACTCCCACCACCAGTTCCACTTCCTCGCCAGGTTGGTCGTCGGCTGCAAGGCCCCGGAACACCCGGCCGATTTCAAAGGCCCAGAAGCCGTTCTGGGAGGCCTGCAGATTCCGTCGGGCCGCCTGCAGCAGCTCCTCATGGAGGTTGTCGCGGAGATGGCCGAAATCGCTGAGGAGGGGATTGGCTAAGGGGATCCGCCCCGGCGCCATCCCCACCAGGGAAGGGGCACAGGTTTCCTGAAGGCCGGAGGCACAAAGGGCCCTGCGGAGGCGTCGTTCCACCTGCTGGGCCGGGTCCAGCCCACCGGGGAGGAGGGGATCGGGCAGGTGGGACGCAAACCGGTCGTAGCCCACCAGACGGGCGACCTCCTCAATGAGGTCTACCTCCCGGGTGAGATCGAGGGCCCGGGAGGGAGGAACCACTACGAGCCAACCCTCCTCCTGCCGCTCCAGCCGACAACCCAGGGCCTCCAGGGTGCGTTCCACCGTGGCATCGTCCAGGTCGACGGGTTCGTCGTCTTCGATCACCGGTCCCAGCAGGTTGTGGAGATGGTCACGGTCCAACGCCACGGGGGGTCTGGGGGGCGCCTCGCGCTGCAGCACCCAGCGCCCAGCAGCTTGGGCACCCGCCAGGTCGTGGAACAGGGCCACCGCCCGATCCGAGGCATGAAGGGTGCTTTCCAAGGGGAGGCCTTTCTCAAACCGAGCGCTGGCCTCCGTGCGCAGGCCCACGCTGCGAGATGAGCGGCGCACCCGCTGGGAGGGGAAAACGGCAGCTTCCAGCCAGATGGCCTTGGTGTGAGCCTTCACCGCGGTTTCCGCCCCGCCGATCAACCCTGCCAAGGCGATGGGTTGATCGCCGTAGGTCACCACCAGGGCTTCCTCGTTAAGGGATCGCTCCTCCCCATCCAGAGAAAGAAAGGGCTCTCCTGGGCGGGCCTGCCGAAGCCCAAGCAACCCAGGGTCGGCGTTTCCCCCACGGCCTTCGGCAAGGGCATGGCGATCAAAGGCGTGGAGTGGCTGGCCGGTTTCCAGCATCACAAGATTGGTGATGTCCACCACGTTGTTGATGGGACGGACACCCGCCCGTTCCAGCCGGCGCTGGAGCCACAGCGGGGAGGGCTCCACCCGCACCTCCTCCAAGGCCGTCATGGTGAAAATCCCCCCCTCTTCCATCAATGCTTGATCGGGGGGAGCCAATGTCAGAGGTTGGGCAGGGGGTGACGCTGGCACCGGAGGGAAGCACGCAGAGCCACCGCAGAGGGCGGCCACCTCCCTGGCCATCCCTTCCATGGACAACCCATCGGGCCGGTTGGCCGTGATCGCCAACTCCAGCACCTGGTCGTCCAGGCCCAGGAGGGGGCCCACAGGAGTGCCCACCGGCGGCAGAACCTGGAGCACATCCTCCAGGATCACAATGCCCTCAGACGTCTCCGCCAGACCAAGCTCCTGCAGGGAACAGATCATTCCATTGCTCTCCACCCCTCGGATCTGGGCCGGCTTGATCGAGAGGTTGACCGCAGGAAGGTGGCTTCCAACCAAGGCCACGGGCACATGGATCCCGGCACGCACGTTGGGAGCACCACACACGATCTGCAAGGGCGCTGCGGAGAGATCCGTACGCACCTGACACACGCTCAAGCGATCGGAACCAGGGTGGGCCTCTCGGACCTCCACATAGCCCACCACCACCCCCGCGGCCTGGGCGGCCAGATCCTCGATGGCCTCCACCTCAAACCCGGCCAGCGACAGCCTCTCCGCTAGAGGTTGGGCCTCCAAGGCCTCGGGGTTGCAGATCAGGAGCTCCTTCAACCACTGGAGCGAGACCCGCATCGTTGTGCTGAGCGACAGCCATCCATTCTAAGAAGGCGCGAACCCGGGCTCCGTCCAAGGAGTAGGGTTGAACGTTGTCACTTGCTCGCTCAGCGGCGCACGTCCTTTCCATGGCAAAAAACAAGGGCGTCCGGATCGTGATCACTCTCGAGTGCACCGAATGCCGGTCCAACCCCGCCAAGCGGTCTCCTGGTGTGTCCCGTTACACCACCCAGAAGAACCGCCGCAACACCAGCGAACGGCTGGAACTGAAGAAATTCTGCCCCCACTGCAACAGCTCCACCGTGCACAAGGAGATCAAGTGATCTCCCACGGTCGAGCTTTTCCAGGACATCCAGACTTTTTTCTTTCCTCCCTGCCTTTCCCTACCGTTCGACCATGAGCAGCTCCTTTTTCAAAAAGCGCCTATCACCGATCAAACCCGGTGATCCGATTGATTACAAAGACATCGACCTTCTCAAGAAATTCATCACGGAGCGGGGCAAGATCCTCCCTCGTCGCTTGACAGGGTTGACAGCCCAGCAACAGCGTGACCTGACGAACGCTGTCAAGCGGGCGCGGATTCTTGCTCTGCTGCCGTTCGTGAATCCAGAAGGCTGAGGGCTTGTCAGGGCCTGGTGCGAGCCCCCCTTCCGGCCCCATCGGGGTAGGTGATCTTGTGGGTATTTCGGGCCGATCTGCTGAGGCCAGTCCCCAGATCGCCCTGGTGAAGGGTATTCAGGGTGGAAAGGCGGAGCTGAGCCTGCTGCCCCAGGGGAAGCCCATCACCCTTTCCCTGCGGCAACTCGACCTGGTGGCTCCCTGTCCTGAGCCCGGGTGGGGCCTCTCCTACGGAGTTAGTCCCCACCCCTCCTTGATCACCAGGGAGTTCCTGTTGGCGGCTACGCCTAGACGCCGGGATTTCGGAGCGGCCTGGCAGGTGCTGGTTGGGGATGCCTCCACCGATGGAGATCCCCAATCGTTGTCCTTGCTGGCCTTTACCGATCTGGTGAGCGGCCACACCGATCCTCTCCCATGCTGCGCGTGCTGGCTCTGGCTGCAAGGTTCCCAGCTACTGTTTCGTTGCAAACAGGGCTGGATCCAACCCCGGAAGCCTGCAGAGATTAAACGGCTCGCCCAGGACCGCCATCGCCGGCAGCTTGCAGAACGCCAACAAGCGCTCTGGGTCAACGCCCTCAAACATCGCCAACCGATCGTGGCCGAGCTTCTGGAAGCCAGGCAGGGCGAAGAACTGGCGGCATTGCGGGTGTTGGCCGCAGGGCGAGGGGACTTGCCTCTCCCGGAGGAGATCCAGCACCTGCTCCAGCAGGTGCGCTGCTCCCGTGAAGCGGCCGACGTGCGCCATCTCCTGGCCGATGTGGGCCTATGGCCTCGGCACCAGTTGCCCTCCCTGCAGGGAACCAGCTGGCAGCAGGGATTTTCCGATAGTCTGCAACGGGATGCAGAAGAGCTGCTGAGCCTGGCAGAGGGGCCCTGCAGCGGCGACGCCGAACGACGGGATCTCACGGGGCTCCACACGGTCACAATCGATGACGACGACACCGCCGACATTGATGACGGGCTCTCCCTGGAATGGATGGAGGATGGGAGCCCCCGGATCTGGATCCATGTGGCTGATCCGGGCCGTTTGATTGCTCCGGGTAGCCCCCTGGATCTTGAGGCCCGCCGCCGGGGCACCAGTCTGTATCTAGCCCAGGGAACCTTGCCCATGTTCCCCCAGGTGCTGGCGACAGGTCCCTTCAGCCTGCGGGCTGGCCAGCGCAGCGCCGCCTGGAGCGTGGGTGTCCGACTGGACACCGATGGGGCGATCACCGATCTGGCTCTCCACCGCAGCTGGGTGCGCCCGGCCTATCGGCTCTCCTATGCCGATGCTGATGAGCTTTTGGAGCTCGCACCTCCCCAGGAGCGGGACCTGTTGATGCTGCAGGAATGGATGCACCGTCGCCGGTCCTGGCGTGCTGGGCGGGGCGCCTTGTTTCTCGATCAACCAGAGGGAAGGATTCGTGCCGCTGAAACCAAAGGCGACGGCGAAGGTGCCCTGCTGGACATCATTGAGCCGACGCCCTCCAGGCAGATGGTGGCAGAGGCCATGATCCTCGCTGGAGCTGCGATCGCCGACTATGGACACCGGCATCAGCTGGCCTTGCCCTATCGAAGCCAGCCTGTTGCGCCCGTGCCCACCCCCAAGGAGCTGGAGGCCTATCCGGCGGGCCCGGTGCGGCTGGCGGCCATCAAGAAGTGCCTCACCCGCGGTGTCGTCGGCACCCGTGCCCTTCCCCACTTCAGCCTGGGATTGGAGGCCTACGTGCAAGCCACATCGCCCATCCGCCGCTATGGCGATCTGCTGGTTCAACGGCAGCTGCAGGAGCACATGGAGGGGAAGCAGCCGATGGACGCCTCCACCCTCACAGATGCGCTCACGGCCATGGAAGGGGGCGTGCGGGAGGGAATCACCATTTCCCGAGAAGACCAACGGCACTGGCAACAGGTCTGGTTTTCCCAGCATCGCGGCCAGCAATGGCGGGGGCCGTTTCTCCGTTGGTTGCGGGAGGATCATCACTTGGCACTGGTCCATCTGGAAAGCCTGGCGATGGATCTGCCGGCCGATTGCCAGGGGTCGCCCCAGCCCGGCGACTCCGTGCTGGTGCGGGTCAGGGAGGTAGACCCTCTTAGGGATCTGCTACGGCTGGATGCCCGCAGCCTCTGAGGCCCTTCAGGCCAACCGAGACACCCTCAGCCATGGGCCCCAGGGATTGGCGCAACCGATCAGGGTCACAGGGCATGAGGTGCGCTGCGCATGAAGCCAGGCATTCAGGGCGGGCTCCAGGGTGATGAGGGGCCAGGGCTCTCCCCCCGGGCCCTTGGGGCCATGGAGGGAAAACCCGCCACTGCCATCCGCTACAAGCTCGCCCTGCCACAGCCGCTCTCCCGGCTCCATGGGGGCTTGATGGGGATCTCCGGGCTGCGGACCCCACCGCCCTGAGGGACTTAGGCGCTCCAGATCGTCCAGCAGGTTGCGTTGGCGAAGGGCCCAATCAGGGTGGTGCCAAGGCGTGTCCCAGAGGGGCAAGGGTCCCGCGGGCGCTAGAGGGTCATCCAAAAGGGCTTCCTGCAGATCGCGCACGGGCAGATCCGCGGGCAGCAGACCGCGACGCACGCAGAGGGCTGCCGCGAGCCCGGCAGCCTGGCCGAAATTGAGGACGAGAGGTTGCAGCCGAGTGGCCCCATTGGCCATGTGGCTCACCCCAATGGCCTTATCTGCCGCCAGAAGATTCATCACGCCTCGGCTCACCAGGGCGCCGTAGGGGATGGTGAAGGGGGTCCCGGTCCACCGCCCGCCCCAGCGGCAGCTTTTAGGAGCCAGGGGCCAGTCCACACCAGGATAATGATGGTCGTTGGCGTAGTTCCCCACGGCGATGGCCGTCGTCTGGCCAGAACCTCCCTGGGGCATGGGGGCGATGGAAGCCCCTGGCCCCAGGGGAAGGAGGTGTTGCTCGATCACCGTCTCCATCGCCAGCAGGCGCCTGCCCTCCCGCCAGTAGGGCATCAGGGCAAGATCATGGGGGCCGTGTTGAGCCCCAGCGGCAGCCTCAGTCCGTCCTGGAAACACGGACGCCGGCATCAGGCGTCCCTGGCTGATGGTCATCAGGGTGTCGGCGAAGGCCCGGCTGTGGCCCTGCATGTCCGCGGCGAGGTCCGCACGCACCTCCCCGGCCGGAGTGGCGGGATCGAAGGCCCGTTCCAGACCCCCATGCCAGTCGTTGCCTGAAAGGGGCCAGTTGAGCATCACCACACCCCCCGGAAGGCGACCGTAGGTGAGGGTCCGCTGCAGGCCAAAGCGAGTGGTGGCCTCCGTGAAGGGCGGCTCTGGCTGGAGACCAGACAGGACATTCCCTGAGATCTGGAGCGGGCTCTCCTTCTCCCTGAGCTGGGCCATCACCACCCAGGTGGGCGACTGCACCAGTTGGTTTTGAAAGAACACCTGGCTGTCGAGATCGCTCTGGAGGGGTGCACTGGGTTCCCCCCAGGTTTCCCTGGCTTCCCAACCCAGGCAATAGGGCACATCCCCTAGGGGATAAAGATCGCCCCGATCACTGCCGTCTACCACGATGGTGGGCTGGAGATGCCAGGGAGCCCCCTTCCATTGCACCTCCAAGCCCGTGATGCGATCGCCCCGCCGCTCGACGGCCTCCAATCGGGTCAGGGGCCACCACTCCAGGAGCGGTGTCTCCTGACACCAACGGCGAAGAATCCCTTCGGCCGTGGCTGGGAGGTAGCCGAAACAACTCACCCAGTTGTGATCGAGTCCCCCGGGGGTTTCGGCGCCCAGGGCCCGCAGGAGGGCTCCCCAAAGGCCCGTCTGCCAGGGAGAGAGCTCATTGCCATCGGGGCAACACACGCCAGCGGCGCTCACCATTCCTCCAAGCCAGGGGCCAGGGGTGAGAAGCAGGGTCTGGGCACCGCTTCGAGCGGCCTGCAGGGCAGCGGCCACCCCACCGGTGCCTCCACCCCACACCACCACCTCCACGGTTCTGTGATTCACGGCGTCCAACTCCCAGGGCACGGCCCAGGGCCGCTTCGCCCACAGCATCGCCGATGGGGGAAAGATCAGGGGCCATGGGTAAGATCCAGACCCAGGCAGGGCCGCAATGGCGAGCCGATCTGGCGACACCAGCCGCGCCAACGAAGCCAGCCGCCCGTGATGTCTTACACCCTCACCACTCCGCTCTATTACGTCAACGACAAGCCCCATCTCGGGAGCACTTACACCACCCTGGCTTGCGATGCCATCGCGCGCTATCAGCGGTTGCAAGGCCAGGCGGTCACATTCGTGACGGGCACCGATGAACATGGTTTGAAGATTCAGCGCACGGCGGCGGCAGCGGGCCTAGCTCCCCAGGCCTTCTGCGATCGCAACAGCGCCAGTTTCAGCGACCTCTGGCAGGCCTGGGGCATCAGTCAGGATCGCTTCATCCGCACCACCGCTGGGCCCCATCGTGAGCTGGTGGAGCAGTTCTTTGCCCGCGTGGAAGCCAAGGGTGATGTGCTGGAGGGGCGTCAGCAGGGTTGGTACTGCGTGGCCTGTGAGGAATTCAAGGATGAGACCCCCGAGGCGGTGGAACCGGCATGTCCAATCCACCAACGCCCGCTGGAGTGGCGGGATGAGCCCAATCTGTTCTTCCGTCTCTCCCGCTATCAGGACCGGATTGAGGAGTTGGTCAGGCGGGACGGGTTCATCGCCCCGGCCACGCGCAGGCGGGAAGTGGAAAATTTCGTCGCGCGGGGGTTGCGGGATTTCTCCATTTCCCGGATCGACCTCCCTTGGGGCATCCCCGTGCCAGGCCACCCAGGTCATACATTTTACGTCTGGTTTGACGCCCTGCTGGGCTACCTCTCCGCCCTCCTGGATCCAACGACTCCTGTCAGCCTGGAGCAACTGGGCGCCCGGGGCTGGCCGGCCCAGCTGCATGTCATCGGGAAGGACATCCTCCGCTTCCATGCTGTCTTCTGGCCGGCGATGTTGATGTCCGCCGATCTGCCCCTGCCGGAGAGGGTGTTTGGCCATGGTTTTCTCACTAGGGAGGGTCAGAAAATGGGCAAATCCCTCGGCAATGTGCTCGATCCTGAGGCGCTGCTGGAGCAATGCGGCAGGGATGCAGTGCGTTGGTACCTCCTGAGAGACATCCCCTTTGGCGACGATGGTGACTTTCAGCAAAAGCGCTTCAGCGACCTGGTGAACAATGATCTCGCCAACACCATCGGCAATCTGCTCAATCGCAGCGTGTCCATGTCGCGCAAATGGTTTGCCGGCGCCGTTCCCCCCTCCGGCAGGGGGGCATTGGAGGACCACCCCCTGGCCGTGGCCAGCGGCCAGGCCGCACGCCGCTTCGATACCGCTATGGAGCAACTGGATTTCCGCTCCGCCGCAGAGGCGGTGCTCGGATTGGCCGAAACGGCCAATGGCTATCTCAATGATCAGGCTCCCTGGCTGCGGATGAAACTGCCCGACCAGGAAGAGGCGGTTGGGGCCGACCTGTACGCCGTTCTAGAGAGCTGCCGCTGGATCGGTGTGCTCCTCATCCCACTCCTTCCCGACCTCTCCTTGCGGATGTTGCAACAACTGGCCTGCCCCACCATCCCGTGCGATGCGTTCTGGCCGGCCAACACCCATCGGGAGGGCGCGGTGGCTTCTGCCACTGTGGCCACGGAAGCCTGGCACCAGGCTCGCCACTGGGGAGGGTTGTCTCCCTTGAGCCTGCTCCCGGAGGCGTCCCCTGTGATGCAACGGCTCGAGTTGCCAGATCCCCTTTGAAGCAGCCACCGCAGCTGTTCCGGCCGCGCCTGTCGCGGAGCGAAACCCGGTGGGTTGCCCTGCTGCTGGCCGGCCTCGGTGCTGTGGCTTTTCTTCAGGGTTGCGGACGGCAGAACAGCATCCAGCCCGAGGAGAGTGCTCCCCCCTTCACCTTCCGAGCCCTGGATCTCCAGCAGCGCACCCGTCAGGGCTTACCGGCCTGGTCGTTGAAGAGTCCGGAAGCGCGCTACGACCTGCGCAGCAGCGTGGCCCGCGCCTTGCGCCCCGAAGGCGTGATCTTTGAGAAAGGGAAACCGCTCTACAAGCTGTCGGCCACCACGGGCACCGTGATTAATGACGGAGCAGTGATGCTGCTGGAGGGAGAGATCCGGTTGCAGCGCCTGGGGAAGGATCCCCTCCTGCTGAGCGCCGATCGGGTTCTCTGGATTCCCCGGGAATCCAGGATGCGCTTCGAACTGGGACCCAAGGTGCGCAACCTTCAGAGCCAACTCTCCGCCCAGACGGCCACCTTGCTTCTAGAAAAAGACCTGCTCGAACTCCGCGGGCAGCCCACCCTCCAGCGATGGAGCCAACCCGTGGCCATGAATGCCAAGACCTCTGACCTCGCGCCTGAACTCCAGGGAACTTTCAAGGAGGTGGATTGGCGCCCTGGGCAAGGGGATCTGAAGGCCCGCGGACCGGTGAGCATGACCCGTCGGCCACCCCTACGTGCGTACCACCTTCCCGCACAGCTCTTGAAGGGCTCCCGCCTGGAGGGAAACACGGTCCAGCAGGCCTACACCCTTTTTGGTCCGGTGGAGTTTGTGGATGCCGGCGAGCAGACTTGGTTTCGGGGCACAGATCTCGCTTTCAACATCAAGGAGTCCCAACTGAAGAACGGCGCAGCCTTTCAAGGGCAGAAAGGGAATCTGCAGGTTCAGGGAGAGGAATTGTTGCTGGATGGCAAGTCCTCCACGGCCAGCATCAGCAGAAACTGCCAGCTGCGACAGGACGGCGACCAGTTGACGGCTCAAAGGTGCTACTGGAATTGGAAAACCCAAGGAATCAGTGCCCAGGGCCAGGTTCTCTATCGACGCCATACCAATGATCAACTCACCCGCGCTGAGCGCCTGGAGGGCCAGCTTGGTCCCGGTGGGGGGGTGACCGCCACTAATCCCAATGGGAGGGTGTTCAGCCAATGGCGGGTTCCCCGCCAGGCAGCTGCTCCGAAGCCGGAGCAGCCTCGGCCCAAAGCCCAGCCCATTGTGTTTTGAGCTTTCCAGCCCAGCCTTCGATCCAACGCAGATCGGCCTGGCTAAAGCAACGGGCCGTCCAGCCCCCCACTAGCAACAGGCCCCTTTCACCAATGGGCTGCACCACCACAGCTGGCAAGTCCGGGAGCAACGAGTCAAATTCAGCCCGACCTGGGTAGTGCTTCAAATCCACAAGGGAGATCGACCGCTGACGCGTTAAGGCCTGCCTGCAGATCAGACCCGGGACAAAGGTCCCAGTTCCAAGCAATCCCCGGCGCAGGATGATTCGTTCCCCGTCGTGCAGCAGAAGAACCGCCGCAGGGGTCGCCGTGAGCACCATGGAACTGCCCCAGCCCAGTTCGGCAACCAACCCCTCAGGGAGTCCCTCAGCCAAGTCCAAGCCCTGTTCGCCCACGAGGGCTGCGCGGTCGGCCGCTGGAGGCTCCACCCGCTGCCAGAGAGCTGCCACCACCATCAGCACCACCGCGAGCAAACTGGCCAGCACGGAAGCTCGCTCCAAGGAGGGATCCAGTTGGGGAGAGCTGAGCTGGTTGGCCACGGCGAGCACCAGGCCCCCAAGGCCGATCGCCAGAACAACACGGGCCGGGAGGGGAAGCGACATGGTGATTGAAGGCTCGTTGAGAAATCCAGGTGGACTTGAAGGGAGCATGATCGGCGCTTGCGCGGCAGACTGGGGGGTAACGCCTTCCCTTGGAGCTTGCCGTGACTCCTCCATCCAGCAGCGGTACCCCTCAACGGCACGAAGGACTTCTTCGATGGGCTCCATCGGTGCTGGCCTCCGCCATCATTTCCCTGGTGATGCTGTTTGCGGTCGTTGCTCCTGTCTTGGCCATCGGGCCTGCGGATTTCCCCCAACAGCCCCCCTACTCCCATCTGCTGGATGAGGCCCATGTGTTCTCGCGGGCCAGCGCCCAGGAGATCGAGAAGCTTCTTCAGACCTTTGACAGTGAGCGGGTCGACGCCAAGGTGGTTACCGTTTCCAAACTCGACTACGACCTCAGCATTGAGAAGCTCGGCGAAGATCTTCTGGCCCGATGGGATACAGCCCCGTCCGATCCTGAGGCCCCTGGTCCATCCCGTTTGCTTCTCCTGATCGACGCCCAAACCCGTTCCACCGCTGTGGTGGCCTCCAAAGGCCTGAAGGGGCGGCTTCCGGCTGAATTGCTGGCCAGCACGGCAGATACCACCATGGCCACCCCCCTTCGCTCTGCCGATCGCTACCGCCAGGCCACCCTGGATGCCCTCAGCCGACTCACTACGGTGCTTCAAGGAGGTGAAGATCCGGGAGAGCCCCTCATCGAGGAGGCACCTGTCTTGGCCAGCAACATTCCCAGCAAGGAGGAAACGGAAAGCAGCCACGCCTTCACCTGGGTGATCGTCTTGCTTGTCATCGGCACCGTTGTGCCGATGGTGACCTGGTGGGTATTTTCTCGCTGAACAACCTATGGGATTTCGCAACTGGATGGGCCGCCTTGGCAATGCCCAGGCCCTAGATCTCAGCAGTGATCTGGAGAGGGGCTACGAAGCAGCCCTGCTCATCCAAAGCATCGAACTGGAGTATTACCAGGATCGCCCCGTCAGGCCCGAACTGGAGCTGCGCATCCCAAAAGCTATGCAGGCCCAGGTGTTGCGCCGTTTTCGGGCGGCATTGCAGGTCTGCCAACAATGCGTGGAGAAGATCAAGCCCTATCGGCAGGAACTCAGCGGTCAGGAATTGCGCCAATTGCAATTGCTCGAATCGGTGACTGCCCGTTATGCAGGAACCCGGGAACAGCTTCCCAGCTTGAGTCGGAACCCTGAAATTCTGCCGCGCAGCCTACTCGGAGTGGTGGATCAGGTGCGGCAGCGACTCGATCCCGAAGCAGAAGCGAGTGTGGTTGCCGGATTTCGCAGACGGCGGGATTCCACTCTGGTGGCCTTGCGTATTTTGTTGCTGATGATTCTGGTGCCCATCTTGGTGCAACAAATCAGCCGAACCTACATTGTCTCACCGCTGGTGGATCGCTTCTCACCAGACACCCCCTTTCTCAGTTATCCGAAACCCAAACTCGAGGAGCAGGCCGTTGAAAAGCTGCGCGTGTTTCAGGCGGAGATTGAGTTTGATCATCTCCTTCACAACGAACCACTGCCCAGCAGAGAGGAACTACAAAAACAACTGCAAACGCGTGCCCAGGAATTGAAGGCACAAGCGGATAAGGAGAGTACGGAAGCCGTCAAGAACGTCTTTGCCGATTTGTTTGGTCTCCTTGGCTTCGTTGCCGTATGTGTTTTTGGCCAAAGGGATATTCAAGTGCTGAGAGGGTTCATTGATGAGTTGGTTTATGGCTTGAGCGACAGTGCGAAAGCTTTTGCGATTATCCTCTTTACAGATATTTTTGTTGGCTTCCACAGCCCGGAAGGATGGACTGTGCTTCTGGATGGGGTTGCCCATCATTTCGGTTTACCAGCTCGCGATAACTTCATCCTTCTCTTCATCGCCACCTTCCCTGTGGTTCTCGCCACAATCTTTAAATACTGGATCTTCCGCTACCTGAATCGGGTCTCCCCCTCCTCGGTGGCGACCCTCCGCAACATGCAGGGAGGCGGCTAGGGCGTGGTTGGAACCCTGCCGTCCATCACCATGGTGAGTGGGCCTGCGGCCAGCGGCAAAAGCCGCTGGGCCGAACACCTTGCCCACAGCAGCGGCTACCCGGTGGTGGTGTTGGTCACCGGTCCCGATTTGCCCGACGACGTCTCCTGGCAAGAGCGCCTAGAACGCCATCGGCAAAGACGGCCGTCCTCCTGGCGCACCCTGGAAGTGGGTGGGGGACTATGCCCAGGGCTGCTGAGCCTGAGCCCAAATGAGTTGGGATTGGTGGATTCCCTGGGCACCTGGGTCGCAGCCCATCTGGAGCTGGAGGGTGGGGCTTGGCTGGCGCAGGTGGACACCCTGGTGAACACGATCCAACACGTTCCCTCCCCTCTGGTTCTGGTGAGCGAGGAAACGGGCTGGGGAGTGGTGCCCATGACGGAGGCTGGAGGCCGATTCCGAGACCGCCTGGGGGCCCTCCAGCAACGGCTTTCACCCTATTGCGATGGGGCCTGGTTGGTGTTGCAGGGGAGGGCCATCAATCTGGTCCATCTGGGTCTGCCCGTTCCCCCCATCGAGGAGTGATGCCCCGCGTTGTCTTGTTTGAACCCCTGATCCCTCCCAACACGGGAAATGTGGCTCGGACCTGCGCCGCCACGGGGTTTGAACTCCATTTGATCGAGCCACTCGGCTTTTCGCTCAGTGATCGCTATCTGAAGCGCGCAGGGTTGGATTACTGGCCCTTGGTGACGTTGGTCCGACACCCTGATGTTCCCACCTTTCTGGATGAACGGCGCCAGCAGGGGGGGCGTTTGCTGGCCTTCAGCAGCCATGCCACCTTGTCCTACAGCGAAGTGGTCTACCAAGAGGAGGATTGGCTGCTGTTCGGCAAGGAGACCGACGGATTGAGCGCAGCCCTTCTGGAGGCCGCCGACCTTAGGCTCACGATTCCCATGCCGCGATCAGGCCAGAAGATCCCCGGTGGGGTCAGGAGCCTCAATCTCTCCGTCGCTGTGGGAGTGGTGGTTTTTGAAGCCCTCAGACAATGCAACACCCCAGGTAGCCCCAGCGTGGTCAGTACCAGCAGGGGCCCTGAAACACTTGCGTCATCGGAAGACTGACGCTAAGGTCCGCGGGAATTTGTTTGACAGTCAAAGGTTTCAACCGCCTTTGTCCTTGATGGCTGAAACAAGAACGGTGTTCCGTTCATATTTCATCCTTTTTGCTATCAACATCTCCCTCGTTATTTGCATGTTTTTTAATCACCGTATTTTTACTGCCTTGCTCAGTACTTCGGTGGTCCTCCCGCTCTCCGCAGCGCTGGCCACCGATATTCAACTCACCTCAGCTTCCAACGACCTCTTCGCAGCCCTGAGAGATGTCGATCAAGGATCAAGTCGTCCTAGGGGCGATCGCCTTCCTCCATCCCCACCCCCCCTGTTGCCCGCAGAGGATGCTTCGCACAGCCTCCCGAAGGGAGTTGTCCGGTTTGGAGACACCCTAGATTCCATCGCTAATCGCTACCAGCTCTCTGTCGATCAGTTGGTTCAATTGAATCCCGATCTTCGGTCATCCCCCCTGATTGTGGGGCGGCAACTCAAGGTCTCCTCTGAGTCTCGGTTACGCGTACACCAACTGATCAGCCTCAAGCCCTCCACGAGCGGAGGGGTCAGTTGGCCTGACACCCCTGATTACAGTCCATCACAAGTTCAGCCCTACGGAAACCAGCGCTGGCTTATGCCGGCAAGAGGTCTCTTGACGTCTGGCTACGGCTGGCGCTGGGGACGCATGCACAAGGGCATCGATATCGCTAACAGCACTGGCACAGCCATCGTAGCCGTCCAGCACGGCAGGGTTGCGTTTGCTGGCTGGAGTGATGGTGGCTACGGCTACCTCGTTGAAATCACTCATGGCGACGGCTCCCGCAGCCTTTATGCCCACCAGAGCCGGATCCTTGTCCGAGAGGGTGAAGAGGTTCTTCAAGGGCAACAGATCGGGGAGATGGGGAGCACAGGCAGGAGTACGGGTCCCCACTTGCACTTTGAGATCCATGCCCCGGGCTATGGAGCCATCAACCCAATGGATATGCTTCAGCCGGCTGCCTAAAGCCCACTCGGGACCGATGGCTTAAAGTTCAAAGGATCAGGCTCGGTAGCTCAGCTGGTTAGAGCGTGGGATTCATAACCCCAAGGTCGGGAGTTCAAGTCTCCCCCGAGCCATCATGTTTTTCCTCTTACCGCATATCCACGGCTCTTAAGCGGTCGAGGAAACTGGTGGAATCCCCATTGATGCTGTCTTGGCTTGGGAGTGTCATGGGAAGGGACGGGTCACTCAGCCCCCCCCGTTGGGCCCTGGAGGAGCCCCCTGAGCTGCCCCCATGGCGGACCTCGACGGGGACCCGATAGGTCGGCCCTCGCCGCCCCATGCTCACACTGAGTTCCCCATCCTGATTCCGCGATAAGGGGCTGCTCTTCAGTTCACTTCGGACCTGATTCAGCAGCCGAAAGTGGCTCGTAGTGCTGTATTTCCGCAGCACGGTGGGATCCCAAGACATGTCTGAACGACTTCTGTGACCTTTCCAGCCTAGGTCTCAAGGTCCGTGGCTCTACAGCCTTTACCTTATGGCCACAAGATGCTGCAAAGATCTGTGATAAGTTAAGAAGTGTCAAGTGCAAGTCGGTCCGACTTCGCCTTAGCTTCGTCGAAGCAGGAGCGATTTTTGACCAGCTTTTGGATTGCGGAGGCCGTTGCCCCACCAACGACAGCCCATTCCCTTGAATCAGCTGAATCAGCCCTTTCTCACTGCCATTCCCATGTCCAGGCTTGTTGGTCTGCCTGCCCCAGACTTCACCGCCACCGCCGTGGTGGACCAGGAGTTCAAGGAGGTCACGCTGTCGCAATACCGCGGCAAGTACGTAGTGCTCTTCTTTTACCCCCTCGATTTCACCTTCGTCTGCCCCACGGAAATCACCGCCTTCAGCGACCGCTACGGCGATTTCTCCAGTCGCAACACGGAAGTCCTCGGGGTATCCGTGGATAGCCAGTTCAGCCATCTGGCCTGGGTTCAAACGGATCGAAAGGCTGGTGGTCTGGGAGACATTGCCTATCCCCTCCTTGCCGACCTCAAAAAAGAGATCGCCAAGGCCTACGGCGTACTGGATGAAGACGCGGGCATCGCTCTCAGAGGCCTGTTCATCATCGACCCCGATGGGGTGATCATGCACAGCACGATCAATAACCTCCCAGTGGGGCGCAGTGTGGACGAAACCCTTCGTGTGCTGCAGGCCTTCCAATACGTGCAGTCCCATCCCGATGAGGTTTGCCCTGCCAACTGGACCCCTGGAGACAAGACCATGAATCCAGATCCTGTGAAAAGCAAGGACTTCTTCGCCGCCATCGGCTGAGCCGAAGGTTCTCTGCCAAGGAAACATGGGGCCTGCGGGCCCCATTTTTTTGTTTCTTCGCGTATGAGCCGGACCTAATAAGGCGGGGCCTTTTATACGAAGAAACTCAGCACTGTTGGCCGATCGAGGCCAACAACGTTCGACCATCCATCCCTCCCAGGGCAGGGTCACAAGCACGCTCTGGGTGGGGCATCAAGCCGAGCACGTTCCCCTCTTCGTTGGTCAGGCCCGCCACATTCCCCATCGAACCGTTTGGATTGTCCCGGTAGCGCAACACCACTTGTCCACGTTCCTGCAGACGCTTCAAGGTGGAGGCATCCGCTTGATAGCAACCTTCCCCATGGGCAATGGGAAGCTCAATGGAGTCCCCAGGGCTGTAGCCCTGCAGCCAGGTGCAGTTTCCCGGACTCACCTCCAGCACCGTGGGTTCACAGCGGAAATGCAGCGCTCGGTTGCGCGTCAGGGCCCCGGGGAGGAGTCCCATCTCCGTCAGCACTTGGAAGCCATTGCAGATTCCCAGGACAGGCCCCCCTCCTTGGGCAAAGCTGTACACCTCCTCAAGGATGGGAGCAAAGCGGGCCAGCGCTCCACAGCGGAGGTAATCGCCGTAGCTGAATCCACCAGGGAGAATCACAGCATCCAGACCGCTTAGATCCCGCTCCTCATGCCAGAGCAAGCGGGTGGGTCTTCCCAGACAACCCTCCAGCGCCCAGCTCACATCTCGGTCGCAGTTGGAGCCAGGAAACACCACGATGCCAATGGTCATGGCTGCTCAGAGGGCCTCCACCCCATCAAGGGTCCAATCTTCAATCACGGGATTGGCAAGCAGCCGATCGCTCAGGAGCTCCAAGTGCTGCATCGCGATTGTGCGATCTGGTGCCTCCAGCTCCACCTCGATGGCCTTGCCGATGCGGAGACGTTGGATGCCAGTCACCCCCAATCGGGAGGCCGCAGCTCGAGTGGCCTCCCCGGCGGGGTCGAGCACAGAAGGCCGCAGGGACACCTGGACGCGGGCACGAAAAAGGGGCACCAGCTGGAAGGCAACGAACCAATCCTGGCAGCCTATGGGACGCCCCCCCAGGATTGGGCTCTGGCTCCTGGCCTTAGGAGCCCTGTTCAGTCCCCTGAGCTCTCATCCATCGGGCTGGGCTCAGCGTCTGCAGCCCATTCCCCTGGAGTGCAGGATCGCCGAAGGGCCCTGGCAAAGCTGCCGAATGGAGGTGATCCATCTGGGGCGGCACTGGTTTCTGCAGATTGGACCGGAACGGTTTGAATTCACCCACGACGGCACGGGACAGGTGAGACTGGGGATAAAAGGCGTCTGGGCAGTGGTCACGCCCCGGTGGGGAGAGGATCAGAGCCTGTGCTGGGGCCCAGTGTGTGCCAGAGGCGAGATCCCCCTGGACTAACGGAGCGGTCCAAGGACAGGCCAGAGCTGCTCCGTTGCGGCCACCACTTGGGCACGTTGCGCCGCAGGCACCAGGGCCACGAGCTCCAGAGTCGGGGTTTGGGGATCCGAGCTCGCCACGCCCTCATACCAACACTCCAGGCGCGGTCCCACCGCCTGAATCTGGAGAGTAAGGCGCTTGCCGGCTTCCTGAACCCGACCCTTCAGACGAAGAATCGGCTGCTGTCGCAACATCTCCAGCAGAGTCTGCTCCACCTCCGTTCTACTGATCGAACCCCACCGTCTAATCACGATGGAGTCCATGGCCACGTGAGCATGGTCATGCTCGTGGTCTTCGGTTTCACCCTCCTCCGCAGTACTCAATCCTTGCTGCGCGGAGTCTTCCAGAGCCCTTCCCAGGAGTAGATCTGCCGGCAAGGCACCCCTGACCATGGGAAGCACGGGGATACCAGGACGCACCTTGGCCCTCACCGCCTGGATCACCGCCTCAAGGGCTTCTGCGGGAACGGTGTCGGCCCGGCTCACAGCCACCAAATCGGCAACCTCCAACTGCTCATCGAACAACTCCTCCAAAGCGGAGAGATGCTCCAGACTTGGATCAGCCTGGCGTTGGGATTCCACGGCAACCGCGTCTCCCACCACATGTCCAGCGGAGAGGGCCTCCCCATCCACCACGGTGACAACGGCATGCACACGGGTGCGGGTGCGCACCTGGGGCCACTGGAAAGCAGCCACAAGGGGCTCAGGAAGGGCCAAGCCGCTGGTCTCCACCACCAGTCCATCCAACTGATCCGCCCGTTCCAACAGGCGCTCCATCGTGGGAAGAAACTCGTCCTGAACCGTGCAGCAGAGACAGCCATTGGTGAGCTCCACCAGGCGTCCCGACAGCTCATCCTCAGGGCAGAACCCACAGTGGGCAAGGAGCTCCCCATCGATGCCCACATCGCCAAATTCATTGACGATGACTGCCAAACGCTGGCCACTGTTCAAGAGGAGATGACGCAGCAGGGTTGTTTTTCCGGCACCGAGAAAACCAGTCACCACCGTGACCGGGAGGCGGGATGGCATGGGGAGTGTCATCTCAAGCCACAAGGGCTGAGAGGGTCCAGGCGCTGCCGCAACCGATCAGCATCCCAGAGACCAGGGCACGTTGTTGGGTGGAGAGCCCATCAACCAAGGATCTCAACAAGGTGAGGGCCAGCAGGAGGAGGGCACCCTGACTCAGGAGCAGTCCCAATCCGTAGAACGCCAATGGTGCCTGGCTCCATCCCAGAACGGTTTTGCTTAGCACGTAGCCATGGACGGCAATGGCAGGCAAAAGAAGGCCTTTGGGCCACTGCTGCAGCCAAACCATCGCCACCACCACCAGACTGAAAGCCACCGCTGCTTCCGCGAAAGGCAAACCGGGAAGAAGCATGCCCAGTCCACTGCCCAGAAGCCCGGTGACCAGCAGCGCGAGCATCCAACGGGCCCGATGGCGCAAGCCCGCCAGTGAG
This sequence comes from Cyanobium sp., assembly GCA_040399515.1. GTDB lineage: Bacteria > Cyanobacteriota > Cyanobacteriia > PCC-6307 > Cyanobiaceae > Cyanobium. The sequence goes on along the minus strand of JBBASA010000001.1, from coordinate 74,466 downwards.
AGCGAGCAGAGAAACAGCAAATGGTCCGGTCCCAGAATCGGATGGGCCAGGCCAGTGAGCAACCCGATGGCTGGGGAGGGGGGCAAATGGGTGAGGTCCATCAGATGATGGGCCTCCGCCGGCTGGCCAGCGACCCCAAGGACGACGAGCCCAAGGCCCATGGCGGATGGAAGGAACCAGGGCCGGAGGCGATCAGCCATTGCGCGATCTGCCTTGGGCAGGGGGAAAAAAGTCATCAGGGGAACCGCCGGTCCTCGCCGGGATGAAGAGGGGTGGAATTCGGCGGGCGTTCTGGCTTGGATCGCTGGCGCGATCTTCACAGCTGCGGGACAGCGCCGGACTCCAGGAACTCTGTGCACCGGACTTTCCCCCTTACCTCCGTGGACTGATCCTCCACGGAACCGATGAACATCAATTCTACGGAAGCATGTTGAGTTGAAAGCCTCAGTCGCATTCCAGGCTGTCCTTTGTTGAAACACCGGTCTGGGGATGGGACCCCTCCGCCCTGGCACAAAGGGATCGACGCTGGGCCCGATCCAGAACAGCACCGCTGAAATCCGCATTCGCAATGACGGCATCGGTAAAGCGGCTCTGCATCAACATGGCATTGCGCAGCAGGGCCCCCCGCAGATCGGCCTTGTCCAGACGGGTGGCATAAACAACTGCATCCTGCAGATCCACATCCCGCAGATCGGCCCCTTGAAGATTGCTGCCGTTGAAGACAGCACCTCGCAGATCCGCGCCATGAAAATCCACCCCCTCCAGATCGGATTTGAGGAATTCCTGTTGCTGGAGGTTGCGACCATGCATGTCCGGCTCAATTTGCTGAAGAGCCCGCTGCCCCCTCAACTCTGGGGCCGTGATGGCAAGGGCTGAAGGGGGAAACAGCAGGGCAAACCCCAGTAGGAGAAGCACAGCCCCTCTCCAGATCCAGGCAGGGATGGGGGAAGACTCCATGGACATGGCCGTTCGAGGCATGGCTGCAGCTCTACGCTTCAAGCTCAAGTTATGGCAGCCATGGCCCTGTCGTTGCGGGTGGTGGTCCCCCCCCATCCCCTGATCGCCCACTGGCTCACCCTCCTGCGGGATCGCTCCACCCCCTCCCCCCTCTTTGCCACGGCCATGGGAGAACTGGGACGCTGGCTCACCTATGAAGCCCTCAGAGACTGGCTTCCCCATTGCTCCGTCCAGGTGGAGACCCCCCTGGGAACGACGGAAGGAACGGTGATCGATCCCGCCATCCCTCTGTTGGCTGTTCCCGTGCTTCGGGGGGGCCTGGGCCTCTGGCAAGGGGCCCAGGGGGTGGTGCCCTCCGCGAGGGTGTGTCATGTGGGCATTGATGCCCCCCCTGGTCAACCTCCGCACTGGTATCTCGATGACCTGCCAGCCGCGATTGAACAGAGGGCGGGTATCCTGGTTTGGCTTCCCCAGCTGGCGTCCGGGCGAACCCTGCTGGCCCTCTTGGAGAGGCTGCGGAGATCGGGAGTCGGAGGTGCACGGCTGAGGGTGATCACCTCTCTTGCGTCCTCCCCTGGTCTGAAGGCTGTCGGGGAGGCCACAGATTCACTGACCATTTATTGCGCATGTATCGATCCCGAGCTCAACAATCAGGGGCAGATCCTTCCAGGATTTGGCGATCCTGCCCAAAGGTTGTACGGATCGGCTGCCATAGGGGCAGACAACGGAATTGGCACCTAGGCTGAACCAGCTCAATGCCCATGGCCCACTCCATGCCACAGCCCCAGCGCCCCTCCGCAGCTTCGGATGGCGCCCCGATCCTCACCAGCACCATTGTCGGTGCTCTGGCAGGGGCTGGTGGCCTGGCCTGGTGGTTGTGGCGCCAGAGCCAGCGCAGACAATTGGCCGAGCGGGAACGTCGGTTGCTTCGTCTTTCCCGCTTCCAGGGTGGGGTCGTCGCGGAGGAGTCAACCCTCTCGGAAAACTCCGGCAAAGCGGACGCGTTGCCCGAGCGGGTGCAACAACTCAACCATGCGATTGAAGAGGTGAGACGACAGCTGGAAGCCCTGGAAGCCCAGTCCTGATAGACATTTCCAATGAACAGGAACGGTGACGAACCGTCAACCCATCGGGAGCGAACGCAGTAGGGTCAACAGGATTGGTCGAGCCAACATGTTGCGATCCGACGCCATCACCAAGGGGATTCAACGCTCTCCAAACAGGGCCATGCTTCGAGCCGTGGGATTTGGGGATGGGGATTTTGGTAAACCGATCATTGGGATTGCCAACGGATACAGCACGATTACGCCATGCAACATCGGCCTCAATGGCCTAGCGCAGCGGGCAGAAGAGGCCGCCCATCGCTCCGGAGCCATGCCCCAGATGTTTGGCACGATCACCGTCAGTGATGGGATCTCCATGGGAACCGAGGGGATGCGCTATTCCTTGGTGTCTCGAGAGGTCATTGCGGACTCGATCGAAACTGCCTGCAACGCCCAGAGCATGGACGGTCTGCTGGCCATCGGTGGGTGCGACAAAAACATGCCTGGCGCCATGTTGGCCATGGCTCGCCTGAACATCCCCGCGTTGTTCATCTACGGCGGCACCATCAAGCCAGGAAAGCTCGGCGCCTGTGATCTCACCGTGGTGAGCGCCTTCGAGGCCGTGGGCCAATACAGCGGCGGTCGGATCGATGAGGACGAACTCACCGCCATCGAGAAAAATGCCTGTCCAGGGGCTGGAAGCTGCGGCGGGATGTTCACAGCCAACACCATGAGTGCGGCCTTCGAGGCCATGGGTCTCAGCCTTCCTTACAGCTCCACCATGGCGGCGGAGGATCAGGAGAAGGCGGATAGCGCGGCCCGCAGCGCCGAGGTTCTGGTGGAGGCCATCGCGAAGGACATCCGCCCCCGCGACCTCCTTACTCGCGAAGCCTTCGAGAACGCCATAAGTGTGATCATGGCTGTCGGTGGGTCCACCAATTCCGTGCTCCATCTTTTGGCGGTGGCCCGAACCGCTGGGGTGCCCCTGACGATTGAAGACTTTGAGACCATCCGGCAACGGGTGCCAGTGATATGCGATCTCAAACCCAGTGGCCGCTACGTCACCGTCGACCTGCATAGAGCTGGGGGCATCCCCCAAGTGATGAAGCTACTGCTGAACGCTGGCTTGCTTCACGGGGACTGTCGCACGGTAGAGGGACGCACGCTGAAAGAAGTGCTTGCCGGAGTTCCGGATGCGCCTCCCGAGGGCCAGGACGTGATCCTTCCCCTCAGCGCCCCCCTTTATCCAAAGGGCCATCTAGCGATCCTGAAAGGCAATCTGGCCACCGAGGGCAGTGTCGCCAAGATCAGTGGAGTCAAGACACCGATCCTCACGGGTCCGGCCCGGGTGTTTGAGAGCGAGGAAAACTGTCTGGAAGCGATCCTCGCCGGCCGGATTCTGGCTGGAGATGTGGTCGTGATCCGCCACGAAGGACCGGTGGGTGGACCTGGCATGCGGGAAATGCTGGCCCCAACGGCGGCCATCGTGGGCCAGGGGCTTGGCGACAAGGTGGCCCTGATCACGGATGGCCGCTTTTCCGGTGGGACATACGGACTTGTGGTGGGGCATGTGGCGCCGGAGGCAGCCGTGGGCGGCACCATCGGCCTTGTGCAGGAAGGTGACAGCATCACGGTTGATGCGGATCGTCTTTTGATTCAGCTCAACGTGGACGACGCCGAATTGGCCAGTCGCCGCGCCGCCTGGTCGCCGCACCCGGCGCGCTACACGACAGGGGTCCTCGGCAAATATTCCCGCCAGGTGAGCTCCAGCAGCCTGGGTGCGGTGACCGACCAACCCCCTGAGTAGAAGATCCGGGTCTGTCGGCCACTGGGATCAGCCCGCAGCCAGGAGGGCCCGCAAGCGGCGGCCCAGGGCCTCCAACTGGAGTCCATCCGGGGGTCTTTCGCATCGTTCCCCCTGGGGTCCCATCCAAACCGGATGGTTTCCATGCCAGAGGATGGGCCGATTCTCATCCTCCCGCCAGGAGAGTGTGAGGTTCAACTCTCCGCCGCTGCGATAAAGCTCCAGCTCCAAATCCTCCTCAACGAGGCGTTCACCCACCGGAGAGCGGGCCTCTAGTCGCAGGCTGCAATCATCGTCGTTCGGAGCAGAGGTCAGCACGACTCCATGGCGGAGAGGTTTGCGGCAGAGATCAGCGGCAGCAGCCACTAACCGGCTGAGGTCTGCATTAGCAGCATCAACCCAAGGCATCGACGGCCAGGAGTTCAAGGTGAATCGGACCAGGCCGGAAGCCCGGATTAGGGCCTCCATCATCCCCAAAGCGGGAATGGAGCAGCTGAAGCCGCGTGATGCGGGAGGGGTCAAAACGAAGGGGTAAGCCCAGGGGCAATCCCTCCACGGGCCTTGCCCGCACAGAAGGGATCAGATCGGCAAACCGGATCGCCACCCGGGTGGCCCCCTCTGGGTTCGTCTCAAACTCCTGGACCCATCGGAGGCCTCCTGGGATCAGCTCGGTCAGACCTGCTACGCCATCGGCACAGGCCACGGCCAGCTTGAAGCGGCGCCCCTCCCCAAGGATCACCAGCTCCAACCCCTTGGCGGCAGAAAGATTCAGGGGGGGGGAAAACAGAGGAGACCGCACGGAGATGAAGCCACCTCCCTCTTCCACCACCTCCCCGTCGAAGCGCAACCCCGCGGTTTGGGCCGTGCACTCGCCACGGCTTCGTCCCCCCATCACCGTGTCATTAAGGGCATGCCATCCAAAGAAGGTTCCACCGGGGAGAACGCTTCTCGGCTGGGGGGTGGAAGACGGGGGAGAGAACGGGCTGGCTGGATCCATGGGAACAGGACGCTGAGACCACTCTGGCAAGGCTGAAGGGACCACCGCAGGCCGGCTTCAGGTGCTGGTGTTTTCGGGCAGCCCGGAGGCCGCAGCGGCATCCGCCAGGATCAGGATCTCGCCCCGGGGGGAAACCAGGCGAGCAGGCGTTCGCTCCGGCGATTCCTGGGGATCCAGGAGCCTTTCCAAGGCTTGCCTTTTTCCTGCGCCGCTCACCAGGAAAAACACCGTTCGGGCCATCGAGAGGGCCGGGGCTGTGAGCGTGATGCGAGGGAGGCCTTTCCCCTCTCCAGTGGTCACCCATCGGTCCCGCACAAGGGGTGCCGAGGTGCCTGGGAACAGAGAAGCGGTATGGCCGTCCTCGCCGAGGCCGAGCAGCACCACATCCAACTTGGGAGGTTCACCGCCACAGAGCTGGATCAGCAAGTCGGCGTAGGCCTCGGCACAGGCTTCTGGGGTAGGGAGGTGGGTGGGCACAGGATGGAAGCTGGCCTGACGCCCGGGGCCATCGGCGAGAAGGGACTCCTGGAGGAGCCTGGCATTGCTGGCGGGATCCTCCGGGCTCACCCAGCGCTCATCGCCAAGGAGCACATCCACCCGATCCCAGGGCAAATGTTCCGCCCCGAGGCGCAGATAGGCCGCCTTGGGGGTAGAGCCCCCTGCCAGGGCGATCTGGGCCCGGTCGCGCTCGGCCAGGGCCAAGTCAATCGTGGAAGCCAGCTGCTCCGCTGTTTGGCGGGCCAGCTCCTCAGCATTGGCGGCGATATGGAGGTGATAGGTGGTCATGACAACCATTCCGTATGGAAGGATCCTGCACGGTCCGTTCGTTCATAGGTGTGGGAGCCAAAGCAATCCCGCATGGCCTGCACAAGGTTCTGGGGCAGCCGTCCCGTGCGATAGCTGTCGATGTAATCCAGGGTGCTGCTCAGGCAGGGCAGGGGAATGCCCGTTAAGGCAGCACCGGAAACCACGGCGCGCAAACCAGGTAGACGGCGATTGACCTGCTCCGCGAACCAGGGATCCACCAGCAGATTGGGCAGGTTGGGATTTGCCGCATAGGCATTCTGAATGCGTTGCAACAGACGGGCCCGGATAATGCAACCCCCTTTCCAGATCTGAGCGATGGCACTGAGATCCAGGTGGTAACTATGAAGGTTGGAAGCCTCCTGGAGCAGGGCCATGCCTTGGGCATAGCTGGCCATAGAAGCCAGGATGCAGGCATCTCTCAGTGCGGGCATTCCTTCCGCCGGATCCCCCAGGGCAAACGGAGCGGGAGCCGGGGCATGGAGTAAAGCTTCGGCTGCCAGCCTCTCGCTGCGCAAGGAGCTGAGCACGCGAGCATTCAGCGCGGCATAAATTGTCGGAACCGAAACCCCCATCTCAAGGGCACTGACGACGGTCCAAAGTCCTGTCCCTTTCTGACCAGCCGAATCCACAATCTTTTCGACGAGATCATCGCCAGTTTCCGGATCTTTGGTGCGTAGGCAAACCTCCGTGATCTCCACAAGAAAGGAAGAGAGTTCTTCCGTTTGGTTCCAGCCCGCCAAAACATCCGCCATGGCATCCCCGTCCATTCCAGCGACACGCTTCATCAGGTCGTAGGCCTCGGCCAGCACCTGTTCGATGCCGTATTCGATGCCGTTGTGCACGGTCTTGACAAAGTGCCCTGCACCGCCAGGACCGATGTATGTCACACAAGGGCCATCCTCCACCTGGGCTGCCATTTTCCGAACCAGGCTTTCAATCGCCTGATAAGCACTCAGGGTGCCCCCCGGCATCATGCTGGGGCCTTCAAGGGCACCCTTGGCACCTCCGGAGACACCCATCCCGATAAAGCCAAAGCTCTTGCTTTCGAGCTCCTTGACCCGCCGCTCGGTATCGGTGTAAAGGGAATTTCCTCCATCGATGAGCAGATCTCCTTCCTCCAACAGGGGGGAAAGGGTTTGGATCATGTCATCCACAGGCTGGCCAGCCTTCACCATCAGAAGAATCCGACGGGGCCGCTCCAGGCTGGCCACAAGCTCCTCCAGCGTTTCTGCCCCCACGATGTCCTTGCCTGCACCTCGTCCAGCGAGAAATTCCTGGGTTTTGGCGTAAGTGCGGTTGAAGACCGCGCTGGAGAAGCCATTGCGCTCAGCATTCAGGACCAGGTTCTCCCCCATCACCCCAAGTCCTACCAAACCAAAATGGGCCTGACTCATGGATCGAAACGGATCGGATGACCACAGTTTGGCGATGCAAGCTGTCCGCAGTCAGCCAAATCAGGAGGATGTCAGGAACTGCTTGCGCAAGCCAGAGGTTTCCAACTGTTCCAGTCTTGGCATTGCGGTGAAGTTCGTGCACCGAGTATAGAGTGACTAAATAGTTGCTCCGTCAGCAATCGTGCCGTTTTTGACAATAACGACAATACCATTACGAATATAGAAATTAAGCTCAGGGCGATCTGCTTCTTCCACATGGTCTTTGTTGACGATCGTGACATTGCGACCGATGCGGACATTTTTATCAAGAATTGCCCTTCTTACCGTGGTTCCCTGTCCCACCCCAATCGGAGTTCCTCCACGCTCCCGCAGCACATCTCGCTCCTGGGAGGATTCAAAGTAATCCGCTCCCATGACAAGGGTATCCTGTAGTACGACGTCGTCCTCAACCCGGGTGCGGACTCCCAACACACAATGGTGAATGCTGCAGGCCTTCAGGAGGGATCCCTCTCCAATGATTGAGGCAGTGACCTGAGCATCCTGTAACTTGCTTGGAGGCAAGTAACGTGGACGAGTATAGATTGGAAACTTTTCATCGTAGAACGAGAATGCAGGATTGGGTTGATCAGTCAGAGCAAGATTAGCCTCATAAAAGGCTCCGATGGTCCCAATATCCTCCCAATAGTCGTTAAACAAGAAACTTTGCAGATGGTCTCCTCGCGACAGAGAGGTTGGAATAATCTCTTTGCCGAAGTCTGTCGCTTGTGGATTGCTGTTTAGAAGATCAAAGAGTGTTTCTCGACTGAAAACATAAATCCCCATAGAAGCTAGATAGGGCCGTTGCAGTGCCTCCTCCGAGGACAAGCCAAGTCGACCCGTATCAACCTTCATCGCCTCCAAATCAGGTCCCTTCGGCTTCTCCTTAAACTCCAGGATCTTGCCGTCAGGGTCCGTACGCATCAAGCCAAACCCTTCTGCCTGAAGCGCATCAACGGGCAGAGCACCAACAGAGAGTTGAGCACCAGTATCAATATGATGCTGAACGAATTTACTGTAATCCATGCGATATAACTGATCGCCTGATAAAATCAAGTAATGATCAACGTCCCACTCCTGGAATAGCCATTGATACTTCCTGACCGCATCAGCAGTTCCTTCAAACCAACTCGGACTCTCTGGTGTCTGCTGCGCTGCGAGAACCTCTACGAACCCCTGGCCAAAGCCTGCCGAGAGGTTGTAGGTCATTGTGAGATGTCTATTCAATGACGCACTGTTGAACTGCGTCAGAACATAGATTTTATTAACTTCCGAATTGATGCAGTTAGAAACTGGGATGTCTATCAGTCGATACTTCCCAGCCAATGGGACAGCTGGCTTGGCACGCATTTTTGTCAGTGGATAGAGGCGTGTACCAGCCCCTCCTCCGAGAATGATGGCTAAAACGCGTTTCATGTTGCCAACTGTCTTTCACGGCTTGACGACCGTAACTGAGGACCCAGCTCAGGTGGGAGTGACGGCGACACTTCGATGCACTTTGCCGGCACTGAGAAGACCCCTTTCAGTCTTCATCGGCTATGTGCCTTAGTGCAAATAACTCCTCAAGCACCCGCATCGCGGCAAGACGCTGGCTCCGTGGCTGGGGGGAACGAAGATGGGTAACGGGGCCATGAAGAATTTTATTGATGATCCCCTTGGTCAACGCTTCGACAACCTTGCGCTCCCTGGCGGAGAGATCTGGCCCCATTCGGGATAACGCCTTTTGCAGTTCTTGTTCGCGGATCTCCTCCAGCTGCAGGCGGAGCCGGTTCACAAGAGGCACGGCCTCCAAGCCATCCCACCATTCCAGAAAAAGACGGGACTCCTCCTGCAGCAGGGACTCCGCCTCTGCGGCCATTTCTCGACGTGCCTCCTGATTGCGGGCAACGACCTCCTGCAGATCATCCACGTCAAAGCGCGCCACCCCAGGAAGATCTGAGACGTCCGCCCTGATGTTTCGGGGAACGCCGATATCGATCATCATCAAGCTTGAGCGCCTGTTGAGACTCTCCAGGCGCTCACGGGTAATCATGGGTTCCTCAGCCGCCGTGCTCGTGAACACAAGCGAGCAGGTGCTCAAGCAGTGATCCAGATCTTCCAAGGGGCGACATTGGACGGGCAGATCAGGGAAATCAGCGGCCAGTGCCTCTGCTCTTGCCAGCGTGCGATTCAGGAGTAAGGCTCCAGGGCACCCCTTGGAGCGAAGGTGCTGGAGGAGGAGGCGAGCCATGCGTCCCGCTCCAATGACGGCCACCTGTTCCTGATCCAAAGGGACCAGGTCCTGGACACCGCGAGCCTGAGCAATTTTAAACTGGGCCAGCTCCACCGCAGCCGAGCTAATGGACACGGCACCCGTGCCGAGGTTCGTCTCGGAGCGAACCCGCTTCCCCGTGCTGACCGCCTGATTGAGAAGGCGATTAAGGATAGGGCCAATGGAGCGGTACTCCTGGCCCAACCTGACCATCTTCTTGACCTGGGAGAGGATCTGCCCCTCCCCCAGCACCAAGCTGTCCAGGCCTGCTGAAACCCGCAGGAGATGAGCTACGGCATCGGCGTGGTGGTAAGTGAAGAGGTGGGGGGTGAGTTCCTCAACCCTGAGCCCTGAGATTGCGCTGAGAAAAGTTCCGACAGCCTCAATGCCCTGGTCCGGATGGCGAAGCAGGGCATAGATCTCAAGGCGGTTACAGGTGCTGAGAATGGAGGCCTCAATGACCTGCTCATCCTCCCTGAGCTGATGGAGGGACGCTTCCATGCTCTGCTCAGGGATGCTCAACTTCTCCCGGATCTCAACGGGAGCCGTTCGGTGACTCAGGCCGATAACGGCAATGTGCATGGAGCTAGGAGAGGGCTACCCGCTTGGCGCCAGGCTTGATATGTACCGTATCGATAAAGCGGGCACTGTTGTCAAGGGAAGAGATGATTAGGCTGCTCGTGCGGGTGCAGTCCCGCTCAAACTTCACACCTTTGAAGAGAAGCCCATCGGTGATCCCAGAAGCTGCGAAGACCACATGGTTCCCACTGGCCAGTTCGTCCGCTTCGTACACACGGTCCGGTTCTGTGATGCCCATCTCAGCCAGGCGAGCAAGGTTGCCATCCCGGGTCAGGCCTTCCCACTCCTTGGTTTGGGCAACAGCAGGGTCGTAGACCAACTGCCCTTGAAAATGGCCACCAAGGCAGCGCATGGCCGCTGCGGAAATCACGCCTTCCGGAGCAGCGCCAATTCCCATCAGGGCATGGGTTCCTGTGCCGTCAAAGCCACAAGCGATGGCAGCACTCACATCCCCATCACTGATGGGCTTAACCCTTGCACCAGCTTCACGAATTTCAGCGATGAGGCCCTTGTGACGATCGCGGTCCATGCAAACGATAACTAGCTCGTCCATGCCAAGGCCCAGGCACTCCGACAAAATTCGAAGGTTTTCTGTCGCCGATTTCCGAATATCGACTTTACCCTTGGCAGAGGGCGGGGCTGCCAGTTTGTTCATATAGAAATCGGGAGCATTGAAGAGCCCCCCTCTCTCGCTCGCGGCCAAAACGGCCATGGAACCATCCTGAGCGTTGGCGCACAGATTGGTGCCCTCACAAGGATCCACAGCAAAATCAACGCCCGGGCCACTACCGCTGCCGACTTCCTCGCCGATGTAGAGCATCGGGGCTTCATCCCGCTCACCTTCTCCGATCACGATGCGTCCTTGCATGGAAATCAGTCCCATGCGTTGGCGCATGGCTTCCACTGCAGCTTGATCAGCTTCATTTTTCTTGCCATGGCCAGTGAGATGGGCAGAGGCGATGGCGGCCTGCTCAACTACCTCGAGCAATTCCTGAATGATGGTGCGGTCCACGGGCGGCGGGCGAGGGGAAAGCCTCAGGAGGGACGGGCAAGGAGGTAGGGGTCCTAAGGAAGCCCAGCGCCATCTGTTGAACGGAAAGTGTTGAACGGAATGCACGCCGACCCAGTCGGGTCCGAGTTCTGCCTGATCCTGAAAAGAGATCCCAAAGGATCTCCGACCTTGAAGCGGCGCCATCGTATCAGCGCTCCCGTCCAGGCCAAGAGGGCGACCATATGACTAAAATCCAACGGCTGTTCTTCCCTAGGTCCCATGAGCCCCAAACCACTCGTGGTTGCACCTTCGATCCTCTCGGCCGATTTCTCAAGGCTTGGGGATGATGTTCGAGCGGTTGATCAGGCAGGCGCCGACTGGATTCATGTGGATGTGATGGATGGTCGCTTTGTCCCAAACATCACAATCGGCCCCCTGATTGTGGAAGCCCTCAGGCCTGTCACATCCAAGCCTTTGGATGTTCACCTGATGATCGTGGAGCCTGAAAAATTTGTGCCTGAGTTCGCCAAAGCGGGAGCGGACATCATCAGCGTGCAGGTGGAGGCCTGCCCCCATCTCCACCGGAACCTTGCCCAGATCAAGGAGCTTGGTAAGCAGGCTGGTGCCGTGCTTAACCCCAGTACCCCAATTGACACCTTGGAATACTGCCTTGAACTCTGTGATCTGATCCTGATCATGAGCGTTAACCCTGGGTTTGGAGGTCAGAGCTTTATCGAAAATCAGGTAACAAAAATCCGCGATCTACGTCGTCTCTGCGACGAAAAAGGGCTGGATCCTTGGATCGAAGTTGATGGCGGTATCAAACCTGCGAATGCCTGGAAAGTGATTGAGGCTGGCGCCAATGCCATTGTTTCTGGATCAGGGGTCTTCGGCGCCAACGACTATTCCCAAGCTATCCACGGGATCAAGAACAGCAAGAAGCCTGAACCAGCACTTGTTTGAATGTCTAATTACTGTTCATTCAAAGAACCAACCATAACTGTGAAGACCAATCCCTAGAAGGTTAACACCGATATAACAAATCGAAAGGACTACAAGCCCAGCTGATGCAACGAATGCCGGTTTTCGACCTTGCCAGCCTCGTACGAGCCGAGTGTGAAGATAGGCCGCATATACTAACCAGGTGATGAAAGCCCAGGTTTCCTTAGGGTCCCAGCTCCACCATGAGCCCCATGCCTCGTTGGCCCAGACGGCACCGCTGACGAGGCCGACGGAGAGGAGGAGGAAGCCAACGGTAATTGTGCGGTAACTCAGGCTATCCAGCTCCTCACTAGAACGAAAAAAGGTGGAAGACAGCTTGGTTACATCCGTCGCGGTGAAAGATTGAGCCTGTCTGAAATTCCCTGTACCGATCGAGCTGCTTCGAAGCTCTAGGGCCTCACTTCGATCTGTAAAGAGGACAGCGACGCTGAGGAGGGAGCCCACCAGCAGGGCTGCGTAGCTGAGCATGATCACGCTGACATGCATGACCAACCAGCTGGATCGGAGGGCAGGAACCAAGGGAGAAGCCTCCTGGAGCCGATCCGGTAAGGCGAAACTTGCAAAGGCGATGCATCCAAGGGCCATGGGAGTTGCAGCAGCCGGAACCAACGGATGAGGCCAGGCCCGCTCCACTAGCAATTGGGTCAAGGTGCAGCCCCAGGCTAGAAAGCAAAGGGACTCATAAAGGTTGCTGATCGGGAAATGGCCTGAATCCCACCAGCGGAGCACCAACTGAGCAGTCAAACAGAGATTGGCTGCCGTGATCAACAAACGGATGGAAGGGCTGGATCGTCCCGCACTCAAAAACCAGAAAGCAAGAGGCATCGCCGCAAGAAGCAGGGCGAAAGCAACCAGACCTAGACCCAGAACGGGGTCTGACGTCAGTGATGGCACGTTCGTGCAGAGTTCGGAATGACACCTCCAGTTTGCCGCCTAGTGGACCCAGATGTGGACGGCTATCCACTTAGCAACTGGACCGGCGGAGAAGAAAGCCTCCGGTAGCGAGACCGATCAACACCGGCAACCAAGCGGAAAGAAAAGGGGTGAGAGCTCCCGTCAATCCGAGGGAGCTAAAAATAAATGACATAAGATAATAACCAAAGATTAATAACACACTGATTCCAAATCCCTGGCTTCTACTAGTCCGTGCATGGGGACGGACGCCAAGACAGCTCCCAATCAAGCCAAATACAAAGCAGATGGCAGGAAAAGCAAATTTTTCCTGAATACGCACACGTAATCTTCTCGCCTCTTTTTGGTTCCCCGACTCGTTCAGCAGTCGCTCAGCACGTAATGCCTGCCCTACAGTCATGGTGGAGGCATCCGTTGGCAACTTGGCGATTTCGAGCACGTCACGGGTCAGCGGATAGAAATAAGAGTCAAACTCTGCGGAAGTTGTAACCCCTGTTTTTTCATCCAGGCTAACAACTCGACCATCTATGAACTCCCACATCGATTCCTTTTCGTTCCACTTCCCACGTTTGGCTGCAAGCATTTGGCGTTGTCCGGGCCGTGAGAAATCAAGAAGTGTAACGTCAATCATTTCACCGCGTCGAAACATCCGTGAGTAGAAAAGGTGAGTCATAGCACGACGACTCTCTCCTTCATCCAACTCTATTCTGCCAAAACGGGAATAGAGAATATTATCGCCTCGCTCATTTGTAAGGGCTTTACCCAGTGCTTTCTCTAGGGTGTTAGTAGCAAGAAGATTACTTCTAGGAACGATGAGGTCATTGAAACAAAATGTAAGAGCACTCATGAATAGGGATAATACAAGTGCGGGGACAACGATTCTCCATGTTCGAACACCTAAACTTCTGAGTGCCGTTAATTCTGAACTGCCAGAAAGCCTACTGTAGGCAAGGAGTGTGGCCATGAGGGTGGCCATTGGAAAGGCCAGCACAAGAAAGCCTGGGAGCCGTAGGAAAAGAACCTGAAGAGCTGCCCCGATCGGCAAACCAGATTCAGCAATGCGCCTTACAAGCTCAAAGACAACACCGACAGAAAGGGAAACAGCGGTAAACGCTGCAATGCCAAAAAGGAGAGGACCAATCAGCTCATTGAGAAGCCAGCGATCGATCAATGGAATACGCTTAAAAGATGGAAAAGATCTCGGAAGTCGCAATACCTCAGCAAACAACCGTGATCTAACCAGAGGATGGCCCTTGATTGAAGACATTACAATTTAAATGCCTCACCCAAGTAGTGACGGCGGACCAAGGAATCATTTGCCAACTCTTCAGAGGTCCCGGAGGCAAGAATTCGTCCTTCTGTTAAGATAAATGATCTATCTGTGATCGCAAGAGTTTCACGAACGTTGTGGTCTGTAATCAAAATGCCCATCCCCCGAGACCTTAATCCATGGATTAACTGTTGGAGGTCAGCAACAGCCAGCGGATCAACGCCAGCAAAGGGCTCGTCTAACAATAGATAACGTGGACCATGGACACCAACTGCTAATGCGCGGGCAACCTCTGTGCGTCGACGTTCACCTCCAGAAAGCTGGAAACCCTTGCGGATCTGGAAGCTAGAGAGATGAAACTCAGCAATGAGGCTTTCCAATCGATCAGAAAATTGATGGGTTGGAGTTGATGAAACCTCTAGAGCAAGACGAAGATTTTCCCGTACTGTGAGGTTACGAAACACACTTGCCTCCTGGGGCAAGTAACCGATGCCAAGTCGGGCACGCACCGGCATCGGGAGTCCTGCAATGGATTGGCCATCTAAGATGACGTCGCCTTTATCAGGTCGTAAAAGGCCAGTGACGAGATTGAAAGTTGTGGTCTTTCCAGCTCCATTCGGACCCAGGAGACCCACAATTTCACCTGGTCGGAGTTGCAGACTCACATCATGGACCAGGGGTCTCCCAGAAAGGGTGATCGCCACACGATCGAGGATGAGGGTCATCGAGCAGGGAGGCCTGGTTCCTTTTGGGGCGAGGGAGGATTGAGTTTTAGTTTGCTCATCACCTGCTTCCCCTGGGCAGGTTGAGCCAACAGACGCTCTTGATCAAGTTGATAAACCAGACGTTCTGCACGAATTCTTTGGCCATCAGCATCAATCACGTCCACATCTCCGGATAGGACAAGACGACCCTCCTTAGAAAAGTATTGAGCCTGCTTTGAGGTGGCGACCATACCTTTAGCTGGATAAGTTATTTTAACATTTCCAGTGGCAGTGACAATTCCGGTTTGGTTATCAGCCTGCTGGACATCAGATTCAATCATTACAAGACTATCACTCTGCAATTGGGGAGAGGTGTTATTGACTCCTTCGACAGCCCGTGAAAATAATGAATAGGGAAAACCAAGAGGGATCGCAAGAGTACTGATGAGCATCAATAATCTAATAAAAGATCTGAGATTTGGTGTGTTCATTTGCTATCACAACTTGATGAGAACATAGGGTTACTACTGGTTAACTCTACATGGACCATGGGTGTAAGGAAGGGTTTGGGTAAATCTGTAGGGTTCATCTGGTGCTGAAGAGCTGAAAGACGCTTCCGTACAACGTCACGAAGAAAAACAAGATCATATCCGATTGAAAGAGATTGGGACGCATGAAGATGATTCAATCCCTCTGCCATAAGGAGAACCGAGCCCTTTGCGTTACCATTCTCAAGATGATATTCAGCTACTGAGATCTGAATAATCCCCTGCAGTAATTCCCGCAACTCGCCTGTAGCTTCAAACCACAGGTCTTCAAAAAGATCATGAGCTTCATACCACTTCTGGGAGTTGAACGAATTTACAGCTTCAAAATACTGAGCCGTTTCAAACAAGTACTCCAGGCTTGGATTCAACTCAGACATAAGCCTCCTAGCGACGGAGTGGCTTTTTGGCAGGAAGTTTACGAAGACGGATGCTTTCAGGTGTAACTTCCAACATCTCGTCAGAACCAATATATTCCAACGCGCGCTCAAGAGTCATTTGGGTTGGTGATTGAAGTGTATCCAGCTCTTCAGCGCCTGCAGATCGCATGTTTGTAAGCTGCTTAGTCTTGCAAACATTAATCTCAAGGTCTTGAGGGCGATTATTCTCACCAACAATCATACCCTTGTAGACTTTGGTTCCAGGAGTGATAAAGAACTGTCCCCTATCTTCTGCATTCTTAAGGGCATAGAATGTTGAAGTGCCTTCCTCAAAGGCAATCAGTACCCCATTCCGACGAAGATCAAAGTCTCCTTGCATAGGACGATAATCATGGAATGAGTGGCTCATAATTCCTTCCCCTCGTGTAGATCGGATGAAATCACCACGAAATCCGATCAGTCCCCTCGAAGGCACCACAAACTCGAGTTGGACCCTTGAATCACTTCCTGTTTCCATATTCATCATTTCAGCTTTACGAGACCCCAATTTCTCAATACATGTTCCGACGCTGGGCTCTGGCACATCAATCACAAGCATTTCATAGGGCTCATGAGGAATCCCATCAATTTCCCGGAAGATAACCTGGGGTTGGCTGACCTGAAACTCGTAACCTTCACGGCGCATCGTTTCAATGAGGATACCAAGATGTAATTCACCACGACCGCTAATAAGCCAGCGATCAGGAGATTCTGTGTCCTCAAAACGCAATGCGACGTTAGTCAAAAGCTCACGCTGAAGACGATCACGCACTTGACGACTGGTCACAAACTTTCCCTCTTTGCCAGCAAAAGGAGAATCATTTACCATGAAAGTCATCTGCAATGTTGGCTCATCAACTTTGATCAACGGCAAGGCTTCTGGATGATCAGGACAAGCAATTGTTTCCCCGATATTCACCTCATCAAAACCTGCAACGGCCGCAATATCACCAGCTCTTGCCTCCTCGATCTCAATCCTTCTTAGCCCCTGGAAACCAAGTAGTTTCGAGACCTTTCCACGTTTGATGGTTCCATCATCTCTAATCAAGGCCACTGGTTGGCCATTTTTGATGGTGCCATTGTGCACACGACCAATCATGATCCTGCCAAGAAAGTCATTATAGTCAAGCGTCGTCACCTGCATTTGCAGGGGTTTTGTTGAGTCTCCAACTGGTGCCGGAACATGACGCAAGATGGCTTCAAACAACGGCTCCATAGACGTACTTTCAACTGACATTTCAGTCTTTGCATATCCGCCCATCCCACTTCCAAAAAGGTATGGGAAATCACATTGGTCGTCATCAGCACCTAGCTCAAGGAAAAGATCCAAGACCTTGTCCAAGGCTTGCTCAGGTTCAACACGAGCCCGATCGATTTTATTAACGAATACAATAGGCCGAAGCCCTTTCTCTAACGCTTTTTTTAACACAAAACGAGTTTGTGGCATGGGGCCCTCATTAGCATCAACGATGAGAAGACAGCCATCCACCATGCCTAGAACACGCTCAACCTCTCCGCCAAAGTCGGCGTGACCAGGAGTGTCAACAATATTTATTCTTACACCGTTGTAATCAACAGCAGTGTTCTTGGAAAGAATTGTAATACCCCTCTCGCGTTCAAGATCATTGGAATCAAGGATGCAGGTTGGGATGGCTTCACCGTCTCGGAAGACACCAGACTGAGTTAGCAGGGCATCGACAAGTGTGGTTTTGCCATGATCAACGTGGGCAATGATTGCAAGGTTACGTATTTGGGATCCTTTCATACAATGGGCCTGGGAAGAGATGGGAGACAAGCCAGCGGGAAATGGCCATCTGCTGGATTTCCTTATCCTACATTCCCACTGAACAGGGGATCAGCGCTGCTGATCTCGTCGGCTGTTTTGGACGAGTCTTTGAGCGGGCTCGAAAAGTCGGAGTGACTCAGTGTTGCCCTCATAGCGCCAATGCCAGGGTTCAAAATTGACTGCCTGGGGGTTGTTCTCAGGAAATGAAAGAACAAATTGATAGCGCGCTGCATTTCTCTTCAACCATTGATATGCTCTTGTATGAACGAATTTGGGGGAAAGATGTGTCTGCGGCTGGCTATGATCACCAATATCAATCGCGTAGCCGGTGCTGTGTTCTGAAAACCCTGGGGGGGCACTGACTTGGGCACGTTCAATGGAAGATTGATTCCTGTCTGCCTTGACATTAAAAAAAAGCTCGTCTTGGAGGGAGATTGGACGAAATGCGCTGATGGGTATAAGGTCGACTCCTTCGGCGCTTGCTGCAAGCTCCATTTCCTGATAACTTCTGGCCGCATCAGGCTTTAACAAGAGACCAGGTGCGACAGCAACCATCCTTTTGGGATCTGCCTCTGGGTAGGGGAAGTGTCCCAACAACCGCCCATCACTGGAGAGGCGGGCATTGAGATCAGAGACAGGTGTAGGCGGCATATAAACACGCAGATACCTAATCACGACAAATCCAGAGACCAAGATCGAGAGAAGGACGAATAGTTCAGCTCTACGAAAGGGCACAAATGAGCGTTTTTGGTGTCGACCATCTCTAACTTGGGTCCTCACTGCAATTGGGATCTCATCCTGGCAGTTTTTCTTCAAGTTTTGAGAATGAAGTTTTTTTTGTTTCACCAAAAGGGCCTGAAATCAAACCTTTAATTCAAACTGTTGCTTGGACTCCAACAGGTTGTTCTGCCATCGACGCGTTGGATCCGAGACCAGCACTATAACGCTAATGCTACATGATATGCCCTCATCTCCACCAAACCCCCAAACGCAGAGAACTAGTGGTAGCTTGACAATGCTTGCATTTATGGAGTTCATTTCAAAATGTTGCGAGTTGCTGTTGTAGGTGGCGGACCCAGCGGTTCATGTGCTGCAGAAGTGCTGGCAAAGGCAGGTATTCCAACATGGCTTTTTGAACGAAAACTGGATAATGCCAAACCTTGTGGGGGTGCAATCCCCCTTTGCATGGTTAGCGAATTTGACATTCCAAACGAAATTATTGATAGAAAGGTGAGAAATATGAAAATGATATCCCCATCCAACCGGGAAGTGGATATTCATCTTGATGATGAAAAAGAATATATTGGAATGTGTCGAAGGGAAGTATTAGACTCCTTTCTTAGGGATAGGGCAGCCAAACTTGGAGCTGAATTGATCAATGGACTGGTCCAATCCATAGATACTGGGCACAATAGGCAAGGCCCCTACACAATTCATTATTCTGATTACAGCAGTGGCAGCTTGACAGGAGAACCAAAAATTCTAGAAGTTGATCTCATTATTGGTGCTGATGGAGCGAATAGCAGGGTTGCAAAGGCAATGGATGCGGGGGATTACAACATGGCGATTGCTTTTCAGGAGAGAATCAAGCTTCCCAGCGAAGAGATGGCATATTACGAGGATCTTGCCGAAATGTACGTCGGAAGCGATGTCTCCCCGGACTTTTATGCTTGGGTCTTTCCAAAATATGATCATGTCGCCGTAGGGACTGGGACAATGCAGAAAAATCAGGCGATGATCAAGGGCCTTCAAAAAGCCATTCGAACCCGAGCCAGCAAAAGACTTCTGATGGGTGAGGTCATTAAGGTAGAAGCCCATCCCATCCCTGAGCATCCACGTCCTCGAAGAGTTGTTGGGCGAATGGCGCTTGTTGGCGATGCTGCTGGTTATGTGACGAAGAGTTCAGGGGAAGGAATCTATTTTGCTGCAAAAAGTGGACGTATGTGTGCGGAAGAGATTGTCAATGCAAGTGCAAATGGGCAAAAGGTGCCAACCGAGTCGGAGTTAAAAGTCTATTTGAAAAAGTGGGACAAAAAGTATGGACCAACCTATAAGGTTCTAGAGATCTTGCAAAATATCTTTTATAGCAATGATCCAGCCAGAGAAGCATTTGTTGAAATGTGTGACGACAAGGATGTGCAGCGGCTTACTTTTGACAGCTATTTATATAAAAGGGTTGTTTCGATGAACCCTTGGCAACAAATCAAGCTCACCTTCCGAACCTTTGCTTCGGTTCTACGAGGGCAAGCCCTTGCACCGTCTCAGTACAAACCAATTGATAGCGCGGTGAGAACTGAGGCTGAAGCACAGGCTCTTTTGCAAGTCACACCACGCATCCCAACATCTGTCGACCAAACCACCAAAAAGGGATCAGTAAATTCTACTGAGCAGTTGATCCACCGATAAGAGACAAAAGGTCAGAGGCCCTGATAGCAAGGGTCACACCAACAACGAGGAAGATTTTCTCCGGAAGGGAAGTAAAAATCTGTCTTTGGATAATCCACCGGATCCTGCAATTCTTCACCGCCGTGAAGTCGAGCGCTAACAGTTTGAGAAAAGGGATCAAATAATTGCTTTAACTCCAAAATTTCAACGATGCCAAATCCATCGTCATCTTGCACTTTAAGGAACATGGAATAAAATTTCTGACAGGGCTTTTAGATCATATCTATGGCCACCGGGAGCGTATCAAGACTTAACAGTGAATGTGGTGAAGCTTATTCAAGAGGAGATTGATTGATTAAATGAACTTTACTCTGTTTGAGATTCTTCCAAATGCCCTTGATTTGAGCATAAGCCTCTTCTTGCGTGATCTTCCCATTTCCTTGCAGCCCCACAATGAGCCCTACCCGTTCCGCAAAAGTCTCCAGATTCTGGTGAAACATCAAACGCTCAGGTGACCAGTCATCGCCGCGATAACTCCCATGGGGTTCCATAGGAGATCTCACTCCCCCCATTTCCCTGGAGGGAACATTTGTATCCCCTGTATCATCACTGTCAGGATGGACAGACGACGGCATTGCTGATTGGCGACGGCTTACCAACTTACGCTAGCCGCTCATGAATAGACTCGACTGCACTTGCGAGCAATGCAAGTGGTGCTCACCCGTCACATGAATTCTGACCCGTGCTTCGACTGACACCAGGTGCCTTTAGTTCCCAACTGCTTGAACATCGCCCAGGTGGCTATCCAAAGGAGGTCTACCTGCATGGAGGCATCAGTCCAACCTCCATCGATGCCATTCATTTTGAGAACGGTCAGGCCCAGCACCATGCCGAGGTGGTTGGGGAGTCGCTAAGTGCCTTGCATGAGCATGGGAGGAGTCTATGGGTGAGGATCCGGGGGTTGGGGCATCGTGCAGAGATCATGAAAGTATTTGATGCCCTAGGTGTGCCACCAGTGTTGAGAACACCACTGGTAGAAGCACCGCAGCGTCCCCAAGTGGATTGCTTAAACACCGCTGTCATGGTTGTTATTCATCGACTCACTTTTGCAGCCACTCCAGGCCACTTAATCAGTGACCAAGTTGGAGTTCTACTCCTACCAGGGGTTTTAATCACTGTTGAAGAGGCTCCGAAAGGAGAAGCTTTTCCAGAGTTAACCAGTTGGATCCTTTCGGGTGATGCGGTGATTGAAGACAGCGATCTCGATGACATTCTTCATTTTGTGATCGATGACATCCTTGATGATATATTTCCCATGCTTGAAGAGATATCACACCAATTGGATGGGTTGGAAGAGGCTGTGCTGAGGCGTCCCAAACCAAAACTACTTGCCAATACCTTTCGCTATCGAGCTAATTTACGAACCATTCGAAGCCAAATCTGGCCCTTACGCCATCAAATACAGATCCTTCTTCGCGAACATCAGACTCTGCTTGGCAAAGAGGCTCTTGGAGGATTCCAAGAAATGGGAGAACTTGTGCAACTTCTATATGAAAATTGTGAAATGCTCCGCAACCAGTGTGATGCCATCACTCAGGCCTATAGCGTAGGTGTAGGCAACAGGATGAATCAAGTGATGAAGACATTAACAATTCTGACAAGCATCTTTGCTCCTCTAACTTTTATTGCAGGGATCTACGGGATGAACTTTGAGAATATGCCAGAACTAAAGTGGCACAATGGCTATTATTTCGCTCTCCTGGTGATGGCATTCGTAGGTTTCGTTCAGGCCTACTGGCTATGGAAACGTGGATGGTTCCAGGACTGGACAGCACAACGCTGAACAACCCGGATATCTGAATGTTTTTCCTTTCTTAAACTGCTCATAACGACCCGAAGGCTCGTCATGGATTAACCAGAGTGTGCATCCTCAAGGTGTTACTTCAATGGCCTTCCATCAGAAGGTTCTCAGCCTCAGTCTTCTCTCCGCCATGGCGGTTGGAGCCGCAGCCTCAGCCCAGCAGGCCATCAGTGGCGCCGGTGCCACATTCCCAGCTCCCTTTTACCAAGCTGCTTTCCAGTCCCTATCCGCAAGTGGCGGCCCCAAGGTGAATTATCAATCTGTGGGCTCTGGTGCCGGTGTTCGTCAATTCATTGCTGGCACCGTCGACTTTGGAGCCTCTGATGAACCCATCAAGCCTTCTGAAGCAGCCAAGGTTTCCAGAGGAGTGGTCCAGATCCCCGTCGTTGGTGGAACGATCGCAGTCGCCTACAACAAGTCTGATTGCCCTGATCTGAAGCTAACCCAACAACAGGTGGCTGATGTCTTTCTGGGAGATATCAAAACCTGGGAAGCGCTGAAATGCGGAAAAGGCCCCATCAAGGTTGCTCACCGCTCTGATGGCTCGGGCACAACCTTTGCCTTCACCAATTCCCTCTCCACCTTTTCCCCGGAATGGAAAAAGAAAGTGGGTGAAGGGAAAAGCGTAAGCTGGCCAGTTGGTGTTGGGGGCAAAGGGAATGAAGGTGTTGCGGGCATTCTTACAAACACGCCGGGTTCCATCGGTTATGTCAACCAAGCCTTCGTCAAGGGGCCTCTCAAGGCAGCTGCCCTTCAGAACCGGGCAGGGAAATTTGTGAAGCCCAACTTAAAATCAGGCTCTGCAGCCCTTAGTGCGATCAAGCTGAATAGCGACCTTGCTGGCGAAGATCCGAATCCCATGGGTGTGGAGAGCTACCCGATTGCCACTCTCACCTGGATCCTTGCTTACCGAAAGGGTAATGGGCAGAAGGCCGACGAAGTTCGCAAGGCCATCAGTCATCTTCTTGGTCCTGCACAGTCCAAAGCCGATGACCTGGGCTATGTCCCTCTCCAGGGAGCCATTCTCAATAAAGCGAAGCGTGCCGTCGCCCAGATCGGAAACTGATCAGCGTTTATTGATCAAGCCGCCGGCAAACTCCGGCGGCTTTCTTACTTTCTTCTTAACCCCAGCATCAACCCTCCTTCCCTAATGGGCTGGGGTTTCCCTCTACCGTTCCACCATCTCCTGGGCAGGCTCTATGGGAATCACACCGCTACGAGAAGCCAGCAACAGTGATCGATTCCGGGAGCTACTGGAGTCCAGTTACCAGCGCACGTCTCTGGTTCAAATGGGACCTGGCAGTTCTGTACCCCTGCTCAGGCATCATGTTTGGCTGGTGGTTCGGGGCATGGTGAAACTAGGCTGCGTCACCATCCACGGGGATGAGGTGTTACTTGGGTTGGCAGGTCCCAATGAGCTCTTTGGAGACTCACTTGCTGGACCAGAAGCTTACGAAGCAACAACACTCTCGGAGTGCGATTTGCTCTGTCTCTCCCATGCCGAGTTAGAGAAGCACCCTTGTCTCACTTCAGCCCTAGTAGAGGCTGTTAGTCAGAGGCAACGCCAAAGCCAAGCCATGTTGGCGTTGATGGGATTGAGAAGGGTAGAGGATCGAGTGAGGGCCTTTTTAGAGTTATTGGCTCTGGATTATGGTGCCGCTTGTCCGCAAGGCTTAAGACTCACGCCAAAATTGACGCACCAGGAAATTGCCAGCGCTCTTGGCACCACAAGGGTGACAGTGACCAGAATCATTGGCCAGCTCAAGGAGATGGCATGGCTGACCATCGATTGCCATCGCTCTATCATCCTGGCGCCCCTTCCCAGGCGGTGAACACCTCGTTCTGGTCCTATCGAACCGTAGGTGAAACGCTGAGGCAAAATGAAGGGATGAGCCCTTCCCTGCTGATTGTTGAAGACGATGACACCATCAGGGAAACCATCCGTGAGGCCCTTTTCGTTGAAGGCTTTGATGTGACAGCTTGTGGGGACGGCCAAGCTGCGCTGAATCTGATTGAACAGCCGCGACAGGAGCCTTTTTCCCTCATCGTCCTTGACCTCATGCTTCCCGGAGTCAGTGGTCTGGATCTCTGCCGCAAGATGCGGGCCGCCGGCGACCAGACTCCCATCTTGGTGGTCAGCGCAAGGGACCATGAGACCGATCGGGTGCTGGGTCTTGAGGTGGGTGCAGACGATTACCTTGTGAAACCTTTTGGCATGCGGGAATTGGTCGCCCGGGCAAGGGCATTGCTCAGACGTAGCACGACCCAAGCCGCTCCGATCCAAGTGTTGAGCCACGGGATCCTCCGTCTCTATCCAGAGGAGTGCCGCGTCACTCGAGATGGCAAGGAGATTAACCTTTCCCCAAAGGAATATCGTCTTCTGGAACTCTTTATGCAAAATCCCAGGCGAGTCTGGAGCAGAGATAAGCTTCTAGAGCACATCTGGGGCCACGACTACTTCGGTGATAGTAAAACGGTGGATGTCCACATCAGATGGTTGCGAGAGAAACTGGAGGACAATCCATCCGAGCCGATCTTTTTACAAACAGTTCGTGGCTTTGGCTATCGCTTCGGTTGATATAGGGGCTTGAATGTTCCAATTGCTACTCTGGCTACTTCTACTTGGAGGAACCTTCATCGTTGGAGTTGCTCTTGGGCGATATGCATATCTCAGGCAAGGTAAGCTCCGTTTTCAGCCCTCAAGGGAACAGTTAATGTCGTGGATCGATCAAGCCCCCGTGGGCTGGTTAATCCTGGATAGACAGAACAGGGTATCTTTCTTGAATGCAAAAGCACAGCGACTCTTGGATATCCCATCATCCTATCGCTCATCCTTGTCTGTGAGCCATCTGAACGACCACAAGGTACTGATGGACTTGGTGGCCAATGTTCGGGAGCGTTCCAAAGCCCAACGCGTGGAATGGGATTATGGACAAGAGGAACTCGAGGCCTTTGCCTTTAACGGACAACAAGGGTCTGTGGCTTTGCTTCTACAGAGCCGACGTTCCCTAGAAGCCCAACAGGATCAGCAGGAACGATGGGTTAGTGATGTGGCCCACGAGCTGAAAACTCCCCTCACGGCTCTTCTTCTTGTTGGCGACAGTCTCGCGGGAAATGTAACCGATCACAATGCTGTGCTTGTGGAGAGATTGCTGAAGGAGTTGAGACGAATGCAGGAGTTGGTTGGAGATCTCTTGGAACTATCTCGGCTAGAAAATGTATTACCCGGAGTTGGCATTCGAAGCGAACAGGTCAATCTGCTATCCCTATTAAGGGAAGTGTGGCATGGGATCAAGCCACTGGCAGATGAAAAGGATATTCATATCAATATTATCCTTGAGCATGATGAAAAGTCAAACGCGCCAACTGTTCTTGCAGATCGAAGGAGGCTACATCGAGCCCTGCTGAACCTCCTTGATAACGCCTTGCACTTTAGTCCCATCGGGAGTGAGATCAAAGTTGAGCTACAGTTAACTTCTGATTGGGTTCGGATCGGCATTCACGATCGAGGCGTTGGCTTGAGTGAGCAAGATATGGAACATATGTTCGATCGTTTTTATCGTGGTGATTCCTCTCGCTATCGACAAAACCGAGGAGGAAGCGGGTTGGGTTTGGCAATCGTGCAACAGATTGCCCTTGCTCATGGAGGGTGGGTTTTTGGAGAAAATGACAGCAGGGGAGGAGCACGGTTTGAGCTTCGTCTGCCTGTCAAGTCACCCCTTTGATTCATTCGTGGAACCAGTCGTTGACGCTGGTGGATTGAAGGATTGCAAAATCCATAATCTTTGTCCGTCCAGCCAGAACAGAGCAACCCGATCGTGCAACACAACAAACTGATGATGGCGGATTGAAAGCTCTTTGTCCTGAGCTTGTTGAAGAGAGATTGAACGAATCTCAATAGGCAGTTCAGCCAAGGAAAGATTGAGCTTGGCCACCGTTTCCCTGGGTTGAGGGCGCGCCTGAGCCCAAAGCTTGTCGTAGGCATCCAATTGTGCTGGAAACAGTGAGCTCAATATCTTCGGCTGGTTTTCCACCCGAGTAGATGGATGATCGGCTGATCGTGTGAACAGACGCAAGGCCTCTACGGCGTCTGCTAAATCCTTGGGTAGATCTGGTGAGGATGGAGCCATAGGACCCATACCAACAGGTCGAATCTTTTTGACCGTCTGAATTGCAGCTTTGGCGGCCATCCTTCCTTGAGACTTCTGTTTGGCTCCTGAAGGTTTCGCTCGCGCCTGGACACGGGGAGGAGGCAAGATTCGCGCTTGTGGCAAGGGCAGAAGATCCAGTTTGGTCAGCGGAGTTGGCTGAGCAGAAAACTGGAGGAGCTCCGGAGTGTTATCTCTGCTTTGAAGACCTTCAGGCAAGGTCGCTTTGTTTCGCTGTAGCTGAAGGTAGGAGAGGAGAAGCCCATGGAGTGCCACAGCACTGATCAATGCCAGCAACAAGGCATGCACCTGCTTCGGCACAGTCGGGCTGGTCTTCATGGCAACTGCAGTTGGAGAACCCAATTCCGATCCTTTGGATTGGGCTGAAGCCGGGTGAGCATGCGATGGATGACCCCCCAGGGCACCTGCGGATCAGGAATCAACCTCACCACAACTCTCTGCTCCGATGTCGATCGGGCATGGGCTTTCTGGAGAAGCATCGGAAGGTCCTGGGGAAGGATGGGCTGATTCCAAAGTCGCAATGCCCCTGTCCGACTGAGGTGGATCGTCATAACTCCACGCAACGCTGGTTGCTGGGCAATGGTTTGGGAAGTGAGGCTGGTCCAGATCCCAAAAGCAGCCAGAACAGCACTGAGGAGACTGAGCCCTAAGGCATCCAGCATCAAGGATCGTTGTCCTGAACCACGGGATTCGATCATGGAGATGGCCTGAACTGCTGAGGTGGGAGTTCAAGAACAACGGCGCTCGGAGCCAGTGAACGAAGCCATTGCAAGGAGGTGGTGACTCTTTGCAAGGGAAGGGCGTCAGAAGGGAGGTAATGAATCATTTGGTTCTGACCTTGCTCCTTGAGCAGGGAGACAAGGTCAGCCTTGGCATGAAGAGCACCGTTTAAAAACCACTGTCCCTTGAGGCTTTCCACAACCCAGAGACCTGGTTGATGAAGCCCGGAACGGAGCGCTGGCGAAAGTGATGGATCAGGGCTCAGCAAGCGTATGGGGATGAGAACGACGGCCCCACAGACCACCAAGACGACCATCAGCAGCGACTGAAAAGCCAGTGTCATGAACTCGAGGGTGACACATCGGATTGGCGGTTCAGATCCCGTTGCCATCGGGACAGCTGCCACTGGCGCAACCCATTGTTGAGGTGAAACGTCGCGGTCGCCAGAAGGCTGATGCACAATCCCAGGGCTGTGCTGACCAGCACGTCGCCAAAACCACCGAGATCGCCTCCTGGAGGGAGAATCATCTCCGATCCCATGGCGGACAACAGACGGCTCAAGCCAAGAACCGTGCCAATCAGACCTGTTAAAGGAGCGATGACGCTCGCTGCTTCTAGGAAAGACTGAGCAAAACGCATTTCATGATCCCGTTCCTCCATCCAGCGCAGGGGGCTGGTGCCACCTTGGCGAAAGGATTCCAACCATTGGTTTCGGAAGTGGGCTCTCCGCTTCCACCAGAGAACCCAAAACCGCAATCGTTCAAATGTGACTGTGAGGACGGAGATCGAGAGAAGGATCAGCAACCAGCCGACAGGACCGCCTAGGGCAGTTTTCACACTGATCGTCTGAACTTGCAAAGATTTTATGCAGCGAGGGGAAAAAGGCCATGTAGGCAGGTCGCTTGACAAACCCTGAGGAGAGCACGCTGATTAGGGTGGTTTCAGCAGGGCAGCCACCATGGGTGGGATCTCCAGTGACAACAGCCTCACCATCGGTCATACGCCTCTGGTTGAGCTTCACCGTGTAACCAGCGGATGCAAAGCGAAGATTCTGGCAAAAATCGAGGGAAGGAATCCCGCCTACTCCGTGAAATGCCGCATCGGGGCAGCCATGATTTGGCAGGCTGAAAAAGACGGCTTGCTCGGTCCTGGGAAAGAACTGATAGAGCCAACCAGTGGCAATACGGGCATCGCCCTTGCTTTTGTCGCCGCTTCTCGGGGAATCCCGCTGACATTGACGATGCCAGAAACCATGAGCCTGGAAAGACGAAAGTTGCTCACGGCCTATGGAGCCCATCTTGTGCTCACGGAAGGACGACTGGGTATGGGAGGTGCGATCCACGCCGCTCGAGAGATGGCTGAGTCGGAGCCCGAGCGATATGTGATGTTGCAGCAGTTTGTCAATCCCGCCAATCCACAGATTCACCATGACACGACCGGTCCTGAAATCTGGGACGATACGCAGGGATGCGTTGATGCTTTTGTTGCTGGGGTTGGCACAGGAGGAACAATCAGCGGTGTGAGCCGGTATATCAAGAAAACATTGGGAAAGCCCCTGATTTCAGTGGCCGTCGAACCCGCATCCAGTCCTGTCATCAGGCAAACTCTTTCTGGAATTCCTCTCCAGCCTGGCCCTCACAAAATTCAAGGGATCGGGGCCGGTTTTGTTCCCAAGAACCTGGATCTGTCCCTGGTCGATAGGGTGGAACAGGTGAGTGATGAAGAGGCTATCTCCATGGCACGACGATTGATCCGTGAAGAAGGAATTCTGGCGGGGATATCCTGTGGGGCAGCAACAGCCGTTGCAGTTCGGCTAGCGATGCAGGATGAATTCGCTGGCAAAACAATTGTCGTGGTTTTACCTGATACGGGCGAACGGTATTTGAGCTCCATCCTTTTTGAGGGACTCTTCAGCGAAAACGGACTAGCCTTGGGTCGTAAGAGTTAAAAAGCCTTGGGAGATCTGATTCGTGGCTGAATCAGATCTCCCAAGACCTGATGACTCCGAAGTTGATTCAGAAAAGCAATCTAGAGAGCGTCAACTCCGCTCTCACCGGTTCTAATGCGGATTGCATTTTCCACAGGGCTGACGAAAATCTTCCCATCCCCAATTTCACCGGTGCGTGCAGCGGTGCTGATGGCGGAGATCACAGCTTCCAGCTTCTCATCTGGAACGATGAGCATCACCTTCAGCTTGGGTAGGAAATCAACCTTGAATTCCGTGCCTCGATAGCGTTCCACTTGCCCCTTTTGGCGTCCAAAACCTCTGGCATCGGTCACGGTCATGCCAACGATGTCGATGGCAACGAGGGCATCTTTGACAGCATCCAACTTGGAGGGTCGGATCATCGCAGTAATCATTTTCATGGTCGTAAGTGCAAAAGATCAATTCATCATTGGATCATAGGCTTCTTCGCCGTGGGCGACAAAGTCCAGACCACGTTCTTCTTCCTCAGGGCTCACACGAAGAGGCATGAAGGCCTTGAGGATGTAGAGAATGATGGCCGTAGCGAGGGCAACGAAGCCATAGCTGAACAACACGGCCTTGAGCTGGGCAATGAACATGCCAAAGTTGCCACTTTCTTCCAGGATTTTGGCTGAAAGCGGAAAGTAGTCCGCGGGAACCAGAGATTTCTCCGCGAAAACACCCGTCAGCAGGGCACCTAGGGTTCCACCAACACCATGAACCATAAAGGTGTCCAAGGAATCATCGAACTGGATGGCCGCTTTGATGCGAACAGCAATAAAGCATGCCAGTGCCGCTAAAGCTCCAATGATGATGGAGGCAGGCATGTAAACAAAACCAGCCGCAGGCGTGATCCCCACCAAACCTGCCACCGCGCCCGTAGCGGCGCCAACAGCAGTGGGCTTGCCATCCTTGAACCACTCAAGAAGACACCAGGCCAGCAAACCAGCAGATGCAGAGGTGGATGTGGTCAGGAAGGGATAGCCCGCTGTTTTGGAGGCAAACATGCTGGCCCCATTGAAGCCGAACCAGCCGAACCAGAGCAGGCCGGCACCCAGAAGGATGAAGGGAACATTGTGCGGTGGTCGCTTGTTATCAGGCCAGGTGGTCCTGGAACCAATGATTGCTGCGGCCACGAGAGCAGCCACACCTGAGGCAATGTGAACGACGGTGCCACCTGCAAAATCAAGGGCTCCGATCTGGCCGAAGGGACCAAGGAAACCGCCACCCCAGACCATTTTGGCCATGGGGCTGTAAACAAACAGGCTCCACAGAAGACAGAACCAGAACCAGGCCTTGAAGCTGATTCGTTCCACAAGAGCCCCGGAAATCAGTGCCGGGGTAATGATGGCGAACATGCCCTGGAAGAGGGCAAAGGAACTGGAGGAGATGGCGAACCCATCAGCGAGGGGACCATCCCCAAGGGGCCCTCCCAATCCGTTGAGCATGAAATGTTCCAGCCCCCCGATGAACGGGCTCTGGAATCCTGTCCCAAAACTGAGGCTGTAGCCGATAACCACCCACAGGACGCCGATGAGTCCCATGAGAAAGAAACTCATCATCATGCAGTTCAAGACGTTCTTGGAGCGGGTGAATCCTCCATAGAAAAAAGCCAGGCCGGGGGTCATGAGCAGGACAAGCGCCGAGCCGATCAGCATGAGGAGCGTGTCAGCTCCATCGGTGGGCATCTTGCTGAGAGCTGCCTGAGCGGAACCCGCCATCAGGGGAGCAAGGCCAGCACCGGTGGCAAGTAAAGCAAACGCCAACCGTCGGAGTTGAGGCTCGTGGAGTCGATCAGCGAAACGCTCACGCAAACGATCAAAGGTGTCCATGGCGGATGGTCCGCCCATGGACGAATGGCTTCGTGACATGGAGAAGGGGAACAGTGCAGGTCGACTTCCACATCACACAGGGAGGACCCACCCCTCCTCTGTAACAGCAGAAACAATTTCAGGCGAAAGGCCTCATTTTGAGATCCATCAAGAGCAAGGGTGGCGGATGGTCCGCCATTCCCCATTAGATGTACTGACCTCCACCCCAATGCCGATGGAGTCCTGGCTGGAAGAATCCTGCAAGTGCCACCAAAGGACGGCTTCGGCCCAGGCACCCTCCTGGGTCTCGTAAAGGTCATCCAGTACAGGATGGGGATTGCCCTGGGCATCCACCAACCGATAGACCCGCGGCACGAGCAGATGAGGTACCGAGGGTCCGGGCAGACCTGGTGGTCGCAACGAAACCATCATGAAGAACTCCAAGCCATGTCAGCACAATGGCGGCAATGACAGGGATGGAACTGTCACAGATGCAACAGTTATGTGAGGTAGGAACGAATGCTGGGGCGACACCAGAAGACCAGGGCGGCTGCGTTGATCACCCAGGCCACCGGAGCTGCAATCGCCAGAAGGGACCGCCCCGGCTCCACCATCACCAACCTGACGATCCCATATGGCAAACAAACAGCAAGGCTCAGGGATAGGGCCACGATGGCCAGAATCTGGCCCCAATGCTGCCATCGCAACAGCGCAATCGAGGCAATCACACCCAGGACGGCCGTTGGCAAGACCCCTGCAGCGGCAATGGTGATGTTGGCCGTTCGCCAGAAGGGATCCACCAAAATGAATTGGAGGGTGAGGGGGAGGATAAGCAGATTGACCAGAAGTCCCAGCCAGGCCATGGGCCGATAGCCCCATGGGGGTTGAAGACTCAGCGCGTCAGGCGTGGAGGTCGCGCTTTGGAGCTGCATGGGCATCCCGCGTCGGCGTGATTCACCCCATCCTCCTGTGCGGAGGGGCAGGGAGTGGCGTTGGCCTATAAGCCTGTAAGGAAGACACCAACGGGAGCTGACCAGGATGGGTGTGGGACCCCAAGCAACCTTTCCAGATCTCCAGAGAGCGGAACTTCGGACCCTGCAGGTGAATTTGGGCTACACGTGCAATCAGGCCTGCAGCCATTGCCATGTGGATGCAGGGCCTTGGCGGCTAGAGCAAATGGATGCCGCAACCCTTGCCCTGATCCCCCAAGTGCTGCGAGCGCAACAGCTGCAAACCCTCGATCTGACCGGCGGCGCACCGGAATTGCATCCCCAGTTCCGATCTCTTGTGCGGGAGGCACGGGCCATGGGGGTGGCTGTCATGGATCGTTGCAATCTGACCATCCTTCTGGAGGAAGGACAGCAGGATCTGGCCGCCTTTCTGGCATCCCAGGGGGTCACCATCCTGGCGTCACTCCCCTGTTACGAGGCTGAGAACGTTGATCGGCAGCGGGGAAGAGGGGTGTTCTCCAAAAGCTTGGAAGGGCTGAGGCGACTCAACCAGGAGGGTTATGGACTGGAGGGTTCCGGACTGGAGCTCCATCTGGTGTTCAATCCCCTCGGACCCACCCTGCCGCCGGAACAACAAAGCTTGCAGAGGAGCTATAAAACTGAGTTGGCAAAGCACGGCGTGGTGTTCAACGAGCTCAAGGTGATGAGCAACATGCCGATTCAGCGGTTTGCTGACCATCTCGAACGAGAAGGGTCCTTAGAGACCTACAAGGACCTCCTGCGGGCCAACCATGTGCCTGACAACCTCGAGCGTGTGATGTGCCGCACCCTTATCAGTGTGGATTGGCAAGGCAAGCTCTACGACTGTGATTTCAACCAAATGCTCGGGCTTGCTTCTCCCCTCGGGGGCCACCTCAGAGATTTGCTGGAGGCTGCCTGTGCAACTGCCCCGATCCAGGTGGCAGACCATTGTTTTGGCTGTACTGCAGGGCACGGGTCTAGCTGTGGGGGAGCTCTGCGGGTGTCGCAAGAGAGGAGTTAAGCCAGAGGAGGGACTTGCCCAACCTGCATGGAGGGTTGCTCGAACAAGCGACAGCCAATCTGGAGGGTTCCCTCATCCAGCAAGCGACCAATCCTGAGGGCCATGGCCTCTTCCTCCCGATTGAAGTCAGCCTGCTGGGTGGTGATCCAGTCAATTTCCTGTTGGGTGATGATCCCTGTGGACAGGGATTCCAGGTAGACCTCCCCCAGGTTCATGGCCGAGTCATGCCAAACCTTCTGATGGTATGGGCAACCCATGGCGAAACAAGGAGGGTTTCCGAATCCGACAAGGTCGGTCCCGGCCCCCCGGAGAAGACGGGATGAATCTTTCGATTCAGTTAAGATTCAGGGGTTGCCAGAAAGCGGTGTACGAGAACCATCCTGTCCTCCACTCCATGGAGGCCGAGTTGCAGTCCCTTCGCGATCAGTACAGGGCCCAGCCCAGTGAACAGAGCCGATACGCCCTCGTCCGTCACGAGCAGCTCTTGGCCCAGTGGGCTCCCCTGGCTTTCAGGAACCTGGAGACTCAAATGTGACCAATTGTTCTGAACCTCCCCGACGCCGACGGAGTCCGCTTTAGAACCTTGATACCGACGTCGATGCCCCTCGTCGGACCCGAGCGCCATTCCCTGGCAGCTCCGGAAAAGCCCTCACATCCCCTTGTGAGGGCTTTTCTGTGTCGTGTTACCACAATTCGAGCCGTGGGGGATGCGTATCCAACCGCCACAGCTGGCGCCGGAAGCGAAGAAGCTCCTGACCCACAATGGCCTCCACTCCAAGCAGGGAAAACACCGGATTGGTGATGAGGATGGCCTCATGGGTCTGAATCGGTGGGGCTTGCGGACCCATGCCGATTCCCATCAGCCGTTGGCGCCACACCTGTTGCTGCCCACAGACACCGACCAGACGGGCGGCCTGCCCCGCCCCCAAGGGACGGAGCTGGGCCGCCCGTTCAGGGGTCAGAAAAAGGCCTTCCGCACCGGTGTCGATGAGGGAATCCCATTGCATGATCTTGCCATCGGAACCAGACCTCACCCGTATCCCACCCAGAGGCACCCCACGCCGCCAAACCAGAGGAATCACCTCCGGCCGGGGAGGCATCTGCATACGCCATTGCAGCGCAGGGCCACCAAAGAACACGCGCCCGTTGAGAGGGTCAACCCCAAAAGGCACCTGTTTGAGTGTGGCGGCCCCCAGCACGCCATCGATGCCCTGGGGCAAGGCCACTACAGGAAGGACAAAAGCCTGCACCCCCTTGAGCCGCAAGGAGAGGCGTTGGTTGCTTCCTGAAGCTAAATGGAGCTCAGGAAGACGGGTTTTGGAGAGCGGAAGATGGGCACAGTTTTCTCCACCTCCAGCCAGGGAAAACTGATCACGGGAGAGGGGCCAACTCTCCAGACCAAGACGCCTCACGAGAGCAGGAGACACCATGGCTGAGGCTGCCCCCGTGTCCAAGAGCAGTCGCACGGAGCCACGGTCGGAGCTGAACGTAAGTACAGGGGTATCCCCTCCCTCCGCCCGCTCGAGGGGCACTTGTGTGCCGCCAGTCACACGACCCGATGGCAGAGGAGTGCCCCGCTCCTGAATGAGCGCCAGAGACCCGGCAGGGGGGGCAGCCAGGAGTTCGGCCCAAGGCAACAAGGTGGCCAGCAATAGACAGGAGACCCGCCACGAAAGGGTTGGCAAACGCCTAATTGTCATGAAGCCGCTGGCACGGGGATCACTGCATGAATGCCAAGAATGCCCACCACAGGGGAACCGTCACCATGGCAGCCAATGTGCTGGAGATCACCAACGTGGAGGCCACCGGTCCCGATTCTTGATGGACCTCGGCCATCAGGAGCACCGAGAGAGCCGTAGGGGCTGCACCTTGCAACACAAGCGCTTGACGATCCAGGGCGGGTAAGGCCAACGCTGTGCCGAGCAGCCCCACCAGGGCTGGAATCAACAGAAGCTTGAAGGCCAATGCATAGGGAAGACCCGAAGGAAGGTGGAAAGAGCGATGCCGCAGGGTGAGGCCAAGGCGCATGCCCAATACGCCAAGGGCGATCACCAGCACCGCTCGTGCAGGCCACCAAAGCAAGCCAGCCAATGCCCCACTCCATGGGGACAGGTGGATGACAAAGAAGAGAAGCAGCCCTTGCATCGCCGGACTGGCCAACAGGGTGCTGAACCGCCTGGTGTGCCCCCCCTGGGCACCAGGCAACATGAATGGCCCTGCGGACCAGGTGATGAGGGTCCCTGCAACGTCGTAGACCACAGCGGTGGCCATGGCTGGTTGGGGGAGGAGGGCCAGTGCCACGGGCAGCCCCCAATAGCCTGTATTGCCAACGACAGCACCAAGGATCAATACGGGATCCTTCAACCGAGTGTGCAAAGGGGAAAGGCCCAGCAGAACCGCCAAACCCAGCAAAGGCACAACTAGGGCCACAAGGGCCACCTTCAGAAGGCTGAAAGACAGGGTGGAGCGCAAGAGAAGGGCCGTCACACTTAGGGGCACGCCCCAGCGAACCAACAGCGGAGCCAGCAAAACCGGCAATGCGGGCCACCTCCAACCGAGCAGCATCCCCCCAAGGAGACAGGGTAAAACCTCGAAAAGGAGTGGACCCATCCGTTACATCCCTTAGGTGCAGAGAGACATGGAGTGGAACCGGAGGAGTGGAATCAGGTCGCCTTCTGCTTCCCACCCGGCCATGCGTACACAGGGGCGGGACCCCTTTGGTGCACCTTCCTCCAGGCGCGTGAGGCGGACCTGAGCTCCCGCAAAGGAGTGGAACGGGTGAATCTGGGCTGGGTGCAGGATGCGGGGACCCATGGACGAAAGGGCAGCGTTGTCTTCCATGCGAGGGAACTGGTGGGACCCTCTCTCCAGCCATTCTTGACCCTCAGGCGGAGAGACCGGCCATCGACCACTGCCTCCGTCATGGCACATTTGCACAAGTCCGGTGGACACTTTTTCTAGCTCCTGGCTGATACCCAGGCAGCTGTGGATTTGCTGATCCGTGGCTTTGCGTCCTAGGGGAGAGAAAGCGAGAAGGGGAAGTGCTGACAAAGCACAGGGTTTGGTGTGGTTCGCCACATTTAAACTCGGTCGTTTCGCTAGCAATACAGGACCTTTTCCGGTCGGGCCCAGATGCTTACCCCAAGCACTCGCCTCAGGCTTCAGAACATCATCGAGAGGATTGCCAACTCAGAACCTGTCAATCTCAATGAACGCATCTACGTGCAGAAGTTTGCAGATCGGGATCCTTCGGTTTGGGGCTGGTTGAAGCAAGCTCAGCGGCAACAACTGGAAGGCCTACCCAAACCTGGTCTGGATCGGTTTCTCGCAGATATGAATATTGGTGAGGTTGGGCCCAAAGGTGCTTTTGATCCCAAGAACGATGACCTGGGTGAATGGTTTTCAGGCGCTCCACCATGGCTGCGACGGAGCTGATGGGTAAATCAGCCTAAATCTTAGAACCGTCGCAGACGAGACTGAATCAGCTTGGGAAATCTGTCTTGATGGTCAAATCTCAGTCATACTCCCGTGAACACCCACACCCAAATCCTCTGCAGTTATCGCAACTGCACAGATCGAATCGTCATTGTCCGTGCTCGTGGTCTCTCCACCTACTACCTCGAAAAGGTTGTTTTTCCCTTTGAGGTCATGACCTTTCACTGCCCACGGGAGTGTGAAGTGGAGTTGATCATGCAAACCCCTGGCGGTCTTGAAGAAAGTGAATGGGTTGCAGCGGAGGAATTGATCGCAGGAGAACAGGTGACGGATCCGGGAAAAATTGGCGAGCAGCTCCTTGCCCGGAAGTGCTGAACCAACAGGCTGATCCGATAGAGTGGATATCAATCATTTAACCCATGGCTCTTCCGAGCGGTCAACATTTGCGGTCTCTGGAGCGAGAGAGTCGCAAAGTTGGCAGCAATGTGCATCGAGACGGTCTTATTGGCGACTGGAAACTGGCAGAGATCTGGGGGAAAAAGAATCCTGAGCCCTCATCCCTCAGCGGAAAGATCCTACGCGCATTGAAGGCTACTCTTCAAATCAGGGCCTCAGACCAACAGCAGCTGGAACTCATCAATTCAGTTGAGCTTTTGGGAATGAAGCTCAGCTTTTGGGGTCCTGGACGCTTGGTTCAAAAACGCCCATTGCTCTGCTTTCATTTCCATCAACTTCACATTGAGGTGGCCGGGAGGAATCTGCTCTCCATTGCACTGCCAAAGCCCACCTCTGGTAGGGAACCCTTCTTCGCACTCATTGCCAGGGAGCAAACAGAAACGGGGCTGACCTGGATGGCCGCACGGGGACGGGGAGGAGGACTGGCGTTGTGGCTCAGCGAAGATGGCATGGCGGCCTAGGAGGAACCGACATTGGGAAGAAGGCTTCTGCTGAGTGCGGGCGGCGAATTGAATTACGCCATGAATTTGAGAAATTTGTGGAATTTACCACTACAACGCATAGATATTTATTGCCAACCATTCTTTTTGCCTGGGGGCTATTTGAAAGTTTCTCCTCAGGCCAGTTGTCTCGGGCCTGATTGGATCGGCTTAGAACGCCATCTGGCCGTCATCGAGGAGACCATTCCTTTTCGGACTCTCAACGCAAAAGAGACAGCATCCTTGATTTGGCGGTACGTAAAGGGTCCCATCAGGTCCTTCGATGAGAATGCTTGCGTCCTCATCGATTACCTCAATACCAGATCGAACTACTTTCACTGGTTTCTTGATGCGCTGCCACGAATCCTGGCCGCAGAAACCTATGGCAAGATCACAGGAGAAGCATTTAAGATTGTCGTTCCTCAAACCCTGGCCTCCTGGCAAAGAGATTCACTGGCCTTCCTGGATGTGCCATGCGAACAACTGATCCGAATGCCCCCTGCTCAGAGGAACGTGGGCTGGAGTTTTGAGAGATTAATCACAAGTTTTTCCCATCGGCATACGCGCTACAGCACATCAGGACATTTTGATGCCTTGAGTCCAGCCACCATCTCTGAACTCTCCCAGAGACTGATTGCAGGGGCCGAAAGAGGTTTGGGAAACTGTGAATCCAGCAAGCGGATCTACGTTTCACGTGGCGATGCACATCTTCGGCAAGTTAGGAATGAAGAAGTCATCATGACCCATCTTTCCCGCCATGGGTTTGAACTCCTTCACCTTGACACGATGCCCTTACAGCTGCAAATCCAACGATTTCGGCACGCCACTCATGTAATCTCAGCCCATGGGGCGGCCTTGACAAACCTGATGTATCTCACTCCAGGTTGTCAGGTGTTGGAAATCTTTCAAGAGGGTCATGGCATTCGACCCGATTTTTTTCAATTGGCAGCGTTGCGTGATGGTCTTTACAGTTTTGCCGTTGTCCCCAGCATTAATGCAAAGAACGATATTGAAATTCCTATCTCTGTGCTGAGCAGGTTCCTTGAAGCTAGTCTATAAGCAGATCTTAATCAGGTTTGTCCCAAAGGCCGATTACCAGTCGCCAACGCAACGGTTCAAAAGTCCTCAGTTCTGATCGACCGTCGTCCCGTTTGGCCATTATCGGTGCTGGGGTTGCTGGGTGCACCCTGGCGGCTGAATTGTGCCGGCACGGATGGGAGGGGGCATCCATCAGCCTTTGGGAAGCGGGCAGGGGACCCGGGGGACGAACGGCGACGAGACGGTCCAGAAAAGATCCATCCCTGAGGATCAACCATGGGGCCAGCCTGTTCAACATCCGCACCTCTTCCCCGCCAGAGGTGCTCTCCCCTCTGTTGCAGCAGGGGTGGGTGGAACCATGGACGGGTGGGATGGCCGTGATCAACGAAGCCGCAGAGATTCTCCCCCATGAAGGGCAGGATCCCCTACTGGAGGGTCGCTGTTTCCAGGGCACACCTGGCATGGAGCAGATCTGTGAAGGGCTGCTCCATCAAGGGGATGGCCAGCTGACCACCAGCTACAACACGTTGATTCGCAGCCTTGAACGCCATCGGGATCGCTGGTTGCTGAAAGACACGGAGGGCTCCGTGCTCTCTGAGAGCGACGCCCTGGTCCTGACAGGGACACTTCTTGCCCATCCACGCAGCCGGCTGACCTTTGGCTGGACCACTCCTCCGTTGCAGGAACTGGCTGAGCGGATCCAAAACGCTGCTCTGAACCACGCCCTAGCGTCCATTGCCGCCTTGCGATTTGAGGCCCGGAGCTCCCTCTTGCTCCGGCTTACCCCAGATCATGC
Organism: Cyanobium sp.; assembly: GCA_040399515.1. GTDB lineage: Bacteria > Cyanobacteriota > Cyanobacteriia > PCC-6307 > Cyanobiaceae > Cyanobium. Next base: position 35,861 of record JBBASA010000001.1, on the reverse strand, counting down.
GGCCGATTGGCTTGCCCTACCCTTTCGACTGCTGGCCTTTGAACCCAGTGCTCAACAACGCTGGGGGCTTTGGAGGGTCTGCATCCAGCCGCAACAGGATGGGTCCTGCGCGGTCGTAGCCCACTCCAATGCCATCTTTGCCGCGGAACACATCGGCATCTATGGATCCCGATCTGCCATGGCTCGCCAGTTGGGCCTCACCGCAACAGCGGAGCAGGAGCAGACTGTGATCGAGGCCCTTCATGCATCCTTGATGGACGTGCTGAGCCCCTGGTTGTCCCCCCAGGCCCCGGACGGGAGCGAACGTCAATTAATGCGATGGGGGGCAGCCTTCCCCTTGCAGCCCGCCCTCCCCAAAGACCTCTGCTGGAATGATCAGCTCCAGCTTGGTTTTTGCGGAGACTTCATGGCGGGCCCGGGCTTTGGCCGGGTGGAGGGGGCCATGCAAAGCGCCGAAGAGTTGGCCCGCAGGCTGGCGCGATAGACAGCCGAAGACCTCAGATCGCAAGCACCGGCGCCTCAGCGGTGGTGCCTTTCCCTAGTGCCTGGTCTTCAGCCGTCCCATGCGGTGAGGGGATCTGGGCCGCCATCTTCTCGAGCCATTCCATGAGCTCTTCCACCTGTTTGTCCGCGGGAAGGGCTCCCAGGCCTCGGGCCACGATCTTCGCTGCTCCAGCGGACCCCGCCTGGTATAGCAACCGGCCATGGAGATGGGTGGAGAGCCCCTGGCGCAGCAGACGGAAGGCAGGTTCCTCCATGGGGGTTTCCAGGACGATGTTGGGTTTTTCCGGTTTAATCCGCGAGACACCACAGCGTTTGGCCAGCAGTTTCAGCTCCAGCAGGCGGAGCAGGCTGTGCACGGGTCCAGGGATCGGACCAAAACGATCAGTCCAGCCCGCCGCCAGCTCGAGCAAGGCCGCCTTGCTCTCACACTGGGCCGCCGCCCGATAGGCCGCCACCTTTTCATCATTATCACTGATCCACTCGGCTGGGATGAACGCTGTGAGCTGAAGATCCACCTGGGTGTCATCCACACTGGGGATGTCCTGACCCTGCAGCTCAGCCAGACACTCCTGAAGCATGTCCATGTAGAGGTCAAAACCAATGGTCTCCATCTGGCCGCTCTGTTCGACCCCCAGCAAATTGCCCACACCTCGAATTTCCATGTCGCGCATGGCCAGCTGATAGCCCGAACCGAGTTGGGCGAACTCCTGGATCGCCCGGAGTCGCTGGCGGGCCCCATCGCTGAGTGAGGCCTCGCCTGGATAGAACAACCAAGCGTGGGCCTGGATCCCACTGCGGCCCACCCGTCCGCGAAGCTGATAGAGCTGGGCTAGGCCAAATTTCTGAGAATCTTCCACCAAAATTGTATTGACTCTGGGGATATCCAGACCGCTTTCAATGATGGTGGTGCAGAGCATCACATCGGCTTCGCCGCTATTGAAGGCCACCATGGCGCTCTCAAGCTCCCCCTCAGGCATCTGGCCATGGGCCGTGATCAATCGCATGCCGGGCAACATGGAACGCAGGCGTTCCGCCCCCTCCTCAATGCCCTCCACCCTGGGGACCACATAAAACACCTGCCCGCCCCGATCGAGCTCCTGGCGAACGGCACTACGGATGGCCTCCTCATCAAAGGCCGCCAGATGGGTGCGGATGGGTCGGCGGAGGGGAGGGGGAGTGGTAATCAGGCTCATTTCCCGAACCCCGGACAGGCTCATGTACAAGGTCCGGGGAATCGGAGTGGCACTGAGGGTGAGTACATCCACATCCTTTCGCAGTGCCTTGATCTTTTCCTTCTGCTGCACACCAAACCGCTGCTCTTCATCTACCACGAGCAAGCCAAGATCCTTGAACGTAGTACTTTTGCCGAGCAACTGGTGGGTCCCCACCACCACATCCACCTGGCCTGAAGCCAGGCCATCTTGAATGGCCTTTCGTTCATTCGTGGTGCGAAAACGGTTGAGCAGGGCCACCTTTAGGGGATAAGGGGCATAGCGCTCCGTGAGTGTGCGCCAATGCTGCTGGGCCAGGACTGTGGTGGGAGCCAGCATGGCCACCTGCTTTCCAGCAGTAACGGCCTTGAAGATGGCCCTGATGGCCACCTCGGTCTTGCCAAACCCCACATCCCCGCAGACCAGCCGATCCATGGGCTGGTGTCGCTCCATATCGCGCTTGACGTCGGCAATGGCCTTGAGCTGATCGGGTGTGGGGTCGTACGGGAAGGAATCCTCCAACTCCTGTTGCCAGGGTCCATCGGGGGGAAAGGCGAATCCCTTGATCTGGTGGCGCTCTGCGTAGAGCTTCACCAGATCCATCGCAACTTTGCGGATGGCCTTGGCGGCCCGCTCCTTGGTGCGCTGCCAAGCCGTGCCACCCATGCGGTTCAGCTCGGGGATGGCTTCCCCCGTTGCTCGAAAACGCCCCAGGCTCCCCAGTTGATCGGCCGCCACCCGCAGGAGACCATCCGCATACTGCACCACCAGGTAGTCGCGAGCCTCCCCGGCGATCGCCAGCTTTTCAAGCTTGAGAAAACGACCGACGCCGTGGTTTCGATGAACCACGAAATCCCCAGGCACCATCCGGTTGGGATCCACTGTCCGGCTAGCGGCCCGCCGACGTCGGCGGACAAAACCCGTTGCAGCCAAGCTGTGCTGGCCGAAGAATTCCCGGTCCGTCACCAACACCTGCTTCCAGGCGGGCAGCAGGACCCCTTCCAGCTCAGCTGTTCCCCGAGTTTTCAGGGCAACTGGCGTGTTCTGAGACAGGAGTCGCTCAATAGCCGGAACATCCCCGGGATTGGGAACAAAGCGGCAGATGCAGTCATGCTCCTCCAGCAGGGCAACGGCGCGGGTGGGCTGGGCCGAAAGCAACCACACCTGCTGGTGATCCTTGAGAAAGCCCCGCACGGTTTCCGCCAGCCTGCCAAAGGCATTCGGATGGGCCGGAACGGGTCGGGCTGCCAGGTCAAAACTGTTGGCTGCATCATCCCGCTGGAAGAGTTCCGCGAGATCCACACCGAGGAAGGCCTCCACCTCCGCCAGTGCCTCTGTGGGAGGACTGTGGAGGCCGGAAGGCAGGGGAGGGGAAGGGGTGCCAGCAGCAGTGTTCAATTCCGCCCAGACCTCCTGCTGATGTTCGGCAGCGTGATCGAACCACTGCTGGCCGTGGGCCAGACATTGGCGACGCTCATCGACGGCGATTAAGGTTTTGGGGGCGAGGTAATCCAGCAAGCTGGCTGGCTGGGGCCACACCACACCCAGCAGGCGTCGCAGGCCTTCCGGCGTCCCGCCCTCCATCAGGCTGGCAAAACCTTGATCTCCCAGCAGGCTCTCCAGCCCGGGCAGGGCGGTGTCCCGAAGGGCATCGGCCACCAGCGTGCTGAAGCTGGTGGGGGTCAGCAACACCTGCTCAATAGCATCAAGAGAACGTTGGCTTGCCGGGTCAAATTCGCGGAGTTTTTCTAATTCATCTCCAAAAAACTCCAGGCGCACTGGCAGTTCGGCGCTGACTGGAAAGACATCGAGAATGTCGCCACGACGACTCCAGGTGCCTTCCTGTTCAATCGAGTTCACCCGCTCATATCCCAAGCGCGTGAGGGTCTGGGCCAAGGACTCGAGGCTCACCGCTTCCCCCTTTCGCAGGGTGCAGCAACGGGCGGCAACCACCTCCCGCGGGGGGAGGTGGGGCTGAAGGGCCCGTTCCGTGGCCACAACCGCCAGGGGCGAGCCTTGCAGGAGCTCGCTGAGCACCTGCATCTGCCCCCAGATGATCTCCGTGGTGGGATCAAAGGGCTCGTAAGGCGAACCCTCACTGGTGGGATAGAGCTGGCTGCTCCACCCCATGATGTCCAACAAGGCAGCCCATCGGCCCGCCTCCTCGAGAGTGGGAACGATCACCAGGAGCGGGGCATCTGCACGCTTGGCCAAGGCACTTGTAACGAGGGATCGGGCACCCCTTCCCCCTCCCCTGAGCAGGAGTCGATCGGCACGTCGGGCACGCTCCAGAAGCTCAGCGGTCAGAGGTGCCTCTTTGAGCTGTCGAACCAGGGCAGAGAGAGGCATGGAACTCGACACCACAGGCGCTGATCCTCGCAAGTCATCCTCAAACCCGTGGACACCTCGCAAACGCCTGGAGGTGTGGCATAATTTTGCCAAATCATGATTAAGCGTGGATCTATATCAATGTCCCGCATGCGACTGTTTGCCAGTACGCTATAAATCAACCATTAATTCAAAACCCATTTGCATTCGTTGCAACAGGGAAATGGTTCGGGTTTCCAAGGTCAAGAAGGGTTACCTATGGGCTGTTGGATTAGCAAGCGCAGGGATGGCCTTAATTACCATTCCCGATCTCTTTAACTATTTTGTCAATGATCTACGGCAAAGCAAAGTTGTCAAAAGCCTTCAGGAAAGTTTGCCTCCCGTAGCTTCGGAAACAAGAATCGCGTCAGTTATCAACACCGAGGATTTGCTTTCCCAACTGGAAGATGCGGATCTTCAATGGCACCCCCAAGAGGAAATTCTGGCGGATGGTTCAACCCGCTATCTCTACAAACGGCGGGAAGGGGAGCCGGACCTTTCTGTGGCTGATCTGCAGCGTTTGCTGAAATCACCACCCACCTTTCAACAGGAGCGCCAGGACATCACTGAACTTCTTCAAGCCCTTAAACGTGCCGGAGCAAAGGTTGTGATTGAGCCAACCCTGAAGGAAGGCGCCGCGGCGGAGTGGGACCACAGGGCGAGCACCTTGAGGATTCAGCCCAAAATCATTGAAAAAGGATCGGTTGATTTCCTGAGAGTTCTGAGTCACGAAGGCATCCACGTCGCCCAAAGCTGCAAAGCCGGGTCACTGAAGTCCAAACCAGAAGCTTTGGGCATCAAAGTGACCAATCGAACCGACATCCTCGCAAAGCTGAATGATCCCGTTTACTCGGATGCAACCCAATGGGAACAGGTTCTTGAGAAAGAAGCCTACGCAGCTCAAGATTATCCCTCCATAGTGGGATATCACCTGGCAAAGCAATGCAATGCTGCTTAACGATTGATGTGGCGTATCAAATCAATACACTTGCTGGAATACCCCCATTCGTTGTCGTACCAGGCCACAAGCTTCATGAACGTATCGGTAAGCGCAATTCCAGCTCCTGCATCAAAAATCGAGGTGCATGTTTGTCCTAGAAAATCAGTGGAAACCACTTCATCCTCCGTGTAGCCCAAAATTCCTGAAAGTTCACCCTGGGACGCTGCCTTCATGGCACCCTTAACGTCCTCATAGGTAGCACCACGCTCCAAGTTGACCGTCAGATCAACAACAGAGACGTTGGGGGTGGGGACTCTGAAGGCCATCCCGGTGAGTTTGCCATTCAGGGCAGGAATCACTTTGCCAACCGCCTTTGCTGCCCCCGTGCTGGAAGGAATGATATTTTGAGTGGCCCCCCGGCCTCCACGCCAATCTTTAACCGAAGGTCCGTCAACGGTCTTCTGGGTGGCTGTGGTGGCATGAACGGTGGTCATCAAACCACTGGCAATGCCAAAGGTTTCATGAATCACCTTGGCCATGGGAGCCAAGCAATTGGTTGTGCAGGACGCATTGGAAACAATCTCCTGACCTGCATAGGTGAGATGGTTGACACCCATAACAAACATGGGCGTTTCATCCTTGGAAGGCGCCGAGAGTACAACCTTTTTTGCCCCCGCTGAAATGTGCTTGCGAGCTAGGGCATCTGTCAGGAAAAATCCAGTGGACTCTAGAACGGTATGGACACCAGCCTGGTCCCATTGAAGATTCTCTGGGTCCCGCTCAGCCGTGATACGAATTTTCCGACCGTTAACAACAAGAACTCCATCCTGCACATCCACATCGCCTTTGAAACGACCATGTGTGGAGTCGTAACGGAGCATATAAGCGATGTAATTGACATCAATCAAATCATTAATCGCCACCACTTCAGTGTCGGTGGATTCACAGGCACGGCGAAAAACCAACCTTCCGATGCGGCCAAAGCCGTTAATGCCGATTGGGATGGCCATGGTGCCGTCAGTCCATGCAAGTGAATTCGAGTTTACGCAAGGGCCTGGGCCATCAACTCGGCTGGACGGTGCCTAAGAGCTCCCCTTCCAAGAGCAAATTGAAGGCCAACAACTGCTCATCGCTAAGATGCTGCCGGCTGGAGGCAGCGAACTGGTATTCCAAGGCCTGGCGGGCCTGATCCGTCGACCATCCCAAACGCTGCAGGAGCCCATCGCACTGGGACAGGAGGTCGGAGCGTCTCATGGGCAATGGGGCACTGGCGGGCTGGGCCCCGGGGCTCAAGGCCTCCAGCGCCCGTCGAAGCAGCAACAGATCGCCATAACGGGTGAGCCTGCTGCGATTCGGATGGCCAAACAGGCGCTGCAGAACCACCCGCTCCTCCTCTTTCCCCCAGCCCAGCTGGCGCAGGAGCAGATCAAGCTGGGCAAGGTCCGCACTCCAATCCTCCGGATCCTCAGGTGCGTTTTGTGGTTCCTCCCGGGACCGGGGATGTGCAGGAAGGTGAGGCGCTGGGGGCGCGGCATCAGCCCTGGATTCCGGCACATCCGCCGTGGGGGATAGGGAGGGTGGCGGGCCAGGCGTTGGAGGCCTGGGCTGGGGAGGCTGAAGATGCTGTTGCAAGCGCCCTCGTGCCCGATCTTCTGCCTCCTCGGCACTGGAGGCTTCCCCAAGGGCTGATCCAGCAAGGCGATCTCCTTCAAAGGCCTCGACCAGGACCACACGCTGGTTCGGATCCGCATGGACGAGGCGAACCCGGAAATCCATGGGGCGTACAGATGGAGTTGAATCCCCTTTTTAGGATGGTGAGTTCTGCTCCGCCGCCTAGATGTCCCATGCATGTGGAACTTCGCTTGGCTGGATCCCAGCGCATCATTGCCCAGGTTGAGGTCCCAGAAGGGCAATCCATCCCCCATCCTGGCCTGTGGCTGGATTGGGGCTTTGGCCCCTTTCTGGTTTTACTGCGGCGCCACCGATACACCTTTCGAGCAGGCCGCTACGAGCTTTCGTCTATCGCTCTGGAGGTTAAACAACAAGAGCAACCGACGGATTGTGAATGGTGGAAGAACCAATGGGTGGTTGGGAATCCAGACTGTGTTTTTAATGCGCACAGCCCGTTGCTGCGCTGCGCGGTGCTGCCCCAGGGGCCCTGCAGCACATGCGCCCATTTCAAGGAACGGCCCCATTAACTTGAATCACGGATTTTTCCTAAGGATGGGAACTCAATTCCCCTAAAATTTTGAAGTTGCTACCACATTCGTTCGCCCCGAACCGTTTGCGTAGGTGAAAGCAGCCATCCTGCCTTCATGCCCCCCAACGCCATCACCGCTCCCGTTCCCCCCAGAACATCCTTGCGACCAGAAGACACCATGCCCCCAAGAACCCTTGATGCACCAAGTGCGTTCGCTGCCATCGCCCTGGCAGCCGTCTCTTGGGATGGGGTGTTGAGCATGGCGGGGTCCCGGGCCCTGCGCCACTCCCTGGATTACCGCCATCCCTTCTGTGACTACGGGGATGCGGGGATGGTTCAACTGATGGACCGCCTGCTGCGCGACATGCGCCAAAAAGGGGCCCAACATCTGATGGTGGAGTCTGCGGAAGCGCTCAATCCCCGCCAGAGAGCCACTGCCTATGCGGTGGCAGCCGAAATCATGAGATCCGATGGACCCCTCGCCGATGATGAGGTAAACATCCTCAACAACCTGGCCATCACCCTGGAGCTCCCTGAGGAGGAAACCCAAAAGGTGCTCTCCGTGATGGATGTGTTGCACGCCGACGTGGTCAGCAGCTGAATCCCAATGGTCGCGACGCAAAAGGGGTTGGTGGCGTCATGGTGCGCGATGATCGGGCATCGCAACGTTCAGATCCATGACCACTGGCAACCCCCGCGTTTTTTTTGACATCAGCATCGGCGGGAAACCAGCGGGGCGATTGGCCTTTGAATTATTTGCCGATGCTGTTCCAAAAACAGCCGAAAATTTTCGTGCTTTGTGCACGGGCGAAAAAGGGACGGGCCGTAGCGGCAAGCAACTGAGCTACAAAGGGACTTCCTTCCACCGCATCATCCCGGACTTCATGTGCCAAGGGGGGGATTTCACCGCTGGAAATGGCACGGGTGGGGAGTCGATTTATGGCATGAAGTTTGAGGATGAAAACTTCAAACTTAAGCACGAACAACCTGGCTTGTTAAGCATGGCCAATGCAGGCCCCAACACCAATGGGTCCCAGTTCTTCATCACCACAGCGGTCACCCCCTGGCTGGATGGCAAACATGTGGTGTTTGGGGCGCTGCGCGAGGGCTTGGAGGTGTTGCAGGCCATGGAAGCCTGCGGATCGAATGGTGGCAGGCCAACAACAGCTGTGGTGATCACCGATTGCGGCGAGCTCTGAATCGCTGGTCCCAGCCCTCACAACACCATGGGCTGGCTCGGAGCGGTGAAGGTGGACGGGGAGCTATTGATTCTCAGGTAGCGAAGCCAAATCGCACCGAGAAACCCGGCCTGGAGAATGAGCACTACTCCAAGCGAAGGGAGGATGTGCTTGATCCTGGGGAACATGGGAGTTGCCGAGAGCAGAGTGATTAGAACCCACCGAGCCAAGACCTCATGGTGATATCCATCACAGGGTTACGGAGGCTGGACGACTCAGGCGTTCGTGCATACGGCCGTTGTAGGAGGGCCTTGAAGCTTGCGGCGCAGCCGATCTGAGAGGTCTTCTCCCAGGAGAGTGAGGGTGGCATACACAACCACCAAGGCTAGGAGTTGGTCCCAGGCAAACGCCGTGAGACTCTCTAAGAGCTGACTGCCAAGCCCCGTGGCGCCCACCAGTCCCACCACCACAGTCTCACGGAGCATCACATCCGCCCTGTAGGCCCCATAGGCCAGGTAGGAGCGAGCCACAGCGCTAAACGAGCCATAGAGCAACCCCAAGCGAGAACCACTTCCCATCAACTCCAGTGCCTCCCGGGGCCCTGACGGGGCCTCCTCGACGCTTTCCAGCAACAGGCGCCCCAAAATGCCGAGGTTGTGGAAGCCCAAAGCCAAGGCGGCCGTCAACAGGCCGGGTTGCAGCACGAACAACAGCAGCAAGGCCGAAAGCGGGGGAGGCCAGAGCCGACCGAGAGCCCAACAAAAGCGCAACAGGTATCTTGCGGCGGGCCATGGGGCAACAAGCAGCAGGGAAAAAGGAGCCAGGCCGATGGCCAGCGCCGCCGCCAGAGATGTGAGCAAAAGGGTGTTGGCCACCAGAGTGAGCCAAGGCAGGGCCAGCACCCGAGGCCAATCGGGAGCGCCCATGGGTGGCAAGGGCTGAATCCGGAGGAGGTCGCTCCAGCGCACGTCCAGCGTGCCCGCCAATAGCCAACACAGGGGGAGGAGAACGATCAGAACAACGAGCAGTTCCTGTCCAGCCGACTCCAGGCGACGCCCCCTGTTGGCAGGGATGGGGTTGGACAAGCGCAACCGCCTGGGGGCCAACCAACGGCGGCGCAAGGCAGCCAGCGTCCCCTCCATGAGAAGCATGGCGATGAAGAGCAACCAAAGCCCTGTCCACAACTCACGAAACTCCAACGACTGAAGCGTGAGCCGAAGCTCAGTACCCAGCCCCCCCAGACCAAAGACCCCCAGGAGGGTGGCGCTTCGCAGGGCGCATTCCAGGCGATAGCCGCCGTAACTCATCAGACCCGGCAACAGGGGCGGGCCGAGCGCCGTGAGCAGTGCCCCAGGAGCAGGCGCTCCACCACAGCGCAGGGCTTCCAAACGCGTGATCTCCAGGCCATCCAGCAGATCCGCCACCACCCTGGCCACCAGAGCGCTGTAGGGAATGGCGATAGCCGCCACCGCCACCACTGGCCGCAATCCCAACAGCTGGAGCAACAACAGCCCCCAGAGCAGTTCATGGATGGAACGGGGAAGGGCTAGAAGGCGGCGAAATCCATTGGCGGGCCATCTCTGGCCTGCGCAGGTGGTCCAAAGAGTGCGGGAACTGGCCAGACCCAACAGGATCCCGCCCAGCAGACTGACCGCCCAGCCCAGGAGGGCCATGGCGAGGGTGACAACCAGGCCGGAGAGGGCGGAGTTCAGCACCGACGCTTCGAGGGAAGGATGGAGAGCAGCCAGGAGAAAACGGCCGATCAGATCGATGCCCCCTCCGTGCACCAGGCGGGGCACAAGCAACCCGATGGGCAGCAGCACCAGGGAGGGAACAAGGAGGGTCAGCGGGAGTGCCAGGCTCACACCCCTCCAGAAGGGTTGGCTGGCGTTTTGGGGCTCAGCCATGGCTGAGATGGCTTCCGGCGTAGAGCTCCCGCAGGTGGACCTGCTCTAGAGAAGCGGCAGGAAGGTCAAAAGAGAGTTGCCCCTGGCGTAACCCAATCACCCGATCAAAGCCCTCCAGCAGATCGGGGCGGTGCAGGCTGAACAACAGGGCCCGGGGGGCTCTGCCCAGACGCAGGATCAGGCCCAACACATCCCGAGCCCGGCGAGGATCCAGACTGGCCAGAGGCTCATCCAAAAGCCACAGCAGGGCATCCTGCCGAAGCAGGCGCGCAATGGCCACCCGCTGGCGCTGCCCGCCGGAGAGGGCTGCCACGGGAGCGGCCAGGAGATCCGACTCCAGATCCACCTGGGCCAGAGCATCGCGGTTGGCCAAAGTCTCCAGGGGGAACAGCAGGTTGAGCCAGGCGCGGTGCCAGGGCCAATGGGCCAGGCGGGCGCTGTTGAGGTTCTGCTGAACGGTGAGCTCCTCAATCAGACGCAAGTCCTGCCAGAGGGTGCCGATGCCCGCTTGCTGGCGGCGACGGAGACGACGGGAGGGAGCAGGGGGATGGCCCATCCACAGCACCCGCCCCGCCTGGGGGGAGATCAACCCATTGGCCACGGAGAGCAATGTGCTCTTGCCAGCACCACTCGCACCGAGCAGGGCCACCCGTTCCCCGGGCCAGAGCTGGAGGCTCACCCCCTCCAACCGAGGGCTATCCCGACCGGGCACAGTGATGCTCTCCAGGGTGAGCAGAGGCTCCATCGCGATGGCCTAACGGATCAGTCCCACCTGCCGGCCAACCTCCTCAATGCGCTGGTAGTCCTGGGGGCGGGCCGTAGTGAATTGCTGAGCACCAAAAAGCTCAAGAACCTTCTTCTGATCAGGATCGTTCTGACGCCAGGCCAAGATTGCCTGCTGTAGGCGCGGGGTGAACCCAGCGCCAAAGCGCCGATCCAGATCGGGCTGAGCCAACCAGTGGTAGTCGGGATAGCCAGGGGTTTTCCAGACCACGAACACCTTATTGCGGTTGGCCTTTCCGCTGCGCAGGTTGGCCTTCCAGACCTGCTCATTCACCGCTCCCACCTGGTAAGCACCGCTTTGCACCAAGGCGATGGTGGCGTCGTGGCTGCCGCTGAACCCGGCGGCGGCGCCGGCAAAGTCTCGGGGCTTGACCCCTGCCTGGGCAAGAAACCATTGGGGCATCAGCCGGCCTGAGGTGGAGCTTTCCGAGCCAAAGGTGAACCGCTTGCCCTTGAGCGCCACCAAACCTTTCTGGGGCACGAACGGTTGCAGACCGCTGCTGGGATTGGCGATGAACACGCTGTGGAAAGAGGCATCGATGTCCCGTTGGGCGATCACTTTGGCCCCCGGCTTCTGCAGCCTTGCCTGCACCCCCGTCAAGCCCCCGAACCAAACCAGATCCAGATCACCCGTTCGGAAAGCACTCACGGCAGCCGCGTAATCCACCATCGGCATGTAGCGCACCGGCACCCCCAGTTGCTTGGAGAGCACCTTGGCCACTAATGGGTAGAGACGGTTGAGTTTTTCAGGATTCTGATCCGGAATCGCACTCAGACGAAGGGTGGGAGACCCGGAGGGGGCGGCCAGAGCACCAGCCGAGGGGGATCCAGGGGACAGCAAGCCCGGAAGCATGGGCGTCAGACCTGCGGCCAGGATCAGTCCCAGAACCCTTCTGCGTTGCATGAACACTCGCCAATAGCTCTTTCAGCCTCCGAGTGTAGGAAACCGGGAGGAGCGGCTACATTGAAACCAAAAGAACCTTATCCATCTGTTTCCAGGTAGGGCATGGGAGAATTGGTTTGCTCTGAGATGGTAGAGATAAGTGATTTTATTGATCTTCAAGGAACGATCATTGATGTTCGTTCTCCGGCAGAATTTCAGCAAGGGCACATCCCCGGAGCGATCAGTCTTCCGCTCTTCAGCAATGCTGAGCGCGCAGAGATTGGCACTACTTATAAACAATCCGGGCGCCAGCTCGCCGTCCAGAGGGGGCTGGCTCTGGTGGGCCCTCGCATGGGGGCCATGGCCGAGGCCCTGATCACAACCCAATCCGCCCATCCGGACCTCCCTTTGCGGCTGCATTGCTGGCGCGGCGGATTGCGATCGGCCAGCGTGGCCTGGTTGGCCTCCACTCTGGAGCTTCCTGTGGTGCTGCTGAACGGCGGTTACAAGGCCTATCGGCGTTGGGTGCTGGAATTGGTGGGGCAACCGTGGCCCATCCGACTTCTGGGGGGACGTACGGGGGCTGGGAAAACGGAGCTTCTCCTGGCGTTGGCAGCCCAAGGCGTGGCCGTGGTGGATCTGGAGGGGTTGGCCAACCACCGGGGAAGCAGCTTCGGCGGACTAGGGCAGCCAGCCCAACCCAGCAGCGAACACTTTGAAAATCGCCTCGCAACCGCCCTGCACCGGCAGCGCACGGCCCGGGAGATCTGGCTGGAAGCCGAGAGCGCCCAGGTGGGTCGATGCCGGATCCCCACCGAGCTCTGGCGGCAGATGAAAACTGCTCCCCTGCTGGAGGTGCGGCGCCCCCTGGAGGTTCGGCTCAACCATCTGGTGGCCATCTATGGCCATCAGGACCGTGAAGCCCTAGTGGAAGCCACCCAGCGGATCAGCAAACGCCTGGGACCCCAGCGCACCGCAATAGCGGTGGAGGCGATCCGCCTGGGCCAGATGGAACTGGCCTGCCGCCAGATGCTCGACTACTACGACCGCTGCTACGACAAAGACACTGCGGCCCATCGGGCGACAGCGGTGGATCTGGAAGAGCGATCAGCGGCGGAGGGTGCTGATCACCTCTTGAGGAAAGGGCTGGTTGCCCCCGAAGAGGGCATGATTTTTAGGAACGGGCCCGCACCCGACCAATGAGAGCGGCCTGAGCAAACCCCGCTGCCTTGAGGGCTTGAACGGCCTCCGCAGCCCGCTCCTCCGGAAGGGCGGCCAGGAGGGGCCCACAGGTTTGGGGATCGATGAGGAGGGCCTGCAAATTGGAGTCGTGAAGCTCTGGACGATGCAGGCGCACCGGGCCCTGGAGAGCTTGCAAGGCCTCTCCGTTGGCCGGGGCCAGGGTGCTGGCATACCCCTCGGCCAGCAGGGACAGAGCTCCAGGAAAAGAGGGGATCGCGGCTCCTTCAAGCTCCACCTCTACGGACGGATCGCCGGCGTCCCCGGTGGAGGACCAGGCCAGCATCTCCCCCAGATGACCCAGGAGGCCGAAACCCGTGATGTCCGTACAGGCGCGGCATCCATGGGCCGCCAGCAGCTCCACCAGCGGCGCCTGGCTCTGTTGCATTACAGCCAGGGCTCCATCCATCCACTCAGGATGGCCCGCCCCCGCCATAGCGGCCGCGAATACCACCCCACTGCCGATGGGGCGGCTGAGGAGGAGGGCGTCGCCTGGGCGCAGGGGACCCTTCGCCCAATGGCGCCTTGGGGGAGCCAGACCATTCACCGTGAGGGTCAGGGCCAGTCCGGCCCCATCCCGCCCCTCCAGGGTGTGGCCCCCGATCAGCCGGGCGCCCATGGGATCCAGCACGGAGCGCACTCCCGCCAGGGTCTGCAGCAGCAGTTCTTCCTGCAGGGAATCGGCCGCCACAGGAAGGGTGACCACGGCCTGCAGACTCTCCACCCTGGCGCCGCTGGCCCAGAGATCGCTGCAGGCATGGAGCGTCGTTAGACGGGCATTGAGCCAGGGATCGGCCACCAGGGCGGGGAACCCATCCACGCTCTGGAGCAACCGCTGCCCAGAGGGCAACGCCTGGACAAGGGGCGCATCTTCCGGCTGAGGAGCCATGGAGGTTCCCTCCAGGCTGCCAAGGCGGGCCAGGGCCGCCTGGAGCGGGCGGGCGGGGAGTTTCGCCGCACAGCCCCGACAGGCCATCGGCATGGCGGCAGCCTTCCCGCCGCGGGAGCCCATGGGCTGAAGGCCCGAAAAGCCATCCAGGAAACGTTGATCGAGACGCTGCTTCCAGCGCCACAACAATGGGGCCGGTCCCAGGGCCAGGGGGCCCCAGAAGGCAAGGGCCCTGGGTCGGCCTCTAATCAGCCCTCCATCCCCCAGCAGTTGCAGGGCCCAGCGCTGGGGGCGCCAGAGCACCAGCGGGCGGTTCTCCAGGCTTCGGTTGAGATTGGCCGCCAGCACGGGCGCCGCTCGCACCGCCCACACCCCCGACGGTGGACGGGGATGGGCGGCCACGAGGCCACAGTCGCCGCTGGCGAAGATCCCAGGGTGGTGGAGCACCTGCAACGTGGGGTCGGTCAGCACCCTGCCCGTGGTGGGCTCGACAGGCAGGCCCGCCTGGGCCAGCCAATGAGGGGCCTGGCTGCCAGTGCAGGAGAGATCGGCCTTGAGCCCCTCCTCCGCCTCCCGGTGGAGGGGAATGGCGGCTTCCGCAAGGAGCCGTTCCGCCAGCCGATGGGCCGCAGGGCCACCGAGATGGAGGCCCGTTCCCCGCAACAGCAGCAGGGGCCGCAATCCCCGCGCCCGCAGCGCCAGGGCCACCTCCACCGCTGAAGCCCCGCCGCCGCGCACCAGGGGCTCCGGGGGCGTTGGGCCTTCGATCCAGGCCAGGAGAGAGTCGAGGGGCTTCACCGGGATCTCCCCTGGGGCAGCGGCGGTGTTGGAGCCCACATCCAGACTGAGACGATCAAAGGCCAGGGGGGGACGATCCTGGAGGTGGAGCAGCCTGGTGGAAGGCTCCAGCCCCTGGATCTCCGCCTGCACAAAGGCCACTTGGGCCAGGGTGCAGAGGCGGCGGAGATCGATGCGACAGGCTTCGGGCGGGATCAGACCCGCCACCACGCTCGGCACCGATCCTGAATAGCAGAGGGTGCTGTGGCGACTCACCAGTGTGATCTGAGTGCCCGGTGGGCGGCAACCGGGATGCATGCACCAGCGGCGCAGCACCAGGGCATGGGAATGGCCCCCGCCTGCCAGCACGAGGTGATGACGCAAGGGGCTGGGATCCAAGCCGTTGTTCTGCGGTGGGCCTGCATTCAATATGGTGAGATCTCAACGAATCGCCTTGGCACCCACGTCCTTCCTGGCCAGACCCATGGCCCGCCTGGATCAGTGGCGGCGCCATCTCACTGTGCCCCAGTTCACGGTGGTGACAGGGCTGCTGGTGATCACGCTCGGCACCGTGATTCTGGCCACGCCCGCCTGTTCCGCCGATTCCGTGGGGCTCTGGGAGGCCCTGTTCACGGTGACCTCTGCCATCACGGTGACAGGCCTCTCGATCATTGATGTAGGCAAGGAACTCACTCTGCTGGGCCAGATGGTGCTGGCGGGGCTGATCGTTGTCGGTGGCCTGGGGCTGATGGCCATCACCACCTTTCTGCAGGGATTCGTTCAGGGGCGTTCCGGACTCCGGCACCGGCTAGATCGGGGGCGAGCCCTCGATGAATTCGGCGTGGGGGGGATCGGCCCCACCTTCAACTCGATTCTGATCACCGCAGCGGTGATCATGGGCTTGGGCACAGTGATCCTCTACAGCTTTGGCTTCACCGATATCCAGAACCCGGGGGCACGGCTGTGGGCGTCGCTGTTTCACTGCATCAGCGCCTACAACAATGCGGGTTTTGGCCTCTTCAGCGACAACCTGGTGGGGTACCGCTCCCAGCCCGTGGTGAATGGGGTAATCGGCAGCCTGATCGTGATCGGCGGCATCGGCTGGCGGGTGACGAACGATCTGTGGACCAAGCGGTTTCGCCTCCATCGCCTTCACACCCTGAGCCTGCACACCCGGCTGGTGCTAAGGAGCACGGCTCTGTTGATTGCCCTTGGGGCCATCGGCTTGTTGTTCACCGAGCAGTTCGCCCCGGATGGGGTGATCAGCACCCTGTCGCTTTGGGACAAGGTGCAGGTGACCATCTTTCAATCCATCACCACCCGCACAGCAGGGTTCAACACCGTTCCCTTGTCGCTGGAAACCCTTTCGGATGCTGGCTTGCTACTGATGATTGGCTTGATGTTCATCGGCGCCAGCCCCGGCGGCACCGGCGGGGGCATCAAAACCACCACTTTTGCCCTGCTCCTGGGGGCCACCCGCTCCACGTTGGACAACCGCAAGGAAGTGGTGATCCGCAAGCGGCTCATTGCCCCGGAGCTGATCCTCAAAGCCATTGGGGTGGCTGTGGCCTCGGGGCTGTTTGTGGTGGGAATGACCCTGCTATTGGGGCTGGGCCCTACCGCCGGTGGCGAAGAGACCGTGGCAGGGACCTTCAGCTTTTTGGAGAAGTTTTTCACCTGCATGTCGGCCTTCTGCACCGTGGGCCTGGATGTGGGGGTCACCAGCCAGCTCAACCGCTGGGGCCAGCTGGTGCTGATCGTGGGGATGTTTGTGGGACGACTAGGCATCTTACTGTTGCTTTCGGCTCTCTACGGACGGAGCAGCCCCAAGCGTGTGAGTTACCCAGAGGAGGAGGTTTATCTCTAAGTCTTATCCCTGCAGGGCCAGAAAGTGCTCCGCTTCCTTGAGATAATTCAGCCGGGTCATTTCATCCATACGGTCTACCTGGCGCACCATCATGGCCATCCTCGGATGGCTCCTGAAGCGTTCGGCGTGACGAATTTGAAACGCCCAATAGAGCGCCTGAAACGGACAGGCTTCTGGTCCAGTCTTCACCTTTGGGTTATAACGGCAGTGGGCGCAGTGGTCGCCCATGCGATCGAGATAGGTCGGGCCAGCGGAATAGGGCTTAGTGGCAAACCAACCCCCATCGGCATAAAGCACCATCCCCATTACGTTAGGAACCATCACCCAGTCGTAGGCATCCACATACATCTCCAGATACCAACGCAACACCTCCCCTGGGGCATAGCCCCCCAGCAGGAAGTAGTTGCCGAGCACCATCAAGCGCTGGATGTGGTGGTTGTAACCCAACCGGATGGCATCCCCAATGGCCCGGGCGATGCAGCGCATCTCCGTCTCCCCTGTATGGGCCCAGCGGGGCATGGAGCGATGGGCATCGAGGGCATTGACTGCCACATAGTCGGGCATGTGGCGCCAGTACATGCCATGGATGAATTCCCGCCAACCCACGATCTGACGGATGAAGCCCTCCACGGACGCCAAGGGCGCCCGGCCCCCCAGCAAAGCCGCCTCCGCCGCCCGCACACACTCCATCGGCGTGAGCAGGCCGATGTTGAGCAGGGGAGAGAGCACTGAGTGAAACAACACGGGCTCCTGATCCACCATCAGGTCTTCCCAGGGGCCAAAGCCCGCCAACCGCTCCGTCATAAATCGGTCCAACCAGGCCAGAGCCCCGGCCCGGGTCACCGGGAGCCAGAGATCGGCAGCCCGGCCTGGATGGTCGGGGAACAGGCGAGACACCTGCTCGGCCACCTCCCGCACCACCGGATCAGGTTCAGGCTCAGGACACCTCGGCACCACCGGCCGGGCCTTGCGGAACTGGGCCCGGGTCTGCCGGTTGGCGGCGTCGGTGTTCCACACCCCACCCACCGGCTCTCCATCGGACGCCATCAACACCCCCAGCTGCTTGCGCAAGCGCCGGTAGTGCTGCTCCATCACCATGGTGCGGCGGCCCTGGGCCCAGGAGAGAAAGTCCTTCCGGGGCAGCAGAAACTGGGGGCTGGGGTAGGTGTGGATCGGCACCCCCAACTCTTTCGCCAGGGCGGGCAGAGCGGCCTGGGTGTGGAAATCGTTGGGCTCCAGCAGATGGATCGCCCGCACCCCATGGAGAGCGATCCAGGCGGCCAACACGACGGCACTATCAGGAGCCTCCTGTCCGGTGGATCCGGGAAGAAGCGCCTCCAGCCGGTGATAAAGCACCCGGTGGCCTGCCCTCTCCAGCAACGCCCCGTGGTGACGCATGGCGGCAAAAAGCAGGACCAGCTTCTGCTGGTGATACCGCAGCCGCCTTGCCCGAGGCACCGATTCGATCATGGCCACCGATCGGCCTACTTCTGGCTGCGGCAGCAGGGGATGTTCAGGCAGCAACTGGTCTCCAAGGATCCACACCAGCTCCATGGGCCCCGGCTCAAAGGTCTGGAGAGATCCTCGCCGGGCCCTGGCCCCAGACCAGCAGCAGGGGACAATCGGCCCACACCCTTCCACGCCCCCTTGGCTGCCCCCGCCTTCCCGTGGCCTGCTCCGCTGCAACCCGGTGGCCCCGCCGTGGTGATGGGCGTGCTCAACCTCACCCCCGATTCCTTCAGCGACGGCGGGCGGCTGGCCACAGTGGACGCAGCCCTGGCCCAGGCCACCCGGATGCTGCGCCAGGGAGCAACCGTGCTGGATCTGGGAGCCCAGAGCACCAGGCCCGGTGCCGAAGAGGTGGGCCCTGCCAAGGAATTGGAGCGTCTGCTGCCGGCCCTTGGGGCCATCCGTGCGGCCCATCCCACCGCCCTGCTCTCCATCGACACCTTCCATGCCGCCGTGGCGGAGGCCGCCCTGGAAGCCGGCGCCAATTGGATCAACGACGTCCGCGGCGCCAACGCCATCGGCAAAGCCCCGGGATGCAGCCTGCGGGATCCGGCCATGCTGCCCTTGATGGCTTCAGCCGGCTGCCCCTATGTGCTGATGCACAGCCGGGGAGATAGCGGCTCCATGGATGGGTTGGCCACCTACACCGACGTGGTGGCGGAGGTGTGCGCCGGTCTCCAGGCCGCCACCGACCAGGCACTGGCCGCCGGGGTGCGCCACGAGCAGATCCTCTGGGATCCGGGCCTGGGCTTTGCCAAAGCCACCCCCCAGAATCTCGAGCTGCTGCGTCGTCTGCCCGAACTGGCCGCCGCGGGATTTCCCCTCCTGATTGGCCCCTCCCGCAAGCGCTTCATCGGATCGGTGCTCGATGAACCCCGCCCGCGGGCCAGGCTCTGGGGCACGGCGGCCGTTTGCGCCCTGGCGGCAGAGCGCGGCGCGGCGGTACTGCGGGTGCATGATGTGAGCCCGATCGCCCAGGTGGTGCGGATGGCGGAGGCGATCAGCAGCTGATGCGGCTCCTGCACACCTCCGACTGGCACCTGGGGCGCTCTTTCCATGGCACCTCACTCCTGGAGGAGCAGGCGCAAGCGATGGCCCGCATCGTGGAGCTGGCCAAGGAGGGGGAAGTGGATGCGGTGCTCATCGCCGGCGACATCTACGACAGGGCCATCCCCCCCGCCGAAGCGGTGCAGCTGTTCAACAACACCCTGGCCCAGCTTCGGCTCAGTGGCGCGGCTGTGATCGCCATTGCCGGCAACCACGATTCCCACGTGCGGGTCTCGGTTTACGACCCCCTGCTTTCAGCCCTGGGGGTGTCGATCCGGGGGGAGGTTCGCAGGGCCCAGGAGCCCGTGCTGGTGACCCCCCGACGGGGCGGCCCCCCGGTGGCGATTTATCCCCTGCCCTACCTGGATCCGGCAGTGGATGGTCCTCTCCTGATTGCTGAACAGGCGCCTGCCACCAACCGCCTGCGCCATGAGGACGTCACCCGGCTGGCCCTGGAGCGACTGCGGGACGACCTGCGCGGCCGGCCCGGACATCGCTCCGTGGTGGTGGCCCACACCTTCGTGGCCGGCGGCCAACCCTGCGAATCGGAGCGGGAGTTGAGCGTGGGGAATGTGGAGCAGGTGAGTGTGGGGGCCTTCGCGGGGTTTGATCTGGTGGCCCTGGGCCATCTGCATCGCTGCCAGGACCTAGATGGTGCCCGCCTGGCCTATTCCGGCTCGCCCCTGGCCTATTCCTTTTCGGAGCAACACCAGCAGAAGGTGGTGCGCCTGATCGAGCTCAATGGGGCAGGGGTGGCCATGGTGGAGCGGGTACCCCTCAATGTGGGTCGGCCCCTGGCCACCCTGGAGGGCACGATCGAGGAGCTTTTGCACGACCCTGCACTGGAAACGGCCACCGGAGCCCGGGTGCGAGCCATCCTTACCGACGAGGACCTTCCCCTGCAGGCCAAGTCCAGGCTGCAACGGCGCTTTCCCTACATCGCTGAACTGCGCCATCGCCCCCCCCAGGTAGAGCGCGCCTCCCTGAGCGCCCGCCACCAGCAGGTGCGGCAGGCCTCCTCCCCCTGGGATCTGGCCTCGGCCTTTTTTGCCGATCAGCAGGGGCGCTCCGCCAGCCCGGCAGAAGCCCAGTTGCTGCAGGAGGCCCTGGCTGACGCCAGCCAGGGCGAGGAGCGATGAAACCCCATCTCTTGCGCCTCGACGCCTTTGGGCCCTATGCCGACCCCTTGGAGATCAGCTTCGATGTCCTCAGCCAGGAGGGGCTGTTTCTGATTCACGGAAGCACGGGCGCCGGGAAAACCTTCCTCCTCGACGCTCTCTGCTTCGCGCTCTACGGGGAGGTGTCGGGGGATCGCAATGTGAAAGGGTTGAGATCGGATCACTCCGCACCAGGAGCCGTGCCGCGGGTGACCCTGGAGTTTTCCTCCGGGGCACGGCGCTATCTGGTGGAGCGCAGCCCTGCTCACAGCGCCCCAAAAAGCCGGGGCGAAGGAACCACGGAAAAAACACCCACAGCGGTTCTGTTTCGGCTGGAGGGCGGCCAGCGGGAGGCGATCGCCAGCCGCACCACGGAGGTGACCCGGGAGGTGGAGGGGTTGGTGGGGCTCAGCGCCGATCAGTTTCGCCAGGTGATCCTGCTGCCCCAGGGCAAGTTCGCCGAGGTCTTGCGGGCCCGTGCCGAGGAGCGGGAAGCCCTGCTCAAAACCCTGTTCAACACGGTGGTGTTTGAGCGGGCAGGGTTCTGGCTTGAGGACAAAGCCAGGGGGGCACGAATCGAGCTGGCCGAAAGCACACGGGCCTTGGAGGTGTTGCGCCAGCAGGCCGCCCAGGAGTGGAGCCCCTACCGAGGGGAGGAGGAAGAAGCGGTGTTGCCAGCCGATCAGGCCGCGCTCGATCTTCTGGAGAGCCGCATCGAGGCCATCGTTACCGACGCCTACGCCGCCCTCCAGCGGGCCAACGCCACTCTGGAGGGAGCCAGGCGCAGCAAGGAGGCCACGGCCTTGATGTTGGATCGCTGGACCCGCCGCGCAACGGCCACCGCCCGCCTCAGCGAGCTGGAGGGGAAGGCCGAAGTGGTGGACGACTACCGCCAGCGTTTGCAGCGGGCTGAGCGGGCGGAATCCCTGCGGCCCAGCCTGGAGGCCCAACGGGAGGCCCAGAGCGCCCTGATGACGCTGGAGGGGCAGCTGCAGGGGTTGCTGCAGCAAGCCAACAGGGCGCGGGATGGGGCCCAGGGATTGCCCATGGAGGTGGTGGTGCTGGATCTGCTTCGCCCCCCCAACCTGGACGACCTCAGCGGAGCAGCCAACGCCCTCGCCGGGCGGCGGGCGGAGGTGGCGGCACTGGTGAAACAGGCCCAGGAAGCGTCGCTCGCCAGGGGCAAGGCCAAAGACAGTGCAAACCGCCTTGAGCGCATCAGCGCTGAGCTGGCCCACACCCAGGCCGCCGTGGAGACCAGGCAACGGGAACGGCAGGCCGCCCTAGAAGCCAGCACCCAGGCCCGCAGCGCCCGCGACCAGCTCAACGGCCTTCAGTGCGCCGCCGAAGCGGCCCAACAACAGGCCGATGCCGCCGCAGCGATCCACTCAGCGGTGAAGGAGGAGCAGGAGACCATCGCCCTCCAGAACCGGGCAGAAGCCCAGCGTCGTCAGTCGCAGGAGGCCCTGCTGGCCCTGAGACATCAGCAGATGGAAGGCATGGCAGCCCAGCTGGCCCAGGGCCTGGTGGCAGGCGCGCCCTGCCCGGTGTGCGGCTCCACCCACCACCCAGCTCCCACCAAAGGGGATGGGACGCCCATTGGAGAAAGGCAGGTCGCAGAAGCGGAGCGGGTGGTGCATACCGCTGGCCAACGGGCCCAGGAGCTGGCCGCAGCGGTGGCCTCCGCCCAAGGCGCCCTGCAGGGGCTGATGGAGAAAGCGGGCGCAGCTGCTGGAGCACCAGAAGCGGCCCTGGCCGCCGCCAAGGAAGCCTCCACCGTGCTTGCGGAGGCGAAGGCCTTGGCCCAGCAGGTGGAGGGGTTGGAGCGAGCCGTGGCGGCCCACGACCAAGGGCTAGCCCAGGCACAGGAGCGAATCGGGGAGGCTAAAACCCAGATCGCGCTGCTGCACAGGGCCACAGCGGAGGCGGAAGCACGCGCCCAAGCGCTGGAGGCCGGCATTCACCAGGCTCTGGGCGAGGGGGTGGATCCTCAGGGAGTGTTGGAGGCGTTCGAACCGGTGGGACGGGCTCTCAAGCAACTGACAGCCAGCCGCCAGTCCCACGCCGAGGTCACCAGCCGCTTGGCGGAAGCCAGCACCCGCCTCGCGCGGGAACTAGCGAACTCCACCTTCGCCACGGCCGAGGAGGTGGAACGGGCCCTGCAGGGCGCCGATGCCAGCCGGCGGCAGCACTGGGCCCAACGAATTGAAGCCTACGAGCGGGAGGTGATCGAACTACGGGGGGTGGTGGGATCGGCGGAGCTGGCGACGCTGCCAGAAGAAGCACCCGATCTGGCCGCCGCAGAAGCTGCCCTGGCAGCGGCCGATGGGGAGCGGGTCAGGGCAGTGGAGCGCCTGGGGGACGCCCGCAGCACCCAGGACGACATCAGCCGCCTGGCCCAGGACCACAGGGCGCTCGAGGAACTCAAGAACCAGCAGCAGCAACACGCCCAGCTGGTGACGGCGGTGGCGGAGCGCTGCCAGGGAAAGGCAGCCCCCTACATCTCTCTGCAACGCTGGGTGCTCTCGGCCTACCTGGAGGAGATCTGCCGCTTCGCCAACCAGCGGCTGGAGATGATGACCTCGGGCCGCTACCAACTCAGGCTGAGCGACGAAGGCGGGCGGGGCGGCCGTCAAGCCGGTCTGGGCTTGCGGGTGCTCGACGCCTATACCGGCGAGGAGCGGGAGGTGAACAGCCTCTCGGGGGGGGAGACGTTTCAGGCCTCACTGGCTCTGGCCCTGGCGGTGGCCGACACGGTGGAGGCGCGATCAGGGGGTGTGAGGCTAGAGGCCCTGTTCATCGATGAGGGGTTCGGCACCCTCGATCCAGAAAATCTGCAGCTAGCGATGGACGAACTCGACCGGCTGCGGGAAGGCGGCCGAATGATCGGCATCATCAGCCACGTGGGAGCCCTGAAGGAACGCATCAGAGCAGGCATTGAGGTGAGCACGGGCGAAAGGGGATCCAGCGCCCGGGTGGTGCGAACGGTGATGGATTGACTCGTTGAATGTTCACACAACCAAGCCGCATGCCACGGGCTGGTGTCATCCGGGTGCCCCCTAGTTGGATACTCCTTCTATCCGGTCCTCGATCTCCTGGTAAATGTCCTGGAGCTGCTGGATGTTCTCGTCGGAGGTTTCCCAATACCCCCGGCCATTCACCTCAAGCAGGGTGCCCACGATGCGGCGGAAGCTGTGGGGGTTGAGCTCCATCAGTCGCTTCCTCATCTCCGGGTCGTTGATGAAGGTGTCGTTGGCTTCTTCGTAGACGAAGTTATCCACCTGGCCGCTGGTGGCACTCCAGCCGAGGGTGAAGTTGAGCCTCTTGGCCACCTCCCGCACACCCTCGTAGCCGGAATTCAGCATGCCCTCATACCATTTGGGATTGAGCAGCTTGGTGCGGGAATCGAGGCGAATCGTTTCGCTGAGCGAACGCACCTGGGCGTTGGCCGTGGTGGTGTCGGCGATATAGCTCGCCGGGGCCTTGCCGTCGTCCCTCAAATTGGCGATGAGCTTGGTGGGGTCGCTGTCGAAGTAGTGGCTCACATCGGTGAGGGAGATCTCGGCGGAATCCAGGTTCTGGAAGGTGACATCCGCCGTTTTCATCGCCGCCTCAAACACCTCCCGCTTCTGGTTCATCTCGCCGGGATTGTCCGCATTGAAAGCGAAGGTTTTGCGCTTGAGATACATCTCCTGCAGCTCGCCCTCCTCCTCCCAGGTGCTGTTCTCCACCGCCAGGTTCACATTGGAGCTGTAGCTGCCGCTGGCATTGGAAAACACCCTCGTGGCCGCATCCCGCACGCTGATGCCCTGCTCAGCGGCCTGCTCCTGAGCATGTTTACGCACAAAATTGTGCTCCAGAGGCTCGTCGGCCTCGGCCGCCATTTTCACCCCCTGGTCAATCAGGCCCATCTGGTTGATGAACAGGTCACGGAACACGCCTGAGCAGTTCACCACCACGTCCACCCGGGGCCGGCCCAGCTCAGCCAGTGGGATGAGCTCCAGCTTATTCACCCTGCCGAGGGAATCGGGCATGGGCCGCACACCGATGAACCAGAGGATCTGGGCCAGGGATTCGCCGTAGGTCTTGATGTTGTCCGTTCCCCAGAGCACGCAGGCGATCGTTTCCGGCCAGGCGCCCTGCTCCGCCTTCTGGCGCTCCAGGAGGCGATCCACCACCACCTTCGCCGCCGCGATCGCCGCCCGGGTGGGGATGGCCTGGGGGTCGAGGGCATGGATGTTCTTACCGCTGGGCAGCACGCCCGGGTTACGGATCGGATCACCACCGGGGCCCGGCAGGACGTATTCACCATCGAGAGCCCGCAGCAGGCTGGCCATCTCCTGATCCGCGCAGATTTGCTCCAGGCAGAAGCGCAGATAGGCAAATTGCTTGTCGAGGCCCTCCTGATCAATCTGGCCAAAGCCAGCCGAGCGGCAGGCGGCAAGCCAGGGGCTGGGGAAACGGAGGCCGAAGCGCTCCAGCCAGCTGAACAACCAGCCAAAGTTCTGCCGCAGGGTCACCCGCCCATCGGCGCCGGTCACCTGGCGCACCATGGCGCCCACAGCCTGGCGGGAGGTTTCCGTGATCTTGCGGTTGAGCTCCACATCGGCCAGCACGCCGGTGTCGTTGCCCCGGTAGACGTCCTCAATGGTGCGGCCCAGGGCCTCGGCCAACAGTCCGGGAAGGGAACGGATACCCTCCTCCTCCCGTTCCAGGGCCGCGATGTTCACCAGGGTGGCGATGGCTTCTTCGGCCGTGGGGGGCTTGCCGATGGTGTGGAGGCCGCAGGGCAAAAGGCGGCTCTCGATCTCCATCAACTGCCGATACACGGCGCCCACCACTCCGTCGCGGGCATCCAGATCGAGCTCGGAGGCGTCAGCGTCCGGCAGGCTCACATCCTTGTCGAGGTTGCACTGGCGCGCGGTTTCCACGATCGCGTTGACGATCTGCACCCCCCGGCTGCTCTCCCGGAGCTGCTGGTAGCTGCCCACCAGCTCCCCCAGCTCCTTGAGGCCCTTGTACAGGCCCGCATTCTCCGCCGGTGGGGTGAGATAGCTGATGGTTTCCGCGTAGCCGCGGCGCTTGGCGATCGTGGCTTCGCTCGGGTTATTGGCGGCGTAGTAGTAGAGATTGGGCAGGGCGCCGATGAGGGAATCGGGGTAGCAGCTTTCGCTCATGCCCATCTGCTTGCCGGGCATGAACTCCAAGGAGCCGTGGGTGCCGAAGTGCAGCACCGCATCGGCCCCCCACACCTTCTCCAGATAGGTGTAGTAGGCGGCAAACCCATGGTGGGGACTGGCGCTGCGGGAATAGAGCAAACGCATGGGATCCCCTTCGTAGCCGAAGGTGGGCTGGACTCCCACGAACACGTTGCCAAAGTGGCGGCCGTAGATCAGCAGATGGGTGCCGTCGCTGTTGAGGGTGCCGGGGGGCTTGCCCCAGTTCTCCTCCAGCCGCTGGGAGTAGGGGGTGAGGCGCTCGTACTCCTCCACGGTCATGCGGTGGGCAATGGCCAGTTCCGGGGAGCCTTCCAGTGCCTCTGGATCTTTGAGAACGGCCTCCATCAGCTCTTTGCTGGTGCGGGGCACTCCCGCCACGTCATAGCCCTTGGCGCCCATCTCCTCCAGCACCCGGTGGATGGAGCCGAACACATCCAGATAGGCCGCTGTGCCCACGTTGCCCTTGTCCGGCGGGAAGCTGAACACCGTGATGGCGAGCTTCTTTTCCGGGCGGGGCTTCAGCCGCAGGGAGGCCCAGCGGATGGAGCGCTCGGCGATGGCCTCCACCCGGTCCTGGAGGGTATGGGCCTTGCCCGTGGCATCATCCCGGCCGCTGAGCACGATGGGCTCGATGGCTCCATCCAGCTCGGGAATGGCGATCTGCAGGGCCACCTGCACCGGGTGCAGCCCCAGATCGCTCTCTTCCCATTCCTGGGTGGTTTGGAACACCAGGGGCAGGGCCACCATGTAAGGCCTGTTCAGGCGCTTCAGGGCACCGATGGCCTTGGGGTGGTCCTGCCGGGCGGGCCCCCCCACCAGGGCGAAGCCCGTGAGGCTCACCACCCCATCCACCAGGGGCACCTCAGGGTTGAGGGGATCGTAGAAAAACTGGTTGACGGGCCTGCTGAAATCCAGCCCCCCGCAGAACACGGGAATCACCGTCGCGCCCCGATACTCCAACTCCTGAATCACGGCCACGTAATGGGCCTCATCGCCCGTCACGATGTGGCTGCGCTGGAGCACCAGACCGATCACCGGGCCCTTGCGGGCCTTCTCGCTGAGATCGGGGCGGCTGGCGCTCCAGTTGAGGTATTCCTTGAGGTCTTCAAACATCCCCGGCGCCAGGGGATGCCAGATGCCCAGGTCGGGGAACACCACGGGATCGGAAACCTGCAGGTCGGGTCTCCCTTCGCTGCTGGGCGGGAACACATATTTATCGGCCAGCATCAAAAGGAAATTGCGCAGGTTGTCCGGCGTGCCGCCCAGCCAGTACTGGAAGCTGAGCATGAAGGAGCGGGCATCCTGGGCCTTCTCCACCGGCAGGTATTTGAGAACGGTGGGCAGGGTGTTGAGGAGCTTGAGCATGGCGTCCTGGAAGCCCGCCGAGCCGCCCTTCTCCTTTCGCTTCTTCATGAAGCTGGCAATGGCGCTCTTGCTCTGGCCCAGCTGAGCCATGGAGAAAGTTCCCAGCTTGTTGAGCCGCATCACCTCCGGCATGGAGGGAAACACAACGGCGGCCTTGAGACGGTCGCGGTGGGGCGCGACGGCATCCACCACCTTCTGAGCCAGATCCTCGATGAAGATCAGAGAAGCGATGAACACATCAGCCTGGGCCACATCGGCGCAGAAATCCGCGTAGTTCTGGGGGTCGCGCAGCTCCTCGATCAGATAGCCGGAGAGCTCGATGGCCAGGGCCGGGTTGCCCTCGTTGATGCTCTGGGCAGCGGTGGTGAGGGCGTTCTGATACTGGGGCTCCAGCACCACATACACCGCCCGCATCAGGGGGCGGCCGTTCATGGACTCAGGGCTGACCCGACGGGTGGCGGAACGGACCTGGGTGAACATGCGCGGACTTGAGTTGAGCAATGTTAAGGAGCCTAAGCAGGGGGGGGCAGCCGTGTGTTCATCAGAGGAGAGGCGTTACACAAGTGGGGGGAAAACGGTCTTCCGCCCCATAGGCTCGCCAGGGTTGCCCCGGCCCCATGACCTCTCCAACCGTTCCACCACCTGCGCCCATCCCCGTGGTAGTCGCTGGCGCCCTCGGGAAGATGGGGGCCGAGGTGGTGAGGGCCGTGCAGGCTTCTCCAGACTGCACCTTGGTGGGGGCCATCGACACCACCCCCGGCGCTGAGGGAAAGGATGTAGGCCTGGAGCTGGGGCTGGGGGAGCTTGAGGTGGCTCTCACCGCCGATTTCGAAGGCACCCTCTGCCAGGCCAGCCAGGCCGTGCGCCAGAGCGGCCCCGGAGGGGGGGCCGTGCTCGTGGATTTCACCCACCCTTCGGTGGTGTTTGAGCACACCAGGGGGGCGATCGCCTATGGGGTGCATCCGGTGATTGGCACCACCGGCCTCAGCCCGGAGCAGCTGGCGGATCTGGCCGCCTTCGCCGACAAGGCCTCCATGGGCGGGGCGGTGATTCCCAATTTTTCCGTGGGTATGGTGCTCCTCCAGCAGGCTGCCGCAGCCGCCGCCCGCTTTTACGACTTCTGTGAACTGACCGAGCTGCACCACAACCGTAAGGCCGATGCCCCAAGCGGCACCTGCCTGAAAACCGCCGAACTGATCGAGGAGCTGGGCAAGAGCTTCAACGCCCCCCAGGTGGAAGAGCACGAAACCCTTCAGGGGTGCCGGGGCGGCCAACGGAAGAGTGGTCTGCGGCTCCATTCGCTGCGCCTGCCGGGTCTGGTGGCCCATCAGGAAGTGATGTTCGGTGCGGCGGGCGAGACCTACACACTGCGCCACGACACCATCGACCGCTCGGCCTACATGCCCGGGGTGCTCCTCACCGTGCGCCGGGTGCGGACCCTGGAGGGGCTGGTGTACGGCCTGGAGCGGCTGCTCTGAGCCCAGGTCAGCAGGGCGGAGCTGGGCCCCGTATTCTCTCGGGATCGCCGCCGCCATGCGATCGCGACCCCATGCTGATCCCGGTCACCTCGAGCGAACAGGCCCGGCTCATCCCGGCGGTGGCCACCGGCCCCCAGTTCAATGCCTGCTGCGGCGATCCCACCAAGTTGCTGCAGCGGCTGTTGATCTCCTTGATCGGCGGGGTGCTGCTGCTGCTCATCAGCCAGACCCTGGCCTTCAACAGCCGTTTTTCCTCCCTGTGGCTGGTCGCCGGGTTCGTCACGATCCTCTACATCCTCTGGGGACCGATCCTGGAAGCGGGCCGCCGCAACGCCACCCTGCGCCGCTATCCGGCGGCGGCGATTTTCGAAGGCCAGATCGCCCGTCTCTTCACCCGGGAGGTGGTGGAAGACCGGCGAGAGCAGTCCGACCGCAGCGGCCGGCTGGAGATGGTGGAAGATCGGCGCACCTGGCTATGCCTGGAGCTGGAGGACGAGGAGGGCTACCTGGGCCAGCTGCGCTTTCCCATGGAGAAGAAACACCAGACCATTCGCGAGGGGATGGTGGTGCGCTGCCTGGTGCTGAGCGAGCGCAAGGATTTCAGCCGGGTCGGAGCCATCAGCGATGGCTGGCTCCCCCAGCTGAAGCTCTGGGTCGGCGACTACCCCTACCTATTGCGCCCAGCCTTTGAGGAGCTGTGCCTGATGCGACTGGGGGGGCGGTGAACCGTCCGGACCGCCCTGCCTTGACCGCTGCAACATTGCGTTACAATTCACCCAACACTTTTCAAAGGAGCCCCATGGCCCAATCTGCTGCCCCCATCCGCGGCGCCCAAGTCACCACCGAAGACGGCGGCCGTCTAAATGCTTTTGCCACCGAGCCCCGCATGGAAGTGGTGAGCGCCGACAACGGTTGGGGTTTCCACGAGCGCGCTGAAAAGCTCAATGGGCGCATGGCCATGCTCGGCTTCATCGCCCTTCTCGCCACCGAGTTTGCCCTGGGCGGTGAGGCCTTCACACGCGGCCTGCTCGGCATCGGCTGATCCGTCGGATTCCGAGGAGAAATCCACCGATCTCCCTTCTGCCGCAGCACAATGTGCTGCGGCTTTTTCTTTGCCCACCAGCCCTCTCCTCCGGTGAAGCCTGCACCCTCCACTCTCCAGGCTCCCCGAACCTGCGCCGCCCTGGTGCGAGGGGCCGGGCCCACGGGAGCCCTTGCCGCACTGGCCCTCCACCATGCCGGATGGAGCGTGACCCTGGTGGATCCTTCCAGCCGCTCCCAGCTCCTGGAGCGCTCCAGGGCCTACGCCTTTACCCACTCCTCCCGGCGCCTGCTGGAGCGCCTCGGGCTCTGGGATCCCATCTTCCCCATCCTGCAGCCCTTTCATCAACTGGATCTGGAGGATCTGGCCGCCCGTCAGATCAGCCGCTTTGGTCCTCGGGACCTCAGGTGTGCAGCCTCGACCAACCAGGCAGTGGGGTGGATCGGGGAACACACCCGCCTGATGGAGGTGTTACTCGAGCAGCTGGAGGGCCAGCCAGGTCTTCAATTGCTCCTCGGAAGGCCACTCGCTAATGGCAGCGCAGCCGTGGCTGAGCAGCAGGCGGATTGGGTTATTGCCGCCGACGGGGCCCGCTCCCCCACCAGAGACAAGCTGGGCATAGGGGTTTGGCAGCACACCTACCAACAACAGTGCATCACGGTCCAGGTGAGGCTGCGGGGAGCCTCAGCCACCATGGCCTGGGAGCGGCTCAGGCCTGAAGGCCCCTTTGCCCTCCTGCCCATGGGCGGGGATCGGTTTCAGGTGGTCTGGAGTGCTCCAGCCTGGCGCTGCCGCCAGCTGGAAAGCCTCTCTCCAGCAGCCTTTCTCGATGCCCTGGCGCCAGTCCTACCCCCTGGGGTGGACGTTGAACGGCTGGAGGAATCGCCGCGGGCCTTTCCCGTGGGGTTACTCCTGGCCCACCACCTGCATCGGGATCGCACCATCCTCGTCGGGGAAACGGCCCACCGCTGCCATCCGGTGGGCGGGCAGGGACTCAACCTCTGCTGGCGGGATGTGGCCACCCTGCATCGCCTGGCCCAAAAAATCCAAGCAGGGCGAATGGCCCCAGCCCACCTGGGCTCCAGCTACGCGCGCCGGCGTTGGGCCGATGTTGGCCTCACCCTCTTGATCACCGACAGCCTGGTGCGGCTCTTCTCTAACCGCCATCCTCTGCTGGTGCCGGTACGCGGGCTGGTGCTCCGCCAGGTGGATCGGATCCCCCTGCTGCGGAGAGGGCTTCTATCCGCCATGAGCCATGGTCCTTGCCAAGTGTTCCGACCAGCGCCAACGTGAACACATGGTGATCAGCAACTGCCGCCAGCCCCCCCCCTCAGCCGAACTGTTGGCCTTCCTGCGACATCAGATCGGCCTCAGTGAGGGCGGTATGGAGCTGGGCCTGAGGCAGTCAGCTCTCGAGCAGGCCCCTCTACCGGCGGTCCTGTGGCGGTATGGGCTGATCACCCTGGAACAGCTCGACCAAGTGCTCGCCTGGCAGGACACCCATTGATCAGCCCAATGGGACACATCAATACACAATCAGGGATTCGGCCGGCACGTCAGCGGGCAACTTGCTCCGTCCGTTGAGGGCACTCAGCTCCACCACGAAGCTGAACCCCGCCAGCCGGCCTCCGGCCATCTGCACCAGTTGGCCGCAAGCTGCTGCAGTGCCACCGGTGGCCAGAAGATCATCGACCACCAACACCTTCGGCTCGCCTTCAAAGCCATCGGCGTGGATCTCCAGCCGATCCGTGCCGTATTCCAGGGTGTAATCAATGCCGTGCACCTCACCGGGCAACTTCCCCGGCTTACGCACGGGTGCGAAGGGAAGGCGCAACGCCGTGGCAAGGGCCGTTCCCACGATGAAGCCCCTCGATTCGATTCCCACGATCAGGTCAGGTTGGAGCCGATCGCACTGGAGCCCCAGGCGGTGGACGGTCTCCTGCCACCCTCTGGGATCCCGCATCAGAGGCGTGAGATCGCGAAAGAGGATGCCTGGTTTGGGAAAATCGGGAATCTCCCGCACCCACTGGCGAAGATCGAGAGAAGGATCAGAAGCATCCATGCAACGACGAAAGGGTGACGAAAGGGCTCAATCGCTGGCATCATCGCAGCCATGGTCAACATTTCCGCTCCAGCGCTGGCCGAACCTCTGGCCCCAGCTCCCCACGGCGACCTGCCGGAGGCCAACTGGCAACCCCTTCCCCGGCAGGGCCTGGAAAGGCTAGATCTGCTGCTCCTCTGCGTGGAGGCCCTGGATCTGAACGGGGGGGAAACCCTGCTATGGATGGGCCACCAACTGGGCTTTTCATCTCTCTTTCCCAATCGGGTGGCCCTGTGGAAGCTCCGTTCCCACAACCCCCTTAGGCGAGCATGCCGGCGCGGCACCCCAGAAGGGGCTGAAACGGAAGCCCTGATCCAGATGCTTTGCGCCATGGCGGATCGGGTCTACCCGATGGTGCGTGGCCTGCTTTCCAGCCGAGAGCCCGCGGAGCTCAACCGCCAGCATTGGAAGCTCTTCGAAGAGCGGCTGCGGGAGTTGCTCAACGAGCGCATGAACACCCGCCGCAGCAGTGTGCAAAGTCTGATGAACCCCCAGGCTGGTGCGGAACATCGCCGAAGTCTCATCCAAACCCTGGCCCTCGCCGCCGGCACTGGAGGGGTTGATCGGCTGAGAGCCAGCTTGATGGACCCCAATCCCTAAGGCATTCGGGCAGAGTGCATCGATCGCCAGTGCGGCAATGAAGCAGACGTTGACGTATCAGCCCCACAGCTTCGGGGCCCATGCCTGCCGGTTGAGGGTGGAGGGATTTCCCGACGTGTCTTCCGGCCAGGGAGGGGAGGCCCTGGGGATCATCACCGGTTGGTATCTCGATTGGGTGGGCCATCCCCAGCTTGAAGGGCGACGAGAACATCTGCAGGCCCTGATGACCACCGTCATCCCCTACGCCCGGCACCTCCTCAGCGGCGTACCAAGGGCCATGGGAGCGGAGACCGACCCCGTGAGCATTGGTCCCCTTGCTACTGGAGGGCACCAGATGCAGTTGCGCAGCAGCCAGCCCGACACCCCTCCCCTGGAGGTCCACCTCGATGATGCGGAACTGGCGGATCTGGTCAGAGTGCTCGACCAGTGCCGTCTGGATCCCAGGATCCAGCTTCCCCTGCCAGTGCCAGCGTCCCTGCCCCTCCCGGCAAGAGAGCTGCGCGACCGTGTTCCCCTGCGCCGCCGCCTAAGTGCGCCCGTAGGCGGACTGGCCGCCCTGGCCCTGGCCACTGGCGCCAGCACCCTGTTGCCAACGCCACGGCCCTCAGGCAGCCCCGCAGCAACCCCCAAAACCAGCCTCAAGTCTCCAGAGCGACCCCCTTCGCCCAATCCCCCCCCTCCTGCAACCAATCTCTCCACCCCTCCCAAGGCTGAGTCAGCAGAGGCCCCTGCTTTCACTTCTCAGGTTCGCCCTGAAGAGCGCTTGAACCGGCTGCGGAACTGGCTCAACCAACGCACGCCCGCCACGGGAGACGGTCCATCCCCCCAAACCTGGAAGCTGGCCGTCAGCCCCGAAGGAGAAGTGGTGGCCGCTAGCCCGGTGGAGGGAAGCAACGGTGAGCAGCGGAGCAGCCTTGGGTTGCCCAAAGGAGAGGTGCCATCCACCCCAAAAGACACTTTCTTGCTCGTGCGCGGTGTGGTGACTCCCGGCGGTTTCTGGGAACTCGCGCCATGGCACGGCTGGTAAGGTTCCTTTCCACCAGGCCCTACCCACCATGGCGATGACCTGGCCCGAACTCAGACGGAGAGTTGCCCGGCTCGGTTCAGCCCTGGATGTGGTGGTCCGCAGCGATCCTGAGGTCTGTGGCCTCAGCGGTGAAAGCTTCCATCTCACCCTGCACCACGGAGGCCACGGCGACTGCACGGTCAACGACCTGTCCCTGATCGAATGTCCGAACGAGCTGGTGCTGCTGGAATTTGAGCGATGGATGCGGGGTGCTGGATACCCGCTTGATCTCTGACCCTTCCAACGCCATTCCCAAACCGCTGCTCGCCCGGTCATGACCCGCGGATCCATGAGCCCATTCCCCCCACCCAGGATTCGCCCGTTGCACTTGCCTACACCGGGAGTCCCGCAGCCCGCCCAGCAACCTACGACACGTTCCAGGAAGAAACGGCGGCGTCAACCCTCCAGGTGGAAGCATCTGGGAATGGGTCTGGTTTGTGTGGCGGGGGGCACCTTGATCCTGGCGATGTTGACAGCCCTCGCCGAGCGCTTCAACACCCTGCTCCTGGTGAGCCAGGCGGTGGCCAACCTGATTCGCGGACTAACCCTTCTAGCCACAGGACTGCTTCAAATCCTCGCCTTGCTGACCGTGGCAGCCCTGGCCCTGTTTGCTCTTCTTCTTCTGGTGGGAGGTTTGGCCCGGGTTGTGCGCGCAACTGCTGGCGCACTTGCCGCGAGGCAATCCAGAACCACGGCCATCAGCCATGCAGCCGCTGGACCCACAACCCGGCCAGCTGCCAGGACGACCAAAGAAAGATGAGCAGGATCAGCCATTGCAGCCAGGGCGGCCGCCGCGGACCCTCAGGGGGAGGCACCATCTGAGCAGGCTCTGAGCTGGATCCCAGAGAACGTAGCGTTTGAAGGATCTACGGGGCGAGGTACGGGATGGATCCCCTGATCGCAGCCCTGCTCCACCCCAGGGCCTACCCCCATCCAACGGGTCCGATCACCCTGAGGGAAACGCACATCTCCTGGGTCCTGCTGACCGGCCCCTTTGCCTACAAGATCAAAAAGCCTGTCGCCCTAGGCTTTGTTGATTTCAGTCGACCCGAGCAGCGGCGCCATTTCTGCGAGGAAGAGCTCCGCCTCAACAAACGACTGGCTCCCGAGATCTATCTCGATCTGGTAGAGATCCACGGGCCGGTGGAGCACGCCAGCTTGTTGGGATCGGGGCCCGTCATCGAGGTGGCAGTGCGCATGCACCAGTTTGCGGAGGAGGGTCTGCTGTCCAGGGCCCTGGGCTCGTCCCGCGTCACGGGTGAGCAACTGGAGCGATTTGCCGAGTGTCTGGCCCGCTTCCACGGCGATGCGGGAATAGCGGCGCCCGAGGGGCCCTTCGGCACAGCACAGGCCGTGAAGACACCGGCACTGGCCAACCTGGAGGTGCTGCGTCGGATCGATCCGGAAGAGTCCACCTTGGCCAGCTTGCAGGACTGGACCCTTGCGGAAGGAAAGAGGCTGGAGGCCTACTTCACCCAACGCCTGGCCCAGGGAAGGGTGCGTGAGGGGCATGGAGACCTGCACCTCGACAACCTGGTGCTCCATCAGGGAGAGGTGCTCGGATTCGACTGTCTGGAGTTCAACCCCTCCCTGCGTTGGATCGACGTTCTCAGTGATGTGGCGTTTCTGGCCATGGATCTGCAGCAACGGGGGGAAACGGTCCTGGCTGGGCGGGTGTTGAACCGTTGGTTGATCACCTGCGGTGACTACGGAGGGCTCAACCTCTGGGCGTGGTACCTCACCTACCGGGCTCTGGTGCGGGCCAAAGTGCTCGCCCTGAGAATGGAACAACTCGGCCCAGGCAACGCCCAGGAACGGGCAATGCTGGAAGATCAGCTCTGGAGCTACATCCACCAGGCCCAGGGAAGCCGTGGGGGTTCAGGGGCTGGCGCTTTGATCCTCACCCATGGGGTGACTGGAAGCGGCAAAAGTCATCTAGCCCTTCAGCTCTGTGAGCGCCAGGGCTGGATACATTTGCGCTCCGATGTGGAGCGACGGCGACTCTTTGGACTGTGGGGAACGACGTTACACCCACCCAGGGTTGGAGATCGCTACAGCCAAGCCGTCACCACGGAGCTGTACGAATGCCTCTTGCCTCAAGCGACAGAAAGGATTCTGAACGCCGGTTTGACCGTCGTGGTGGACGCCACGTTCCTGAAACGGAGTCAGCGCTATACCTTCCTGTCCTTGGCGGAACGACTCAGGGTTCCTGCTGTGATTCTCGATTGCCCGGTCAGCCTGGAGGTAGCCAAAGGGCGGGTCGCGACCCGAAACAAGCTCGGAAACGATCCGTCAGAAGCCGACAGGACGGTGTTGTTAGAACAATGGAGAACCCAGGAAGCCCTGGATCCGGAAGATGAACCTGTTCAAGTGGTGGGGAAGGACCTGAACAGGGCGGAGGAAGAGCTCCGGAGCCGGCTGCGGGGTGCCTTTAGAACCACTCCGCCACCGCCTCCTCGGCAGTGTTGACATGGGCATCCGGTGTGGAGCGGCGGAACTCCAGGGTGATGCTCCGCTTCTGCTCCCCATCCG